>NC_007954.1:0-649415 GCF_000013765.1 Shewanella denitrificans OS217 | reverse complement strand
ATGTTATAGGAACCCGCTGTTTTTCGGTAGTTGTTTTTTGTACAGCCTTACGCTAACAGTCTGTTCTAATAGCACTTTAAAAGGTCTATTTCCTGATGACTTATCTTTTTATGATCCTATATTGCGTTTTATCCTGATATCCCAACTTGAAAATATAAATTATTTCCTCGCAGCTTTTACGGTGGATAGCCATGCTTCACCTTGCTTATCTCTGTTAGACAATTAACCCTTCACTCCAACACACCAAGTCCTCCATGAAAACGGTACTCACAGGTTGCACCAATCCCCCCCTCGAAGTTGCCGAAATACAACAGCAAAAATACCGTGTAAGCATCATGGATGATGGTTGAGGCTCGTTAGCACATGGATGTGCTGTCGAGCCGTTAGGTATTTTTGCTGTTGGATGAGGAACCACAACTTCGCGGGCGGCACGGAGGGAGATCCAAGAGGGAGGATTTGCTGTTGAATCTTCCCTCTTGGCCAGTGCAGAGTGGAACCCTGCGATCTTATTCCAAACGAAGTTTGGACATCTTAAGCTAAAAATCAACAGAAAATTAACTGTGCCAGGCACCGTTAAATTCTGTGCATTACAGTTAAAAGCCACCGCTGAAGTTTATGAAAGGTCCCTAGGCTATTAAATATCAGCGCGAGCAGGTCACCGAGTTTCATTGACGCCTAATCTTGGTGTTCTTTAAGCCATATTTTTAAGGCATGGTAAGGCATAGGCCGCGCAAAATAGTAGCCTTGGATTTGATTGCAACCAAGCTGTAATAAATGTTCAAGCTCTCGTTCATTTTCGACACCTTCAGCAATGAGGTTCATGCCCAATTCATGACCTATGTTGATGATATTTCTTACCATGACATCATCCCCTAGGCTAAGAGGGGTGATGAAGCTGCGATCAATTTTTAGCGTATCAAATGGCAAGTGTTTTAAGCGCTCTAAAGAAGAGTAGCCGGTACCAAAATCATCTAAATGGAATTTAAAACCTTGGTTAACTAAGGCTCTCATTATGGGTAAAATTTCGCTCTCAGATTGTGCAATCATGCTCTCGGTTAACTCAAGATGCAGTGCTGATGCAGGTAGCTGATATTTTACTCTACAAGCGACTATATCGCTTATCAATTGAGGATCACGAAATTGCTGTACAGACAGGTTAACATTACACTCAAGGGCTGGGTATTGCAGGCGTAGTTCTTGTAATACTGCCCCCACCTTATCTAACACTTGCTTACCAAGTTGAGCAACCATCCCTGAGGCTTCGGCAATACTAATAAATTCGTCCGCGGGGATATATTCCCCCTCCAATGACCAGCGCGAGAGCGCCTCCATACCAACGATTTTGCCATAGCGTGCATCTATAATAGGTTGAAACCACACTTCAAGACTCTGCTGATTTAATGCTTCTCGGAGCGCCTGCTCTAAATGCATCCGCCTAGACACAGTATCGAGTAAATTAACGGTAAAAATGGCAACCTGATTTTTACCTCTGCGCTTCGCTTCATACATGGCCAAATCGGCATTGCGTATCACATCCTCCTTGGAAAGCTTTAACTTAACTTGTGCAAAACCAATCGAGGCGCGCAGATTAAGCTGATGCTCTTGATATACGAATGGAACGGCAAGATGTTGCAGTAAATCCGTAGCAAAGTCTTGGGTAGAGGCTAGGGACACATTTTCTTGTAAAATAGCGAAGGCATCGCCACCCAAACGCACTAACGTATCTGAATCTTTTACCTTCGTACTTAGACGTTTAGCGATTAAACAGAGTATCTCATCGCCTGCTGCGTGACCCAAGCCGTCATTGAATAGCTTAAATTGATCTATATCCAGTAACAGTAAGTTACAGGTAAATTTTGGGTTGCTTTTCAATAGTTCCATCTTGTCGTCAAGACTCGCCATGAGCAAGCGGCGGTTACCTATACCCGTCAGTGGATCATGGTTGGCTAAGTAGTTTAGCTCCTTGTGCCTCACTTCAACTTCGGTAATAAAATCATTCATGGATGAAGCTAAATTATCGAGTTCATCACTGCCCGAGACGGGCCAGCGGATCGACTGAGCACGTGTTTGCCGATTTTTATCCGCAAGCTTTGAAAATAACTCTAGCCTTCTTATTACCTTAAGATGAATAAGCCAATAAATCCCAAACAAAGCCACTATGCTAAGCCCTGCCACACTAAAGGCTAACAAAGTAAAGGTTAACTGGCGTTCGGCTTGTAAATGTGTGCTTCCTTGAACTTGAATAAGTGCAGGTAACCCCGTTAAATTCATGCTTGTAAGCCAATGGGGATGACTCTTATGGCGCTTATAAGTAAATTGAGTTTCAACGGTATCCATGCTGGTTGTTTGTGCCAATCTAAAATTAACGCCAGTGAGTTCACGCAGAGCACCCAATCTAGCCTCATCAAGATGACGGATAAAGAAGAGGTAGCCACTGGGGGCATTAGCCTGAGCTGTGTCAGTGATATGAGTACCAGAGACCATAATGACCTCATCTTCAAACCAGACGAATCGAGTGTGGGCCGTGCTTTTGTCATTCTTAATCAGGGAGGGCAGCTGCTGGCTAATGGCTTCCCACATAGGGTCAGGCATAGGGGTGAGCTCGGCACCAACTCGTAACAGCGGCGGTGTAACTAGGCTGCCATCGAGACGGGTAAAGATAAAACCATCGACTTGAATATTCGCTAAAGAAGTAGGAAACAGATTTTCTTCTATATAAGCTGGCTGCTGATTTAACACGAACGCTTCGGTATGGTCCCATCTGGCATAATCATTGACCTGAAGCTCAAAGGAAAGGCGATTTTGCTCAAAGATGCCACTGACTCGCAAAAGCTGTTGCTCATAGACACTTGCATCAAAATTATCGAAGCGAGAATCAACTAGGCTATGTGCCCCCCATAAGAAAAAGGCGCTGACAGTCAATAGTACTGCAGCCATACAATTGAGTATCCATCGTCCCAGGCTGTCACGCTGTACTGGGGCCGTTTTTAACGGAAGCTCTTTTTGCATACACGCCCTTGCACTATGATAGGCCAGCTCTAGTGAGATTATTGTTAGTCTACTAACAATGAAACTGCTTGAAACTAGGGTGGAATATAGAAAACAACTACAAGGAAGTCTAGATTAGTGAGGGATATTTTAAAAGCGGTAAATTAAACAACATATTATTTATAATATCTAGCAGTTGAACAACCCATCCGACACCTAAAAGCGGCCATAGGATGGATGCCCGTCTCGCAAATTGCCATGCTTCACCTTTCCAACATTGGTGTTAGTTGTTGACTTAAAAGGCTACTGCTGAAATTTGACTATGCATGGCATAGTTAACCATTAGCTAGAATACCAGAAAACTCAGCTCGCATTCTGAGTGGTTTTGAGTAAGTTCCGCAATACACTGATCTGAAAACATCAAGGTTCAAGGTCTTTTTTGAGTTGCTCAATCTGCCTATCGATAGACTCCACTAGAGTGTCAGCCTCTTGAGTCGCGGCAAGTTGTTCTTGAGCTAGGCTTTGCTGCCAGGTCGCTCCAGCTAAATTATTATTGGCGTACTGGCTACTCTCACGCAGGTTACGCAAACGCTGGTCACGTTGTGCTATGACCCGCCGACGGTCGCTTTCAAGCTGGGCGATTTCGCGGCTAATGCGGCGCTTTTCAATGTAAGTGGTGATTTCTTTTTTCTTGTCTGAGGTCGCAGTTGAAACCGCGCTTGATTGAACAGTAGTTTCACTCCGTTGAATAACACTGCCTACGCCACTTAAATCAACGGGTTGACTATTTTCATCGCAAGGATCCGCCTGATACTTTCCATCAGCACATTGATAGACTTCGGCAGAAGCCGAAAATGACAGCGCAAAAGCGAGTAGTATTGAAGATTTTCTTTCCATAGATCACCTCATATTTTAAGCATTAATACTAGCAATTGAGGCCAGTTAAAAACACTCAAAAATTCCCCTTATTCAAATTATTAGACTGGGGGTAATTGACTCGCCCTAAGGCTTAACCCCAATTCCCATGTGGATCTCGATAATATGCGAGTCCTGCTTGCTTGCCGAGGTCCCCGCTTTGTTAACTTGGCTTGGGGTTTGACGCTTTACTTCTTGCTGCTGAGTGGGGCTAATGACCACAAACCAATCATAGCCTTGTTGCTCCGTCAGTTCCCTAGCCCTGTTTAGGGCCTGCTGTTCGAGGGCTTTATGGTCGAAGGTTTGATGTTCGAGATTGTTATGCTTGGCTGAGCTAACACTTATCCGATAATAGCCTTGGGTTATCTTGTACTCAGTAAAACGGTAGCCCGCCTCTTCCACTGTATTGGGCTGAAAAAGAGCATGCTGACTGCACCCAATTAAGAACAAGCCTGCAAAGATTAACGTCAGGGTTTTTAGTATCATATGAACCTATACTTAAGTTACAAGCCTGATTTACAAGCTTTAGTGGCAAACTTGAGTTAACAACTTGAGTTAGAAAGCGGCTGATAGCTTAAGGTTTGGCCCAATTCCATTGCAATTGACGACTATCAGCCTCGCGGATCAATCTTGTAAACTTGCCAGTGCCTGTTGTTCCTGCACTAAGGTAAGCCCAGATCCTTTCATCATACTATCTAACACTGAGTCGAGCGCCGAGCCGCCACTTGCGGTCTGATATTGGGCATCTCCAGTCTTATCCTTGGGCAAACTGACACTGGCCACCTGCTGCCACTCACCTTGTTGCCTGCAGCTAATATTTTCGCTCATTTGGCTGTCGCTTTCTAAACCATACTGACGGCACAAGTCACCCTCTTGATTGTAAAAACTTAACCTTATCGATAAAGCTTGATTGTCGGTAAGGGCGATCCTTTGGCCGCTCATTTGACTTTCTAATTGCTCACCTAAGTTAAGATCAAACGACGAGGTTTGGCTGGCAAAGGTTGAGGATGGCTCTGGGGCAGTGCCACTGATGATGTCAAATTGCGACACCCCATAGCCTGCTAACAAGGCAATAAACACCCATGCCGCTGCATGTTGTTGTACCTGTTGTTGCAGTTTTCGCCAACTTGGAAAGGCGATGATCTTAGCCGTGGGCGCCACATCCTCCTCCAGCAATCTTAAGGTGGCTTCAGGCACTGGGTGCTGGTCGATATCCTGATAATAAGCCTTCACCATAGGGTCGACCATGGCCAAATCGGCGAGGCGCTCGGCGAGGGTTTCATCTAAGGCAATGGCCTCCCTAACCTGCTCCATCTGCGCTTCTGGCAGCTGAGCATCGATAAAGGCGGATAAGGTTTCGTCAGTAATTTTCATGCCATGCTCCCACTTTTTTGATTGAAAAAACTCACCATATTGGCCCTGGCGCGTGCTAAACGGCTCATTATGGTGCCCGTCGGGATGGCTAATATATCGGCAGCCTCACTGTAACTCATGCCTTGCACCGCGATCAGGGAGAGCACTTCACGCTGCTCATCCGATAATGAGTTCATGGCGGTATTGACTTCCCCTAGAGTAATATCGTTAATCATCTCGGCTTCACCGTCGGTGAAGTTTTCGTCTTGCAATTCTGGCTTATCCGTTGCCAAGGTGCGCACTTTTTGCGAGCGATAATCATCTATCCATTGATTACGGCAAATTTTAAAGGCCCACTTAGCCAAGGGCACGCCCTCTGGCGGCGGGGATTTTAAGAGCCGTACCACAGTATTTTGCACCAGATCATCCGCATCTGGCATAGTGCCAGTGAGCGAGTAGGCAAAGCGCCTCAACGCGGGCAGTAGCAAGGTTAATTCAGTTTTCATATTTAGGGTATACTCCTCTTTACCCTGATGACGGTTCAGCGGGCAAAGTTATTCCAAGGTGGAGGGAATTTTTTTTGTTTTCAGACGTTTTTATCTTACACACTATTGTCACAGGTAGATAAATCCATGAGCACTTTTACACTATCTTCAATGGCCTTACTTGGCCTTGGCCTCTTGCCCTTAACGGCAAACGCCCAGTTATTGCCCCTGCCGCCACTGCCCTCTCAGGTTATAGGCACCCTAGACAAAACCACAGAGCGTCAGACTGAGCGGCTAAATGCATTGAAACAACAAGGTTTACTCGAACAGCAATTACAACAATCCTTGGCAAGCAAAGCCACATTATTAAATCCCTTGACCCAACTGCCCAACATAGTCCCAGTGGTGAATGCCTTAGGCCAAACTGTCTTTAATGACGTCGCTGTCGAACAAGGGCTTAGAGCGGTAGAGCGTGAATGGTTATTGCTGCTATCGACCTCACAATGGCAACAGTTATTAACCCAGGCGCCCGAGCTTGAATCATACCTCAGTTCGCAAATAACCCTGACTCAATTACAATTGCAGTTAATAAAAATCCGCGTGCCGAGTCAACTCGATAACATGGCGGCATTACGCCTCAATTTACCCGAGCTGTTGGCGCCTTATCTCAGTCGCAATTACATTTACCAAACCCAAACGGCTGAGCCGTTAGCCCATCAAGAAACGGCAAATCCAGCACCGACCGATAAAGCCCTTGCCACCACGGTGCCGGCAGCGCCCATCTGTAACCAACCCATCACCTTAGGCATGGTGGATACGGCTATTAGCCCCCATCACAGCGCGCTCACTCAAACGGCGCAGTTCGCCTTGCTGCAACGAAGTTTTTTAGCCGAAGGCATTGCTATTTCCTATGCCCATGGTACAGCGGTAGCCGGGGTGTTAGCCGGCAGAGATAAGCAACTCAACCCCTTGTTGTCGTCATTAACCTTACTCAATGCAGGGGCGTTTTATGCTCAAAACGCCTACCAACAAGGTGCCAGCCTAGAGAGCATCTTACAGGCATTAAATTGGTTGGTCAGCGAAGGGGTACGGGTTGTCAACATGAGCCTCACTGGCCCAGATAATCCGGTATTACAACAGGTAGTGACAGGTTTAGCCGAGCAAGGCACAGTGTTAATCGCCGCCGCAGGTAATGGGGGGCCAGCAGCCGCGCCATTATTTCCCGCCGCTTACCCACAAGTGATCGCGGTCACTGCGGTAGACAAACGGCTTGAATTATATCGCTGGGCCAATCAGGGGGACTATATCGATTTTGCGGCGCTTGGGGTGAAGGTACTCACCACGCGCGCAGATGGCAGTATCGGAATGGAGAGCGGCACTTCCATGGCCACACCTGTAGTAACGGCAAAAATTGCCTGCCTGCTTGCTGCAAAACCTGAGCTAGATTTAAGTCAAATAGTGCAGCAATTACAGCAACAAGTGGTAGATTTAGGGGTCCCAGGAAAGGACCCACTGTTTGGTCATGGGGTATTGGTGCGGCCTTAAAAACTCACCTGTAACATCAATCCCGCCCGTGTCTCATTATAATTGGCACTGTCTAATACCGACTGATAATCACCATATTCTAGGCTAGTCACCACAGCAAAATGGGAGTTGATGTTCAGCGTCCATTTAGCATCGAACTGCTGATGCAGATCATCACGACTCGCGCCATCGATGCCTTGCGCATAATCCCTAAGGCTGAGTTTCATCCCCAGTTGGAGTTGCTGTGATAACTGCCATAAATCAAATTTACTCGAGGCTCGAACGCTCACCCCTTTGGCGCCATAGCTGAACGCATTATCTTGTGCGGCTTCATCTTCATAGTTCAGCCCCACAGAAACGAAGCGCTGACCTTGATCGAAAAACCAATAAGAATCCAGATTAGCACCGTTATTGCTGGCATCGCGAGACTCAAGTTGAGCAAAGGTTTTCTCACTGCGCTTCACACTCGGGCGCAGGTACCAAGTGTCACTGAGATTATGCATGCTGTAGAGGCTGTACTGATTTAAACTCATGAAATCGCGCTGGGCTAAATCAGCCTTTGCATGATAAAAATTGGCACCTAGGTTCATGTTATCAAACCTATAGTTACTATCGATAAAGGCCAATTGCAGGCGAGTATCATAGTCACTGGCGTCCTGATAACGCTTGTCATTGATGCTATAACCCGTATCGAATCGCAGCGCTTCGCTCGCCTGCCAACCCAAATTGATTTCAGCCTCTAACACTGTGGCCGAGTCTGATGCACCACTCGCCTGTTCCAGTTCACTGATATTAACGTTTGATTGATATTCCATGCCTGCTTGCGCTTTGCCAGTGACAGTTACAGCATCATTTTGAGTTTCAGTTTGAGCCATGGCGCTCGGTTGAGCACAGCTGAGTAGCAAGACACAGGTAATACGAGAGTATATAGCCATCATAAAGGCTCCTAAATATTGAGTTATTGTCGAGTTGCTATCGAGTTAATCTTTGGGGGTGTGGCCGGCACGGATGCCGGCCTGTTGGGCGTTAGGCTTATAAACCGCCTGATAATCGCAGGGTGTTTTTAATGGTATTGGATACCTCGGCATTGACAGATTGACTCACTGTTTGCGCCACCTGTTCACGGGTATTTTGTTGCACTAGACCAGTAGTACTCGCCTGTACCTGCTGCGAAATGGCATTCGCCGATACCAAAGCCGCCTGGGATACCCCTTGGGTGCTGCTTGCCGTGACCGAATTGACAGCGGACAAGGCTTGCTCAGGCAGTATGATCACTTCTTTGATATCTTCATCGCCTGACGCTTGGCCAAACAGACCCGCCGCCATCTCACCTTGATTAATGCCATCAAGGGTCAGTGACTCATCGCTATCGGCAATCGCAACCGTTTTGCCGCTCGCCTCGCCGTTTGCTTCGGCGTTAGCAGCACTTGCTTCAGTGTTAGCCGCACCGCTCGCCTTAGTTTGATTGTTGGCATTGGCACTTCCATTAGCACTTGACGATTGCGCCAGGGGTTGCTCAGTTTTTAGCTGCGGTGAACCGCTAGTGGAAGTTGAGGCGTTGAGCGACATTTCAGCGCCTATGGCCAGAGTAGAAAAGCAGGTAAGGGCGATAAGTGTTGGAGTAAAAAGTGTTTTCATTTTAGTTTCCTCATAATGTCGTCATTGACACTGGGTTAACGAGGCAAACTAGACTTCTATTCCATTTATTTTATAAAAAATTTAAATAACAATCAGAAAAAACACTTAACATAATGATAAACAATAGTTTATTTATCTAAAATATTTATCTCCTTATCCCTCAATCTTGTGGTTAGGTAAGGCTGGGACGTGTTTATCACAGCCAATAAGCGGCGACTAATTTTTTTGAAGTGAACATTCTATTTCCCTTTGACTTGGGTCGGCTAGCTTAGCGCTAACCCGAAGAGGCTATCAAAAATCACCACATGGCCCCAAAATCGCCTTGTAGAATTGATAAACTGATAAGGGAATTATAAGCTTGGCTTATGTAAATAAACGTCAGTAAAAGGTAAACAAAAGCAAAGGTTTGAGAAAGATAAATGAACCTCATTCTCCAATATCATTGTTATCTTTGTTATTTATTTTACAAAACCAAGCAAGCACAAACAAAAAAGACCCAATAGCATAAACCGCTGTGCTCGCTCAGTCGTGCTCCGACACTGTTCTCAACACTAGATAAATTCGATTAGAATGTTGGACAGGCAGGCTTATCCGCGAGCACCTCTGACACCACTTGCCCAAAAATCGACTGAATTTGTTCACTTATTGCAATATTTGAGAGATAAGGCAAAAGATCAGCCGAGCGCCCTGTTATGACTTCATAAAACACTAAGGCTGTTAAAAAATTACCTAACGATGACGCATGGTTCCCATCTGGCGCATGAAGGTGAACGTCGGGTAATAGCTGTATCACCCGCTCCCACACTAAGGGAATAGGTGCAAGGCAGCTTGACTGCATACTTGTTATACCTTGGTGTAGCTGATAAACATACTCACCTTCCTCTAATTTGCCATCTTGAGGATGTTCAGGAAATAATATCGGGGTTATTCCTAAAGATTTTGCCTTATCCAACCATTTTTGCGCGGCTGTCGTAGGATAGATTGATGTTCCAGATTGAGAGTATTTTTGTCCCTGAAAAATAGCATGTGTCCAAGGGGTTGCAGTTAATCGCGCCTGATACGCATCATTATAATAGCTCTCATCTAAAAATCCTCCGCCAACGTTTTTTACTTCAACCCTCACTTGAGGGACTCCAGTATTGATTAATAGCTGAATTAGGCTAGGTAGCCCTGAAACATGGCTATTACCATATAGAATGACCCGAAAATAATCCGTTTGTTGATTATTAGGCACGGGTAAATTCTGCTCCAGCACACCTTGTTGTTCACCTAAATTTGGCTGGGGAGAGACTGGCTCATTAGCATCCACAAGCCCCCCTGTCTCGGATCCTGATTGGCCACAGGCAGAAGCCAATAAGCCCAGAATAACCATTATTATTGAGCCGTTAATTTTAGAAAAAGGCTTTACAAATCCCATAGAGTACCTCTGTTTGATAATTGTCTTCATGATTAACATTACGCATAATTGAGAGCTTGATTGGTGAGGTAATTACTCTATTGAGTTGTGACAACATCCGTACTGGTAATGCTCAACCTCTTTAAAAAATTCATCACAGGTGTTTAGGCTGGCAACAACCAAACACCCAATGGGTAGACCTAACCTTCTGACCATAACTATTTTTTTTTCCTATTTATTCATGTAGTCTAAGTCACTGTCTCTCCTTACTGACTAATTGTCTTAACTAAAGCATGATTTTTTTATAATTAAATAGTAATGACAATATAAATCAATAGGATAATATGATTTTCGTTTTCGATAATATTGAAATAAACACCGCGTTAGTCACGATCACTAGGAATAGACAAGCCCTTGAAATCGAACCTAAGCTATTTTCACTGCTGGTTTATCTTTGTCAAAACCCTAACAGAGCCATTTCTAGGGATGAGTTAATTAACACGGTTTGGGAAAATAGGTTTGTTTCTGAAGCGGCAATCAACAGGGCCATAGGTCAACTCAGAAAACACATAGAAGATGATACTTCTCACCCCAAATACATCAGAACTGTCAGCAAGGTAGGCTATAGACTGGATGCCGTAGTCCAACACATACCCCAAGCACAATTTCAATGGGAGGCAAAAAAACAGCTAAGCAACAATAAAAGAAACATTTCACCAAAAGCCGTTATTTTTGTTTTCTTTGTGCTCATAAGCATCATATTAGTGCTATTTACAGTACCGCAACTCGATACCCCACAACTATCAACATCGGTTTCCATCGACAACATCAGCCCTATCACCACAAGCAGTAACATCAGCTTTAATCCTCACTTCGATACCGCTAACAATGAGCTACTGTATCTATTTAAGGAACATTCACGATCAAGCGCGCAAATAAAAGCCCTCAATTCGCAGCATAAAACCCTTGAGCTTTCCCAGGATAATTATTACTACACGGATGTGGTGTCATTCGATGATACTCGGGTGATCGCCAGTAGACTGACAGATCTGAAGCAACGGGATTGTGAAATTGTCACTATTAATAAAATCACCCATGAGACGCAAAAAATAACTGACTGCGGAAAATCAATTATCAACGATCTCCTATTCGATAAAGTCAGCAATATGCTTTACTATCGATTTCGCAAGAACGTCAGTCACCCCTATGCTATTTACGCCATTTCACTGGCAAGCTTTCGCATTCATCAGCTTTCAAGGCCCGTATCAACCGGTAATGGCCTAGGTCACACGGTTTTTACCTTATCGCCTAATAAGCAACAGTTAGCCATGATCGAGTACCAAAGCACCGCCGAGGATGAATTACAAGTATTTGATTTACAATCACAACAGATAATTCAGCGACACAGTGTCCCAAAGGATATCCATTCCGTGTTGTATCGTTCTCCAACATCCTTGCTGATGGTTAACTCTGAGGGGATGCACAGCCTAGACTTGGTAAACGCCCAAATAACCTCGGTTGAGCATACGGCTGAATTTGGCAGGTTTTCCTACAAAGGCGACAATGAAATTGTATTTGAAAAATACTATTTTCAATCGAATCTGGTACAAATTCCATTAGATACCACAGAATCAACTAATTTAACCAAGCTTATGGGGGTCAATGGTAACGCCTCCATAGCTCACCACTCGGACACGATTATTTTCTATGCCATCACACCCCAGTCAACCGCGATAAAACTGCGTCAACCGGATGGAGAAATACTCGATAGTCAATTCCCAGAAACGGCTAGGCATGTTGCCAATTTTGATTGGTTTGATGATGATAGCCAGCTAGTGGCCTCGGTTAATAGTCAGCTTTATCTATTGAACTTAAAAAACCTAAAATGGCGTAGGTTACCACTTGATTTTAAGACAATTCATCATGTCAGTGTTATCGATGGGGAAAATGTGCTTTTCAGCGCAGAAAAAAATGGTGATTGGAATCTTTGGTCATTGGATCTTGCAACCAATGCCCTCACCTTAATGACCAATACCGAAGCCTATAGCGGTCAAGTGTACAAAAATACGCTGTATTACACTAAATTCAGCACCCCAGGGCTTTTCTATAAAGATATCACCACGGATAACGAGCAATCGTTGATCCCAGACCTGCCCGTTACCGAGTGGACCAATTGGCAGATAATTGAAGATACCTTGATATATCGGCAAGATCATCATCTTATGCAATATGACCTTAACAGTAAGAAAACCCTCCTATTATTCGACTTGAACAATAAGCCAATCAGAGCCTGTAGAGTAAACCATAAGATAAGCAAGCTGATATGTGAATTACAACAGCATTCGGTCAGTAATATATGGCAGGCGGATATTCGCGATTGATGGCACTAGAAACCATGTTGATGAACAAGTCTAGATATTGGGGTTTATGTCAGGCCTATCGATGTTTTGACCTGTCTTAAAAAGAAAAGATCAATCTCTTCCCAAAATACCCTCGGGGCATAATTCGAATACCATTAAATTTTTTAGCTTAGAGCCTGAGTGACCTCAGGCTCTAGTGACAAAGACTATTTCCTAACATTCTTAGTTAGAACGGTTAACACTAATTAGTATTGAGTTAAAGAATTGGCGCTTTATAAGGCATGGCGCCTAGGTAGTCTTTCTTACCCACTTCTACACCGTTATGACGCAATATGCCGTAGGCGGTGGTGATGTGGAAATAGAGGTTAGGAATGGCATGTTCTATGGCAAATTCATAGCCCGTGAGGTACTTACCTTGCCAGCGTGGCTGTGATATTTGGATAGTAGCCGCATTGGCAAAATCGGCTTCGCTAAAACCTTCAAGGTATGTAAGTACTGAGGCAATACGTTGACGAAGTTCAGCCAAGGTGGTTTCGCTGTCATCGTGCTTTGGTGCTGTCTCTAACTGGCCAGTTAAACGGGCAACGCCGACTTTGGCCGTATCGCAGGCGATTTGCACCTGACGGATAAGATTGAATTGGTCCGCCGCTAAGCGTGAATTCAATAACACGTCCATATCCACTTTTTTGAGCTCAGCAAATGCCTCGGCCTTATCAAAAATAGCATTCAAATTTTTTAGCATCTTGCTAAATTGTACAACGGTCAGATCGTAAAGCATGGCAGAGTCCTCTGTTATGGCGGTAAATCTGCAGCACTGGCGGCTGAAATTTAAGGATGAATAACCTCACTAGATGAAGTTAACTGGTGATTAATACTTTGAAAAAACACTAGGAGTGTAACCTAATTAAGCCATATATCCCCGATAATCTCCCCACTTTTAACCAACATTAATCATCAGTTGCTGAAAAAATAAGTTAACCGCGTTAATTCCCATAGGCGGATCCTGCCCGAGGTTACAATTGGATACAGAGTCCGAATTACAACTGGAATATAGTGACTCCACTAACGACTCCACAGACGTAATAAGGATCCAAACAATGAAAACTCTTTGCATCGCGATTTCAGCAATCTTAATGTCAACTCACGCTATGGCTGATGACAACAGTTATATCCGCAACGGTAATATCTACAGCAATCAAGGTCAGTATTTCGTTGGCGCAGGCGTTGCCACCGGCAGCAAGTTTTTTAAAGACCAAGACGATCAAACAGGAGTGTATTTCAATGGTGGTTACCACGGCGAAGACTTTAACGCCGATTTAGGCGGCATCAATTATCGCTTTTTTGGTAACAATGACAGTGCCATTAATTTCAGTGCCTATATGGTCGCAAACCCAGGTTTTGACACCGACAGCGAAGATATATTAAAAGGCATGAAAGAGCGTGATTTCAGTGGTGATTTAGGCTTAAACGCCGATTTCCACTTAGGCCAAGGCACGCTTTCAGCTAAATTCCAACACGATATCACAGGAGCTTATGATGGCTACCAGGCCGACATCACCTATTACCACCCAATGGATTTAGGCTTTGCAAGCTTAGTGCCTTATGCTGGCGCTCATTACTTTAGTAACGAATTCGTCAATTATTACACCGGGGTTGCCTCCTTTGAAGCCACGTCAAAGCGCCCTGCTTACCAAAGTAACGGTGCCTTAGCCTTCAAAGTGGGCTATGTCTTAGACATCCCCATTACTGAAAACCTAAGCCTTACACAAGCTACTGCTTACACCCACCTTGGGTCTAACATGGCCGACTCGCCGATTATTGACGCTAAAAACCAATGGTTAACCACCTTTGGTGTTAACTATAGTTTTTGATCAATAGCGAGATAGCATCATGAAATCAGTAATTAAATCAGCGCTTAAATCAAACATTAGATCATGCTTATGCCTTGGCGTAGCATTGGCTCTAACGGCTTGTGCCACCTCTTATGACACTCAAAAGGAGTTCTGGTCTTTTGGTAAAGGCTTTGAAACTGTGCAAATTGCGCCTAATAGCTGGCAAATCAGCTTTGTGGGCAATACCAATACCGACAGAAGTTTAGCGCGTAAATACGTATTGCGAAAATCGGCAGAACTTAGCCAGCAAGCAGGCTTCCCTTACTTTGCCTTTACCAATGAGCAGATGGATCGCGACGCTGTAGGTCAGTTCGGCGTCGGCTTTGAAGGCGGCCATGACACCTTATGGGGCAGCTCAAGTACCACTCAGGAAACCTCAGTATTGGTTGAGGTCACCGGCCTTAAAACCAAAGAGGAACACCAAGGTTCTCGGGTGTATGACGCCAAGTTCATCATGAATAATGTCGCTGTAGAAGACTAACCCCTAGCATTTTACTCACTTTTAGTTCGCACCTTGCCAGAGCATAACTACTGGCAGGCGCGAGCCCGCTTAACACCAATATTTTAATGTATTTATAAGGTTTCTATGAAAATAGCCATCGTCTCTTTGCTTGCCACGCTCGTTGTTTTACAAGCTTGTGGCAACTCAGATAATAAAAAAGCAATCGTTAAGCAACAGGTCAATGAAGTCCATGGCATTCAACCTGATAAAGTCCCGAATTATATTGAAAACTTTAAGTTGCAATATGAGCAGCTAGATCTTCAAATTGACGGGGTAAAATACTCGCTTTCATTCTTCGATACCGATGACGCTGAAAAAGTCATCATAGCGAAATATGGTAATGGACTGATTTACCTTGGATTTGACTTTGAAAAAGAGCAACCCATCAACAGCATAATGCTGCTAGAGGGCGACATCAGTGATCTTGAAGACTTCAAGCCTACAGCAATACTTAAGGGGAGTAATATAGAGCTGAGTGAACGAGAAGACAATATGGTTTACCAAGGTTCAATTGAAGATGTTAATACCAAAAAGCTTTATTCCATTAGAGCCGTCATCAATGAATCACTGTTAGAAGCAGGCGATTCTACATTAACCCTTGAGGGTAATGTTGCCACATTAAATGGCACCTTAGGCACAGCGACTTATATTCAAATGGATGAGTTAATCAAAACTAAATCTTTCGATACTCTTAAATTCGGCAAAGTTAGCGGCTCAATCAATGATGACATTAATATGCACACAGGCCGCTTAATTCGCGCCGCTAAGTTAACCACCTTGATGCCAACAGGCAGCTTCGCTTACTCTGGTGGGGTTGACTTATTTGCTGCGGGTAACCAGAGAATTTTTCAAGATGGCGGTGAGTTAGGGGTTCATTCTTGGTGCTGTCTTGCCGGAAAAGATGCAGGTCAATTAAGTAAAACCGACCCCGCCCATGGCGCGCAGTTAACTTACTTTCGAGAAATGCTGGGCGCTGAAAAAGGTCCAGAGTTTTATTTCTTTACCATTAATGCAGCGCCTGCAGCCAGTATTCATAAGATGAAAAAAGCCGAGATGGTAAAATATAGCCTAATTACTGAATAGTAACCTCTGCTCAATTGCGCTCGCTCATTTCAATGCACTGTCTCAAATGGAGTGCGACTCGAAACTCAGCGATAGCCGAGCGCCACCTAATTCCGGCGCTCGGCTAATATGAAGCTTTGATCCCATCCATAAACCAATGCGCTCCACGATAGCAAGCCCCATACCATGTCCCATATTACCGCGGCTGTGCTTACCGCGCACGAAAGGCTTGACCACTTGCAGTGCTTCTAGTTCGTCGATGCCCTGGCCGTCATCATCCACGTGGATCCACAGCACTTCATCTTGGACCATTAGGCTTACTTGCACTTTTGAGCGGCTAAAACGCAGCGCATTGCTGAGTAAGTTATTTATCTGCATAGACAAATATTTAGGGTCGACATTCACCGTGACTTCATGAGGTAAAGGCAAAAACTCAAGCTGATGTTCAGCGTCATCACTCTCTAATAATTTATTTTGCAACCAAGCATTTAGCGCTATGTCTGTTCTTTCTAAGGGGATATCACCTTGGCCTAAGCGGGCGTAGCTTAGCAAGGTCATCACCAAGTCTTCCATGGTGTCTAAGTCACGATTCACCCGCTGAAAATACTTGGTTTTAAGCTCGGGGTTTTGGGTTTCTTCCAAGGCTTCAATGCCAAATCTTAACCTTGCAATAGGGGTTTTTAAATCATGAGACACGGCGCGGCTCAGTAATTTATTATCATCGAGTAGCTGCTGAATGCGGTCTGCCATACGATTAAACTCGGCTTCAATCGCGCCAATATAGGAGGTTTTACTCACAGCTATCCGCTGCTGCAAGTCTCCCATACCAAAGGCTTGGGTGACTTGACTTAAATTGATCAAACGGCGAATCAAGGGTGACACCCACAGCAGTAAAATTAACACCACACCAAGGTAAAACAGCATGGTATACAGCCTATTGAGGTTCAAACCACTATCGGCTTCTGTCACTAAAAGGGTATTGATATTGAGCACTTGGTCAGTACTAGGCAATAAATAGTGCAGCGATATGCCCTCGTCAGACTCTAACATCAAAAACTTATCGGCATTAAATTTCGCTTTTAGCGGCAGCGGTAAGATAAATTCAGCACTGCCCATTAAAGACAGCTGCTCAATATTGTGTTGATTCCAGCTAGCCAAAAAAGTTTGGCTTTGAAGCGGGTGATTATCTAAGGTTTTTGCTAACCCTGTGCCCATTAAGGTCAGCGCGGCAAGTTGATTGGCCGGATTAGTTTGCTCATCGTCTTTATCATAGAAACTGGCAAACTCACTGATAGACCAGCCTAGGCTGGCAATCGTCACCAACACCACAAGCACTAGAGAGACGATAAGTTTTTTCATGATTTGGGCGCTGCGTCATCGCGGCAAAACAAGTAACCTTTACCACGAATGGTTTTAACTTTATAGGGCTGGTCTTGAGCTTCTTGAAGTTTTTTACGCAGCCGCGACACGCGAATATCCACAGAGCGATCTAGGCCATCATATTCTATACCCCTAAGCTGTGACACTAAATCGATGCGACTCACCACTGTGCCAGCCTGCAGTGCCAGCAGCCATAACACATCGAATTCATTGTCATTAAGCCCTACAGCTTGCTGATGAACCGTGACGGTTTTCGCGGTAGCATTAAGCACTAGCGCGCCAAATACCAACTGCTGTTTAGGCTCTTCATCACTGGCACGGCGCAATAGCGCTTTAATCCGAGCCAGCAAGACTTGCGGCCGAATGGGTTTAGTGAGGTAATCATCGGCGCCCATTTCCAGCCCCTGAATTTCGTCGCCATCTTCAACGCAGGCCGTCATAAATAAGATAGGTCCAGAATAGAATTCCCTCGCCTCTTTGCAGACATCGAAACCATTTTTTACTGGGATCATGACATCAAGTAGCACCAAGTCAGGTAGCTCATCGGCAATCATTTCCAAGGCGTAATCACCTTGACTCGCAACTGTCACCCCATAGCCATGATCCAATAAATAATCACTGATCCACTCAGCCAGTGAGGTATCGTCTTCCACCACTAATATGTGTTTTTCAACTGTCATGGTTAGAACAATCTCCAGCCTGATTGACTCTGTTTTGGCGCCTTATAAACCCAGGTCACCACCACTTTAACTTGTGCCAAGGGCTCTGCGTTATCATCGGCGACCAAACTGAACGAGGTGGTTTTATCTCCTTCAAAACTATAGTGATATTCTTGTTGGCTGGCACCATTCCAACAGGTTATCCGCCGACCACTTTTACTCATTATTAAGCAATACTCACCTTGGCTCGGTGTCTGCCAGCGAAATAGTACCTCTTGATAACATATTTGCCCCTTATACAGGGCAACGCAGCGCTCAGGGGTTGCGGTGAAGGCGATGCTTTTATCCTGACTCCAAACGGAAGTAGCGGTAAAAACAGAGGCTAATATCGCAGTGTGAAACAAGGTTCGTCGCCATAGAAAAGCTAAGGGGAAATTAGACTTATTCATCATCCCCCCTAAAACACATAGCTGAACGAGGCGTTAAAAAACGACCCATAATCGGCTTGATTGAAGGGACTTGCGGTGATTTCTTTGGAAAGCACATTTAAGCGATACACGGTGCGAAACACTAATTTCTCACTCAGCGGGTAAGCCACCCCAAGCTCCATACCATAAGTCACGGCGCTGCTTGGCCGGTACTCAGGGAATAACTCAGTGGCTTCCATGCTTTCTACACCAAACAAGTTGCGGCTCAGCTTAGTCGATGCGTACTCGATACTGGCTAAGGCGTGAAAATTCCAATTGCGAACCTGCCATGATTTGCCCAACCGCGCTGTAGTTGAGATGCCTTGATCATCAAAATAGTCACTCACTATGCGATACTGGAACACATAATGATCGTCCCAGTAGCGCGTGACCCTAAAGCCTGCGCCAATAAAGATAGAATCTGTTTCCATTAGATAGGCATTACGCCCATCTTCATCTAACTGACTTAATTCAGTATTTTCACTCCGACCTGCGGAGCCTTGATAATTTACGGCCAGAAGATCTAAAGACCAATTATTTGAACTCCACAGATTGATGCCGAAATTAATCCCATCTTGAGATTGGTGGACCATTTCCGCAAACAGGCCCTTGTATTGATACATGCCGCTGATAAGCAAAGAGGGTTGTATTGATTCATGCTCAGTTTGGCGAATATCCAATTGATTGGTGCCGTAAACACTGGCTCCAAGTTCAAAATAGCCACCATCAGCAAGGCGCTGCTCACCGCCCTGAGTCACGCTAGTGGCTATGTCTGATGCCATAAGTAAATTAGGTGCTAACAACAAGCCCAATAACCAGCTTCTAAGTAAAATCACATTTATTTTATTCATATTCTTATCATGATATTAGTTTTATAGCGCAAAGAGTGAGTAGCATTTCAGCTAGAAGAATAAACTTACCGTGATTGACACCCATATGGGACTGTTTTCACGGTTTCGCTTACCTCCTTGTTAAAGCGTTATGATTAGCACTTTAGGATAGCAACCTGCAAAGTAAACAATAGCGCTGACGCTAGTTTGCCCTATTAGTCTCTGAAGTGACATCAGCGACCTAGCATAAACAGTATTTATCATACTCAAGTAATAATAGATGCAACCAATGCCAGATTAACGGCATTGGTGCTTAGCTGACTTTATACAGCACAATGTATGTGCTTAGGTTTTAGGTAACGTGACTTGTGGCAATACTGGCTTGGCTAACATGATGGCATCGGTGAGCTCGGTCGGCCATTGGGGCACCAAAGCCGTTATCTGTTCCCTGCCCGCTTGATGCACTTCATCTTTCACATCTTGCACCTTGTCATCGACTGTCGATTTGACCTTATCCTTTATTAACTTTTCGGCGAACACCTGTGGTGAACCACCTGTGAGCAACATCACTGCCATTTGGTTGTTTTCAGCGTTCCACACGAAACCTGCCTTTTCGGCAACCTCTGGGATAGGGCTATGTTTGGAGATCACATAATACAGCGGCCCTTGTTGTTGAATTTCATCGGCTGTCGCTAATATTTTCATGGTACTGGCATAATGCGGCCCTAATATGGACTGCATCCTGCCTTTGATGAGTGGCTGTTCGAACAGGCCCACATCGTTAGGATCTAAACCGACCATAGGCTTCATTAACGCCCACAACAATTGCCCCTGGGGCGACATTAGCAGCAGCGGTACCGCGCAGCCATTCAAAAAAATCAACAACCACAACAGATGTAGTTTACGGGTGATCAAACGAGTTTTACCCAAGATGGCATTTCCTATTTAGTACCTGCAAATGCAGGCGCTAGATTTTAGCCAATTTACTTGCTGCACACGAGCGGAGAATCGCCTTTATCTGGTTATTTTTTTACCAATTCCAATTTAAGTAATCGCTTATATTCTAGGAAAAGGCAAAGTGCGACCAACAGCGGTATCCCGGAATAAAAAGTAGAAAGTAACCGACACCTCTGTTAAACAATGTTCAGATGTACGTTAGCATCACAAATTTCAGGTGCAAGAAAAACCGGTACTGTGGTCGGTAATCTTTTCTTATTTTTAGGTACCGAAAAGAAGTTGTAGTGTCGCATATGGTGTTGTTCTAGTTTATTTTGTCCGTACTTACACTTCATTAACAGCCCTTCAACAACGAATTGACAACGCTGTCAATCTAACGTATAGATACAAAAGTTTAAATATTTGTTAGGACATGGAATTTTTAATGGGTGATAAATTTAATAAGGAAAGCAAGGTATTTTCCTTAAGTGCTAAAATAAAAACTGCAGATTTGCCCCTAATATGAATAGTTACTATGCCGTAGAGGAAAAAACCATCACGATTTAATGGAGTACTCAAAATGCATTCCAAACTATAAAATCACAAATTAGGAGTAAAAGTGGCTACTTTAAAAAGATTAATCCCTTTAGCTATTACACTTTCTAGCTTTAACGCATTCGCCAATTTTAGCCAAACAGAGTTAAACGAATTTGCCGAAAAAACGAGCTGGTCATGGCAAGTAATTGATAACTATCATAATGGCGATAAATCGCATCTCGCCAATATTGAGCTAGTCAACCAATCTCGTGTTGATTTACCTAAAGGCATAGCTGACTGGGTGATCTATACCAATGTTATTCGCCCAATTCTAACGAAAAAGTCCCAAGGATTGGCATTTCAATTTGTACAAGGAGATCTTTATAAAATTACCCCGACAGTAAACTTTAAAGGCCTTAAAGCTGGTGATAAGCTTACTATTCCCTTTGAAGCCGAAAACTGGGCATCTTCTCATAGCGACTTTATGCCTCGAAGCTTTATCACTCAACACTCACTTACCCCAGCAATCTTCAGATCTACTGATA
Organism: Shewanella denitrificans OS217; assembly: GCF_000013765.1. NCBI lineage: Bacteria > Pseudomonadati > Pseudomonadota > Gammaproteobacteria > Alteromonadales > Shewanellaceae > Shewanella > Shewanella denitrificans. The sequence continues at coordinate 627,946 of NC_007954.1, read as the reverse complement.
CCGAAGATAGCAGCAAATACATAAAGCCACTCAATCGGCCAGAACAATACCAACGTTATAATACGCCTAGAGATCACTGGGAAAAGCCCACCAGCGCATGGCGCTATGACCGCTATAGCCCTGCTCAAGAATATGCGCTTACAGAGGATGATGCCAAGCGAGTGATCATCCCTACCCCCAATAAAGTGAAGTACAGTAGCTCTAGCACTCTATTAACTGCTGATTGGCAAATATCTTATCAAGGAAGCTTAAAATCAGAAGCTCACTTACTATCAGAAACATTAGATAAGAAGCTAAAAGGTTCGCTAAAGATCACCCCAAACAATCTGCCAGCTCAAGATAAAAACCTTATTTCATTATCTATTTATAATGGTGATGAAAGCTGGAAGCCTGAGAGTTACAGCTTAGAAATTGAAAAAAATCGTATTGAAATTGTCGGCGCAGATAGCGCAGGTGTCTTTTATGCTATTCAAAGTTTATTGAGTCTGACACCAAGCGGCACGCAATCTCAAATTGAATTACCTCAACTTAGCGCCAACGATGCTCCACATTTTGAATGGCGCGGCTTTATGTACGATATGAGCCGTAATTTCCATGGCGTGGAGATCACCAAAAAACTCATCGACCAAATGGCGCATTACAAACTCAATAAGCTACATCTTCACTTAACTGAAGATGAGTCTTGGCGAATAGAAATTGGCGGACTACCAGAGCTGACGGATTTAGGTAGCCAGCGATGTTTTGACCTATCTGAAACTGAATGTATGTTGCCAACAAGAGGCTCGGGGCCTTTTAAAACGTCACAAACAAATGGCTTTTACAGCAAAGAGGAGTTTATCGATATTCTCAAGTATGCCAAGCAAAGGCATATTGAAGTCATCCCAGAGGTTGATATGCCAGGTCATGCCCGCGCAGCAATCAAGGCGATGGAACTTAGACACAATAAGTTAATAAAATCTGGCGATAAAACCGGAGCTAACGCCTATCTGTTGTCAGATCCACTGGATAAATCTGTGTACTCAACAGCTCAGTTCTTTAATGACAATTCCATCAATGTTTGTATGGACTCCACCTATAATTTTGTCGATAAAGTGGCTTATGAATTTCAACAAATGTACCGCGAAGCAGGTTTAAAACTCACGAATATCCATATCGGTGGCGATGAAGTCGGCGTAGGCTCTTGGACCGCGTCTCCTATTTGTAATGCATTATACCAAGCTATAGATAGCGGCGTAAAAGGTCCTGCAGATCTTAAAGCCTATTTCACTCGCCGCGCAGCAGAAGTATTAGCCGCGCGTGGGCTGAATATTGCTGCATGGGAAGATGGCATTATGTTTGACAGAATAACACCTTTCCCTATCGAGCAATTTGCTAATAATAAAGTCTACGTTAATGCTTGGGATAATATTTGGGAATGGGGTGTATCTGACCGCGCATATCGACTAGCAAATGAAGGCTACCATGCGATTCTTTCTATGGGCACCCACCTGTACTTTGACCACCCGCAAGAGCCCGATCCAGCAGAACGGGGGCTATATTGGGCAGCGCGCTATACCGATGTCGAAAAGGTATTTAACTTCATCCCTGACAATGTATACGCCAACGCTGACTTCACCCGTGCGGGTGAACCCATTGATAACTTAGAAGATCTAGTTGGACGCGCTTTACATCAGCTCAATAAGCCTGAGAATATTGCTGGTATTCAAGGTCAAGTTTGGAGTGAAACAATTCGCACTCCCGAGCAATTAGGAGAAATGATTTTTCCGCGAATTATTGCCCTAGCTGAGCGAGGATGGCATCGCAATACAGTGCTTGCCAGTGAGCAACAAGAGCAAGCGCGTCAATGGGCTAAGTTTGCGAGTGTGCTCGCACTGAAAGAGTATCCAAAGCTTGAAGAAGCTGGAGTAAGCTTTTACTTGCCAATTCCTGGTGCCAAACGTATCGACAATCAAGTGCATATAATCAGTCAATTACCTGGATTAACACTTGAGTACAGCTTAGATAATGGAGAAAACTGGCAAGTGTATAACAAGCCTATACGCTTACCTGACGCCATAAAAGTTCGCTCACGTTCAGGCAAGCATACGAGTCGTGTAGGAAGCTTTGAGTAGGTTCTATTAGTAAGCCTAGATTACACTTTGGGGCAAACGTTTTAAGGTGTAATCGTCTTTTGTCACACAAAAATATCTACAAGCTCCTTTATTGGTTAAAGTCCTTCGGCTATATATAAGAAAAAGAGCCAGATTGAGGCAATCTGGCTCTTGAGTTTAGGCGAAAGATTCTGTTTTACACTTAATCTTAACGTCGTCTTGTACTAGAACTTTCGATAAAGCACTAATCAATCTCTGCATATTCTCTATACGTGCTCCGTTACCCATCACACCAATACGTATGACCTTGCCCGCTAACATGCCTAAACCAGCCCCAATTTCTATATCGTAGGTACTCAGCAACGCTCTTCTTAGTTTTGCTTCATCCAAGTATTCGGGGATTTTTACCGTGATCAATTGTGGTAAGCGGTATTTATCTTCGACCAAAGGATGCAAACCTAATATTGAAAGCCCTTTGACTAGCTCCGCTGATACCGCGGCATGTCTTGCAAAGGACTTCTCATTGCCTTCATAGTGGTATTCCACTAGCGCTTGGTGTAAACCATATAAAGCATTCACTGGCGCGGTATGGTGGTAAGCACGTGCCTGTCCTGTCCAATATGAAGATACTTTCGTTACATCCAGAAACCATGATGGTATAGCTGATTTTCTTGATTGTATCTTATCTATGGCTCTTTGACTGAAGCTCACTGGTGATAAGCTCGGAGGACACGAAAGGCATTTCTGGGTTCCCGAAAAGATTGCATCGATTCCCCATTCATCAACACAGACTGGTATCCCACCAAGAGAAGTAACTGCATCAACAAGGGTTAAAGCCCCGTGTCGATTGGCTATTTCACAAAGAACCTTAGCATCATTCCTGACACCCGTTGACGTCTCAGCATGCACAAAGCTGACAATCTTGCAATTTGGTGTTGCTGACAATGCCTGCTCTAATTTTTCAGGAAGGACAGGTGTTCCCCATTCTGAGTGAACCTCAGTCACAATCCCGCCCACTTTAGCAACGCTTTCCGCTATTCGTTGGCCAAAGGCACCGTTGATACACACAATAACCTCGTCACCCGGTTCAATTAGGTTGACGACACAAGTGTCCATACCCGCGCTGCCTGGCCCTGATACGGGAAATAGAATTTGCCTGTCGAAGCCACGCTTCGCACTCTTCTTCAGAGTTCGTGCCTTCCGTAATTGAGATGCTCAAGCTGTAGGTAAAGCCGACTGTAGCTTTTCCAGCTAAGAACATTGAAACTGTATTGATGTCCACCCTTGTTACGCTGGGCTCTTTCCTTAGAACCCGTGATGTAACGTCTGTGAGTGCTTCAGCGATTTTTTCTAGCGTGTTTTTATCCAAAATCTCAGATAGAGACAGCGTTAGTAAAGGCATTGCTATTATCCTTATGTTTTACCAAATCCGTGCCAGTAGACAGGCCAACCATCTTTTACGCCATAGTTGTTTACAAGGGATGCGATAACAACCAGTAGTACACTGCCAACAAGAACCGGAGTAAATAAGAAGCTCAAACTGACCGCAGACTTGCCCGCAAGTATAATCACGATTGGATTGGCCCCAGCCGGAGGGTGTACCGCACGCAAAAATTGCATGGCTACGATTGCGACGCCGACTGCCACAGACATAGTAATGTATGAATCACCCAATCCGTAAAGTGCGGCTATACCGACAGATGCCGCGATAAAGTGGCCACCTATAACATTTCTTGGCTGTGCTAGAGGGGATGTTGGTGCGGCAAACAGGATGACGCATGTGGCGCCAAATGGCGCCATTAGCCAAGGAACTCCTGAGTACTGACCAAGAAGACATAAACAAAGAATTCCAAGTGTACCGCCAATTAATCCTTTTAAAAGTTGGAGCAGTGATGGGCGTGGTGGAAGTGAGCCGCCGCCTTTTAATTTGTTCATAATTAATTCCTCAAAAAATAACGATATATTTCAAATTTGTGATACATTAAGCTTAAGTACAGATCTGTACCGGTAGGGGATGATACAGATCTGTACTTTCTATGCAACCGTTTTATTTTAAACAATTTGGAAATTTGGAAATGGGCACAAAAGAACACATATTAGATATCGCCGAATCCTTGTTTAACGCGAATGGGTACACCGCCGTTGGAGTTGACCTCATTCGTGATACGGCTTGCGTATCGAAAACCTCGATGTATCGTCATTTCGGTTCGAAAAATAAATTGATACTCGCTGTTCTCGTTCGAAGACATTTACGCTTCGAAGATAAGCTCGGCGGCGCAATCTCGCCTGAAATGACCATGGAAGAAAAATTGAATGCGCTTATTGATTGGCACTTTAAGTGGTTTAATGCAGAGGATTTTCATGGATGTATGTTTATGCATGCAATGTCGGAATTTAAAGAATCCGATGACGCAATTGCTGATTCTGCATCTATGCACAAGAAGTGGCTTAAGGCACTGATCAAGCAGATTATTTCGAATACCCCAAATGACGATGAACAACTAGCGGAGTCAAAAGCCGAATCCATCATGGCGTTTATTGAAGGCATGATTGTACGAGCAGAATTCGATGATATCACTTCGTTTAGACCAATATATCGATTTGCGATTCAAACATTATCTAAAACAAATTTCTAAAGAAGAAAAATAACAATGCCAATGACGAGTGGAACACATCATATTGGATTAGCGCTATTAACATTGGAAGTGTAGTGAAAAATCAATGGGAAAATGCTCCTCAGCTCAAGAACTAGCTAGCTAATATTTTCATTTTATTATCAAGGCTATTGAGCAACAGATTTTCTCGCTGATTAAGTTCCGACTGAAATCACGCTAGCATCTACAGCAGTGGCATTCTGTGATGGCAAGGCCTGCATTCATCAGTTGGTGTTGTTGTCAGAGTAACCAACTGCGGCATCATCACTGGGATATAGAATGCACGCCATATACAGGTTCATTATCTTCATAACTAAATAGGTACTTTTGCTTCTTAGCGCCGTCTTCACCACGCCACTCAAACCAGCCAGAGCAAGGCACTAGGCATCGATGATGAGCAAAGGCAGAAGCAAAGGTTTTCTTTTCCGCCACAGTCTCGGCTTGGGCATTAATCAACAAGGTCTTTGACCAAGCAGGCTGTATGCCCCAAGTCGCCGCTTGTTGATCTAGGGTGTCATTATGCATCACTAGAGTCGCAATCTTTTCAGTGGGGCGTAAATCAAGGTTTTGCTGCACAGGAAAATCTAAGCCCAAGCGATTTGATACCGTTAGGCCGAGCATGTCATTGATATAGAGTCTTCCACACATAGGGGGTTTCCTGTTGGCGTTAATCACCTTAGCCTAATGAAGCTGAGCCAATAAGAAACGCCAAAGGTTAAGAAAGACTAAGGTTCAGGTTAAATAGCATATTCCGCCCACAATGGACCACTAAATACCATCGCTATGGGCATGTCGAACAAGCAATCGAGAAACACACCGAGCAGTCCAACGATAACGAGCTGGCAGCCTAAGCCAGAAACAACAAAGCCCGCACTGCGGGCTTTGACATCACTTTATTCACTGACTAATATTTTTAACAATGGGTGATGAGTAGCGAAATAAGCTAATATCAGTGAGAAATAGAAGTTTCAGGCAACAGTATCTCACCCCATGAAGTTTTAGAGGCCTAAGCATTCATTGCTGCGATATGATTTATGTCAGCCTGCTTTTAAGTGCTGACAACAACTAGCGAAGTGTCGTCGCCGCTTGTCTAAATGTTCACAATAGCGAGTCAGTTTTGAAGTGTGCCCACAGGATCATGAAATAGCTTGCCGAACTCTGTGGTGAGTTTGAGCCAGTTATCTTGAGGGATATTCAATCGGGTGAGTCACTTAGCGCTGCTAACATTAAGATCGCTGATAGCACCTCGCTTGTCGTTGCGAATAATTCATCCCGTATCATCGACCAATTCGAGATAATCTTGTAGCGAAAAGCCAATGCCTTTGGGCTCAACGATTTTCGAGTAAAGCTTGCGTTCATTAACAATGAAAGGCTGTAAGCTTAGTGGTTGCTCACCTTTTAATGCAGCCCTAATGCGCAATTGAATGCTGGTATAGTTTGATTGCTCTGGCGTGCCTGCAATCTTAGATCTGATTGGACTTTCTGTTAACAAAGAGTGGTCAACCTAAGCCAATCTAGCGAGCACTGCTGTATCATAGAGCTGGGCCTGATTTTTGTAAAAGAATAGGTAAACCTCCTCCCTCCCACGAAGTCGTCTGGAACGAATTTGAAAAACTTAAGCGAGACCGAAGGGGGAGCGCCATATATGGCCACATTTATTTAATTCTGCGTTCAATGACCTTGAAGCCTTTGCGCTCAAACGGTTAGAGTTTTGTGAACCAGCGCAAGCCGACCACACTGCGCAGTAGTTTTACCATGCTATGATGGCGCAATTGAAACAGACATCCAAGGCTGAAGCTGACCAATAAGCCAGAGGTCGATCCCATAAAAGCACGAACGCTTTGCGTCAATTGCAGATTACTGGCCAACAACAATTTTTGCTGTTGCTGGCTTTGCTCTGCTAGTTCAGTCAGGTTCAACTGCTGTTTTTTTAGTAACTTTTGAATAAGCATGCGGATGCTCCTATTGAGGTGTAAACAGCAAAAGGCGTAACTGTCGCCAGGTCTTTGAAAAGCCAGCTTGGGAAAGTATATAGCCGAGGCTACGCCAACACCAAAGCAATAAAACGAACTGCAACATGACTAACGCTGTAACCGTTATCAATAGCGAACTACTCAATTGAAATAGCAAATAACCCAGCAACAACAAGCTACTACCCCAGAATAAAATAATACCCGCACCAAAACAGACAACCAAAGCCGCTGCGATGAGCAGGCTACGCCCAGTTAACTGCCATTCTGCGGTTGCTATTTTTCCAGCCAGTTTTAACTGACTGATATATGCTTGCTTCACTGAGCTGCTCAGTGCTGCTATCTGAGCCAGCTGTTCTATCGCCTGTTGCATTACGTTATTCAGGGCAGACTGTGTTGATCCAGCTTGCCCTGTAAGATCGGTTTGCGCTGCACTTTGATCGGGTTTTTGCACTGGTGCCTCAGACCTTTCACGGTTTTGCATAAATCCACCTTAGCGACGGCGTAGCAAGGCCGTCAGCACTATACCCGCGGCAAACGCGATCCCTGCTGTAGCCAGTGGGTTTTGCGCTGCGAGTTCACGGGTTTTGCTCAATGAGTTTTGCAGTTGCTGTTTGATTTCCTCCTGTTTGTGCACCAGAGTTTCCTGTGAGCTGGCGGCTGTTTTACGCAATGTATCTTCGGCAATAGCGGCTTTCACTGCCACGGCATCAACTGCGTGATGCGTAGCTTCGCAGGCTTTTGCCGTGGTTGGCGAATTTAAAGCGCTGCTGCCTTTACTGTTAGATTGTTCTGTTGCACTTTGTGGACTGGCCATATGTAGCCTCCTTGGTGAACATTGTGAAATGCAGCAAATTGCCACACCTTGCATCTTAGCTAGTGCAATGGCTGCGCCAAATAATATAATTAAGTAAAACAGTACGTTAATTCCACCCCCTATTTAGCCCCACCTTTTTTAACAGTAGAAATTACCTGTTTCTGGTAATTTTTACCTGCTAAGGAAGGTGATAAAGAGTGAGCGAAGCCCAAGGCAGAACGGGGTTAACAAAACACTTATACTAAAGCTCAGGTTCACGCTGATTATCATATACCAAGGGTTAACTGAGTCATGAATAGGGTTCACATTTCGGGGGCTTTGCAGAATGAAAAGATGAATAACTCTGCCACTCAAGCATGGTTGAGCGTCCAATCAGGATGAGTGCTACTTAACAAGAAAAGGAATGGATCGCTTTGCTGACTGCTGGCGAGCATAACAATAATCTCGCCTTCATTTTTCAAGATACTCAATTAAGAAACAGGGTTTAAAATTTGCTACCTGAGGTCGCATCCCGCAATAGGAAACAACTGATACCTCTTTTACCAAGACACCGGCTGTATTCGAGTTTTCAAATTTCAGGCATTAAAAAACCCTGTTCAATTAAGAAACAGGGTTTAAAAATTTGGTACCTGAGGTCGGACTCGAACCGACACGTCTTGCGACAGGGGATTTTGAATCCCCCATGTATACCAATTTCATCACTCAGGCATCATGGAAGTTTACATCATCAGATGACTTAATCTGCCCTTGGGCTCATTAAGTGCTGGGGATTATACCTTTGCTAGCATCAATGGCAAGGGGTTTGGCGCGACTTTTAGTAAACTTTTGTCAAACTTTTATCAAAATAAGGTTCAACCGCTCAAATCTCAAACAGGTGTGCTTAAACAACAGCGAACAAGAGGTCAAAATCGCCCTAGGGCATTAATGTGATCTCCGCCGCAGCTCAGCGTTATCAGAAGGTTAGATCCTCGCAGAGATTGATCGAGATCAGTATTTAACTGTAAAAGTGCCGTTAGGCTTGAAGCTTAATGCACACTAAGGGGATGGCAATCATGGCATTTTGGTTAGATTTAATGTTTGGAAACTTTATCGGCTTGCTCTCTATGATTGTGATTTTTTGCACTATCGGCATAGCGTCTTATATCGGCTGGCTGTTTGTGGTTAAATCGGCACCCATTGAAAAGAAATAAGGAAGGGGCTGAATAGCCCCCTCAAACAAAAACCTGGTTGTGTCACTCAATCATTAGCTTATGCTGCGTGCTTTCGTTGCTGCACTAGGCCAGAGACAAACTGAGGTCTTGCCTTAATTAAATTTGATAGCTCTTCTTTACTTGGCTCACCAGCGGGTAATCTGAGCACATCACGATTGAGGTAAATGCGCGCTCGCATGGTAATTTTATATTCGGCGGTCGGCCCTTGAATCGCATAATGGCGCACATTACCGACGACTTCTAGAATTTGTGTCTCAACTAAACTTCTCACTGCCAATTCATCTTGTGGCAAGGTCAATATGGTGGCCCCTTGTAAGAAGAATTCTCTTAATAAGGCCCGCTCTGCTGGGTCAAGTAATTTTACCTTAGATTCTATGGTTTCGATTGAGCGCTTGTTATTGAGATGCACTATAGACTCATCGACAAAAAATCCCAGCAATTGGCTTAGAAAGTAGGCCACGCCAACAATTAATCCCAGACCAATAAAGTCTGCATAATGCGTCACGAAGTCTTGCAGTGATAATGCCACGAGGATTTTTGTTGGCATTAATAGTAAAGCACCACAAGCCAATACCCACCAAGACATAAAACTCATCAATACTTTTTTATTCGCCACTTGGGTCATGCTCGCTAATTTCATCTTCATCATGGTGTCACCTAGTCAGTGTCAGATTTTTGAACTCCATTGAGTCCATATGAGATAAAGCAAGAATGATGCCAATAAAAAATTAGCCGTAATGGGGATAAAGTACTAAATTTATAATGAAAAATTGACCCAGTTTGACGATAGCGACTATGATTAATACCACAAAACTCATAATAGACAACACGACCCAAGCAGCCTATGAAGCTAAGCACTAGCCAACTGTTAAAGAGCCCTATCGGCCGGCGACTCATGCTGTCAATCGTGCTATTCAGCTCATTTATTACTTTATTGACCACTGGCTATCAGCTCATTAATGACTATCGAACCGATGTCCAGCGCATTGACCAAGCCTTCTCCAGCATTGAAAAGGCAAACTTAGAGGTATTAGCGGCCAGTATTTGGGTTATCGATGAAAAGTTGATTAACACCCAATTAAAGGGCTTGAGTCAATTATCCGACATTACTTATGTATCGATTAAAGATGACAGTGAACAAGAATGGCAACTGGGCACAAAAAAAACCGCCAACACAATCGAAAAACAATACGATTTACTTTATCGTCCCGCCGATAATACTAAGGTCGGGACCTTAGTGGTGCAGGCTGACCTAAATTTTATTTATAACAAACTCTATGACAAAGCCATTTTGATCTTATTGTCCAATGGGGTTAAGACCTTTCTTGTGGCCGGTTTTATTCTTTTTTTAGTGTGGATCCATGTCACCAAACACTTATTAAACCTCAGCCAATATTGCAACGAAATCGATTTTAAAAAGCCTTTCACCCCACTCAAATTTGAGCGAAAAGCCTTCAAGGATGAATTCCATTCGGTAGCGCAAGCCATTAATCACATGCAACATCAGGTTCGATTGTCGCTGGATGAATTGCAAAATTCTAAATTCCAATTACAAGATTCGTTAGCCGACCGGGAGCGGTTACTGGAAATTGAACGCAGCTATAAACAAGAACTGGCAGCTCAAGTTAAAGCCCAAACGGCAGAATTAGAGCTCTCTTTAGCTAGGCTCAAGAAAGCCCAACAAGTCATGGTCGAGCAGGAAAAAATGGCCGCTTTGGGCGGCTTAGTCTCTGGGGTTGCCCATGAAATCAACACCCCTATTGGCATTTGCTTAACCGCTGCCAGTGCTCAGCTGGTGCATGTTGATGAACTCATCCTATTAATCCACAGCGATGATGCCACCTTAGAGCAAATCAACGGCATACTGCTCGATTACCAACAGAGCTGTAAGCTCATCATCAACAACATCACTAAAGCCAGCAACCTAATTCAGAAGTTTAAAACCATTGCCGCAGAGCAGCAAAATGAAAAGAGTGTACAGTTCAATATCTATCAGCTGTTAATGGGGGTTCTCGATGCCAGCAAGCTTATCCACCCAACACTGGATGTCGACATAGGCATAGAAGTGGATAAAAACTTATGCATTACCGCAAACTACAGCTTAGTTAATCAGATTGTAACCAATATAGTGTCGAATATTTATTACCATGGTTTCAATGAAATAGATAAACCTAAGCTGATCATAAAGGTCGAGATTGCACAGATGCAGGCGAGCATTGCCTTACACAACAACGGCGTTGCGATCCCAGAAGAAGTGTCGGCCCATATGTTCGAGCCTTTCTTTACTACCGCTCGTCATAAAGGAGGCACAGGGCTTGGTTTATCGGCGGCATTTAATGCCGCAACCTTACTCAAAGGCAAGATAGATTATCAGGCAAACTCCCCTTTGGGCGGCCCACTATTTACCCTGTTGTTCCCCATAGAGCGTCAACATGAATATGTAATCTAAAGGTTTTTATAGCGCCAATTTCGCCAATACTCGGCTCGCCGCCACAAAGCCAAAGGTGCCCGTTACCATAGTGACGGCGCCAAATCCTGACGCACAATCCATCCGCATACTGCCATCGGCTCCAGCCTTAGTGTTGCAGACACTGCCATCATTTTGTGGATACACTAAATGCTGACTCGAAAACACCGCATCGACGGCAAAACGCCGTTGGGGGTTTTTAGAGAAGTTATAATCTTTTCGAAGTATATTTCGCACTTTTGCCAGTAATGGGTCTTGATAGGTCTTTGAAAGATCGAGCAATTGAATTTGAGTGGGATCCGTTTGCCCCCCCGCACCACCGACTGTCACTAAAGGTAGCTTATTGCGTTTACACCAAGCGATTAAGGCGGCTTTTTGCTTTACCGCATCAATACAGTCGACCACAAAATCGAGCTCACCGCCCTCGGCCTTAGGCACTAAATGCTCGCCAAGATTATCTAGGGTCAGAAAATCTTCAATTTCATTCACCTTGCACTCAGGATTGATATCCCTAAGGCGCGCAGCCATCACAGCCACCTTAGATTGACCTATGGTGGACGCCAGCGCGTGGGATTGACGATTGCTATTGGTGACACAAATATCATCTAAATCCATCAGGCTTATCTGTCCTATGCCGCTCCTTGCTAACGCTTCGGCAACCCAAGTCCCTACCCCACCTATGCCGATAACCATCACATGAGATTGAGAGAATTTGACCAAGGCATCTTGACCATAGAGGCGGCCAATACCAGCGAAACGAGAAAGATAGGATTCTGACAACATAACTGCCCCAATATAGACTGATTTTTTTCAGCTGCGAGTGTATATGAAAATGCCGCCAACATCACTCACAGACTGAGTACTCGACTGAGGTCAAATGTGACTCAGATTAACCGCAGACGACCTAAATCGCTTGCCGCAGGAGAGCATCACACTCACTTTCGCTTAAGTAGGTAAGCCGATTCATTTAGCCAAGGCACATCTTTTTTAATGAACCTAGGGTTATCGTCCAGCACGTCTCGGCAAGCTAGTAGTGTTATGTCAAAATATTCACTCAGGTGGGTCTCAACCCAAGTTGGGCTCACTGCAAACGGCGGGCCTTGCAATGTCTCTTGGGGGTAATCTAAGGTCACCAGTAACCCTCTGCAGCCTTGGGGGATGAGCTTGGCAAGTTGCTTCACATAAGCCTGGCGCAGTGATTCTGGCCAAGCAATCAAGGCCGCCCTGTCATAAAAGCCGCTTATGTCTTGAGTTATTTTTGGGGCTAAGGTGAAAATATCCCCTTGCCAAATTTGTACCTGCTCACAATCAAAAAACTGGTGTTCGCCAATAGGTTCGCATGTTACCGTCAACTGATTTTCAGCATAAAACTGCTCAACGGCGCTTAAATTAAGCTCACAGCCAAGTACGTTATGGCCAAGTTCGGCCAAATAGCACATGTCTAAGGATTTACCGCACAAAGGCACAAACACTTGTCCTTGTGGCTTGATTTCAAGCTGCTGCCAATGAGTCAATAACAGGGCATTCACGCTGGCTTGGTGAAAACCTATGAGTTGCTGATGCCATTTATCATGCCAAAAATTCGGCTCCATAGGGCGACTCCATTCATGTATTGGGGAAAGGATTAATTTCTGCCTGCCAATTTACTCGCTAACTTATCCCCTTGCAAACGCCGTTTCTGCTGACACTGTTTAGGGCTTCAACGTGTTAATGTCTTTATTGAGCGCCTGCTGCACGCGATTGCGCCAATGGCAATTGTCACAGTCACAATCCCGGCGAGATAAATGATGGGGAGTGAGGTTTGCATCTATGTAATCCACAGCGATCAGCAGTTGCTGCTTTAATTCATCTATTGGCTTTTCTTCCAGTGCAATCAAAGCATCATTGCGGTTCATCCACAAACATTCCTCGCCCTGATGGCAAGTAATGCAGCGCTCATCCCTTTGATTATAAAAAACCGCATGGGGGCAATGATAGACGTCCATAGATTGTAGAATGCGCTTTCGAGGGAAGTCGAACAAGGGAGCTAAATCTTTGTATTCCAAGCTAGACATAACAGGGCTACCTCAAATAGAGTGTCTAATGACCATTAATATTATCCCTAGCGCAATTTGGATAACTTGATGCAGGTCAAGGTTCCCGCTGCCTAAGACAATAACAGCAGAAATTCAAGCCTTAAGGCTCGCAAAACCAACAAGGACACGCCCTTGCAAGTACCTCAGTTACAGCATTTTTACATCAATGAAGAGCAATCGATATATTTGCTTAAGGCTAATGATGCGCGCCAGCATAAGGCGTGGATCCGCCTGTGTAAGCAGCAGCTAAGCAAACTGGGTTATGCACAAATCGAATTTATTGGTAAAGGGGCATATGGCTTTGTATTTGCGGGAATAAACCAAAATAACCAATCACATGTGTTTAAATTTTCGCGAATTAATTTGCCGCAAAATATCCAAGACCGCTTAGAGGAAGAAGCCTATATGCTGTCGCAAGTGCAGCATCCCAACGTGCCTAAGGCTATTAAATTCCAGCGTGTCGGCAAGCAAGGGATCTTAGTGATGGAGCGCGGCAAAGGGGAAGACTTAGACAAAATTTGCCTGCGTTTAGGCGCCTTACCAGCGGCGATGATCTTAAGCATTGCCCGTCAGTTAGCCGATATTCTGGTGTATTTACGCCAGGGAAAACCTTTGGTCCATGGCGATATCAAGCCGTCAAACCTGGTCTACGATATAGCCACTGACCATTTATCGCTGATCGATTGGGGTTCGGCGGTATTTGCCCAGCAAGATGAGCATTATCATGGGGTGGCTGACAATGTTATGGCCTTGATGTCTCACTCTCAGCAAGACACCAATGCCCGCATGGGCGATGTGTATTTTATCGGTGAAGAGCAACTCAATGGTGCCCAATCTACCCCTAGATTCGATGAACAAGGGGTGGCAGCAACCTTATATGCCTTAGCATCGGGGCAAATAAGCCGTTTTGGCTGCCGCGTTATTCCCGCCACCAGCATAGGCCTGCCCGTGGAGCTGGCGAAAACCTTAACTGCCATGTTAAGTGAGGATCCCCACACCCGCCGCCTTGGGGGGGATTATTTTATCAAGAGTCTATGCAATGGCCCCAAATTATACCTGCCCACACTCAATACGCTCCCTCACACGGCGCAAATTCCAGTCTGGAGCCAATCTAAGACGAAACAGGTGGAAACCGTATGCTATAGCTCACGTAAATCCTTCTTGAAAGAGCACAATACTCAAGATCCCATAGAAAAAATGGATGATATCCAGCTAGAGAAGTATTACCGCAATTTTATGGCAGGCATGGGAGATACTGAGAAAGGCTTTATTGCCGCCGTGAGCCGCGTTGGTCAATATCCCATAGTGGGTGGTCTGGCGATTCATTGGCAGGAGACTGGCGTCTATATCGACTCAAATTTAGCGATTTATGACCCCAAAGCTAAGGCGGCACTTATTCAAGCTGTGAATAATATGGTGACCTTGGCCCGAGGCATTAGGCGCATTGGGGTATTTAAGGTCTGCTTCTTTAATGCTAAAGATACCTTGCACTTGGAGCGGGCAGACTCATCCTCCCCCTTTATCTCAGCCAGTGATTTCCCCTTGCCCTTCGAGGTCGGTGATGTGCCCACCCTTGAAGACAAGTCGCGATTGCATTCGTATTTTGAGGACGGTAAAGATCCCGATGAAAATCTAGAATTACCCAATGAAATCATGACTGAACTGGGCTGGCTCAACCAAATTCACCATACAGGCTGCATTATTTTTGAGGCCTTGCCGAATCACCTTAAGATCCATAGCTACTTAAGACTGCTCAATCCCAGAAAACAGGCCGCCTTTCGGGCAAGCCTTGACAGGATATTATTCCACGCCAGTAAAATTCAAGGCCAAGGCGTATCAGGCTTTATGAAGCTGCCCTATAAAAATACCCGTCACTTTGAGTTTATCGAACAACAACCCGAGCGGTTTTACCCAAAAAACCCTAAGCAAACATAGCTTAGCCTTGGTTTTTTAAGGCTATCCAATAGGCCAGCGTCTCAAACAATTCAGTCAACACGATTGGCTTAGTGATATGGGCGTTCATGCCGGCGTTCAAACTCTTTTCTTTATCCCCTGACATGGCGTGCGCTGTCATAGCGATAATAGGTAATTGCTGCGTGCTGTAGGTTTCTCTTAAGATTTTGGCCGCGGTTAAGCCATCCATCACTGGCATTTGAATGTCCATCAGCACTGCATCAAATTCTTGTTTTGCCACCAAATCTAAGGCGATTTGACCATTGTCGGCGATCACTACATCATAGCCTGCGCTCTTGAGTAACTCGCTGGCCACTTGTTGGTTAATAAAGTTATCCTCGACCAACAAAATCAACCCTGATTGCAGCGGCTGTGGTTCGACTTGTTCGGCAATTTCTTGCTTAATTTTGGCCGGCGCTGCGAATGCACCAATAATTTCATCGAATAAGGATGAGGCTTTAAAGGGCTTTTGCAGCACGGCTTGATATTCGTATTTATCTAATTCTAGATTCAATGGCTCTGTGGAATAGGCCGTCATTATGATGATAACCGGACGTTTCTTAAGGCGACCATCGGCAATCATTTCATCCACGGCTTTAATCACCATGCCGCCACTCACCACTGGCATCATCCAGTCTAGTAAGAGTAAGTCTATGTCTTGCTGTAATAAGCGCTCGATTGCTTCTGCGCCGCCGGTGGCAGTATTCACCCCAAAGCTGAAGTCACGCAATAAAGTAGAGTAAATTTGCAGCGCGCTCGGATTGTCATCCACCACTAAACTAGTCAAGTTATTTAACTGCTTAGGCACGACTAACGGCTGTTGCGGCAGTTCTTTGGCTATGTCAAAGCTGAGAGTGAAACTAAAGGTGCTGCCCTGCTGCGGCTCTGATTCAACACTTAAGTTACCGCCCATCATGGACACTAAATGTTTACTGATGGACAAGCCTAACCCTGTGCCGCCATATTGACGGGTGGTTGAGCCGTCAGCCTGTGAGAAGGCATCAAATAGATTCGCTTGTTGTTCACGGCTGATGCCTATACCGGTATCGCGCACCCAAAACTTAAGGCTGATTTGGGTATCGCGTTCGCCCACGTCTTCACAACCCAGCTCAATCTCACCGTCTTGAGTGAACTTCACCGCGTTAGACAACAAGTTGACTAACACTTGCCCTAACCGCAGCGGATCGCCTTTTAAGGTTAAGCCTGTGGTTAGTGGTGAGAACAGCAATAACTCGACGCCTTTCTCTTGGGCGCTTAAGGCATTCATGTCAATCACATGATCCAGCACTTTCTCCAAGGAGAATGGCACACTTTCAAGCTCAAGCTTGCCGGCTTCGATTTTAGAGAAATCGAGAATATCGTTGATAATTCTTAATAATGACTCGGCAGAGAAGCCCGCTTTATTAAGGTAATCTTGCTGCTGCAGGGTCAACTGAGTACGAGATGCCAGCTGCAACATGCCGATAATGGCATTCATCGGGGTGCGAATTTCATGACTCATGTTGGCCAAGAATTCACTCTTATACATGTTGGCCAATTCGGCGTCGTGCTTAGCTTCCAGCAGCGCCACTTCATTGCTCTTTTGACGGGTAATATCCTTATGGGTACCCAGCATACGGCTCGGCATGCCATCGGCGGTAAACTCTACCACTCGGCCACGGGAGAGCACCCACAAATAACGCCCTGACTTAGTGCGCATTCTAAATTCTGTTTCGTAGGCGCCGCTGGGTTCACTTAGGTAGAGATCGCGGTAGGTTTTTACCCTGTCCCTATCATCGGGGTGGATAAGCTCTTCGATGGATGAAATTAACGCCGGAAATTCATTGGTCTCATAGCCCAGCATAGAATAATAAGACGGGTTACAGATGATTTGCTCTGAGTCTAAATACCAATCCCACAGGCCATCTTCTACTGCATCCATGGCCAAGTGATAGCGCTCTTCTGACAGCCGAAGCTGCTCCGCCGATTGGTACTCGCGGGTGACATCGCGCCAGACAGAAATTAGCCCCAATAGCTCGCCGCGGCGATTGTAGAAAGGTAATTTTAAGATGTCCAGCAGCACAGATTTGCCTGAAATATCCACCTTTTCTTGGTAACGCAATGCGGCCCTGTCTTTGAGTACTTGACTGTCTTCTAAGCGGATCCGCGCCCCTTGCTCAGGGCTTGTCAGCTCAACCGAGGTCATGCCGATCATTTCGCTTTCGCTGTAACCCAGCATGTGCTCGGCAGATTTATTACAACCTAAGTACTTACCTTCTTGATCTTTAAAGACAATCGCCTCTGGAATAGAGTCAATCAAGGAGCGCAGCAAGGCATATTCGCGCTCTCGCCTTTCAGTGGTTTCTCTCAACCTTTGGGTGCGTTTGGCCACTAAGTTATCCAAGCGCTTATTTTGCTCGGCCAAATGCAAGGTGTATTGTTTGTTTTCTTCGAAAATGCGGCTCACCAACTGAAACCAAGGCTCCCAGCCTGAGGTGATTTTATGGGGCGGCTTAATCGGCGATTGCGAGCACACTTCAAGGTGAGTCAGCAGCCTTGATGCAGGGCTTACGAAGGCGCGGCGCGTCTGCCAATGGACTATAGTCACCAGCACAGAGAGGGCCAACACCACCAGCAAGAAGGTTAACTGTAATTTGTCCCAAGCATCTTGAAACAGCGCGCTTTCTTCTTGTAAATAAAGCAGTCGCCAAGGGGCGTTATGCAAAGCCACAGAGTGAATGTAATAGCCATTACGCAGAACGCCTTCATGGGCGTCGAATATTTCCGACTCGGCCAACGAATGTAATTCGGAAGGAATACGCTGACTGATGTGATAGACACGGTTCATCTCAGTGCTATCGAAATCGCTATGGGACAAGATATTGTTTTGCTGATCCAGCAAGATAACTGTGCCTGGCATCTTAAAATACATGCGTATTTGCTTAGCCAGTGACGACAAGGTCATGTCTAAATTGATGGAGCCGATAAATTCATTCTCAAGGTAAACCGGTAGGCCTAAGGTGGTGAGCAAGCCCTGCTCAGACACGTCCACATAAGCTTGGCTCCAGAATACACTGCGCTGAGGATTCATCTCAGGGGTTGCCAGCCTAAATTGGTTTTTGTTGAGCAACTCTTCCCGAAAGCCTTGCTCATTGGCAGACCAAGGGTAGGATGACATAATCCTTTGATTGGAGATGTAATAAATCGAGGAGGCCTTGGGGGCGGCTTCTTTAGCCACTGGGAATGACAGCGACAATTCAAACAGCATTTCCAGCTCTTGATAAAACTTATCGCTGCGGTTTTTAAGTGAACCTGAACCTGTAATGCGGCCCATATTAGTAAAAGGTTCGCCGCCGTTGGCATAACTAGGTTCTAAGGTAAAAAATTGTCCATCTTGATTAAATTTTTCATACTCGGGCAACATGTCCTTGCGCGCCAGCTCGCCGAGTCTTAGGTGATCCACCGCAACATTGCGCAGGCTCTTCACCGCACGAATGCTCGACTCCAGCAACAAGTCAATTTGCAACACGTGACGTGCCACTTGCTCTTCCCGCTGTTCGATAAGTTGTACTTTTTGCCTATCGAATAACACCCATGCCGACAACAAGGCCATGACAATCACACCAATATAGGTATAGAAAACGGCGCGGTTATAATTTCGCTGAATAGGGGATTTTAATTGTAAGTCTGGCTCAGTCGATTTCATTAATAACCCTTGGGCGGCTTAAGGCAAAAGAGGTGAGTTAAGGGAGTACAGCCGCGTTCTATGCATAGTATTTGCACATAATATCAGGAAGATATCAGCAAAGGCAGTTAAATTACGCCTCAATAACAGCGAAAAGACTAGCCTAAGCTAGCCTTTTGGGTGCTAAACGCTTATTTTAACGCTTAAGCAGGGTTATAAGTGTTCTTCAGCGTACTGCCCTCGACGGATTGTAAAAAGGTCAGTCCCGCAGTGACGGTTATAAATGTTCTTCAGCGTACTCGGCTAAGCGTGAACGTACCACGCCATTTAAGTACACATTGGCACTGCCTTCAAAGTCTTTAAAGCGCTCGACTATGTAAGTGAGTCCTGAGGTGACGGCAGTTAAATACGTCGAGTCAATTTGGGACAAGTTGCCACAACAGATCAATTTAGTGCCCTCCCCCATGCGGGTTATCATGGTTTTTATTTGCGATGCGGTGAGGTTTTGGCATTCATCGAGCAAGACCACAGAGTTTTGAATCGAGCGGCCGCGCATAAAGTTTATCGACTTAAACTGAATGTTGGCCTTCTCCATGATGTAATTCATGCTGCCACTGGGATTCACATCATTTTTATGCAGTACTTCTAAAGTGTCAGTAATGGCAGCAAGCCAAGGCGCCATTTTCTCTTCTTCCGTGCCGGGCAAGAAACCGATGGACTCGGCTATTTCTGGGGTATTTCGAGTGACTATGATCTTGTCATAGCGCTTACGCTCCACCACAAGTTCTAGGGCTGCGGCTATGGCCAATAATGTCTTACCGCAACCTGCGGGGCCGGTGAGAATAACCAAATCAATTTCAGGATCGAGTAAAGCATTGAGTGCCATCCCTTGATAGATATTCTTAGGCTTAATACCCCAGGCTTCTATATGATTTAACCTGTCACGGCCCAGATCGATTATGTCTAGCTGAGTGTCCGTCTTACCGGTAATACGGCCACAGAAGTTGGCTTCATCATCCAGTAAATATTGGTTAAGGTAGAACGCCTCCTTGCCTAAGGCCGCTATAGGCACATGGTGAATGGTGTGCTTGCCCTGGCGCTCAGTGGTGACTTTATCCAGTTTTGACCAGAAATCCCCTTCAAATTGATAGAAGCCTTTGGCCAGAAAACGGATATCATCAATCAATTGATCTGTGCGGTAATCTTCAACTTTTTCTATGCCAGCGCCCTTGGCTTTAAGGCGCATATTAATGTCTTTAGTCACTAGCACTACAGTGCGCGGCTTATGCACTTTTTGTAGGTGTAAGGCGACGTTGATGATCAGGTTGTCGTTATTGTCACCCGGCAGGGCGCCTGCGATGAAGTCCACTTGGTGGTCAGGGAAAATGGATAAGCTGCCCGCCACATCCAGATGGCCTTCTCTGCTGGGTAAGGGCACGCCTTTTAGAATTTGTTCAGGGGTAGTGGGGCCACCGAGGATATCTTCTAAGGCGCGAATAGCCACCCTAGCATCTCGGCTAATATCGTGCTTCCTGTCTTTGATGTTATCGAGTTCTTCAAGCACAGTCATGGGGATCACCACATCGTGTTCCTTAAACGAGTAAATCGCCAAAGGCTCGTGCAGCAACACATTGGTATCCAGTACAAACAATTTTCTGCGGTCTTGTTTCATGGCGCCTCCAGGGTGACTTGGCGTCAATGGGATTGCGACTCACATCGGCTTTGGCGGTCAGGCTGTCGCTGCGCGGGCAAACCCGTTAACGTCCTTATATGCTATCAACAACAAACAACTAAATAGCATTGAATAGCTGATTTCAAATACTACACCTTGAACTTATGCATGGTGCTAAATCAGCATTCGCTCAATTTGACTATGGCAGTTAAGTGACAAAATCTCAACTGTCACTCAGTTTCTAAATCAGTGTCTTAGGCGAATGTAACCCCTAATACATGACAAAAAGATGACATTATTACGATAGCTTGCGCCTCACAGTCAGTTAAATCACTGCTAGAATTCAAATCTCACTGGGTTTGGTATAAGATACGCGCCCTCGAATTGAATCCGTCTGAACATGAGAGTTTAAAAATGCCGTTCGCTTTAGGTCAACGTTGGATAAGTGATACCGAGTCAGAGCTTGGATTAGGCACTGTTGTACAAGTAGAAGGCCGTATGGTCACGCTACTCTTCCCCGCCACCGGTGAGAACCGTATGTTCTCCCGCGCTGAAGCGCCATTGACACGTGTTATTTTCAATCCTAATGATACCGTTGAAAGCCATGAAGGCTGGAGTATTACTGTCACTGAAGTGGTAGAGAAAGACCAGCTAGTGGTCTACCACGGCACCCACAGTGAAACGGGAGAAACCGTTAGCCTACGGGAAACACTAATCAGCCACAATATCCGCTTTAATAAGCCCCAAGACAGGTTATTTGCCGGACAAATTGATCGCTTAGACAGATTTGGGATCCGCTACCAATGCCAGTTACTGCGCCATAAATTAGCCAGCTCAGATTTATTGGGATTACAAGGCCCAAGAGTGGGGCTTATCGCCCACCAGCAGTGGATAGCCCATGAAGTGGGTCGTCGCTATGCGCCTAGAGTGTTACTCGCCGATGAAGTCGGCCTAGGTAAGACCATAGAAGCCGGCCTTATTATGCATCAGCAGCTGCTGACTGGCCGCGCCGAGCGCATTTTAGTCATAGTGCCAGATACCCTACGCCATCAGTGGTTAGTAGAGATGCTGCGCCGGTTTAATTTACGTTTCTCTGTGTTTGATGAAGACAGGTGTGTCGAGGCTTATGCCGATAACGACAACCCTTTCTACACAGAGCAGTTAGTCATTTGTTCACTGGAACTACTGCGTAAGAAAAAGCGCTTAGATCAAGCCCTCGATGCCGACTGGGACTTACTGGTGGTGGATGAAGCCCATCATTTAGAGTGGAGCGAAGATGCCCCGAGCCGTGCTTATCAAGTGGTTGAAGCCTTAAGTGAAGTAGTGCCTGGAGTATTATTGCTCACGGCAACACCAGATCAATTAGGCCACCAGAGTCACTTTGCTCGGCTGCGCTTACTGGACCCCGACAGATTCTACGACTACGACGCCTTCCTAACTGAAGAGCAAGGCTATCAAGCCGTTGCTGAAGCCGCAGAGGCTTTAAGTGGCGAGAAGAAGCTCAATGATAGCGCGATCAACAGCTTAACTGAGTTGTTGTCTGAAAAAGACATCGCACCTAGCATACGCTTAATTCAAGCAAACGAGGTCGACCCTGAGCAACAACAGGCGGCTCGTGATGGCTTATTGCAAGAGCTACTGGACCGTCATGGCACGGGCAGAGTCTTATATCGCAACAGCCGCGCCTCAGTGAAGGGGTTCCCTAAGCGTATTTTCAATCCGCATCCGCAGGCCATGCCGGAACAATATGTGACCGCAGAGCGCGTTAATGCCATGATGAGTGGTAAAAAGACGCCGCAAGCCAAAGCATTAGAAGCTTTAAGCCCTGAGAAACTCTATCAAGCCTTTGAAAGTGACAGCGCTAGCTGGTGGAAGTTTGATACCCGTGTCGACTGGTTGATTGCATTTTTAAAATCCCATCGCAGCAAGAAAGTGCTTATTATCGCCAGCCAAGCGGAAACCGCACTTAGCCTTGAAGAAGCGCTGCGCACCCGCGAAGGTATTTTGGCAACCGTATTCCATGAAGGCATGTCCATCATAGAGCGTGACAAGGCCGGTGCCTATTTCGCTCAGGAAGACGCTGGCGCTCAAGCCCTAATTTGTTCGGAAATTGGCTCTGAAGGACGTAACTTCCAGTTTGCCAGCCATTTAGTCTTGTTCGACTTGCCATTAAATCCAGATTTATTAGAGCAGCGCATCGGTCGCCTTGACCGTATCGGTCAGAAAAATGATATTCAAATTCATCTTCCTTACCTTGAAGGCACTGCCCAAGAAAGATTAATGCAGTGGTATCACCATGGCCTCAATGCCTTCGAGCTCACCTGCCCTAGCGGCCATGTGCTGTTTAACGAATTTGCCGAAGAGTTGACGCAAGTTCTGTGTGAAGACGACGCTGACGCTATGACTCAGCTACTGAATCACACTCAGCATAAATACAAAGAACTAAAGCAAGCCATGGAGAGAGGCCGCGATAAGCTGCTGGAAATTAACTCCCACGGTGGTGCCCGCGCTGCGGCATTAATTGAACGTTTAGCCCAAAAAGACAATGACACTCATCTTGTGGGTTCAGTCATTAGACTGTGGGACATTATCGGTGTCGATCAAGAAGATAACGGTGAAAACACCATAGTCTTACGCCCCAGTGAGCACATGCTATTCCCAACTTACCCGGGCCTTCCCGAAGATGGCGTCACAGTCACCTTCGATAGAGAAACGGCGCTATCTCGAGATGATATTGCCTTTATCTCAGAAGAGCACCCGCTGGTACAGACAGGCTTAGATCTCATCACTGGCTCTGAAACTGGCACTACTAGCGTCGCCGTACTCAAGAATAAAGCATTGCCCGCGGGCACCTTGTTCCTTGAGCTTATCTACATGGCCGATGCTTCTGCGCCGAAATCGAGCCAGTTATATCGTTATCTACCACCGACACCAATCAGGGTATTGCTTGATAAAAACGGCAATAACTTGGCCACCAAAGTGGACTATAACAACTTCGAAAAACAGCTCAGCGCGGTAAACCGCCACATTGCCAGTAAGCTAGTCAATGCGTCACAGCCACTACTGCACCCCTTGCTAGCAAAAGGACAAGAGCAAGCCCAGCAGGGATTAGATGCGCTATTAGTGGATGCCAGAGCATCGATGACAAGCCAGCTCACCGCTGAACTTGAACGCTTAGAAGCACTGAAAGCGGTTAACCCCAACATACGTGAAGAAGAGCTTGAATATGTGCGTAACCAGATGGCTGAGCTGAACGGCTATTTGGATGCCAGTCAGTTACAACTGGATGCTATTCGAATGGTGCTTGTGAGCCACGTCTAGCCGCCCAAGTGCTGAACAAGTAAAATCAAAGTCTTTAACCCTTAGTCCTTAGTCCTTAACAAAGGAAAGGAAAGGAAAGGAAAGGAAAGGAAAATAAAAAGCCCTGCTTAATGCAGGGCTTTTTATTAGTCATGGAATTGGCTATGCTTAACACTTTATTTTATAGGGCTTTACTTGGATGCTGACTCGTCGCGATTTAATCTTAGTTATCTTGTTCAGTGCCGCTATTAACTTACTGCACAGCCCAAGTGTTTATGGCAAAACTGACTACGATTATTTGCCACAAGATGAAGTCACCAGCATAGAGGTCGAAGGTCAACCTCTGCCAGTGTTAGTGCGCCCTTGGGAAGGTAAATTGCGCCTTGGCAGCGTGATTATCATAGGCCCCTCGGACAGTAATGCCGATGCGGCAGGCTTTATCAGTCATCTGCGCAAATCCCTCAACCCAGAAGGTTGGGCTAGCATCAGCCTCACGCCGCCAAAAGGCCTTTATCGTCCAAGTTTTGCCACTGGGGCTGAAGAAATAGCTAAAGCGGGCAGCGAGCAGCTTAGTGTCAGCGGTTACCAGCCTACCCCCTTGTATAACTCGGCGCAGTTGCTAGAGCTTAGAAACTTCCAACAAGAAGCACTGACCAAGAGCTTTACCCCACTGGAAGCCCTCAGCGATTCCTATACTGGCCTTAAAATGTATTTAGTGTCTGACGACAGCGCAGGTATTCTGGTCAGCTTATTGTTTGATAAGAAAATTCCAGCACCCGATGTACTCGTGCTCATCAACCCTTACCGCGAACATGAAGAGCTTATCGATGAACCCAGCCGACGTAAAAGCATAGCCCAGCAGTTACTCATGCAGACTTTTCCTGTGCTGGATCTGCAGTCCCCCAATGGCCACCCAGTGTCCTTAGCCAATGCACACCAAAGGCAAGCCGTGAACCAGTTGAAATCACCTCGCCTTTACCGGCAATACAGGCTCAATTTACGCTTAGATAACCCCAGTGGCTGGGAAGAAGCTCAGAACTACATCGAAGGCTTCGCACGTATTGCCACAGGCAATTAACCTGCTATTGCTAGGCTGAACAGAGAGGCAAAAAACGCCCAGCCATTAAGCTGAGCGACTAGGACTTTGGAGTATAACCTCGCTCATCTACCACCAAGGCTGGCGATTTCTATAAGGTTTTTGCGGATCTTTAGTCTGCCTTAATGCGGCGATCAGGCGATTTCTGCCCAGTAATAGGCGTACTTGGCTCAATGATTCTCGGCTTAATAAACTGCGCAAAGACGCGGTCCAGCTGCGATTGATGCTCAGTTTTATTGCGGCGCATGCATCGGGTGAGGTCTGCATTATCTGCTCAGCTAAGGCTTTAGCTCGTGCCATAGGTTCAGCCGCGACCTCAGTGACTAACCCTAAACTTAAGGC
This sequence comes from Shewanella denitrificans OS217, assembly GCF_000013765.1. Taxonomy (NCBI): domain Bacteria; kingdom Pseudomonadati; phylum Pseudomonadota; class Gammaproteobacteria; order Alteromonadales; family Shewanellaceae; genus Shewanella; species Shewanella denitrificans. The sequence continues at coordinate 602,635 of NC_007954.1, read as the reverse complement.
TTCATCGGCGTTTAAAACTTCAGCGGTATAGGTGAGTTTCAGCGCCTGATCTTTACTAACAAGCTGCCTTAATCCGGCAAGGCCTGCCATATCGGGGACTAAGCCCCACTTAGCTTCCATTATGGATAGTTTGGCAGTATCCGCTGCTATGCGTATATCTGCGCCCAACACAATTTGCATACCGCCGCCATAGCAAACCCCTTCGATAACCGCTATCACAGGCACAGGCAGCCTCTGCCAACCTAGGGACACTCGTTGAGCCAAGTTGGCATTACCGGGAAGCCACTTAAACAACAAATTCAGCGCCTTACCTGGGTCTTTACTTAGGCTTTTCACATCCAGCCCAGAGCTGAAATTACCACCCGCCCCAGTCAATATCACCAGTCTAAGCTGTTTATCTTGCTGCAGTTGCTTAATGGCCTTATCAATCGCCTTAAACATATCAAAATTCAATGCGTTATATTTATCTGGCCGTGACAGGGTGACATAGGCTATCCCCTGATGTTTTTCTAACCTAACTAAACCACCTTCCATGAAACATTTCCTTACTGGTCAGTCCAGTTTTTAGGTTAACACATTTGGCGTAACTGTCGAATAGTTATAACATGGCAGAATATTGACCCTAGTCAAAAATGTGTCTTGAGTGTAAAGCTGAACTGCAAGCCAGCGTGAAAGCATTAAGGCGTTGCTACACTTTTTTCACTTGTTCTTTAATATTCATGAATTTTCATGCAGAAATTAGCCTATCTTTTAGTGACGAGCATGATGACAATTTTCGCTATTCTGATTGAGATAATCAGCCGGATCGAAATTTAGGTGTTATCTTCAATATAAGGTGAACAAAGGATCAACAGCCACAATGACAATTCCGATATTGATATGTGATGACTCTGCCTTAGCAAGAAAACAGATGGCCCGTACCCTGCCGAAAGACTGGGACGTGGAGATCAGTTATGCGACTAATGGTGCAGAAGGCATAGAAGCCATTCGTGCTGGCAAAGGCGAAGTGGTATTTCTAGACTTAAACATGCCAGTCATGGATGGCTACGAAGTGTTACAAATAGTTCAACAACAAGACTTACCAGCGCTCATCATAGTGGTGTCCGGTGATATACAGATTAAAGCGCATGAAAGAGTGAAAGCCCTTGGAGCTTTGGATTTTATTCAAAAGCCCGTGAGCGCTGATTCTATTAGTAATATTCTTCAAGAGTATGGCATTCTAACCTTGACCCAGGGCAAGGAGATTGAAGACACACCTATGATCAAGGTTGACTTGCGTGACGCCTGTCAAGAGATCGCCAACATAGCCATGGGCCAAGCCGCCGACTTGTTGGCTAAATTATTAGACGTGTTTGTTTTGCTACCTATTCCCAATGTTAACGTGCTCGAGGTGAGTGAGTTAACCATGGCATTGAAGGCGACCACAGAAAGTTCTCAGGTATCGGCGTTATGCCAAGGATTTATCGGTGCCGGGATCGCAGGTGAGGCACTCTTGCTATTCCATGACTCCAGTTTCGAAGACATGGCGAAACTGATGAAACTCGATACTGCCAAGGATACCAGTACTCAAGTAGAAGTCATGATGGATACAGGTAATGTCTTGATAGGGGCTTTCCTAAACGGGATATCTGAACAACTGGATATGTCTTTCAGCCAATCTCACCCGGTTGTACTTGGTAGGCATTGCACAGTGAACGATTTGATCAACGATAATTCTGAAAAATGGCAACGTACCTTAGCCATGGAAATTAATTATCGTATTGAAGACTATAATATTCAGTGCGATCTCTTGCTGTTATTTACTGAAGACTCTTTACCGACATTGAATTTTAAGCTTGGCTACTTACTAGATTAATAAAGGCTGGATGCGACCCTATGGAGAATGATCAAAGCGCAATGAATGAACTACACTGGCTAATCGATATGGTGCAAACCATAGATGTTGGCTTAGTAGTGTTAGATCGAAATAATGACATCCAGCTATGGAATGGTTTTATGGAGAACCACAGCGGGGTTTCACCCAATTCCATTAAGGGTAAAAACCTATTTGAAACCTTCCCAAAGTTGCCCGCCGACTGGCTAAAACAGAAGATGCAATCTGTGTACTTGCTGAAAAACCGCACCTTTATCAGCTGGGAACAAAGGCCTTATGTCTTTGAATTTAAAAATTACCGCCCTATTACCGGGCGCGCAGATTTTATGTATCAAAACATAACCTTACTACCTCTAGCATCCCTAACGGGTATACATCATATTTGTATCATAGTGTACGATGTGACCGATATTGCGGTTAATAAATTGCAATTAAAAGGCGCCAATGAACAGCTTGAGTTATTAAGCCAGACTGACGGTTTAACTCAATTGCACAACCGCCGTCATTGGCAAGAGTGTATGGAGCATGAGTTTGAGCGCTTCAACCGCTATGCCGATATCGCAAGCTTAGTGATGATAGATATTGATAATTTCAAACAAATTAACGATAAATATGGTCATCCCGCTGGGGATAAAGTCATCCAGCACATAGCGCATTTACTGAAGAATGCCCTAAGGGAAACTGACTGCGCTGGACGCTACGGCGGTGAAGAATTTTCTGCAGTGCTTGCTAAAACCAATGCCACCGATGCGCTGCAATTTACCGAGCGACTGCGCACACAAATTGAAGCATCTGAAGTGAGTTATAAAGATCAAAAAATTAAGGTCACGGTAAGCCTTGGGATTAATGCCTTGCATTCAGGAATGGGCAGTAGCTCAAGCTGGCTATCAGGCGCCGATAAGGCCCTCTACCAAGCGAAACAAATGGGCCGAAACAAGAGTGTTATTTATACCGATGAGCAAGAATAGCCTATTCATTTAAACCCAGATAATAAAAAAGCCCATTTTTCATGGGCTTTTTTATTGCTGACATTGAAATAACAAGATCACGCTTGCTCTTCTTCGTCATCTTCTTCGATTTCATCACCGATAAAATAAGTGCCCCAACCGTCATAATCCACTTTCTGTTTATGGGCCACTTGCATTAACTGCTCGCAGGCTTTATCCAGTAAAGCAACATCTAACTTGTGGTTAGCGATGGCGTCGAAGCAAAAGATTTCAGAGCCATCTTCAAGCTCCATCTCTTCGGCATCATTCACTTCAAAACCGAGTTTGAACGCATCGACAGCGGCTTTTTCAAGCTTATCAAAATTGGTCGAAGAGAAATGATGCTCAATGACATACTCTGAATCGGCGTCTGAGCCGTCACCCAACAGTGCTTCAACAATTTCTCGGTTCTCGGCAAACTGCTCTTTTAACTGACGTTCCATAGACATGGATTTTCTCCGTACACAATATTAACAATAACTGCGGCAGATTATACGCTATCTTTGCCCTGTGGATCAGCCATTAATAACTTGGCTTCTTGATTCAATTGCTCAAGTCGCGTCGACATCTTGGCATGCACCTCAGCGCAGAAGCTTTTCGCCTCAGTTTTACCTAACCCTTGAGTAGAAATAGGCGCCATCATTTCAACGATCACCACGCCATTGTTCCAACGATTTAGTTTAATGTGGTTCTGACAAGAAGCTAATACAGGCACTACAGGTACTTGAGCTGCGATGGCGGTATGAAAAGCACCGACTTTAAACGGCAACAAACCACGGCCACGGGAACGCGTGCCTTCGGGAAAAATCCACACAGACAAGAGATCTTTTTTCATTTTCTCTATGGTTTTCGTCATAGTATCGAAGGCGCTATTGCGATTATTACGATCAATTAAAATATTGCCCGATAGCCAATAAATCTGACCGAAAAGCGGCATCCAAGCCAAGCTCTTCTTACCTAAGCTCACCGTTCCCTTAGGCACGGCTGAAGTATGGGTAAATAAATCGAAATTATTTTGATGATTCGATAAATAAATGCATGGGGATTTAACCACGTTAGGATCGACGCATCGATTGATCACCTTAATGCCAAGCACTGGGGCTACCGCACCAAAAATATGGGCAAATACATGGACATTATCACGATGACGAGGACGTAATAAACAATAAACAATAGCAAAAACAAATGCTAAAGAAAGCAACACAAAAAGGATGATTGAACGGGCAATAAGCAGCACTACTGACTCCTGCAAATAAAGTGGCGCCAGTATAGCCAGCTGGCGCCAGGGACTCAATCAATTGTTTACATATGTACGCTGAATTTGACTGCTAAGCTTGTGCCTTACCCCTATGGCTCTGGAGCAAGCCAACAACATGAGCCAATAATCTAAAGACTAAACAGCAGAGCGCCAGTGTTGCCACTATCGCAGCGCCACTGGGTAAGTCGTAGCTAGCCGAGAGCATTAAACCGATAAAAAAGCCCAACATGCCTACGGCATAGGCATACCAAAGCCTGTTATTCGTCTTGAGTCGATTCACGGCTAATGCAGGTAAAATCAGACTGCTAAATACTAAGTACACCCCAACTAGCTCCACAGAAAGCGTGATGACAATGGCAAATAGAAAGTAAAAACTATTGCCAGCTAACAAGGATGGCCTCAGGGCTATCAAGACCAGCACGAGCATAGACACTAGCATGGGCAAGAGTAAATCATCCCAACTGACCCAGAGAATTTGCCCCGACATTAATTGCTTTAATAGCTCGCCGCCGTGGGGGTCATTTGCCAACAATAGCATAGCCGCCACAGCGCTAAGCACATAGAAGCAACCAATAAAGGCCTCGAGCTCGGTTTCAAAATGCTTAGCTAGCCAAGCGATAATCCCCGCACCGCCGAGAGCAAATAATGCAGGCATCCACACATGGGCATAAGCCAAACTCTCAATCCTGTGATCTATGTGAGAGACGATGGCCCCAAGTGCCGCCACTTGGGCTATGGCCAAATCGATAAAAATGATCCCTCTGGCCAAGACTTGTCTGCCCAGCAGCACATGGGTTGATAACACTAAAATACCGGCTGCAAATGCGGGTAATAAGATTGAAGCGAGCTCAAGATCTATCATGGGACTCACTCTCCTGATGTAGCCGCAGTGGTTTCTGCTGCATTGGTGAGAATGGTCAGCACGCTGTCATACAAGCTGATTAAATCAGTGCTGTCATCATTGCCCCCCACAGACATGGGCAGCACCAGCAAAGGTAACTTAGCCCTGTCTGCCAGCCAAACTCCGCCGCGCTCATCTTGATAAGACGCCACCACCACAGCCATCACATCACCCATTTTTGTCCGCTCGAGCAAGCTGACTAAATGACTGGTGGTCGGCGCCAAACCAGGCTTAGGTTCAAGATCTGCCACCTGCTCCATGCCAAGCCAGGCAAACAAGTACCTAAAGCTTGAGTGATAAGCGATAACCTTGCGCCCTTGCAATGGCTTAGCCTGCTGCTGCCAGCGCTGCATCGCCACCTGCCAATCTGAGCTAAAACCCTGTAAGTTCTGTTGGTACTCAGCTTGGTGCTCAATATCGAGACTAATGAGCTTTTGCGTCAACGCCTCGGCAATTTGCAACATGCGCTCAGGATCAAAATGCACATGAGGATTACCTTTTTCATGCACATCCCCCATGCTTCTGTCCACTTGAGTCAGCTTATCTAAGGTTTGCACTTGTTCAGTGGCAAAGAACAAACCTTTATCTGTGCTTAAGACCTGGGAGTTAGATGCCTTCATTTGCAACATAGGCAGCCAGCCGATTTCAAGATCGCCTCCGGCGCATACCAGTAGATCAGCCTGCCTCAGCTTAGCAATAAGACTCGGCCTAGCTTGCACTTGATGTGGGTCTTGCATGGCCGTAGTCGCACTATAAACCTTGGCATTGGGCGCCAAGGTTTGCACTAACGCGGCATACTCAGGTTCACAGGCGAATACATTTAACTCGGCCCTAGCTGAGACACTGTAAAATGAGCTTAACGATGCAAATGCGATTAAGCCCAAGTATAATTTTTGCTTAAAATTGATGCGCACTGTGAGCTCCTAACGTCATAACGTACTGTAAACTGAAGATACTATCATCAGTGAAACCATCAAAATTGGTGCCATCTTGATGGGTATACTGTAAGCGCACACTAGAGAAATGACTGCTGTGCCAAGCCAGACTAAACTCGGTTTCTTTCAACTCTTGTCCGTGCAAATGATCCCCATGAATAGTTTGGGTATCCACTTCACCGTAACGTGCGCCGGCGGACCAACTTGGGGAGAACTGATACACACTACTCAAGTACCAACCTTGATGATAATCCTTACTTTTTCCCTCAGCGTGGCCTTCGTCATGATCCTCACCATGATCATCCTCATGGTGTTCCTGCTCCTCGTGAGCTTCTTCAGCTAAGGCTGCAATATTATCAACCCTGAAAAACTCGCCACTCACGCTCAAATGTTGGTATTTATAGTTACCATCCGGCGCCCATTTATACACAAAATCAGCAACATAAGTGTTTTCACCTGTATAAGCTGCACTGTGACTATGGCCGCTGTGATCATCATGGCTATCTGCGTGTTCATCATGCGCTTCATGATGTTCTAGGTAGGCTTGACCATTTTCATTGCGAAGATAATTAACCCCTAGCTGCCAAGAGCTTGATAGGCTCAAATCACCGCCCCATTTACTAAACGCAGAATAGACACCTACATCACTAAATTTACGCTCACCATGCTCATCGGCAGCACGCATTTTCTCGCCTTTAAAGGCTTCAGTCCCTAAGGTCCAATAAATATCGGTTGGCGCCACGTAACTGACTCTCACACCATCATCAAAATAGTGGCCTCCAAGAAAGGCGCGATACACCGCCGGTCTATCAATAAAAGCATCGGTATGTGAATGCTGGTTGTTGAGGTAACCAATATCAGACAGAAAACGGCCACCACGAATAGAGAAGCCACCTGGTAGCGCCAAGGTTTGAATAAAGGCTTCTTCTAAATTAACTTCAGTGTCACCATCATGTGTTTCTAACACCGCAGTAATTTTGCCGTAGAAGTTATTGTCGATATTGGCGCTCAGCGCAAGCTCAGTCTCCCCAAGACCAAAGCCTTCTTCAGTCCCACCAAGCGCGCGATCACCACTTTGATAATGGCCATTCAGCACACCACTGATATTCGGATTAGTTAAGCTACCATCGGCGGCCATTGAAACATTAGAAACACTGGCGCAGGCAAGCGCCAACAGAGAGAATCTGCTTAAAATTTGCATTTTGGTTACTCCAAAAAATCATACACCTCACCCTCAGCAAGTGCTGGGGTGAAAAATTAATTAAAAATTGTGTTAAGAAATGGAGTCACTAGGAGGGCCACGAGCAAGATAATGAGCCGTAAAACCTGTGATACGAGACTCGAGTATGAACTCAAGTTGCACCACGCCTTGCTTGATAACAGGCAAGAAGACGGTTTTACTTTCTAAAAGGTGGTTAAGCTGATGCTGATGAAAGCACAAAGTACAGTGAGTACTGGCGCCATCATCATAGTGTAAGGATTCATGGGCAGAAGACGCTAATGACAAAAACATCAATAAGGCACAAAGCCCTATGGATATCATTTGTCTAATATGCGGCTTAATTCTCACGATACCTAACCTTAAGGAAAAGAATAAAAAATACTGAGCTTGCATTCTACTGCAGCCGCTCATTTTTTCAATCGACTAAATGTGACAATTTACGTCTAGGGCTTAAATTTACCCAATTAAAGCCGTTTATATTACTAATGAGCCTAAGGTTCAGCATCTCGAGCTTGACGCTTACGCTCTGAAACTTGTCGCAATGCTCTGGCAGAACTAATCTCTGGTGCTTGGGTTACCAACAAGTGATCCATCAAATGACTCACCGCCAGCACTATGGCGAATAAAATCATCCCAAGGCTCACCAGCCGAGTATCGAGTTCTAGAAAATAGCCCACTAGTCCAGCGCTCACCGCGCCATAAAAGCCTACCAGCTTAAGCCCAGATAAGATCCGGCTACGTCCAAGCCAAGCTTGACAATGAGGGCATTGGATCTCAACCCCTAACCCTTTTCCCCTGTGGTTAACTTGATTATCCATTTTGATCGACAGATAACAATGCGTGCATTTCACCGACATACTAAAACCTTAAATTACAACATTCATTTAAACAGGGGAAATTTGAACGGCATTAGTCTAAATAACTGACTTGCCCCTGAATATGGGGGCGACGGCCTTTGCTGTCTCTTAATTCAAACACTAGGCCAGTGTCATTTTGCTCAAAGGCAAAGCTCACCTCAGATGGCATAAATACAGGTAACTTGAACTCCACATCCACACTGAAGCCGCGCTCACCAATCACAGGCATGACTTCAGCCAAACAGCGCGCCTTAGACCACATGCCATGGGCAAGCACGCGTTCAAAACCAAAACGTTTAGACAACAAGGGGTGCAAGTGGATCAGGTTATAATCCCCCGACGCCTTAGCGTATTGTCGACCTAAGTCTTCAGATAAAGACCAGTTTTTTGCACTGTCCCAAGACATTTCACTGCCCCGTGGTGGGCGGGCTCTGCGCCCTGCTGACTCGATACGATAAAGGTAAGTCGAATGTGCTTGCCACACTAATTCCGTGCCCACATACGCCTTAGAAACCAGTTCAAACTCAAGCCCAGCCTCTTTTAACTCGCTGCTGCTTAGCTCACACTCTAGGCTGACTGCTTCTGTAATCTTTACCCTTCTAAAGGCTTGAATGCTGTTTTTTAAGTGGATCATGCCCAGCAGAGGAAAGGTCATGGCATTATGAGTAAAAATCACCGCATGTAAGCGAAACGCTTGCACATAAAGGTAAGTTGGCGGCAGATATACACCATCAAAATTAAAACCACAGACATTCGCGTATTGAGTCAACTTGTCCGCAGACAGGGCAGTGTTGGCCACCTTGACGTGAATTTTCGGCAAGGGCTTGTTATCCCAGCCTGGCTTTCGGCCAAAAAATATCTTTCGATACAAGCTGAATAGCGAAGGCATATGGGTTAATTCGACATTATAAGACTGACTCAAGCTAAGCTACCTTTGATGTTACAGCGAGGCATCTCACCGTATATAAATATCCTGAGCGGCATTATACCTAGGCATGAGCATATCGTTAAATATTATCGCAGTTTAAACATACCTGAGAGCCAATATGCGCAATCTGCATAATTAACTAGCATATGACTAAGATGTTGAATAAAAAAGTAATCACAACCATACTCAAGAATATATGATTTATTTATCGGGAAATGACTATCAATTATTTCTGCGTCATCTAAGATGAATAAGTGTGATACTCACCAGTGAATTATTATATTTTGAGGCAGACCCACTCCTCAGGATTTCTGAATTTAAGGATATTTTTTTGCATGAATGTTGAATTTATTAATCCCTTTTTAGCCTCTTTGTTGAACGTGATTTCGACCATGGCCAGCATGCAACTCACCCCTGGAAAGCCCCAAGTAAAGACCCATAATTTAGCTAAGGGTGATATTTCAGGGCTTATGGGCATGGTGGGGCCTAAGACCAAGGGCTCACTTTCAATCACCTTCGAGCAAGGGCTGATTTTAGAGATCATGGACAAGATGCTAGGTGAAAAACCAGACTTCTTGAACGAGGATGTCAGTGATTTGGTGGGCGAAATCACCAACATGGTCACAGGTGGCGCTAAAAATTTACTCAGCGATAAAGGCTATGATTTCGATATGGCGACCCCAGCGGTAGTCGTAGGTAAAAACCACAGCATTTCACATAAAGCCAAAGGCAAAAAAATCCTTATGCCTTTCAGTCATGCCGCCGGTAATGCCTATATCGAAATTTGTTTCGACGAAGAGTAACATCCAGCCAGAGTTTAAACAGACTTATACCCATAGTATTATTTATCTGCTCCATAAGCGGGAGCGTCAATAGACAACACCCGATACTAAGGCAGTAAGGCTACTGCAACCCTAGGGGTTAACTTGGTGACTAACTCATAGGCTATGGTGCCAATATGGTCTGCCACTTCTTCCACCGCCAGTGCGCTACCCCAGAGTAGAACTTCATCACCCACTTTATCTTGGGAATCTAAACCTAAATCAACGGTTAACATATCCATAGACACGCGGCCAACGATAGGCACCCTGCGGCCATTGAGCCACACAGGCGTGCCCTCTGGGGCATGTCTTGGGTAGCCATCGCCATAACCTATGGCGACCACGCCGATGCGGGTATCTTTGCGGGCTCGCCAAAAAGCCCCATAACCGACACTGTCACCCGCCTGATGATCTTTGACCGAAATCAACTGAGACTTAAGCTCCATTGCTGGCACTAAACCATGATTACCGCCTTTATCCCCCACCATAGGCGACACCCCATAGAGTGCGATACCAGCACGGATCCAGTCTCGTTGACTCTGAGGCCAAAAAAGCATTCCTCCAGAGTTGGCAAGACTTCTGTCCCCGTCAAGGGAGGCTGTCACGCTTTCAAATGCATCGATTTGCGCTTGAGTAAAACTGTTATCAGGCTCATCCGAACAAGCAAAGTGCGTCATCAAGTGTATCGGCTTAGCGATGTTGTGACATGCCAGCAAGCGCTGATAAATGGCGTCAAACTGAGCCAAACTAAAGCCTAACCTGTGCATGCCAGTATCGATTTTCATCCATACGGTAACCGGCGTAGTGAGTTCAGCCTGCTCTAACATCTCCACTTGTGATTCGTGGTGCACCACAGTATCGATATGATGTTGCACCAATAAGGGTAAGTCTGTGACCCTAAAAAAGCCTTCGAGTAACAATAGCCTTGCATTAACGCCGCCACTTCTAAGCTCTAAGGCTTCTTCCAATCGCGCCAAGCCGAAACCATCGGCGCCTTGATCATAAGTGGCCACACTGTTAGCCACATTCAATAAACCATGGCCATAGCCATTCGCCTTCACCACAGCCATGATTTTACTCTGCGGGGCTAATTCTCGAATGCGAGCCAAGTTAGCTTGCAATGCCTTGCGGCTGATTTCTGCGCGGGGAAAAGGTTTCAACGCTACGCCTTCTATTAAGGAGCAAAAATATCAACTAGGCTGCCTTGCTATAACATTGGCAGCCAGTGGTTCCATTAATGCAATGTAAGTTAGTCTTCTTCGAACTGAGGGCCAGCGTAATTATCAAAGCGCGAATAATGGCCTTGGAAGGTCAATCGCACTCGACCAATAGGGCCGTTACGTTGCTTACCAATAATAATTTCTGCCGTGCCTTTGTCTTCAGAATCATCATGATAGACCTCATCACGATAAATAAACATAATCAAATCGGCATCCTGCTCAATAGAACCCGATTCACGCAAATCCGAGTTAATCGGGCGTTTATCGGCCCTTTGCTCCAAGGAGCGGTTAAGCTGCGACAGGGCAATAACAGGAATATTTAACTCTTTCGCCAATGCCTTAAGGGAGCGGGAAATCTCGGCGATTTCCAAGGTACGGTTATCCGATAACGACGGCACTTGCATCAACTGCAAGTAATCCACCATGATCATAGACAAACCGCCATACTCACGGGCAATACGCCTTGCACGGCTGCGCACATCTGTTGGGGTTAAGCCTGAGCCATCGTCTATGTACATCTTGCCTTGTTCAAGCATGATACCCATGGTCGATGATACCCGCGCCCAATCTTCATCGTCCAGCTGACCGGTACGAATTTTGGTTTGATCCACTCGGCCCAGTGAGGCCAACATACGCATCATGATCTGTTCTGAAGGCATCTCGAGGCTGAAAATAAGCACAGGCTTGTCTTCATTCATCGCCGCTTGCTCACACAAGTTCATCGCGAAGGTGGTTTTACCCATAGAAGGACGGGCCGCCACAATAATCAAATCGCCGCCCTGGAAACCTGCGGTCATCTTATCTAAATCGCCAAAACCACTGGATACCCCAGTAACACCGTTATGGGGGTTGTTATAGAGCTTTTCGATACGGTCGACGGTTTTTTCTAGAATGCTTTTGATGCCCTCGGGGCCTTCGTTAGCATTGGTGCGCTTCTCGGCGATTTTGAAGACCTTGGTTTCGGCCAAATCTAATAGCGCGCTAGAGTCGCGACCTTCTGGGTGATAACCCGCATCGGCGATTTCATGAGCCACATGGATCATCTCACGTACCACGGCGCGCTCACGCACAATCTCGGCGTAAGACACGATATTGCCGGCACTGGGGGTGTTTTTAGCGATTTCACCTAAGTAGGCAAAGCCGCCAGCGTCTTCCAGCTGATCTTCAATTTCAAGTTGTTCAGAAACTGTGATCAAATCTATCGGTTGGCCAGTTTCCACTAAACGGTTCATGGCCGCAAAAATCATTCGATGCGAACGAGAATAAAAATCTTCAGCCACCACGGCTTCGGTCACTCTATCCCAAGCCTCTGCATCTAACATCAAACCGCCGAGCACTGATTGCTCAGCCTCTATGGAATGGGGTGGCAGTTTAAGCGCGTCGATTTGTGCATCTCTTGGCTTCTTTTTGGGCTTAAAAGCACCTTGCTGTGACATTCCTACTCCCAATTTACAACGACTAATAACAAAATATGGTATAACACTCGGGTCAAGCTTACCTTTTTAGGCAATGGCTATTCATGCTATTTGAGCGAATGGCTAGCGCCAACCGTTTTTACGGACTACAGCTAATAACAATAAGGAAAAAACATGCGTATTGCACTCGTTGCAGCCCTAGTGCTGTCCTCTGGTTTCGCCTATGGCGATGAAGGCCAGTGGCAACCCTATCAAATGCCTTCCATTGCTGACAAACTCGAACAACACGGCATTAAAATTCCAGCGAAACAATTGGCAGACTTGAGTCAATACCCAATGAATGCTGTCGTCAGCCTCGGCTATTGTACTGCCAGTTTTGTTTCCCCCCAAGGCCTAGTTGTGACAAATCATCACTGCGCCTACAGAGCGATACAATATAACAGTAAATCAGAGCACAACTATCTAGAAAATGGCTTTCTAGCCAAAACAAAAGCCGATGAGCCTTCGGCCGGCCCTAATGAGCGTTTATACATCACAGAAGCCGTGACCGATGTCACCAAGCAAGTGATGGCAAATTTAAGCGCCGACCCATTAGCGCGCTATGAAGATATCCAAACCAACAGCAAAGCCTTAGTTAAAGACTGTGAAGCCGATGATAATTATCGCTGTGAAGTCAATAGCTTCCATAATGGCTTAGAGTTTTACCTTACCAAGCAGCTTATCATTCGTGATGTACGCTTAGTGTATGCGCCACCTGAAAGCGTTGGCGGCTACGGCGGCGACATAGATAACTATGAATACCCACGCCACTCAGGCGACTTCGCTTTCCTACGCGCTTATGTGGGCAAAGACGGCAAGCCGGCCACCTATTCAAAAGACAATGTGCCTTTTACCCCTAAAAGCTTTGTCAAAGTGAATGCCGATGGCGTTAAAGCAGGCGACGGCGTATTTGTGGCGGGCTACCCAGGTTCAACCAGCCGCTACCGCATGACCAGCGAACTTAAGTTTGCCAGCGATTGGCTCTACCCCACCTATGCTAGCCGCTATCAATTACAGATAGACACGATCAAAGCCATGGGTGCGGGCAACAAAGATGTCGCCATCAAATATGCCGGTACCATGGCATCCATGGAAAACCGCATGAAAAAGCTTAACGGTCTATTAGATGGCTTTAAAGCCACTGATATCGTGGGAATTAAGCAGGCTCGTGAAAATGATTTCCTTGCCTGGTTAAAGCAAGATAAAGGCGCCAACCAAGCCTTAGTCACTGAATTGCAAAGCCTACTTAGCACTCAGCATCAACAGCTTCAAGGCAGCTATTATTTTAGCAACGCCCAATCAAGCGCCTTATTAGATGCGGCAAAAAGCTTATATCGCTTAGCGAAAGAAAAGCAAAAGAGTGACGACAAGCGCGAGCAAGGCTACCAAGAGCGTGATATGAAAATGTTTACCGCCAAGCTTGAGCGCATCGACAGCAGCTTTGAAGCCAGTGTTGATCAGATGTTATGGCAACAAGACTTAAACGCTTACTTAGCCCAACCGTTAAAAGAAGCTGCACTTGATAAGGCCTTAGGGATCACATCCCCAGCGCAGCTTGACGCTAAACTTGCCAGCTTCTATCAGGCAACTGAGCTTAACGACCAAGCCAAGCGTTTAGCATGGATGAATGCCGACACTGCAGCCTTTGAAGCCAGTAGCGATCCTTTTATCGCCCTTGCTGTAGCGCTATATGATGCCAACATGGCTCAAGAAAAAGCCGAAAAACGCTTAGAGGGTGAGTTATCAGTCGCGCGCCCTGCCTACATGAAAGCTGTTATCGCCTACAACCAAGCTAACAACTGGCCCGTGTATCCCGATGCCAACGGCACCTTGAGGATCACCTACGGCATGGTTGATGGTTATCAATCTAAAGATGCGTTATACAAGCAGCCCTTCACCCGCCTAGAAGGCATAGTGGCTAAACATACCGGTGTTGAGCCATTTAACGCGCCGAGCAAGTTAGTTGATGCCATTAACGCCAAACGCTATGGCAGCCATGAGGTTGAAAACCTATACCCAGAGCTGGGTACTTGGATCTGCCGTTTATTCTCATGCCTTGACGAAGCCGGTAAATTTGGTTCAGTACCCGTTAACTTTTTGTCTAGCGTGGACACCACTGGGGGTAATTCAGGTTCACCGGTATTTAATGCCAAGGGTGACTTAGTAGGACTAAACTTTGATTCCACCTATGAAGCCATCACTAAAGATTGGTTCTTCAACCCCACCATCACCCGCGCCATTCACGTGGATTTTCGCTACATTCTGTGGATGATGGATGAAGTGGACAATGCCGACAACTTAATCGCAGAGCTTGAATTAGTGCGTAACTAATCCCTTTTTTTGCTACAACTTAAGCCGCCAACACTAACGTGCTGGCGGCTTTTTTATTGCTTGGAATCATAGCAACTGACTTTTGGACAGAAGTGAGCTAGAAAATTTAGACTGAACTTGCCTCAAAAAGCCAGTTGATGACATTCCTGCATACTGGCTTGCCATGGTATTCACTCGTCGACACGCCGTAAACTCGTCCATGAGGGCTCGAACATCCCGTCCATGGGATGGACGGTCTTCTCGCAAACACTCATGGTTCACCTTTTTAGCATTCGTGCAATCTTTTAGCTCTTAAAATCTAGTCCCATGCCTATGTTAAGCCTAATAATACTCTCACAGGTTGCACCCATTACCCTCGAAGTTGCCGATTTATTCACCTAAAAATCCCGTGAAACCATCAGGGATGATGGTTAAGGCTCGTTGGGCACATGGATGTGCTGTCGAGCCGTTAGGTATTTTTAGGTGAATATGAGGATCAACAACTTCGCGGGCGGCACAGGGGTGTTCCAAGAGGGGAGAATGCTGTTGTTTTCCCCTCTTGGCCAGTGCAGAGTGGAACCCTGCGACTTTGATCCAAACTAAGTTTGGACATCTTGCAAACAAGCTTTGGGGCAAAAAACGTAATAAAACTCAATCCAAAATTAAACAATGAAAAGTCCAATTAATACCAGTGGATTAAAGCTGAAAGGTAACACTGAAGTCAATGGAAGGGGGTTGGCTAAATGGTCGAGTCTAGCTCTTGAATTAAGCAGCGGGGATGCTACACCTGAGTCCGTAGGGATACCTTCTTACAGAAAAGAACAATAGTCGCCACCAATCGAGACACTAACCTCATAACGGATGTCAACAGAGCATAGTAATGGGCAAACCAGATGCCCACAAGCAAACTGTAACCTTAATGACATCAAACGCTGAACTACCCTACTTTGGTCCCAAGAATCGCGTATGGCAACTCAACAGATCGCATGATTTTAGGCTTTTTATGCTGGGTCAACATTGCCGTTATCTTAAGCTATGACTAGATTCTATCTGGGCTTGATGAGCGTGATGCAAGCCAAAAAGCACGTGGCAACATGTGCAAATCATGGATAGTAAATTTAATGGAGTAATACCATGTCAAATCAAATGCTAGGCGCGTTCGGACCTTATACCAGTGAAATTAATCCAGAAGCCAAGGCTGCATTTGCCGATGCGATGGAACATTTTGTTGGGGTTAAATATTCACCCGTGGCTGTGGCTAGCCAAGTTGTGTCAGGAACGAACTATTCATTTTTCTGTAATGCTGAAGTCGTGGTACCTGGGAGTACGGTTTATCCAACTATGGTAGATGTTTATAAGCCGCTCAATGGCCCAGCCCAACTCACCCACATTGGTAAGTTGAATCGCTAAGCTTAGCCGCTAGAATTTAGGCATAAAAAAACACCGCCATTTGGCGGTGTTTTCTTTTGGAGCTAAAGGTAATTAAGCTTCTGCAACAACAGTAACTTTAACTACAGCTTTAACTTCAGTGTGTACTTGTACTTCAACTTCGAAGTTACCAGTAGTGCGCAATGCGCCTAATGGTAGACGTACTTCAGATTTAGCAAGTTCAACGCCAGCTGCAGTTACTGCATCAGCGATGTCACGGTTACCAATTGAACCGAACAACTTACCTTCATCACCAGCTTTAGAAGCGATAACAACAGCTTCTAGTGCAGCTAGTTTCTCAGCACGTGCAGTCGCAGTGGCTAATTCAGCAGCTAATTTAGCTTCTAATTCAGCACGACGAGCTTCAAATACTTCTACGTTTGCTGCGTTGGCAACAACCGCTTTACCAAATGGTAAAAGGAAGTTACGTGCATAACCCGCTTTAACAGAAACTTGGTCGCCTAAGCTGCCTAAGTTTGCAATTTTATCAAGTAGAATAACGTTCATTATCAAATCCTCTATATTCGATTAGGAATTAATACTGCGATTACTGATGTAAATCAGTGTATGGCAGTAGAGAAAGATAACGAGCACGCTTGATAGCGCGAGCTAGTTGGCGTTGGTATTTAGCACTAGTACCAGTGATACGGCTAGGAACAATCTTGCCGCTTTCAGTGATGTAGTTCTTTAAAGTAACGATATCTTTGTAATCAATTTCTGCAACACCTTCAGAGGTGAAACGGCAGAACTTGCGACGACGGAAATAACGTGCCATGTTGACAGTCTCCTAAGTTTTCAATTCGACATTTTCAGCATGCAAGACCAAACGGTTTTGTCCATTTCGCCCTTGTTGTAGTGAAAGAAACCCTTCTACTTCAACCTGCATACCTGCTTTTAATTCATCTGCTACGCTGTTAAAGCGTGGACCACTCAATATCACTTGGATTAGGCAGTAGACGTTTCGCAACATATCTACTTCATACCGCTGAGATTTATGTTCCAATGTCACCACTACATGAGCAATGCCACTTGGACTTTCAAAGCGTCTTGAACGGGTTATCGTCCCAGACAGCGATAAGTGGTTATTCACAGAGTAAATTATTCAGCGTTTTCTTCAGCGCTTTCTTCTTCTATACGGTCATCAGAAGGTGAACGACGTGAATCACGCTCGTCTCTTGCTTTTGCCATAGGAGAAGCTTCAGTAACGGCAACTTTAGTGCGCATTACCATGTTACGCAGAACAGCGTCGTTGAAACGGAAAGCTGTTTCTAATTCTTCAATAGACTCTGCAGTAGCTTCTACGTTCATAAGAACATAGTGAGCTTTATGTAGGTCTTGGATTGGGTAAGCCAGTTGACGACGGCCCCAATCTTCTAAACGATGAATTGTGCCATTAGCAGCGGTAATAACACCGGAGTAACGCTCAATCATACCTGGTACTTGTTCACTTTGATCTGGGTGAACCATAAATACGATTTCGTAATGACGCATTTATTGCTCCTTACGGTTAGGTAGCCTCGTTTTGGCTCAGTCAGACCAAGTTAGAGGCAAGGAACGAATTAAAGTGACTGATTTAGGCGCGTGATAGTACAGAAACTCAAGGCTAAACTCAAGCAATAACTTTTGTTTGCTTTGCACCACTTTAGATAAAGGGGTATCATTGCTGGCCCATATATGGTCACACCGCCTTGCCCTCAATTGAAGAACCTTAGTAATGAAAAATGTATTCGCAGTTTTTGGTCTTTTATTAACGTCCAGCTTAAGTGCTAATTTGGCTTGGGCCTTAGTGCCACCGGATTATCAAGATCCACCCAGCGACTTCACCGCCGAAGTCGAAGCTGGTTTACAGCTCAATACTGGCAACAATGAGTCAAAAAACTTCAACAGCCGCGCTTACTTAACCTATGACACCCCCAAGACTCGCCAAGAAGGTACCTTTAAAGTCTATTACGCTGCCGATGGCACAGAAACCACCTCGGAAAAATACGATTTGTTCTTGCAATCGAGTTATAAGCTCAATCGAGGCTATGTGTTTGGCCGTGGCGAATTCACTTGGGACGACTTCGGTTCATTTACGGAAATAAGAACTTTATCAACGGGTTATGGTTTTGATTTGATCAAAAGTTACAAAACAAAGCTAAGCCTAGAAGCCGGCCCTGGTTACCGTTACGATATGCCAAGGGCAACACTGTCTGATCCTGAGCCTAGAGCAAACCGTGAGGTCATTTTACGTACAGCAGCTCGATATTCTGTCAAACTTCAGGAATATACTAGCCTAAACGCCGACGTCACTGCTGAAACCGGTCTGGATAACAACACCCTGACACTGGATATGAGCTATAAGAACACTTTCTTGCAAGATTGGGCGTTTAAAATTGGCATGAACGTACGCTATACCCAAGATGTTCCTCAAGATAGCCAGCGCACAGATACAACAACAACCTTTAATTTGCTGTATACATTCCAATAATTATCTCCTACAGTTTCAAAACACCCTATTGAAATAAGGACAATAAGCCTCAGGTTTATTGTCCTTTCCCATGCCATTGGAGGCAGTTAAGCCATGGTCAGCCCTATGCGCACTTTTACATCCTTATACAGCACCACCTTCTTGATGGTGCTTGCCGCCGGCTTACTGACGACTTATCTAGGCCTACGTTTGACCGTGATGGCTGTGCCACAATTATGGATTGGTGCCATGATGTCCGCCTATTATGTCGGCTTGGTGGCAGGTTCAAAGCTTGGCCATAAACTTATCGCCCAAGTCGGTCATATTCGCGCCTTTGTAGCCTGTGCCGGGATAGTGACAGCCTCCGCATTGGGGCATGCATTAATCGATGATTTGAGCGTTTGGTTAGTGTTACGACTCTTTGTGGGTATGGGCATGATGTGTCAGTACATGGTGCTCGAAAGCTGGCTTAATGAACAGTCGGACGACAGTCAGCGCGGCACGGTATTTGCCAGTTACATGATAGTGTCATATTTGGGTTTAATGGCGGGTCAAGGCGCCATCAGCCTCTATCCAGAGCTTGGCATAGAGCCGCTGCTGTTGATTGCTATCTGCTTTTCCTTATGCATAGTGCCCATTTCCATTACTCGCCGTATTCACCCTGCGCCCTTAACTCCTGCACCACTTAATATGTTGCTCTATTGGCGTAAAGCGCCCCAAGCACTCACTACTGTCGCCCTAGGCAGTATGATTGTCGGCTGCTTTTATGGTTTAGCCCCCGCTTATGCCAGCAGCCATGGGATAGCCCCAGAAGAAGTCGCGCTGTATATGTCATGCACGATTTTAGCAGGACTACTGGCGCAATGGCCCATGGGTAAACTGTCCGATGTCATGCCAAGAAGCCGATTAATACGTATCAACTGCGCCTTATTAGGGATCTTAGTCTTTTTCATCGCCATGCTGCCATACAATGAAATCTATTCATTGGCACTGACGGGGTTATTTGGCATCTTGGCCTTTACCTTTTATCCCCTAGCCACAGCACTGGCAAATTCACGAGTCACACAAGAAGAGCGTGTCGGCCTATCCGCCACTATTCTCGTGACTTTCGGTTTAGGTGCCAGTGTGGGCCCCTTAATTGCTTCTAGCTTGATGCAAGCCTTAGGTGACGCCATGCTGTATGTCTTTATGGGGGTTTGTGCTTTTGGATTGCTAATCGCCTTGCACTTTATTAATAGCCGTCAGAAGAGTGAGCGCCAAGTGAGTGGGGATTATGTGATGGGCGGTGGCGATCTGGTGCTTTCCCCTTACGCTGCGGCAATCGATCCTAGGGTAGACATGGAGTCAGTTCAGGATCAAATGATCAACCCACATGAAGAAGATATTAACGCATTCGAATTTGATGATGAACTGTCTGACTATGAGCCGATTGAAGATGATTTTATTGATGATCAATCAGAATACGACATCGAGCCGAACAGTAAAGAAGCCTAGAAGTCAGTTCAGTATTGAAAAGAGTCAAACATAAAAAAAGGGCGCCATTTGGGCGCCCGCTTTTTATTGGCTAAATCTTGATGTTCTACTTAATCCGCTGACGCACAGCTTCAAACAGACACACACCCGTGGCCACAGAAACATTTAAACTGGATACACTGCCCGCCATGGGGATAGAAACTAACTTATCACAGGCCTCACGAGACAAACGGCGAAGACCTTTATCTTCGGCGCCCATGGCAATCGCCAGCGGTCCTGTGAGCTCTGCCTGATAAAGCGCTCCATCGGCTTCACCGGCGGTACCCACAATCCACACACCACGGTCTTGTAAATGGCGCATGGTGCGGGCTAAGTTGGTGACCTGAAACAAAGGCACGGTTTCCGCCGCGCCACAAGCGACCTTACTGACTGTAGGCGTAAGTCCTGCTGAGTTGTCTTTAGGCACTATGATGCCTTGTACCCCCGCAGCGTCTGCATTACGTAAGCAGGCACCTAAGTTGTGTGGATCCGTCACACCATCTAAAATCAACAAAAAAGGCACTTCTGTGCTATCGAGAAGCGCATCAAGTTCGTTTTCAGCCAAAACCTTAGCGGCCTGAACTCTTGCTACTACCCCTTGATGTTGGCTGCTATCGGCTTTTTCATCTAAGGTTTTTTTAGTAGCGCGCTGGGCGGTGCAACCAAAGTCTTGAGCTGCCTTCAACAGCGGCGCTAAACGATCATCATCACGGCCTTGTAGCACCCAAAGTTCAAGAATACGCTCTGGACTATGAGTTAACAGTGACTCAATGGCGTGGATACCGTATATAAAATCTTGTTTTTTCATTTAATGATTTTCTCTGAGCAGTTACTGCTTGGGTTTCTTTTTAACTGTTTTTTTAGGCGCCGACTTATTAGCGGCAGGCTTCTTAGTCGCAGGCTTTTTCTGCGTGCTTTTACTGCCAGACTCTGCCGCTGATTTTGCCGGTTTTCTTTTCCTGCGCGGCTTAGCATCGGACTTCGCTGCTGCTTTAGTCGATGATTTTTTATCAGTTTTTGCGCCTTCCAGATTAGTTCTTTCTCTGGCGGTTAATGGTTTACGGCTCCCTGAAGCGCCAGATTTGGCTCGACCTTTGACATTATCGCCAATCATCACCAAATCGATTTGCCTGTCATCTAGGTTTACCGCAGCCACCTTCACAGAAACCGCATCACCCACTTGGTAAATTTTACGGGTATTTTCACCAATTAAACGCTGTCGAGTACCATCGAACTGATAGTAATCACTAGCAAGGCTTGAAATATGCACTAAACCATCGATAAACAGCTCATTTAAGCGCACAAATAAACCAAAGTTAGTCACAGAGGCAATCACGGCTTCGAAGCTGTCGCCCACATGATCTTGCATGTATTCACACTTAAGCCAATCGCTCACATCTCGGGTCGCTTCATCGGCACGTCGCTCAGTGGTTGAACATTCTTCACCAAGGGCATCCAGCTCTTCAGTCAGGTAGTGGTAACCACCATTCTGAGTCCATTTATCTTTGGTTTCACCTGCTTCTTTGGCCAACAGGTATTTGATAACCCTGTGCAACACGAGATCGGGATAGCGACGAATAGGCGAAGTAAAGTGCGAATAGGCTTCCAACGCGAGGCCAAAGTGACCTTCATTGTCTGGGCTGTAAACCGCTTGACGCATAGAACGCAACAACATGACCTGAATCAATTCAGCATCGGGCCTATCGGCGATCTTTAGCATTAAATTTTGGTAATCAGATGGTGTGGGTTCAAGCCCACCGTCCATGCTTATTCCACGTTCTGCCAGAAACTCTTTAAAGTTTGCCAGTTTCTGCTCAGAAGGTGCTTCATGGACCCGGTATAACACCTCACCTTTGTGTTTTTTAACAAAGTTTGCCGAGGCAACGTTGGCTAAAATCATGCACTCTTCGATGATCTTATGGGCCTGATTACGACCGCGAGGCACAATTTTTTCAATCTTGCGTTGCTCATTGAAGATAAACTGAGTCTCTAAGGTTTCAAAGGCGATGGCACCACGTTCGGCGCGGCGTTCATCTAAGGTCAAATACAAAGACTGTAAACACTGCAAATGCGGGAACAAGGCGGCATGCTCGGGGGCAATAGCCCCGCCTTCTAACATGTCAGCCACTTGGGTGTAAGTAAAGCGCGCATGAGAGTGCATCACAGCCGGATAAAATTTAGTGCCCGATAACTTGCCGCTAGCGGCGATAGTCATTTCCGCTACCATGCACAAGCGATCCACATGAGGCATCAGCGAACAGAGGCCATTGGATATCTTTTCTGGCAGCATAGGGATCACTTGCGACGGGAAATACACTGAGTTGCCACGTGCACGAGCCTCTTCATCTAAGGCAGAATCTGTGCGCACATAATGGCTCACATCGGCAATCGCAACCCATAAACGCCAGCCGCCGCTTGGTTTTTTCTCAGCGTACACGGCATCATCGAAATCCCGTGCATCTTCACCATCTATGGTGACCAAGGGTAAATGGCGTAGATCGACTCGGTCTAATTTATCTTCTTCGGTCACTTCATCAGGAATACGCTTAAGTTTTTTCTCAATAACCGCAGACCAAGTATGAGGTAAATCATAATTGCGCAAGGCAATTTCAATTTCCATCCCTGGCGCCAAGGTTTTACCCAGCACTTCGGTCACTTTCGCTGCCGCTTTAACAAACCGGCCGGGACGACGGGTGAGTTCAACCACAACCACGTCACCCGCTCTTGCGCCATGAGTGTCTTCACTGGCAATTAAGATTTCTTGGGTGATACGCCTATCATCGGCGATGACAAAGCCCATGCCTGCATCCACGTGATAACGGCCGACTAAGGCCGCTGTGCGTGGTTGCACCAAACGTACAATGCGAGCTTCACGGCGACCGCGCCTATCTGTACCCGCTTTCTGCGCTAGCACTTTATCGCCATGAAAATACATCAGCATGTCACGGTTATTGATAAATAGATCATCACCGCCTTCATCAGGCTTAAAAAATCCAAAGCCATCTCTATGCCCAAGCACTGTGCCTGACAATAAGTCCATACGCTCTGGCAAGCCGTAACTTTGACCGCGAGTAAAGACTAACTGACCATCACGCTCCATGGCGCGCAGGCGACGACGAAGGGCTTCTAAGGGCTCTTCATCATGGATATTTAATGCCTTGGCAATGTTATCGCGAGTAATAGGTGACTTTTGGGCGCGCAAGTATTCTAAAATGAACTCACGGCTTGGAATGGGGTTGTCGTACTTGTCTTGCTCTCTCTCAAAATGAGGATCGTTGATCATTCAATTTCCAAATATTTTGCCTCTTCATTGAGGCCTTAACGGGTGGAGAAGCGAGCTTGCTGCGCCCTTTCCACAACACTGGTGGGCATTTTTGCAGCTAAAACTCGCAATAATGACAAGGCTTTATTTTGTGTTGCCTCGTCTTCAAATACATTGTTGTACAGTAAATGGTAAGCCAATGGATAATCTCTCGAGCTACCGTGACCTTCACTAAACAGTCTCACCAGCATCATTTGTGCTGCGATACTGCCATTGGTTGCTGCCGGCAATGCGTATTGCACCGCTCGTTCTTTATCTTTAATGACCAACTTACCTTGGTAATAGTATTCAGCCAATTTTACCATAGCTTCGGCGCTGCCCTGTTCAGCAGCTGTACGCAACATTGCCATTCCGCGGGAGGCATGTTGCTTAACACAGACACCTTGATTGAGCATTTCGCCCCACAAAAATTGATACAAGGGCTGCTGTAATACTTCGGCTCTGGCTTCTATATCCTGCACTAGCTGACATTCATCAGCCTTAACACGGTGCAGATAGGTACCATCACGTAATAACTTTATTAGTTGTTCATTGCTATAAATATCAACGGCAAGTGACTCTGCCATCGCGGAAGATTGCAATAAACACAATAATAACAGTGATAGTCTTAACATGATAATGTCTCAGTAATGCCTAAGTTTCATATATCCATCGGCATTATAACGCATTTCTTGAACAAAAATGCCAGTACATGATTAACAAAAAGGCCGCTAGAAGCGGCCTTTTTGATTAATTGAACGGATTCACCAGAATCATGGTCTCATTTCGGTCTGGACCGGTTGAGATGATGTCTATCGGTGTTTCCAACAACTCTTCTATGCGCTTGATATAAGCGATAGCGGCTGCAGGCAATTGTTCAATTGAAGTGGCACCAAAAGTGATGTCACTCCAGCCAGGCATGGTTTCGTAAACAGGGGTTACTTCTTCATAGCCTTCTGCTGCTAATGGCGTGACTGTCTCGACAGTGCCATCAGGATACTGATATCCAACACAGATTTTAACTTCTTCTAAGCCATCTAATACGTCAAGCTTAGTTAAGCAGAATCCGCTTACGCTGTTTATCTGTACGGCGCGGCGCATCGCCACGGCATCTAACCAACCTGGACGACGCTTACGACCAGTAGTGGCACCAAACTCTTGACCTTTATGACCAATATAGTCACCAATTTCACAAGAAAGTTCAGTTGGGAAAGGACCTGCACCAACACGAGTGGTGTAAGCTTTCATTATGCCCAGTACATAATCTAAGTGACGTGGACCAAAACCAGAACCGGTAGCAACGCCGCCAGCTGTAGTATTTGATGAAGTCACAAAAGGATAAGTACCGTGATCGATATCAAGTAGCGTACCTTGTGCACCTTCGAACATGATTGGCTCACCCGCTTTACGCGCTGTATCCAATAATTCGGTCACATCAGTACACATGCTCTTCAGGTAATCGGCAATTGCCAATGCATCATCGAGTGTCTTTTGATAATCAACGGCTTCAACTTTATAGTACTCAGTAAGCATAAAGTTATGATATTTCATGACTTCTGCAAGCTTAGTAGCAAAAAGCTCAGCGTTGAATAGATCGCCAATTCGCAGTCCACGACGAGAGACTTTATCTTCGTAAGCTGGACCAATACCACGACCTGTAGTACCAATGGCTTTATTACCGCGCGCTTTTTCGCGAGCAATATCTAATGCACAATGGAAAGGAAGGATAAGCGGACACGCTTCAGAGATAAGTAAACGCTCTTCAACCGGAACACCACGCTCTTTAAGCATGTTGATCTCTTTCAGTAAGGCATCAGGTGCGACAACCACACCATTACCGATAATGCATTTAACATTATCACGTAAGATACCTGACGGGATCAGATGAAGTACTGTTTTATCGCCATTAATAACTAAGGTATGACCCGCATTGTGGCCACCTTGATAGCGAACTACATATTTTGCCTGTTCTGTTAGAAGGTCGACAATCTTACCTTTTCCCTCGTCACCCCATTGGGTACCGAGAACGACTACGTTTTTGCCCATTGTTTGCTGCAAGGTTGTGGTATAAAGTCGAATTTTAACAGATTTTAGGGGGAGGTAGGCAAGTATTTTATGAAAAAATAACCAATAAAACTAACCCTGCTGTGACCAGAGCACCACCTAATCGCCTTAGAACGTCCTGATTTTGTTCAGAAACCTCCTTTAAGTAACGACGCCATTTATTAGGAAATAATAATGGTCCTATGCCCTCAAGTACCAAGACAAGACCTAACGCCAGCATTAAAATCTTAAATTCCATGTCAATCTCCTTATTCCCCTGACTCATTTTACAAATTTCAGGCAATAAAAAACCCAGCATAAGCTGGGTTTTTTTGCATTCCAAAGCAGATTAACGCTTAGAGAACTGTGGCTTACGACGTGCTTTACGTAGACCAACTTTCTTACGCTCAACTTTACGAGCATCACGGGTAACGAAACCTGCGCTGCGTAATGTTGGACGTAGTGCTTCATCAAGTTGCAATAACGCACGAGTGATACCGTGACGAATTGCACCAGCTTGGCCAGTAGTACCACCGCCCTTCACTGTTACATAGATGTCTAACTTATCAGTCATTTCAACTAACTCTAATGGTTGACGAACAACCATACGAGCCGTTTCACGACCAAAATAGACATCAAGAGGACGTTGGTTAACAACGATGTTGCCACTACCAGCTTTTGCGAAAACGCGAGCTGTAGATGTTTTGCGACGGCCAGTGCCGTAGTACTGAGTTGCAGACATTTGCTTAATCCCGTTTAGATATCAAGAACTTGAGGTTGTTGTGCAGCGTGGTTATGCTCAACGCCAGCGTAAACTTTAAGTTTACGGAACATAGCGCGGCCCAATGGACCTTTTGGCAACATACCCTTAACTGCTTTCTCGATGATCATTTCTGGCTTTTGCGCCTGCAGCTTTTCGAAGCTGATTTGCTTAATGCCACCAGGGAAGCCTGAATGCGAGTAGTAAATCTTACCAGCAGCTTTGTTACCAGTTACAGTCACTTTTTCAGCATTGATAACGATGATGTAGTCACCAGTGTCAACGTGTGGAGTGTATTCTGGCTTATGCTTGCCGCGTAAGCGAATTGCGATTTCAGTTGCGATACGACCTAAAGTTTTGCCTTCAGCGTCAACAACAAACCAGTCACGAGTTACAGTTTCTGGCGTAGCAGTAAAAGTCTTCATTATTACAAAAACCCAAAGTTAATTTTCTGTCACACATGTTGAATGCACCTGCAAACAACACAAAATTACCGATCTATGCCCCTTCGAGCATTGATATTGGCTTAAAACTTCCGCCCAATGGCGGAGTAACGTGGGCAGGGTGCGGATTATAGACAAACCTGAGTTAAAAATCATCTGATTTTTTGCCTAAATCGGAAATAAACCATACAAAAGCAAAGTCATTATCGCCCCACACTGCATCAGGTTATCTTATCCCAAACTTCTGCACTGTATTTACTAAGGTAAATGTTCCAGCGCCAGATAGTCATGGGATTGCATTTCGATTAATCGCGAACGACAACGCCTAAATTCAAAGTCGAGTTGCCCCTGGGTATAAATTTGTTCAAGTGAGACTTGAGCTGAAATAATCAGCTTTACGTTACGTTCATAAAATTCGTCGACCACGGCTAAAAAACGTCTGGCAATATCATCACCGGTTTGTTGGGCCCCCATTTGCACTAAGCCGCTGAGCAATACAGTGTGATATAGACGGGCAATTTCCATGTAATCACGTTGTGAACGTGGGCCATCGCATAGGGCCCTGAAATCCACTAACAATACCCCTTGGGATTGCTGCCTAATGGCAATCTTACGGCCATCAATATCCAAGGCGTGAGTGAAGACTTCAGATTCCGGCGCCAGTTGCTTGAAATACTGCAGTAAATTCACATCGGCTTGAGCATCTAATGGATGATGATAAATTTCTGCTTGTTCTAAGGTACGTAAACGATAATCTATACCTGAGTCGACATTCAAAATCTGACAGTGTTGATTAATCAGCGCAATGGCGGGTAAAAAACGTGCCCGCTGTAAACCATTTTTATACAGTTCATCGGGGATAATATTTGAAGTCGCGACCAGCACCACACCTTCTTTAAATAAGGCTTGAAACAGGGTCCCCAGTAGCATGGCATCTGTGATGTCAGACACAAAAAATTCATCGAAACAAATCACTTGATATTGCTTCGCCATCTTTTTGGCAATCGTCAGTAACGGATCCTGAACCCCTTTTAACTCACCCAAATCATGATGCAATTGATGCATAAAACGATGAAAATGCGCCCTCAGTTTATCCTCTGTCGGCAAGGCATCGAAAAAGGTATCCATCAGGTAAGTTTTGCCGCGTCCCACACCACCCCAGAGATATAAACCTTGCACACTGGCGCGCTTGTTCTTTCCTGTCACAGCCTTGAGTAAAGCAGCAATCCCTGACGCTGGTTTAGTCGCAGCAATCAGCTCTTCATACACGCGCTGAAGTGCTGTTACGGCTTGCTCTTGTGCCAAATCATGGGAAAAATCATCTCTTTTAAGGTCTTGCTGATAATGTTGCCAAGGGCTTAACTGTGACACTGCTTCACTCACTTAAACTTTTGATAAGCTGCGATCATAACATGAGAGCCTAGTACTCAGTAAGGTGTCAGCATTGCTAACTCACAGTTAAAATTAAGCTTTGTTAATAATGACTGAACCTTTTGAAATAAAAACCGCTCCGAATGTATAGTAAAACCATGAACCGATTTAGCAATTCTAGCAGCTTGTATTGAACTGACTGCCACCCTAATACAACTGCCTGCACTGCCACAAACACAATTAACCATATTATTGTATTTAACGCAGTCATTGCGAATAATATAAAGACGATAGGAGTTAGGAACTGATGAGAACCAAATTAACACTACTTTCAGCCGCATTATTAACGGCCAGCTTATCCAGCCCTTTTATTCCCGTGAGTGCCAGCGCCGCCATCCCCCAAAGCGTTAATGGCCAAATGCTACCAAGCCTTGCCCCCATGCTGGAAAAAACAACGCCTGCTGTGGTCTCAGTTGCCGTCTCTGGCACCCATGTCTCTAAGCAAAGAGTACCCGACATTTTTCGGCACTTCTTCGGCCCTAATGGCCCACAAGAACAAACCCAAGAACGGCCGTTCAGAGGATTAGGCTCTGGCGTTATTATTGACGCAAACAAAGGTTACATAGTCACAAACAATCACGTCATTAATGGGGCCGATGACATTCAAATCGGTTTGTACGATGGCCGCGAAGTCAAAGCTAAACTCATTGGTACCGATCCTGAGTCTGACATCGCCTTACTGCAAATTGAGGCTAAGAATCTCACCGCTATCAAACAGACTGATTCAGAAGAGATCCGTGTGGGTGATTTTGCCGTCGCCATAGGAAACCCCTTCGGCTTAGGTCAAACCGTGACCTCTGGTATTGTCAGTGCCTTAGGTCGCAGCGGCCTAGGCATAGAACAACTGGAGAACTTCATCCAAACCGATGCGGCGATTAATAGCGGTAACTCAGGCGGTGCCTTAGTGAATTTAAACGGCGAATTAATGGGGATAAACACCGCCATTGTCGCCCCAGGCGGTGGCAACGTAGGTATTGGTTTTGCCATCCCAGCGAACATGGTCAACAATTTAGTCGCACAGATCATAGAACACGGTGAGGTTAGGCGTGGGGTATTGGGAATTTCAGGTAGAGACCTAGATAGGGAGCTTGCTAAAGGCTTTGGTCTAGATACTCAGCATGGCGGCTTTATTAATGAAGTCATGTCAGGCAGTGCCGCGGAAAAAGCAGGCCTTAAAGCTGGGGATATTATTACTAGTGTTAATGGCAAAAAAATCAAAACCTTCCAGGAGCTTAGAGCCAAGGTTGCCACCCTTGGCGCAGGTGCCAAAGTTGATTTAGGCATCATTCGCGACAATAAGACTAAGAGTATCACTGTGGTGCTCGGTGAAGCCGATGCTACCGTGAGCTCAGAAGCTGGCGGGATCCATCCTATGCTACAAGGGGCTAATTTAGAAAACAGCAAAAAATCCGGCATAGTGATCACAGAAGTAGCCCAAGGTTCACCCGCTGCCATGAATGGTCTTAAGAAGGGTGATGTGATTGTTGGCATTAACCGCGACAGAATAAGCGATCTTAAAACCTTAAAAGAACAGCTTAAAGACCCTAAAGGCTCTGTGGCACTTAAGATTTTACGGGATGGCAGCCTGCTTTATCTCATCTTAAGATAAGGACGTCACTCAGGTGATGCTCGTTAAGATGTGACAAGCATTAACCCTGACGGAGCGATTTAAATCATAAAGCATCTAATTGATAAGCATCGAATTCACTCTTCGATGCTTATCTTTTTTAATCATGTTAATCTAATCCCCCCTAATTGCTGTTGAAACTGCTATGAACATAAAAGCGCTCCTTCTGTATTTAACTAAAGCCGTATTGTTCGGTCTAGTCATGGCCGCCGTTTTCTTAGGTGCCACTAGCATCATCAATGGCGACGGTTTTGGCAGTAACCTTACGGGCAATAATCACAGCAGTAAAACACTCTCCTTTGCTGCGGCAGTGCGTAAAGCCGCCCCTGCCGTGGTCAATATCTACAGTTTGAGCATAGCCGAAGACCAACCGCTAAATTCAGGTTCACTCCAAGGTCTTGGCTCTGGCGTTATAATGAGTAAAGAGGGTTATATCCTCACCAATTATCATGTGATAAAAAAAGCCGATGAAATTGTGGTCGCGCTGCAAGATGGCCGCAAATACACTTCAGAAGTCGTAGGCTCAGATCCAGAAACAGATTTAACCGTGTTAAAAATTGATGGCGATAACTTGCCCGTAGTCCCACTTAATCTGTTAACTCCGGTGCAAGTGGGCGATGTGGTACTCGCCATAGGTAACCCTTACAACATAGGCCAGACCATCACCCAAGGGATCATCAGTGCCACGGGCCGTAACGGATTGAGCTCAGGGTATCTCGATTTCTTACAGACAGATGCCGCCATCAATGCCGGAAATTCAGGTGGTGCACTGATAGACACAGATGGTGAATTAGTGGGCATTAACACAGCGGCATTTCAGGTCGGCGGTGAGGCCAGCGGCAATGGGATTAGTTTCGCCATTCCAATAAAACTGGCCCATAGCATCATGGGCAAATTGATCAAAAATGGCCGAGTGATCCGCGGAGCCATTGGCGTTTCCGGTGAAGCCTTAAGTCCAGTATTGGCGCAAATTTTAAACCTGCCGAACCAAAAAGGGGTTGTAGTTACCGGCGTCGATCCCACAGGTCCTGCCGCACGAGCTCAACTTAGGGCTAGAGATGTCATCATTGCCTACGAGAATGAAGAAGTGCCAGGGGTTGAAATGCTAATGGATAGAATTGCCGAAACGCCTCCCGATTCCAGAGTGACCTTGACCATTATTCGTGAAGGCAAAGTTCAGGCCTTGCCTGTGGTTATTGCTGAGAAGCCCTTGCCTGAATAATACCAATCACAGCGAGCATAAAAAAAGCCATTCCCAAGGAATGGCTTTTTTGTTGTTGACCTTTATTGTCCGTCACGGCATCAATAGCTAATGACTGAAGTCAAAGTCCTAGAGTTATTTCACTCGAATTACTTCAGCACCTAGGCCTTGGAACTTAGATTCAATATGCTCATAGCCGCGATCTAAGTGATAAATACGATCGACCAGCGTGGTGCCTTCAGCCATCAAACCTGCGATAACTAAGCTTGCCGATGCGCGTAAATCTGTTGCCATCACCTGAGCACCGTTAAGCTTGTCTATCCCTTGAATGATGCAAGTATGGCCTTCAAGCTCCATGTTTGCACCCATTCGAATAAGCTCAGGGACGTGCATAAAACGATTTTCAAAGATGGTTTCAGTGACACGTCCCGTGCCTTGAGCTAAGGCATTCAGCACACAAAACTGAGCCTGCATATCCGTTGGGAATGCCGGATAGGGCGCCGTTTTAATGTTAACCGCTTTAGGCTGCTTGCCATGCATATCAAGCTCAATCCAATCCTCACCACTCGTGACGGTAGCGCCAGCATCTTCAAGCTTGGCAAGCACGGCTTCCATTGAGGCAGGATCTGCATTTTCACAGCGAATTCTCCCCCGCGTTACAGCCGCAGCGACCAAGAAAGTACCGGTTTCAATACGATCTGGCATCACGCGGTATTCACAACCTTGTAAGCGCTCAACACCTTCTATCTTTAAGGTCGCTGTGCCCACACCGGTGATTTTTGCTCCCATGGCAATCAAGCAGTGAGCTAAGTCTGTGACTTCAGGCTCTTGAGCGGCATTTTCAATGATCGTTATGCCATCGGCTAATGCAGCGGCCATCAGTAAGTTTTCGGTAGCACCTACGCTTATCATGTCCATAAAGATGTGCGCGCCTTTAAGACGACCATCCACTCTGGCTTTGATGTAACCTTCTTTGACTTCGATTTTTGCGCCCATTTGCTCCAAACCATGCAAATGCAGGTTCACCGGACGTGCACCTATGGCGCAGCCTCCAGGGAGAGAAACATCAGCGGTACCAAAACGGGCCAATAATGGGCCTAAGATAAGAATGGAAGCGCGCATGGTTTTAACTAAATCGTAAGGCGCACAAAACTCATTCAAATTGGTGGTCGAAATACGAATGCGACCCCCACCCAGTTCATCAACTTCAGCACCTAAACAGCGTAATAATTTACAGCTGGTGCTGACATCTCTAAGCTCAGGTACGTTAGATAACACAAAGTCAGTTTCGGCGAGGACGCCGGCCATTAAAATAGGTAGTGCGGCATTTTTAGCGCCAGAGATCACTACACTGCCAGTTAACGGCTTGCTGGCTTGAATCGTTAATTTATCCACACTATTTCTCTAGGCTTACATGTTAAAAATTTTTTCACGCTTCCACTGGGTCGGCGTAAAGGTTTTGATTGTCAGTGCGTGCAATTCACCGCTGGCGATATACTCGTTCAAGGGGCCGTAAATCGCCTGCTGCTGTTTCACCCGGCTCATGCCGTCGAAACACTCGCCAACCGCAACCACTTTATAATGGCTACCATCTGCACTGGCATGGGCCTCTTCTAGCCCTAAAGCATCAATTAAAATCTGTTCTATCTGTTTGCAATCCATAAAATCTTTTTACCTTAAATACTACTGTCTATTGGGGTAATTGCATCATCAAGCCATAAGTTTATGGCTGCACAAATACCTCTAAATCATAAAGCTCAATCATCTTACTCAAGTGTTTACTAGGATTGGTGAGCATCCTTGGCATTTTACGTTTAGGTGAACCTTTGTGGGACAGACGTGCCAGTTCAAGCAACAAGGCAACGCCCGCACTGTCCACATAGGTTATCCCAGATACGTCTAGGGCCTGAGTGTCTGAATTAAACAATTTGCGTCTTTTAGGCCAAAGTTCAATCACCTGTTGCTGACCTAATGATCCTTGGATTGCGCAGGCATCACCTTGCTGAGTAAATTCAATCACGCGGCATCGGCTCCCGCTTTACGATCAATTTTTTCTTTGGTCTTCTCATTCAATAACACAATAACGGCATCTATGCCGTCTTTACGGATCAAATTAGAAATCTCTGACTGCTTAGACGCGAGTAAGCTTATGCCTTCGGCAATCAAGTCAAATGCCTTCCATGAGTCATCTTTAAGGCGGCGCACTTTGAAGAGGATCTTAATGGGTGGACGCCCCTCTTCAATAATCTGCACATTCACTTCAACCATCTTCTCTTTACTGAAATCAGTACCAGGGTCGTACAGCACTTTTTGATCTGTATATTGAGTAAATGCTTGGGCATAGGTCGCCACTAAATAGCCTTCAAAGGCGGTAACAAAACGCTCTCTTTGATCAACACTGGTATCACGCAGATACTGGCCCATGACTTTATAGGCGGCATATTTGTAATCCACATAAGGCATTAGCTCTTCTTTGACTATGACCTTTAAATGATTCAAGTCAGCATCAATCAGGGCTTTATCTGCTCGAAAGCGCGCAAAGGTAATATTGGCGGCTTGCTCAATTAAGAGGTATGGGTCCGTCGTGTTAACTTCCTCAGCCATGGCGAATGACTGCACACCTAATAACATGATTAAACCAGTAAAAAATCCACCTAAACGTGTTTTCATTGCACCTGCTCCTATTTATCTTTTGAGGACATGCTATAGAGTAACTGACCGATTAAATCTTCTAAAATCAAAGCTGAACGTGTATCTTGAATTTTGTCGCCATCCCCAAGCATGGCGATATCATCATCGACAAAACCTGGCGTTAAGCCTAAAAATTGCTCACCTAATAACCCTGCGGTTTGAATCGATAAACTGCTAGTCTCAGGAAATTGATTAAAACGCTTATCCATGGCTAAGGTCACAATCGGCACCAGTTTATCTGAATCCAAACTAATGTCAGTCACGCGGCCAACAACAACCCCACCGACTTTCACCGGAGAGCGTACTTTCAATCCGCCAATATTATTAAACTCGGCCACTAAAACGTAGCTGTTATCGTCAGCGTTGATTTTTACATTCGCCACGCTAAAGACTAACAAACAGAAGGCTACCAATCCAGAGAGCAAGAACATACCCACTAATAGCTCGATTTTCCGTGTTAACATAATTTAAAACCACTCATATATTAAGTTATCTATTATAAAATTCTGCGGCTCAATAGCGCCGATATTGTCATTCACACACTTAACGCTTTACTGGCCGAACATAATTGCAGTTAGCAAGAAGTCCAATCCAAGTACCGCTAAGCTCGCCTGCACCACAGTCGATGTGGTAGCGCGGCTAATTCCTTCAGGATTTGGGTTCACTTCATAGCCTCGATAGAGGGCAATCCAAGTGACGACCACTGCAAATACTGTGCTCTTGATAAGGCAATTAACTATGTCTTGGCGCCATTCGATAGAAGCCTGCAAGATAGACCAAAAAGTACCACTGTCGATGCCTTTCCATTCCACCCCAACCAAATGCCCGCCGTAAATACCCACCAAGCTAAACATCACAGCCAATAATGGCATGCTAATCACCCCCGCCCAAAAGCGTGGCGCTATGACTTGCCTTAACGGGTCTATCGCCATCATTTCAAGGCTAGATAACTGCTCAGTGGATTTCATTAAACCAATTTCAGCCGTTAAGGCTGAACCTGCACGACCGGCAAACAGTAGTGCTGTCACCACAGGTCCCATCTCACGTAGCAAACTTAAAGCCACCATAGGCCCAAGGCTTTCTTCTGTGCCAAAACCCACCAACACATTGTAACCTTGCAGCGCCATCACCATGCCGATAAACAAGCCCGACACTATGATGATGATCATAGAGCGTACACCTAGCACATAAATTTGCTTGAGCAACAAAGGGCCGCCCTTACGCACATTCGGTATATGAAACAGTGCGCCCCACAACATCAAACCCGCCTTACCAAAGCCACGCATAAAGGCGATTGCACTTTGACCGACTAAGGCGATTTGATTGAGTAATTGACTCATCTTATCCACGCATCAGCTCCTGTTGATAATTACCCGCTGGATAATGGAAAGGAACGGGCCCATCTGGCGCTCCCTGTATAAATTGAACTAGCTGCGGATTGTCAGATTGCTTTAATTGCTCAGGGGTGCCGTGAGCAACCACTCGCTTGTCGGCAACCACATAAACATAGTCAGCAATACCTAGCACTTCAGTCACATCGTGTGACACCACGATAGAAGTCAATTTCAATGAATCAGACAACTGACGGATCAGTTTCACCAACATCCCCATGGATATTGGGTCTTGGCCGGCAAAGGGCTCATCGTACATCACCATTTCAGGCTCCAGAGCGATGGCGCGGGCCAATGCTGCGCGGCGCTGCATACCCCCTGATAATTCATTGGGCATCATATAAGCGGCGCCTCTTAACCCCACGGCTTGCAGCTTCATGATCACAATTTTATGGATAATGGCTTCTGGTAGCCCCGAATGTTCACGCAGGGCGAAGGCGACATTATCGAACACATTCATGTCAGTAAACAGCGCACCACTTTGAAATAACATGCTCATACGCTTACGCAAATTAAATAATTCACTTCGCGATAGTTGGTGTACGTCGTGACCATCGAACAGGACTTGGCCGCTATCTGGGGTCAACTGACCACCAATGAGTTTCAACAAGGTGGTTTTACCAATACCGCTCGGCCCCATGATGGCGGTGACTTTACCTTGAGGTATGCTTAATGAAATGTCCTCGTAAATCACTCGAGAACCGCGACTAAAGCTGAGGTTTTTAATTTCAACCAAAGATGTAGGTTTGTTAGGCATGGTTAGCTCAGACATGGATGGTGAGGAGATGATAGCCTTCCTGGCAAAAAAATTAAGAAGGGAATTGTACGTAATTGTTGCTAAACCTACAACCAAATCCCATTGGCAAACCAGAATCTCACATCAATTGCTCCAGAGACTTTCAATTTGGGCTAAATCCAGCGAAAATGCTCCCCAATATCGACAATAGAGAATCCCATGTTAGTTAACATTTTATATTTAGTGGTCGGTTTAGCCGTTTTGGTCTGGAGTGCCGATCGTTTCGTCTACGGCGCCGCCGCCTTTGCCCGTAATCTTGGCCTTCCGCCAATGTTAATCGGCTTAACCATAGTGGCCATGGGCAGTTCAGCTCCTGAAATGTTTGTCGCTGCCACCGCATCCATGGAAGGCATGAGCGACACAGCCATAGGTAATGTCCTCGGATCTAACGTCGCCAATATTACCCTGATATTAGGTATTACCGCGCTACTGGGTGCACTTTCTGTCACCTCTGAAACGCTAAAACGTGAAATCCCACTTATGATAGCCGCCACAGTATTGGCAGGCTTTTTACTCCATGATGGTGTTCTCAGTCGCATCGATGGCTTAATTTTACTCGGCGCATTCTTCGCCCTCATGGGTTACTTAATTTATCAAGCCCTCAGTAATAAATCCGCCGATGCCTTTATCGATGAATCCGATGCTGAAATACCCAAAGGCGTACCGACATTGCGCGCCGTATTCTGGATAGTGGTTGGCATGGTACTCTTACCCTTATCGGCGGATTGGATGGTCGATGGTGCGGTAGGTATTGCCAAAACCTTTGGTTTATCGGATCTTGTTATCGGCTTAACCATTATCGCCGTCGGCACTAGCCTGCCTGAGCTAGCCGCTTGTGTGGCCGGCGTCATGAAAAAAGAGCACGACCTTGCCATAGGCAACATAGTGGGCTCTAATGTTTTCAATATTTTAGCTGTTATGGCCCTGCCAGGATTGATTGCCCCTGGCGAAGTGGATGCCCAGGCCAGCAGCCGAGATTTTTACATGGTATTAGCCACGAGCTGCGCGTTAGCCATATTAGTCTTATCCAGTGGCGCTAAAAAACAGCTCACTCGCTGGCATGGCGTGTTATTGCTGCTGACCTTTATCGCTTACCAGATCGTTATTTTTAGCTCAAACTAGTTTCTAATAAGCGCGTTGCCAGCAATGGTCTGTTTATTCACCCTTTAGCAAAAAAGAGAGCAATATGGTCAATCAAAACCAGTGGCGCCAATGGGGCTGCAAAGTCATTGATATAGAGAAAGCTGCCCTAGAGCACCTCTACCAGTTTGTCGACTCTGATGCGTTTAGTCAGGCCTGTGAATTGATCTTACAGTGTAAAGGTAAGGTCATCGTCATGGGCATGGGGAAATCAGGCCATATTGGCAATAAAATATCGGCAACGCTGGCCAGCACGGGCACCCCCGCCTTTTTTGTCCACCCGGGTGAAGCCAGCCACGGCGACTTAGGCGCACTGGCCAAAGAAGACATCATTTTAGCCATTTCAAACTCGGGTGAGTCCAGTGAGATCTTAACCTTACTGCCAGTCATTCAACGCATGGGGGTTCCGGTTATTGCCATCACAGGCAAGCCTGAGTCCAACATGGCCAAGCTTGCCAAGATACATTTATGCATCCAAGTGCCCGAAGAGGCCTGCCCCCTAGGACTCGCGCCGACGTCAAGCACCACGGCAACCTTAGTGATGGGCGATGCCCTCGCCGTTGCTTTACTGCAAGCTAAAGGCTTTACTCAGGACGATTTTGCCCTTTCACATCCTGGCGGCTCCCTAGGTCGTAAATTGTTATTGAAAGTCAGTGATGTCATGCATCAAGATGACAGGCTACCTTGCGTACCTCACGATATTTGCATCACTGAAGCCCTGTATGAAATCTCCAAGAAAGGTTTAGGCATGACAGCTGTCGTCGATGCTAACCAATGCTTAGTGGGGATTTTCACCGATGGCGATTTGCGCCGAGTCATAGACGCCGAAGTGAACTTGCGCACCACCCCCATAGAGCAAGTCATGACCAAGAACTGTGTCACCACCACGGCAGGCATTTTAGCGGCCCAGGCGTTGCAAGTGATGGAGAGCAAGAATATTAACGGCCTAATCGTGGTCAATGAACAGCAGCAACCGATTGGCGCATTGAATATGCTCGATATGGTCAAAGCAGGAGTGATATAGCATGGCGCAACAAGGTTTGTATGGCCCAGTTTCAGATTTAGTCTGGAACAAAGCACAGAAAATTAAATTGCTCATCTGCGATGTGGATGGAGTCTTCTCCGATGGTCGCATTTACATGGGTAACAATGGCGAGGAGCTCAAAGCCTTCCATACCCGCGATGGTTATGGGGTACGTTCACTGCTAACCAGTGGCTTTGCGGTTGCAGTCATTACTGGGCGTAAATCTAAAATTGTCGAAAACCGCATGACAGCCCTTGGGATCAGCCAGATTTATCAAGGCATAGACGATAAGTTTGTGCCATTTAATGCCCTGATGCAACACTACCAAGTGAGCCCAGAAGAAGTCGCCTACATAGGTGATGACATGGTGGATTTACCCGTCATGAAAGCGGTCGGCCTTGCCGTGTGTGTTGCCGATGGTCACCCCTATGTTAAACAACATGCTCATATGGTGACTCAAATCAATGGCGGTCATGGTGCACTGAGAGAACTGGCAGATTTACTGTTATTAAGCCAAGATAAGTTCAACTCGGCTCACGGTATGAGTATATGAATCGCGTTACCTTAGCCATTATTGCCTTTTTTAGCGCCTCGCTGTTCTTGTACTGGCAAGTGCAAGTCAAGCGTAACGCCATGGAACAAATTCAAGTTGATGTTATCGAAAGGCCCGCATTTATTGCCGATGAGCTACGAAGCGCCGAGTTCGACAAGCAAGGCTTGTTAGTCAGCAAAGTCACCGCAACCCACATGGAACACTATGAGTCGACTCAGGTGACTCATTTCACTGAGCCTGTGTATTTGGTTTATCCTGAGTCGGGTAAGGCCCAATGGCAGTTACAAGCCAATAAGGGCAGATTAAACAAGCAGACTGGCAAAATGCTTTTAGAGAACAATGTAATAATTGATGCTATTAACATCGAAGAACCAGTACAATCAATCTCAACTCAGTCATTGGCATTCGACATGAATACCATGATAATGACCTCCGATGACATGCTATATGTCAAAGGGAAAGACTTTATTATTCAAGGCTTAGGCCTGTATGCTGACCTAGAAGCAGAAGAATTGACCTTACTAAGTCAGGTAGAAGGAACATATGAAGCAAAGTAACATACTCTTGATAGGCCTATTAATGGCAACTTGCCATAGCGTTCACGCTAAGCAAGGCGATTTACAACAAGAGCTTAAGGTTGAAGCCGTTAGCCAGAAAGCCGATATCAAGAACAATCAAATTATCTTCTTTGGCCCAGTTAAGGTAGTGCAAGGCAGTATCAATATTCATGCCGATGAACTGCGCGCATTTAGCACGGCTAAGAGCCCAAGCAAAGTGATGTTGGCCATAGGAAATCCTGCGACTTTTAGCCAAGAGTTAGATGATGGCAGCACAGGTACCGCTAGCGCTAAAGAGATCCGCTACGATCTTGCTTCCCGTACCTTGACGCTAACAGGCGAAGCCAAGTTAGATCAAGCCGGCAACCAAGTCACAGGTAACAGTATTCGTTACAATATCAAAGATCAGCAATTGATTGCAGAGAGTACGGGTAAGGGACAAGACAGGGTTATCACCATTATTCAGCCTGAAAATTATCAGGATAGCAATATCAAACCTAGCCTACCTGAAATCCCAGTTAAGAAGCAGGATGAGCAATGATCCAATCTAAGTTGACCGCTGAAAATCTTGCTAAGAGTTACAAGAATCGCCAGGTGGTAAAAGATGTCAGTTTATCCGTTAGCACGGGGCAAATTGTCGGTCTACTGGGCCCCAATGGTGCAGGCAAAACCACGACCTTTTATATGGTGGTGGGTTTAGTTAAGAGCGACAAGGGCCGCATTCTGATTGATGATGACGATCTCACCGGCGATCCCATGCATTTGCGTGCCCGTAAAGGCATAGGTTACTTGCCCCAAGAGGCCAGTATTTTTCGCAAGCTCACGGTCAGAGACAACATCATGGCCGTATTGCAGACCCGTAAGTCGTTATCAAACGACGAGCGTGAGGAGCAACTCGAGCATTTGTTAGAAGAATTTCACATTACCCATATTCGTGACAGCCAAGGCATGTCATTATCTGGTGGTGAACGTCGCCGGGTTGAGATAGCCCGCGCACTAGCCGCCGATCCCCAGTTTATTCTTCTGGATGAGCCTTTCGCTGGTGTTGACCCTATCTCAGTTATAGATATAAAAAAAATAATCCAACAGCTCAAGAGTCGCGGCCTTGGCGTATTGATTACCGATCATAATGTCAGGGAAACCTTGGATGTTTGCGAACGCGCTTATATCGTCAGCCACGGCAATTTGATTGCCGAAGGCACACCTGCTGAAATCTTAGATAATCAGCAGGTTCGGGCAGTGTACTTAGGCGAACAATTCAAGCTATAGTTAATTAAAATGACGTTCAGGGGCACAGATAATGCTCCACCAAGATCTGTCGCACTCATGGAATAGACACTAGGGATATGCGGTAAATGAAAGCGTCACTCCAACTTAAAATGGGTCAACATCTGACTATGACCCCTCAGCTGCAACAGGCGATTCGCCTGCTGCAACTTTCTTCATTGGAGCTACAGCAAGAAATTCAACAAGCCCTTGAGTCCAATCCCTTATTGGAACTAGAAGACGAGTTCTCACAAGAAAAACCCCCTAAAAAAGATGACATCCAAGGTGATACCGATTTCAGCGACAATAGCCAAGTCAGCGTCGAGAAAGACACCTCCTCTGTGGACACAGCAGAATCCTTAACCAAGGAATCCATGCCCGATGAGTTACCCATGGATACCACCTGGGATGAAGTCTTCACCGCAGCGCCCAATTCAGGTTCAGCCAGTGGTGGCAGTTTCGATGATATGCCCTTTCAAGGGGAAACCACCGAAGGCTTATACGAGCATCTAGAGTGGCAAAAAAATCTCACCCCCTTCTCTGAAACCGATCGGGCCATCGCCACCGCCATCATAGATGCCATCGATGAGCGCGGTTATCTCACTCAGTCCACCCAAGATATTCTCGAAGCCATGGGCAACAGCGATGTTGAACTGGATGAAGTCGAAGCCGTATTAAAACGAGTACAGCATTTCGACCCTGTGGGCATAGCCGCGAGAGACCTGCGGGAGTGTTTGTTGATCCAGTTGGCCCAATATGCCGCCGACGTGCCTCATTTAAACAATGCACGTATGCTCATCGATGAGTATTTAGACTTGATCGCAGGCCGCGATTTTAGATTGTTAATGCGTAAAACTCGCCTTAAAGAAGACGAACTCAGGGACGCCATCGCCTTAATCCAATCCTTAAATCCAAGGCCTGGGCTTATTGTGGCCCATAATGAAGATGAATACGTGATCCCTGATGTGACTGTACTCAAGAAGAATGGCCGCTGGATGGTTGAGCTCAATCCCGATTGTATGCCAAAAATCAGCGTGAATCAGCAGTATGCCGCTATGGCTCGCAGCAGCAAGAGCCAAGTCGATAGCCAATTTATTCGTGGTAATTTGCAAGAGGCCAAATGGTTTATTAAAAGCTTAGAGAGCCGTAACGATACCTTGCTCAAAGTGGCTAATTGCATAGTTCAATATCAACAAGGGTTCTTCGAGTTTGGTGAAGAAGCAATGAAACCTATGGTTCTCAATGACATAGCAGAAGCCGTTGAGATGCATGAGTCGACCATTTCTCGTGTTACCACCCAAAAATACATGCACACCCCCAAAGGCTTGTTTGAACTCAAGTACTTCTTTTCAAGCCATGTGAGTACCGATGATGGGGGTGAATGCTCATCTACCGCAATCCGCGCTTTCATTAAAAAGCTGGTTGCCGCAGAAAACCAGAAAAAGCCATTAAGCGATAGCAAAATGGCTCAACTTCTGGCGGAACAGGGGATTAATGTTGCCCGTCGTACGATAGCAAAATATCGTGAAGCAATGCTCATCCCCCCCTCAAACCAACGTAAGAGTTTATAACCTACTAGGCTATTGGAGGATGTGTAATGCAGATCAATGTAACTGGGCACCATATAGAGATAACCGAATCACTGCGCGAATACATTAGCGGCAAATTTTCTAAACTTGAACGCCACTACGATCAGATCAATAATGTCCATGTGGTGCTAAATGTTGAGAAATTACAGCAAATTGCTGAAGCAAGAATTAGCTTAAGTGGTACAGAAGTGTTCGCAACATCAGAGCATGCCGACATGTACGCTGCCATAGACATCCTGATCGATAAACTCGATCGCCAGGTCATTAAACACAAAGAGAAGTTAACAAAACACTAACAATGGAACTTTGTAGCATACTGCAGCCGGAATGCACCACCTGTGCCACACCGGGCAGTAAGAAAAAGGTACTGGAACTCATCAGCGAACTTGTCGCTGCCCAGTACCCACCCCTCTCTGCGCAAGCAGTTTTCGAAAGCCTAGTGGCCAGAGAAAAAATGGGCAGCACAGGAATTGGGAATGGCATTGCGATACCACATGGCCGTTTAGACAATATCACTCAACCAATAGGCGTATTTATCAAATGCGATGAAGCCATAGCATTCGATGCTATCGATAAGCAACCTGTTGATCTACTATTTGCCTTATTGGTACCCGAGGATCAATGTAAGCAGCATTTAAGCACCTTAGCGGCCATGGCTGAAAAACTATCGGACAAACACATTTTAAAACAGCTGCGTAAAACCCAAGATGCAGCCGAACTTTACCAGGTAATAACTCAATGAAACTTGTGATCGTATCGGGGCGTTCTGGCTCAGGAAAATCCGTCGCCCTTAGGGTATTGGAAGACCTAGGTTATTACTGCGTCGATAACCTACCACTGCCTTTAATTGGTAGCCTGCTGGCACAACTCAAGAGCAGTAATGACTTAGTGGCCATCAGTGTCGATGTGCGTAATATTGCCGAGCAGGGCAAAGTACTCGAGCAGCAACTGGCCCTACTGCCTCCTGAAACAGAAATCAGCAGTTTCTTCTTAAATTCAAGTGACAAAGTATTACTTAAACGCTTCAGCGAAACCCGCAGACTGCACCCACTATCGAGAAGCCAGATGTCGCTGCAAGAGGCGATTAAACTCGAGGGCCGCCTACTTGAGCCTATCGCCAAGATGGTCGATCACCACATAGACACCTCTTTACTCAATGTGTATGAATTAAGCGATCAAGTCAGGCAAATTTTACTGGGCAGCGTCGATAAGGAACTGGTGATCAACATAGAATCCTTCGGTTTTAAACATGGCATGCCCACCGAAGCCGATTTCATGTTCGATGTGCGTTTCTTGCCAAATCCTCATTGGGAAACCGAGCTGAGACCACTCACAGGGCTCGATGTCCCTGTGCAAGAGTTCTTAGCGCGCCAGCCCCTAGTGCATAAATTAATTTGGCAGATTGAAAACTTATTCGAAACCTGGATGCCACACCTTGAGCGTAATAACCGCAGCTATTTAACCATAGCCATAGGCTGTACGGGTGGCCAGCACAGATCTGTCTACATTGCCGATCAGCTCGCCAAACGCTTTGCCAATGGCAAACATGTGGTCAACGCGCGTCATCGTGAATTAGGTGACGTCAAAGCCTAATGCCAGCAGGGAAATTGCGCTATGCCTAGACTCGAACGCAAGATAACCATAGTCAACAAGCTAGGTCTTCATGCCAGAGCGGCCACTAAGCTTGCTGTTTTAGCATCTGAATTTGAGGCAGAAATCAGTTTGTTTCAGGGTGATAAACAAGCCAG
This sequence comes from Shewanella denitrificans OS217, assembly GCF_000013765.1. Classification (NCBI taxonomy): domain Bacteria; kingdom Pseudomonadati; phylum Pseudomonadota; class Gammaproteobacteria; order Alteromonadales; family Shewanellaceae; genus Shewanella; species Shewanella denitrificans. The sequence goes on along the minus strand of NC_007954.1, from coordinate 558,920 downwards.
CGCCGCCAGTGTGCTTGGGCTATTAATGCTAGAAAGCGCCATGGGTAAGGAAATCACTATCGTCGCCCAAGGCAAAGATGCACAAGCTGCACTCGATGCCATCTGCAGTCTTATCAATTCAAAATTTGATGAAGCCAGCTAAACCTCTCTTTTTCCCCTAGCTCTTGCTATAATACTTCCTTGATTTTTGGGAGGGTTAATGGACGTATCAAGATTACTAGACGGCTTAAATGATGAACAGCGTGAAGCCGTAGGCGCACCACTATCGAACATGTTAGTGCTCGCTGGCGCAGGCAGTGGTAAAACCCGTGTATTAACCCATAGAATTGCTTGGTTAATGCAGGTTGAACAGCAAAGCCCCTACTCCATCTTAGCCGTGACCTTCACCAATAAAGCCGCTGCAGAAATGCGCGAGCGCGTTGAAAAAGTGGCAGGCTCTAACATGGGCCGCATGTGGATAGGTACCTTCCATGGCCTAGCCCATCGTCTACTGCGGACCCATTTCCAAGATGCTAACCTGCCCCAAAGCTTTCAAATAATCGACTCTGACGATCAGCTTCGCTTACTTAAGCGCATTTTAAAAAGCCTAAACCTCGACGAAAAACAATATCCACCCCGTCAAGCCCAAGGCTATATCAATGGCAAGAAAGACCAAGGACTGCGCCCTAAGCATATCGATGCTGGCGGTTTCCCCATTGAACAAAACCTGCTAAATATCTATAAAGTTTACCAAGAGTCTTGCGATCGCGCGGGCTTAGTAGACTTTGCTGAAATCCTCTTGCGTGCCCACGAGCTGTGGCTCAATAAACCCCATTTACTGGCGCACTACCAAGAACGCTTCAAACACATCTTAGTGGACGAGTTCCAAGACACTAACGCCATTCAGTATGCGTGGATCCGTGTATTGGCAGGTAACAGTGCTAATGTGATGATAGTGGGTGATGACGATCAGTCCATCTACGGCTGGCGTGGCGCTCAGGTTGAAAATCTACACAAGTTCCTACAAGACTTTCCAGGTTCTAGCACCATACGCTTGGAACAAAATTACCGTTCTAGCGCCAATATTCTGAATGCATCCAACGAATTAATTGCCAATAACCCAGACAGGTTAGGCAAAAAGTTGTGGACCGAAGATAAAGACGGCGAACCCATTTCCATTTATTGTGCCTTTAATGAAATGGACGAGGCCCGTTATATCGTTAGCCGTATCCAAGACTGGCAAGAAAAAGGCGGCGCCTTAACTGATTGTGCTATTCTCTACCGTTCAAATGCCCAATCTCGGGTATTGGAAGAAGCTTTCTTACACAAGGGCATGGCTTACCGTATTTATGGTGGTCTGCGCTTCTTCGAACGCCAAGAAATCAAAGACGCCATGGGTTACATGCGTCTTATCAATAATCATAATGATGATGCAGCCTTTGAGCGTATCGTTAACACCCCCACTCGCGGGATTGGTGATCGCACCTTAGATATTATGCGCACCACCGCCAGACAACACCAGCTCACCCTATGGCAAGCGAGTTTACGTTTGTTGGAAGAGAAAGTCTTAGCGGGTCGTGCGGCCAATGCGGTGCGCGGCTTTATGGACTTAATCGTTGACCTTAAAGTCGACACAGAAGCAATGCAGCTGTTCACTATGGTCGATACTGTAGTGAATACTTCTGGCCTTAGAAGCATGTATCAAGCCGAAAAAGGCGAGAAAGCCCAATCTAGGATCGAGAACTTAAACGAACTCGTGACGGCGGCCCGCAGCTTTGAAATGCCAGAAGAACTTGAAGACATGGGCGAGCTCAATGCCTTCTTGTCCCACGCCGCGTTAGAAGCGGGTGAAGGTCAAGCCGATGCTTTCACTGATGCGGTACAGTTGATGACACTGCATTCTGCCAAGGGACTCGAGTTTCCCATGGTGTTTATGGCTGGCGTCGAAGAGGGAATATTCCCCAGTAAAATGGCGTTGGATGAAGGCGATAGACTCGACGAAGAACGTCGCCTTTGTTATGTGGGCATGACCCGCGCCATGGAAAAATTGACCATTAGTTACGCCGAATCACGACGCATTTATGGTCGTGAAGATTACGCAAGTCCATCACGCTTCATTGGCGAAATTCCCGCTAAATATGTTGAAGAAATTCGCCTTCGGGCAAAGGTAACAACCCCAACCATGAGTTCTAAAATTAGCAAACCAAGAGCCACCATAGCCCAAGACACAGGCTTTAAAATAGGTCAAACGGTTAAGCACTTTAAATTCGGCCAAGGCGATATCACCAGCTTTGAAGGCATGGGGGATAAAGCTAGGGTTCAAGTAAACTTCACCGATGTAGGCAGTAAATGGCTGCTGGTCACACTTGCCAAGCTTGAGGCCTGTTAAACGGCAACATTTAATTTATAACCGACAAAGTTAACATTGGAAATGACGGGCATGACCTTTGGAAGAAATATGACAGCACAGACTCAGCAAAGCATAATGGCTAAATTAGCCCTCTATGCCCAGTTGTCTCGCATCGATAGGCCCATAGGCACATTACTGCTGTTGTGGCCTTGTCTGATGGCGCTGCTCTTTGCTGCCAAGGGTATGCCCGACATCAAGGTCTTGCTCATTTTCATCTTGGGTGTGGTCATCATGCGCGCTTGTGGCTGTATCATTAATGATTATGCCGACCGCAACCTCGATGCCCATGTCGAGCGGACCAAACAAAGACCGTTAGCCTCAGGCGCCATCAGCAGCAAAGAGGCGTTAAGCTTGTTTGCGCTGTTAGGTCTGCTCGCTTTCGCCCTAGTGTTACTGCTCAACCCCTTGGTGGTAAAACTCTCTGTGGTTGGGATAGTACTGACCATAATGTACCCCTTCATGAAACGGGTCACCAATATGCCACAGATGTTTCTTGGCATAGTCTGGAGCTGGTCAATTCCCATGGCCTACGCCGCACAGCTAGGTGAAGTCCCTGTTGAAGCTTGGTGGTTATTTGCCGCCAACTGGTGCTGGACTGTGGCTTACGACACCATGTACGCCATGATCGATAGGGATGACGACCTTAAGGTCGGGATTAAATCTAGCGCTATTTTGTTTGGTAGATTTGATAGGCAATGGATAGCTGTGTTTCAACTCATGGCCTTTGGCTGCTTTTTGATGGCAGGGCTTAGCGCCGAACGTGAGTTTATTTATGCCTTAGGTTTATTGGGGTTTATCGCCTTTAGCGTCTATCAACAGCGGCTAATTTTCAGCCGAGAACGCCCCGCCTGCTTCAAGGCCTTCCTTAATAACAACTGGGTCGGCATGTTGCTGTTTCTGACGTTAGCCGCAGATTACCTGCTTTATTAGCCCTATTAATCCAAACTAAACCCTTGGCATTGAATGTCTCTTTCTATGCCTGATATAGGGTCAACAAATTTAAGCCTTTGTGCCAACAATTTCAGCGGCTTATCAAAGTTATCCACGCCTTTAGGTTGCAGTTGTGGGTAAAACCTATCATTGAGGATCGGCACCCCTAAGCTTTGCATATGTACCCTCAGCTGATGGGTCTTACCGGTAATGGGGCTTAAGGCGAATAAGCCCATATCCTCTTTTATGGCAATCAATTGAATTTCTGAGTGACTGTTAGCCTCCCCCTCCACCAGCTGCATTAAAAAGCTCGGTGTGGCAGGGCCGAGACGATTTTTAACCGTCCAAGTTAATGGAAGACGCAATCCTCCCCCTTGATGTGCGGCGTGGATCTCAGGGGTTAATTTAGCTAAGGCATGATAGTGCTTACTTATCTGGCCTTGAGTAAATAAATTATGATATTGATGGCGAACCTCAGGGTTTAGGGTCAATAGCACTATGCCTGCAGTATCCTTGTCTAGCCTATGGGCAGGCGCTATGGTGTCTATCCCGGTTTTAATCCTTAATCTGTGCACTAGGCACTCATTGACATAGTTTCCACTTGGAGTGACAGGTAAAAAGTGCGGCTTATAGGCTATGATGGCATGCTCATCTTGGTGCAATATGACTTCATCAAACGGCACCTTAGTTTCCAAGGCCACTTCACGATAATAATAAACCCGCGCCATAGGCCGATAGGCGGTGTGCTCATTAATTAACTCACCATCTTTCCAATGCACTTTACCCTCACTTAAGCGCTGCCTCCAAACCTGTGGCGCAATTTGTGAAAAATGCTGCATAAGAAAATCAGCCACGGTAGCGGGTGCCAGTTCATTTTTGGGGAGAACTACATAGGAAGGCTGAGCGGCGCGGGCGGCATTATTTGTCATAGTCAATGTAGGCATTTAAAAGCGGCTAAGGTAAGCCGCCCATAATAACAAGCTGATAATCTTGACTCAAGCCATACACGCAACAGTGGCTCAACCGCTAAGCCCCTACATGAGACTTAAGCAATTGCAGTACAAAGTTCATCGTCTTATGGCAGTTGGGCTGCTCCACCAAAATCAACTTATCTTTATTGTACATGGGCAAGACCTCTAACCAACGCTGGCTCACCCAAGTGGCATCTTCAAGGTGTGTCTGGCTGTATAAGCCCAAGAGATCGGGATTCACCTCATAGAATTGTTCCAGTGCCGCACTGATGATTTCAAATTCACCGGCAATAGGTTCATTGCGCCAATTCGCACAAGGTAAGGTTCTGGCAATCCATATCTGGTTACGTTGCTGCGCCGCCGATAATATCTTCACCCTCTGCCTACCCTCGAGCACTATGCTAAGGGAGTCATCTTCCAGTTGATTAAAATCAATAATGTCGCACTGGGTAGCAGTAACATAACAAGGCAGTGGACTGTGGGCTTTGGCGGCTGCGAAGGCCAAGGGGTATTGGCCCTTGAATACATTAGCAATCATGGAGAGCTGGCTTGGGGAGGCGATACGCACTTCAATACGGCCATCGGGCAGCAAGACAGCATCTTGAACCAGTAATGCCATTTCTGTTGTTTTCATAGCAACCTCCCTCACCACAGGTGGTACTTTTCACGCTCATTGTCATATGAGTGTAGCAGTTAGGTTTTTATCGAACATAAAACCTCTGCAATATAATGCTTAATTATTAGACAGGCCTCAGTGTGAATTTGTTGCACATGAAGTGAATATTTTTACAGTCGCTCGAGTTTCTGCATAATATTGCCACTGGCCACCAACTTGGCAAATTCATCGGCCAAACTTTCACTCCACTTGACCGCCTCACGCCAGTAAGTCATTCGACTGGCACTACTCATGGTACTAAAATCCTCTCTATCGGGAATTTTTCCAAAGGGCAGATTGGCGATATGCTCACTGGAAGGGGCTAAAATCAAGGCATTGTGATAATTGGCCTTAGCCTTGCGCCAACCTAAGGACTTATCGAACCAGCCCGGGCTCATATGAGGATAAAAATGGGGGTAAAGCGTGAGCCCTTTCGGCAACTTTAAATCGAAGTGGTAATCGGTTAGGCCGCCATCATAATAATGACCCGCTGCCAGCCCCTGTATCTGTTTTACCGGAGCCAGTAACAAGGGAATCGAGCCACTTGCCAACAAGGCTTGGCTCAGATTCTGCTTATTCAGCAAGGCTTGATGTGTGGGTAAATCCTTGAGCGCACCAAAGGGTGAATGCGGGTCTTGATGCCCAAGCACCACTCGCTCAAAATGCCAGCCTAGGCTACGACGACTGAACATATTAGTCATGGCTGTGGTGGCAAGCCCCGCTGCTAAGGCTAATCTATGATTACTGCGATTAAGGTGTCTAGCGCGGCAGACCACAAAGTGGGAGCGGATCACCCTATTATCGACAATATCTTGCCCCGCCTTAGGGCCCAAAATAGCGCGAATAACATCTTGAACTTGCTCGGTAACGGCTATGGGTGACGGCCGGTTCTCATAGCGCTGGCCGATATAAAACTTCTCCAATCTCTGATAGGCCGCCAAGGGATCTTCTTGCGCAAAACACGCGAGTCGCCATGCGCCAGATGACGCTCCTAAAGTGTATAAGGGAGTTGTTCTATCCTTAAAAAACTCACTGAATAGATACTTATCGAGTCCCGCTATGCTTAACCATTTAGGACCACCTGATGCGGCGAGTATTTGACTAAAAAGCTCGGGGTTCAAGCCATGTTCACTGATAGCCTTAAAGGCTGTGGGACCGGCAATCAATCTAAGGGCAGACAAGAGGTTTTCCTTAACATCATAAGAGATCGAATAAATATAGCATCTAATCAGCGCATTGCAGCGGCAACATTGTCAGATAGAAGACTGACTTCTACACTTGCAAGCAGACCATTATCGGCAGCGCTGATGATTACTGAAGCTGGCTGTTACTCCCTTGAATCATAATTTGCAACGAGCTTACCTAGAAGCTAAATACACTTATTAACTACAAAGTTATTCATATTGCGTGTGTTACAAACCATCATTGATGGCCTGTTTTTTTAGTTCGGGTTATGATTTGCGCAAATTGACAGCAGCAAGAGCATTCCATGATAGTAGATACCTTAGCCAACCATCATTTATACCATGGCCTTCACCCAAGGCTTGAGGTTGCATTGAACCATATCGCCAGCACGGATTTTAGCCCGCTGCCAGTGGGGAATTACCCTATCGATGGCGACAACATCTTTGTTATCGTCAATGACTACCACACTAAACCTAGGCAAGTTGAACCCTTCGAAGTGCACCAAAAATATATCGATGTGCAGTTTGTAGTGAGCGGTGAAGAAGAGTTTGGCTATTTGCCATTAGCAGATCAAACCCCCTCTAAACCTTATTATGAGAAACACGACTACGCCGAGTTTGATTACGAGTCCAACAAAGCCAATGCCGCCTTTATCCCATTAAAAACCGGCATGTTTGCGCTGTTTTTCCCTGGTGACATGCATATGCCAGGCACCAGCAGCGAACCCGCTCTTGTGCGTAAAGTGGTGATCAAAGTGAAAATAGACTAAACCTCGGCACCTAAGCCCAGTTTTAGCAACAAATAAACCCAGTTATCATTTTTGAGTATTTCCGAATTGGCTCAATACTTGATAAAATCGAGCCAAATCTATAGGAGAGAATTTACAATGCCGATGTATGTAGTGGGTCACAAGATCCCAGATTCTGATTCAATTTGTGGCGCCATCGCCCTAGCTTACTTAAAGAACCAAATCGACGAGCCAGCCATTGCTGCACGTCTTGGTGAACTGTCCCCTGAAACTGCCTTTATTCTCGAGCGCTTTGGCTTTGAAGCACCGCTTTTTAAAGAAAGCTACGCTGGCGAAGAAGTCTATATTGTCGACCATTCAGAGTTAACCCAAGCCCCTGATGACATAGCCGAAGCCACAATTGTGGGTATTGTCGATCACCACAAGTTAGGTGATTTAACGACGTCTACGCCGCTTGAATGCTGGATCCGCCCAGTGGGTTGCAGCAACACTGTCATTAAAATGATGTATGACTTCTACAAGGTCGACATTCCAGCCGATATCGCAGGCATCATGATGTGCGCCATTTTAAGTGATACTGTGATATTCAAATCACCAACTTGCACCACGGCTGACATTCGCTGCGTCGAAGCACTAGCTGAAATCGCCGGCATTGAAGACTTTAAAGCACTGGGCATGGAAATGTTCAAGGTTAAGTCTGCCGTTGAAGGCACGCCGGCGCGCGACTTAGTCATGCGTGACTTTAAAGACTTCAATATGAATGGCAATCTAGTGGGCATAGGCCAACTTGAAGTCATCGACTTAGCGGTATTTGATGCCATCAAAGCCGATTTAGAGGCAGATATCAAAGCCCTGAAACAAGAAGGTAAGCGCCATAGTGTATTGTTATTGCTCACAGACATTATGAAAGAAGGCTCAGAAATGTTAGTCATCAGTGATGACAGCGAGCTGACTAAAAAAGCCTATGGCAAAGCCACTGTCGATGGCAAAGTGTGGCTAGATGGCGTACTTAGCCGCAAGAAACAAGTGGTGCCTCAGCTGCAAAAAGCCTTCGCTTAACACAGCTCCCTTAGATCTAAGCCCTAGTTAAGTTTAATTTGAGTAAAAACCGGAACTCAGTTTATTGATTTCCGGTTTTTTTGTGCCTCATAAATTAATAATGTAATCACGCCTTCAGCGTTAACTCACAGAATGCAACAAGATAAATCCTTCGCATCAAAGGGGCAAGGCCAGATCGTGAACGTTATTTGAGCGATTTTAGAAGAATATTGACCTGATCACGTGCTTGTGATCTTATACTCCTTTTTCAGGAGTCAGCTCATGTATATCGAATCATTCAAGCAGCATTTTAGTGCCATTGACGACCATCGCCAAAGTGCAAAAGTTACCTATCCCCTGTTCGATGTACTGTTCGGTTCGCTGTGCGCTGTTATTGCGAGTTCCAATGGCTGGTTCGAGATCCGAGAATACATTCTTGGTCACCATTCTTGGTTCAAAAAACAAAAAATGTTCATCGATGGGATCCCTGCTGACGATACCATTGCTAGGATAGTTTCTATGATTGAGCCAGATAGCTTTAATGCGTGCTTTCTCGCATGGATGAAGTCGGTTCATCAGCTGACTAATGGAGAAGTCATTGCGATTGATGGAAAGACGCTACGTGGGTCATATAATCGCGATGATCGAAGCAGTACTATTCACATGATAAGCGCTTATGCCTCAGCGAATAAGTTGGTACTTGGTCAATTAAAAGCAGAGCAAAAAAGTAATGAAATCACAGCCATTCCAACCCTATTAAAAATGCTAGACCTGCGCGGAGCGCTAGTGACAATCGATGCTATGGGCTGTCAAACGGCTATTGCTACAACGATTATCGACAAAGGTGGTGACTACCTATTGGCGGTAAAAAACAATCAAGGCAACTTAGCTAAAGCAATAAATAAAGCCTTTAGTTCGCATCGTTCGGCTGGCTTAAGTGATGACCATGTCAATATAGAAAAAAGCCATGGTCGTATAGAAAATCGAGCCTGTTTTGTGTTGAGCTCAGCAGAGCTTGACGGTGATTTTACACATTGGGAAGCACTCAAATCCATCGTTATGGTTGAAAGCTTTAGGGCTGTTAAAGGTAAGACGGCGAGCCTTGAATATCGTTACTATATCAGTTCGAAAGTGTTATCAGCAGAGCAAGCCTTAAGTGCGACTCGCGAACATTGGGGGATCGAGTCAATGCACTGGGTCTTGGATGTCAGCATGAACGAAGATGAATGCCAGATCTACAAAAATAACGGCGCTGAAAATCTCGCTTACTTAAGGCACATGTCGCTAAACATGCTGCAAAAAGAACCGACAAAGCTCAGTATTGTTGGTAAACGAAAGCGTTGTTTAATGAATCCAGCATTTCTGGAGAAGGTGTTAATCGCTGGATTATGCGCACCGACTAAATAATGAACACTCATGCGGTTGCCCTGATCAAAGGGGCCACAAGCCTGAAAACTTATGTTTAATATGAATACACTTTTTATAACCTGCACGAATAACTTTTACGATGAATGCCAATCTTAAATCTTTTAAAGGGAAAGCCATTAACTAAAAAAACAAACCAAAAACAAACCAAAAACAAACCAAAAACAAACCAAAAACAAACCAAAAACAAACCAAAAACAAACCAAAAACAAAATAACAGCAATAGAATAAAAGGCAAGCATTCAACATGAAAAATAAGGAATTTACATTTATTATTAACACTTTCTGTTGAATGACATTAGCTTGTAGGCATAGAATACAGCCAATAAATAGTTAGCAGCGATTTCACTATGATTCGCAAGTGTTAACACCAATAACCAATAAGATTTGGTTAGTATTAATGTATATGGACATGCTGTGTCAGATTTATTCAGAAAACAAGTTTTAGAGAAAAACAAAACCACATACTATGGCAAAGCTGTAGTTGCGGTACCTGTACACTACTCTATTATTTTATTTTTCCTCTCAATCACAGTTATTTCGATATTAGCTTTCTTATTTTATAGCGACTATGCAAAAAAAGAAAAGGTGAAGGGCTACCTTGTCCCAACTAATGGTCTTGCTAGAGTTTATTCCCATACCAGCGGTGTCGTTAGTCAAATAGCAGTAAAAGAAGGGGATATTGTAACTAAAGGTGATACCTTGCTTTCTGTATCCAATGATAAGTTCCTACAGAATTCACTAAGCTCTGATCAAGAAAAAATTAAGCAAATTGACAAGCAAATAAACTTAGTCAAGGGGCAGCTGGCGCAATACGACAGTTTATTTAAAGAAAGAGCATTAAGATTAAATCGTATCATTCATTTCTTGAAAAAAGAACAAATTGAACTAGCGCTTCAAGGCTCTCTGCTGAGAGACAGAGTCCAACTTGCCAAAGACCGTCTCGATAATATTAAAACATTACAAATAGATAACTTCGCCAGTCAAAGCGAAGTAAAAACTCAGCTTGATCTAGTGCTAGACTTTCAGCAACGAACTCAAGAGCACAATACTATAGTACTAAAATCTGAAACCAATCTTGCTAACGCTTTAAATGATAAAGCAAGGCTCCCCTTTGAAAAGCAGCAGCAAGTGGATCAGCTCAACATTGAACTTTCCAAGCTTGCCAATAATAAAACAGCTATTTTAGAGAATAATAATCTAGTATTAAAAGCACCAATTACTGGAACCGTATCCTCGATAAAATTTAATATCGGCGAGTTTGCCTCATCAGGGGATTACCTAGTTATCATAATTCCATCAGACTCTGAATTAGAAGCTGAAGTGTTTGTTCCCACCCGTGCCATTGCTTTTATCAAGGAGGGGGATGAGGTAAATATCAAGCTCGATGCCTTTCCCTTTCAAAAATTTGGTGTTACTCACGGCGAGGTCTCACATGTAGCAAAAAACATTATCTTTTCTGCCGAAACGACCAGCAAACTCTCATTCAATGAGCCTGTTTATAAAATCAAGGTACGATTAGCGCAGCAATACATTAAAACTTATGGCAACAAAACCGCATTAATTCCTGGTATGTTGTTGCAAGCGGATATCAATACCGGTAAGAGAACTCTAATAGAGTGGCTACTCGAGCCACTATTCATTATTAATGGATATTAACTTTAATCACTAATAACTACTGACCCTAACACTTACTTTATAACAAGGTTTTAAAATGAAGAAAACATTACTTTTTCTCGCAGCATCACTTTCAATCGGTTTAATAATTGACATATATAAATGGTATGAACTACCCGATGTAGACAAACTTTCTTCAGGAATTTTATTTATTTTTATATATGTTTCCATAGACATTATCATGATGAATAAAATTTTAGATTTAGACCTTGATGTATGTTTAGATAGGTATTTCTCACCCACTAAAGATTGCTTAACAAGCATAATGTGTTTTTTACCATTCTTTATATCAACCTATCTGTACATCTGGAAAGATCTTTCATTATTTTCGATAGTAATAATATGTATTGCTGTTGGTGATTTGTACTTTTTTTATAACAACACTCAAAAAGGAGAGTAAAATGCGAGCACTTAAAACATCTGAAATGGAAATCGCCACAGGTGGTGGTTCAAGAGCAAATGATGCATTACTGGGAGCTGCGGGTACAGCCCTAGGAGGCGGCTCTTGCGGACTCCAAGGAGCTGCTGCAGGCGCTTTAGCTGGTGCTGCCATGGGACCGTTATTTGGTAATTTTATTGGTCAAGCAGTATCTGGCGCATGTTCAAATGGTTACACTAGGGTACCTTTAAGCGGGGGGGGGACTGCTGAAGGCAGATCTGGCGGGTCTGCGGGTTACTGGCCATCAAGTGGTGGTGCAGGCGGTCGTGGTAGTGGTGGTTTGGGAGCTTTTGGTGGCCGTATTCATAAAGGCAATGCAACTTTTAGCATGGAATAACCATTATATCGAGTGCCTTCGGGCACTCTTTTTTAACCCGAGTCATTGTTTGTATGTTTGCTCTTTTCCCCCAAAAAAAATGCCCTTTTATCTTCCAGTCGGAAAATAGTGAGTGCGGTTTAGCTTGCCTCGCCATGATCTCCAGTTTTTATCAAAGAAAAACCGATTTAATGACCCTCAGGAAACAACTGGGTTACAGTGAATCTGGGATGTCGGTACGCACCTTGTGTGAATATGCTGAGCAGATAAACTTAGACTCTAGGCCGCTACAGGTCGATGTTCACGAGATAGATCAACTTCGCTTACCCTGCGTATTACATTGGGACTTGAATCATTTTGTTGTGCTCACACAGTGCAGTAAAAAATCTGTAACGATTCACGATCCTGCTATTGGTAAAGTGACCTACTCAATTGAAAAATTTAAACAACATTATACCGGTATTGCAGTAGAACTTTTCCCAGCGATAAATTTTAAAAAAGAAAACCGTGATACAGGCCTTAAACTAAGCCCTTTCTGGCAAGCGAGTGTAGGCTTAAAAGCGGGCCTATTTAAAATATTTATCGCTTCAGTATTGTTACAGCTATTTTCACTCGCTTCTCCTTATTATATGCAACTCGTGATTGATGACGTAATAGTCAATCAAGACAGTGAGCTGCTGACGTTATTGTTCATTGCCTTTTCTATGCTGGCACTCGTCTCTCTTGTAACCAGTATTTTACGAGATTTAATTGGTTTACATATACAGAACCATTTAAATATTCAATGGAGTTCAGGGTTATTTTCTCATTTGGTTCGATTACCCATTAGTTGGTTTGAGAAACGTCATATCGGCGATATTGTTAGCCGCTTTGGCTCCCAAGGGGAAATTCAGTCATTTATTACCTCTACGTTTGTCAGTGTTGTGCTTGATGGCTTAATGGTCACGACAACCTTGATAATGATGTACATCTATAGTCCAAAATTGACAATAATCGCCATTATAGCTGTGTTAATTTATGCATGTTTGAGATGGATATTCTATCGGCCATTTAGAAGAAATGCTGAAGAGGTCATAACAGCCTCAGCTAAGGAAGACAGCTTTTTCTTAGAGGGTATACGCTCGATTCAAGCTATACGTTTACACGGTCATGAAGATAAGCGTAAAAACGAATGGTTATCCCTGCATTCTAACGTCGTTAATTTGGGGATCAAAGGTTCGCTGTGGTCTTTAGGCTTTTCGTCAGTGAATACGATTGTGTTTGCAATTGAAAATATGTGTGTAATTTATTTTGCAGCAAACTTTGTGATGGAGGGTGTTTTTTCCATAGGGATGATGATGGCTTTTATGTCTTATAAAGGGCAGTTTTCCTCAAGAATTAATAGCCTTATCGACAGTTTTGTTTCGTTTAAAATGCTCGACATTCACTTATCTAGGCTGTCAGACATTGCATTAGAACCCCAAGAGGCCCATCGTAAGGGCTTGGGATTGGCAGAAAATATAGTGGGTTGCATCACACTTGAAAACATCAGCTTTAGATATGGACTCAAATCCAAAATCTTGTTTGATAATGTTAATCTCACACTCAAATTCGGCGATAATATTGCGATAACAGGGGTTTCAGGCAGTGGTAAAACCACCTTGCTAAAAATAATCTTAGGATTACTAGAGCCTACCTCAGGAAGAATACTTTTTGATGGGGTAGATATCAAAAAAATTGGCTTAGTGCAGTACAGAAAACTGATTGGTAGCGTTATGCAAAATGATTCGTTGTTATCGGGCACTTTAGCCGACAATATTTCGTTTTTTGATGAAGCCTACAACCCCTTGAAAATTGAGCAGTCATGTAAATTAGCGTCAATACATGATGATATAGAAGCCTTACCCATGGGATATCAAACACTCATTGGCGATATGGGCGTTCAGTTGTCTGGTGGCCAAGTACAACGTGTATTACTGGCCAGGGCCTTATACCTTGAACCCTGCGTACTAGTATTGGATGAAGCAACCAGTAATTTAGATATAGACAATGAACAGCGCATTAATTCAGGTATTAGTAGCCTTCCAGTGACTAGGATCCTTGTGACTCATAGACAATCAACCTTGGAGTACGTGGATAAAGTGTATAACCTAACGACCCAAGGGCTTGAACCTGTTTCATAAAAGGTAAATGCCAGCCTGTTGGAAACGACCCAAACACAATCCTCTTGCATTCATATATGACTTTGGATGAACATCAAAAAGAATCGGCCAATTGAGCCGGTTTTTTATTGGCCTCCCCCCTCCCCAGTAGATCCCCAATTTCCCCCTCCACTTATACAAAGACTAAATAAATGACTTACATACCTTGCAATACTATGTAGCTGTGTTAATAATATGTACACATACCTTGTAATGCTATGTATGTAGTAAACAATAAAAGGATCCAAAGATGGCTATCGAACGTTGGCAAAAACAAATGCGCAAAGGCTTGCTGGAGTTCTTAGTGCTCTTATGCCTTAAAGACAATGAATACTACGGCTATAGCTTATTAGTTAAGCTCAAAGCCTTGGCGGATATCGATCTCGCCGAAGGCACGATTTACCCACTTCTCAGCCGGTTAAATAAAGAGGAACTCATTGATTTTAGATGGGAAATAATGCCATCGGGTCCTGCACGTAAATATTATCAAATCACCCCTTTAGGGTTAGAAACCGTTAATGAAATGAATACCGCGTGGCAACAGATTAATGCCTCGGTGAACCAAGCTTGGAGCAAATAACAATGAATAATAATGGCTACTTCAACTGTCCGCATACCAACAGCTTATGGCAAGACTATTTTGCTAAGGTCGATAAAGAATTAACCAAAGCCCCTTACTCACTGGCGATGACCCTACGTCAAGAATTAGAGTCTCACGCGTTTGAAGCGGCAGAGGCAAGTGCTGGTGAGTCTGAATTACACAAATTAACCCACGCATTAAATGAGCTGGGTGAGCCAAGCCGCATAGTACCGCCGCTACTGTCAGCGTCTTTTGTCAGTAATGCCCAAGATTCTGGCACCCCGATGGCAATGAGCAGAGCCTTAATCTATCAATCAGGGCGTAGTCTCAAGAAAACCTTGTTAGCTATCCTGATTGGCTTTATCGCTATATTGGCACTGCCGTTAGCCGCCTTAGCAATACTTAAGCCTTTTTTCTACGACAACATTGGTTTCTTCACCAAAGATGGCGGCACCATGATGGGCTTCTTTGTAAACACGGATGGCTGGGAAGAGCATTTAGGTTATGGCTTTATCCCTGTGGCGCTCATAGCCAGTTTTGTGCTCTATAAAATCGCCATGGTGATGCTAAAGCTCATCAAGTAACGCATTAAATACATGACTTAAATAAAAAATAAGCTCAAACGAGATAAGGAATATCATAATGTTAAAGCAGATATTAACCGCAACACTGATCAGCCTGATGCCCATGTGTCTATCAGCCAATGATAGCTGGCAGCAAAGCAGCGACTGGCAGGCATTAGAGCAAGAAATTGATACCCTAAGACAAGAACAAGGCATTGCCTTAGCAAGCTCGGCGGCCGACAGGGATGGCATATTATGGCAATACACTAAGGGCCCTATTAATGCTAATAATAACAACCAAATAGATGCTGACAGCCTATTTCGCGCAGGCTCAGTGACTAAAGTATTTACCGCCATTGGGGTTTTACAGCTTATGGAGCAAGGCAAACTCAAGCTCGATGACCCTGTAAGTTTGCATTTACCCAATGTGATTATTGACAACCCTTGGGCCGAGACAGATCCTGTTCGTGTAAAAGATCTCTTGTCCCATACAGCCGGCTTTCGTGATGCCGGTGTCACTGAACTCTATGTAGAGAAAGCTGATGCCAGCGCCCCTCTTAGTCAAGTTATCAATAAGTACCAGCTCCAAGTCCGCTGGCGCCCTGGGACTCGCCAGGCTTATTCGAATTTTGGCTATCTTATCGCGGGTCATCTAATCGAGCAGCTTTCTGGCGAGCCTTTTGAAGCACGCCTAAATCACACCATATTGCAACCACTTAAGATGGACAGCTCGAATTTCTCACAGCAAGAGGAGGTATTAAGTACTTTAGTAGCAGGTCATGGGTCAGCGCTCACTGGCGGCAAAGATAAGGTTCCAGCCATGCCTATCTCTGTGCGGCCCGCTGGCAGCTTGGTCACTAGCCTAAACGACCTTACCCGCTTTAGTCGCATGCTGTTAAATGAAGGCGAGCTCGACGGTGCGCGCATTATCAGTAAAGCCAGCTTTGATGTAATGCTCACCAGTGCCATGGATAAAAACAGTGGGCTTCACCAAGCAGCCTACGGCTTAGGTCTGTACCCTGTCAGCAGAGAAAGTGGCCGTTATTTTTGTCACTCAGGCGGTATCGATGGGTTTCTCTCTAATATTTGCTTTTCTAAGCAGCAAAACATGACCTTTGTCGCCCTAAGCAACGCCATGACTTTATCCGGGGGCCAAGTGTTTAATAAGGCACTGCCTTTTCTTGCCAAGGCGCAATTACCCGAAGTTCAGCCGCTTGATTTTGATATCAAGCCTTGGTTAGGTTTTTATCGCCCACAGAGTTCACGCCAACAGAGCATGGCAAGCATGGATAGCCTAATGAAAGGCAGTACACTTAGCTTTGAAGAAGGCAGTTTAACGATTAAACCCTTATTTGGCAGTGCTGATAAGTATGTCTATGTGGCTGAGCAAGGCTTTCGCCCTGTGGATAAGGCTGCGGTCACTTTAACCTTAGTGTTAGATAGCCAAGGGCAGCCAATGATACAGGAAAGCTGGGAGACCTACCTGCCAGACAATAGCTGGTACGCGTCAATGCTCAATTATACTTTTCTCACCTTTGCCATCATCTTATTAGTCACCAGTGTGAGTGCCCTGCTGTTGGCCATCTATCTCCTTATCCGTAAGTCATTAGGTAAAAACATTAGCAGTAATCCTAAACTCGCTTTAGCGCTACTGCTGCTACCGATAACTTTATTTGGTCTGTACCTGTTTTTCACTCAGCTTGCTATGTGGGAGCTCAACCATGTGACATTTGCGGCGCTAATCTTGTGGCTACTCAGTTGGAGCTGGCCAGTCGGCATCGCTTACTTTAGCTGGCTGGTATGGCAGGAGCGTAGCAAGTTAATCCTTAAACGTTCGAAAGCCTTTTGGGGATTAGCCTTAACCAGCCAATGGGTGATGGCACTTTACCTAGTTCACTTTGGTGCCTACAACATGATGTTGTGGTCATAATGCGGTAAAAAAATGACACTGGCATCCCTGCCAGTGTCATTGAAGTTAGCTTAAGTGTGATACCCCATCCCACCAGCTAGGTGCTGCTTTGCCTCCTTGCAAAAATACGTATCTCAGCCTGCCTGAACCGCTTAAAACTCATAAGTCAATTTAGCCCAGAAGTTACGGCCTGATTCGTTCACTTGGAACATAGGCTCACTGCCGGGTAAGTCATTGCCACCCGCCGCTTTACTGATGTGCTCGGCGTAAGCAATATCAAACAGGTTCTCTACCCCTAAAATTAACCGTAAGTGGTCGTCATAATTCCACGAAGCATTGATGGCAACTGTACCAAAACCACTAGACTCGGCTAAATCTTGACCCACTATGTTGCCATGGCCGATTGTCACTCGATGTTGAGAATCAACCACTCGCCACAAGAGTCCTGCAGCCCATGCATCTTTTTGATAGTTCAGTGAAAATTTAGACTCAAGCGGTGACACCTGACCTAAGTCAACATTATCAGTGTCGTTATCACCTAAGGTGTAGCTTAAGGTCACTTGGGCCGAAAAGTGTTCGTTAACATCATAATCTATGCTGGCTTCACCGCCGTACAAGGTCGCATCGATATTACGGGCCACTGTCATTGGGCCGGTTGAGTCAACTAAGATGTAGTTATCTAACTTGCCGTAGAATAATGAGCTTGAAAACACTAAGCCATTGTCATAGATCCAGCCGATATCCAGCTGATTGGTTTCTTCAGGCTCAAGATCAAAGGATTTTTGCATTGGATTGCTGGCACTGGTTTTCATGATTTCCCAGTAATCAGGCACCCGCTCAGCGTGACCTACACCGGCATAATATTGGCTGAAACCATCACGGTACTCATAACGGGCGTAACCGCTAAATACATCGTCAGCTCGATTGCCTTTTTGACCCACATAGAGATCGGTATCCCAATTGTCATAACGCATACCAGCAAATACCTTGCTGTGGTCAAGATGATAGACAGATTCAACAAATAAGCCCCAGTTGGCGTATTCCATATTCTTCATAAACGGCTTACGCAGCAAATCATCCAGGCCTTTATCTTGCATCATATTGATGCCGCGGCCTTGGTGATCGCTTTGCATATGATCGACCCCCAGGGTGAGATCCCAATTCATCATAGGGGTTAACCCTAACCAGAAATGGCCGCCACTGGTACTGCGCATCACATCCATGCCCATGTTTACGCCGCGATCAAACTGATCCATGATGTGATCGTTTTCATTGCTATAAACTTGAAAATCAACATTTTTTAGTAGCTCTGAATCGAAATCATGCTGCACTAACAAGGTATAACTTTCGTTATCGATTTGGCGCGCCTTGTTAAGGCGATCCGCATATTCAGCCTCACCTTCTGACTGACCCATTGCGAATTCAATCACAGTATTTTCTGACGGTGTCCAACCCAAGGCGACCTTGATATTGTCTCTGTCGTAGCTTGATTGCACTGGATTATCGTTACCGTCCTTGTAGTGATCGCTGCTGGAGCTGTCCATATCAAAATCGACATAATAATCGGCATTACCCGCCACAAATTCAATGATGCTGTCTTTTCTATCAAAACTGCCGCCAGTGATGCTGGCGCGGCCAATAATGCCGCGTTCGGTAAAGCGATGGCGATTTTTCTCAAACAAGACAGTGCCCGCTGAGCCCACGGGACCATATTTCACCGTTTGCGGACCTTTTATCACGGTAATTTCATCATAGGATTCTGGATATATGTAATTAGTGGGTGGGTCCATACGGCCACCACAGGCGCCATACACGTGCTGACCATCATCGACTATCGCAAGACGTGATCCTCCCATACCGCGAAATGAGGGGTCGCCGCCCATGCCGCCTTTACGAGTCACACTAAAACCTGGAATGGTTTTCAAAAAACCTGAACCTTCAAATGCGGGCAGTGGCAAACGTGGCTTCTTGGGATCGCTAACCACGTTAACAGGCTCGCGCATCACATCCCCTGTGACCACAAGGTAATCGTTACACTTTTCATCTTTAGTGCAATTGTGCTGCTCTTGTGCCTGCACGCTGGGTTGCATCGCCATCACTAACGCGCCCGCTAATAAGCTTAATTTGAAGTTGGTCTTTCCCATTACATCACCTCGATTTTGTATTACTGCTTTATTTTGAGGTGATTATTCACTTTCATAACCAGCATTCAATATGAATGTTATGGTTTGCGACACTTTGTCGCACCTAGCTTAAGCTATTGTTATTAAATGGCTAAATGTGTGACAGACTCGATGATTTCACTGGGTTAATTGGGCTATGATTGCAAAACTTTTGTGCTAAATATGATTGATGTAACACTGACAAAAAAGCCTGCGTTAAGCAGGCTCTGTATTGAGCTAATCTTCAAGCTATCACTTTGTCACCAGCCCCTGAATTCGTCATCCATGACCTGAATGATCTAGACCTATGACTTCAGACTGCCCTAGCTTTTAGCCATGCAATTAGCATAGAAGGCCACTGTGGCTGGCCAATCTGAAAATACCCCTATCACCCCAACCTCAGTGGTAAGCACATGCAATAACTCAAGGGCATTCCCTTCATCATTGATTGCTTCGGTCACGCTTTGGTAATACCAACCGCCGCCCTCTTTTAATAAACCTGAGCGCTCTAAGGTCCAGCTAATAATCTCAAGTTCAGCAGCCTTTGCCGCTTTAGCATACTCAGAAGGGACTAATTTGTTATTCTCATCTAAGGTCACTAATACCCACAGAGGCGGTGCAATAATCTTCACTCCAGCATTACTAAGCTCACTCATACTCGGTGACCAAGTGCGGCTGTCCTGCGGGTCAAAATCAGCCAAATCGTATCTGTCATCTAAGTACACAGCTTGTGCTGCAAACTCTGGGGCGTTAGCAATCCAGTATTTAACATCCTCTAAATTAAAAGATTGTGGCATGACGTCAGTGGCCGCAACCCCAGCCTCTGTGTATTCGTCTAGCATTTTCTGGGCATAATCCTGCTGACTAAAACCATCAAAAGGCATCACCACATCCGCAGACTTAAGCTCTGGCGTCATCTTAATGCCAGCGGCTTTAAACATAATGATACTCTCAGCATGGGTCATTAAGGTGCCGCTGCCTGAATATAAATTTGTGCGCCAATCTGGCGTACCTTGCATGTAAGCTTCAACAGTCGTGGCTTGGGGGTTGGCGCCATCCATCTTGCCGCTCAAACGCTTAAAATCAGCCAAAGTTATGTCACTGGTGCAACATTTAGCCGATGCTGGTACTCCGTTAGCCGCATCTGCGGGGCTAAAGGGCACACTGCATTTATTGGCTAATTCTGGAATGGCTAAAATATTGGTGGTGGTTGCCAAATCGCATTGAGAGTGACGACAAACCAAGACTTTATCTGAGGTAAAGGTCACGTCGCACTCTACAACA
The DNA here is from genome assembly GCF_000013765.1 of Shewanella denitrificans OS217. Lineage (NCBI taxonomy): Bacteria > Pseudomonadati > Pseudomonadota > Gammaproteobacteria > Alteromonadales > Shewanellaceae > Shewanella > Shewanella denitrificans. Next base: position 538,469 of record NC_007954.1, on the reverse strand, counting down.
CCGGCGCCAGTATCTATGGCCGCTTGGTAAGATTCACGAGTGTGCTCTGGGAACTGCATGGCAGCGCCGCGATGACCGATAGCAAAGTCGCTGCGATAAGTCTCATCCCCAATACACTGGGCTAAGCGAGTTTTTAACTCACTGTCTTGCATTTGATTCACTAAAAAAGCCGGTCTTGGTCCAACACTGACAGGTTTCTCTGCATTTATCCCCATGGTTTCAGCAAGCTTAGTACTCTGTGCTGGTGGAGTTGGCGTTAGTGTTTCAGCCGCCTTTGCTAGGGGTTTATTATCGCTATTACAGGCTGAGAACAGCGGTATTAGCAGTAAAAGCGAGGCCAGAGTTAATGAGGGATTGAGAGTCGAGTTGAACATACTAACGGGCATCTTGTCGTCCTTGGTATTGATTAATAAATCTTGCAGAGATAATTAATACGATTGGTATAACCCATAGATTAATGAGAACAAATGACACCTTTACTAATTCTTGATGACAAATTTAAGGCAAAAAAAAAGCGAGCTCTAAGCTCGCTTCATTCAGATAAAGGTACCTATTTAGGGTACATTTTATTTAAGATGTTTTTACTTATGGTACTTTTAGCTACTTATGATACTTTTAGCTACTTATGGTATTGGGGCGACAACTCATGCACTGAGTTGATAAAGGCGCCAGCGTGCTCTGGATCAACATGCTGATGAATACCATGGCCTAAGTTAAATACATGGCCAGTCCCCTTGCCGTAGCTTGAGAGGATTTGACCCACTTCCTGATGGATGCGCTCTGGGCTTGCATATAACATAGAAGGATCCATATTGCCTTGCAGGGCAACTTTATCGCCCACACGGCGACGAGCATCACCAATATCCACAGTCCAATCAAGGCCTAAGGCATCACAGCCAGTTTCAGCCATAGACTCAAGCCATAAACCGCCGCCTTTAGTGAATAAAGTCACAGGTACTTGGCGGCCATCGGCAAAACGAGTCAAGCCATCAACAATTTTCTGCATGTAACGCAGTGAAAACTCACGGTAGGCATGGTGAGACAATGCACCGCCCCAAGAGTCGAAAATCATTAGCGACTGAGCACCGTTAGCGACTTGAGCATTCAAATATAAAATCACCGAATCGGCAAGCTTATCTAACAACATGTGCAAGGCCGCAGGCTCGGCATAGGCCATTTTCTTAATTTTCTCAAACGTCTTGCTAGAACCACCTTCCACCATGTAGGTGGCTAATGTCCAAGGCGAGCCAGAGAAGCCAATCAAAGGCACTTCGCCCTTAAGCTCACGGCGAATCGTGCTTACGGCACGCATCACATAACCTAATTCATCTTCAGGATCTGGGATACACAGCTTTTTAATGGCATCCACAGTGTCAGTTGGACGCTCAAAACGTGGGCCTTCGCCCTCCTCGAAATACAAACCTAAGCCCATGGCATCTGGCACAGTTAAAATATCAGAAAACAAGATGGCGGCGTCTAACTTGTAGCGACGCAGTGGCTGCAGTGTCACTTCGCAGGCGAGCTCGGCATTACGGCATAGAGACATAAAATCGCCGGCCTGGGCGCGCGTTGCCTTGTACTCTGGTAAGTAACGTCCAGCTTGGCGCATCATCCATACAGGCGTTGCATCGACAGGCTGTTTTAACAGGGCGCGTAGGTAACGATCGTTTTTTAATTCTGCCATTTGGCTATTTTCCTAGACTGTATGAATTCTGCAGGGCGCTAGTTTAGCACTTTGTCGATTAGTCTCACCAGCATTGGAAAATTTATCTGTTCGATTGAGTGTGATTTAAGTCACAGAGTAATTACTGAGTTTATCTTGTCAGCAGCTTCAAGAGGTGTTCAGTGGCTGCTCTCACCTTTGGGTATAAACTTGTTGATGAAATGTGCAAAACCTCAGGTATTTAACCTATAAAGCATGCTTTTGGGTGAATAACGTACAACTTGATGATAAATGTGTTGCGACTTTGATAGCCCTTTGATATAAAAAGTTTGCGCTAGCAAGAACAATCAAGAAGCTCTACACATTGAGCCCTTTAGAACTACATTCACCCAGCAATGGTCTGCCATTGCTGGGTTTTTTATTGTCCTAAAATAGAAACAACTGTACCGTTGTAACGAAAAAATCAGATTATCTGGTTGGTTCAGTTGCAAATTATCACAAAACAGTTGATCCATCAGGGCTTTCTCCCATACATTAGTTGCTATGGATAGGTTACCAACTGAGTAGAACAATAATGTTAACGAAACTTGAACATGCCGAAAAGAAATGGGGTGGATCTCACAAGCTTATCGATCAATGGCTTAATCACCGTAGGATGTTACTTATCCAATATTTTAAGATCGCAGGACTCGCGCCTTACACCCGTCCCGATAAGAAACTTCCACCGTTCCAAACGGTGAAAAATTTCTGCGCTCAACTGGTGGATTATGTCTCAGAAGGCCATTTTGAAGTCTACGATCAAGTGGTGACCGCCTGTGAAGAATTTGGTGAATCCAGTCGCGCCGTAGCTCAAGCCTTATTGCCTAAGATCAGCGACACCACAGATATGGCCTTAGACTTCAACGATAAATACACTGAAGCCGACGATGAACAAGTCTTATACCAATTGGATAAAGATCTTTCTAAACTCGCCCAATCCATGGAAACCCGCTTCGAACTCGAAGACGAATTGCTAGAGATACTGCATAGTCGCCACTCGTAACAGGCTGCTAAAGCGTCCGTTTAAACGTTAAGACGAACTCTCCGACTAAAAAGAACTCAGTGTCTACCCATTCCTGAAAGGTTAGTTGATGCTAGCTAACCTTTTACAATGCATGAATAAACACAGGTGAGGTTATCATTCTCACCCTGCTACACGGCTAACTATCGTCTCTGTAATTCCAATTATCCGGTAACTCAACCTGTGACCACAGGCTATCGCACAAGTCTTGGGGCCGCTGCCAATCACCTTGTGCCAACCAAGTCGCCAATTCATCACCTGTTCTGGGATAATTAATCGGCTTGGGTGAAGGGGCTTTTAACCAGCGTCTCAGCTTGCCAGTGTCTAATACCGACATAGATTGCCCCGCGGCTAATAATTCCAAAGCGGCGACATTGGCCCCTTGTTCAAACTGCCCTTGCAATGGTTTCACCATAAGTTTTTTGCCTAAGGTCAGTGCCTCGCTACTGAGTTCAAAACCTGCATTCGCCACCACACCACCACATTCGGCCAAATGAGCTTTAAATCCGAGTCGACTAAATCCATACCATCGAATATGCTCAGGCAATGGCTTTATGGGCTTAGCCCTGTGATAGACCAAGAACTGATAATCATCGAAAGGCGTAAGAAAATCGGCGACTTCGTCAGCGTCCTCGAAGGGCAGGTAAACCAGTATTAGCTGCCCATGTTGATGGCTGATAGCCTGTACATCGACAAACGGTGGCATGATGGGACAGGCGAAATGATGCCAATGGCAGCCCAGCGCCATGTCCACAGGGGCAAAATGTTTGAGCAGTAACTCATCTAACCAAGTGACCCCTTGTTTGGGGACTTTATGGCAAAGCGCCGACTGATGGCTAATGCCTATTGAAGGGACTTGTTGGCGCTTAGCGGCCCACGCCGAAATAGGTTCGAAATCGTTAAGCACGAGATCGTATTGAGAGACATCCAGCTCATTCACCTCACGCAGAATAGCGCTGGCAAGATTTTGCTTCAAAGTTTTAGCCAGATGCACCTTGCCTTGCTCTGTCACGAAAGTCAGCCCTTCGTTGACCCGAAAATCTGCAAAACAGCTCATGTCTGTATATTGCTCAGCAACCCGACCTGAAAACAAGAAATCCACTGTGACTCCTACCTTCTTCAACGACTTGGCCATCACCCTGGCACGGCTAATATGACCATTGCCCGTCCCTTGTACCCCGTACAAAATACGCATAACACCTCCTTTGATTTATACGATTGGTATTAGTCATATCTCATCTATAACCAGCACAAGACCACACTTGCACTGCCAAGCCCTAGTGCCATGCCAGCTATAATATCCAAGGGATAATGCACCCCCAGCGCGATACGAGACCAGCCAATGGCACTGGCCCAAATAAACACCCAAGGGTTAAGAAAAGGAAAAGTCACAGCGATAAAACTTGCCACCATAAAAGCCGCTGCAGTATGCCCAGAGGGTAAGCTGAATTTATCAGCCGGTTCAAAGCTAAACTTAAGTTCGAGTAAGGCATGACAGGGCCTTGGACGACGTAAACTGTGCTTTAGGCCTAAATACAAAGGCAATTCAATGGCGAAGCCCCAAAGTAACTGATTAAAAAAACCAGCTCCCTGAGGATGAAACACCAATAAGCTCACACCTAAGCCTACATAAATCGGCCCATCTCCACTGCGACTGACTCGCTTTGCTAGCGACGTTAACCCCCACTCACGGCTCCAGTGGAGTAGATAACAGAACAGCCATTTATCTAATTTGGTCCACATATACCCATCCCTATCAATACCTGAACAGTGCGGTGCTGGGTTAGCAGCTCGACAGCCTTCAAAGATTAAATTAATCTGCTGCAGTGACGCTAACATGACAGAGAGGGGAAGCTTTTATGACGCTAGAGGTGGCGATTTAGGCTTAATTTTGGCATCTGGGTTTGTCGGTTTTTGCTTGTTTGATGATGCTGGATCTTTGGTTGCTTGATACAGAGCGATTGGTGCATGTGTTAACAAAAAAACCATAAAAAAAGGGCCACTCAATGGCCCGTGTATTACACTCTTATGACGCCCTGTGGATGACATCATGTATCGCAGCTAAGCTTATACTTAAGATTATGCTTCAGCGTCTGCTTTCACTGGCTTTGGCGCGCGATAAATTTTCACTAAATGATAAATATTAATACCGGCCACAAACGCATTCATGCCGGCAACTGGCCATGCATCAATGGCATAACCATAGGCGGCAAATAAACCGCAACCGACGAAGTTGATCCATCTTAGTAAGATGATGTCTTTCATCATCAAAGAAATCGCTACCATTACCGAGGCCACATAGCCTAGGATTTCAATCCAATTTACATTTTCCATAAGAACCTCTTTAAGGCTCTCTGCCGTCCGTATGCGTAACGAGGGATCCGTGCCTCTAAAGCAAACATGTTAAGTTAACTCAGTTAATCATCAGCTATTATGCTAGCAAAGAGTTCAGATAAAATGTAATAAAAAAACGTAATAGAATGACTTATATCATGCATTATTGACTAAACGGTTAAAAATGAAGGAAAATTACCAACATAATGGCAATTAATCAATTTCAAGCTGGGTTTAACCCCCTTGGCCGTGATAAATACCTGAGCCATTGACATCAATCCTGTGATTAATAACGCTTTTATTTTCATGAAAAGCTCATATAATCCACTAAACTTTGCCTAACTCAGCAGTTACTGCCCAATAGGAGTGTCACCATGGAATACAACACCTCAGAACTTTGCGACATGTACATAGATGTTGTCGATGTCGTCGAACCTATGTTCAGCAATTACGGTGGTTGCAGCTCTTTTGGCGGCGCCATTAGTACTGTTAAGTGTTTTGAAGACAATGGTCTTATCGCAGATGCGCTGCAAGAAGATGGTGAAGGCAAGGTGTTACTGGTCGATGGCGGCGGTTCATTGCGTCGTGCACTCATCGATGCCAGCATAGCCCAGATTGCCGTTAACAATAATTGGGAAGGCATCATAGTTTACGGTTCAGTGCGGGATGTCGATGCCCTAGAAGAGCTAGATTTAGGCATTCAAGCCCTAGCGTCTATTCCTGTGGGCGCCGAAGGCAACGGTGTGGGCGAGATTGAGTTGCCGGTTAACTTTGGTGGGGTGACCTTCCTGCCGGGGGATCACATCTATGCTGACAACACCGGAGTGATATTGTCCCCTGAGCCACTGGATATTGATTAATCCTGGCTACCGATGACAAACCAACATCCACCCTCGTTCACAAATTGGCGCCGGTAGATGCAATAAAGCCAGCCATGCTGGCTTTTTTTATATGAGTACTTTTGCATATGAGTACTTTCGTATATGACCACTTTTTATTATATGAGTCTATGTGAGGAATGCCATGTTTACCGCCTTTGACCAACACGCCTTAGATGCACTCCTAAGCCCCCGAAGTGGCGAGACCAAGTTGGGGCAAACAGTTGCTATATTGGACAGTGCCCTCCCCTTAGAACAAGCCCTGAGTCACGCCAAACAACAAGGAGCTCGCTTCGCCATCTTGGGCATTAGCGAAGACCTAGGTCCAAGAGCCAATTTAGGCCGCGGCGGCGCCAATGATGCCTTCAGCGCCGCCATGAGCCAATGGCTGAACTTGCAGTCAAACCGTTTCTACACAGGTAAAAACTGCCTTATCTTAGGGGAAATCACCCCGCCAGCATTAGCCGCAGATGCAAGCCTTGAGCAACTGAGACAAGCCACGCAAACGCTAGACGAGCAAGTCATCGCCTTAGTGAGTCAAGTATTTGATGCCGGCCTTGAGCCTATTGTTATCGGCGGCGGTCATAACAATGCCTTTGGCTTATTGATGGCAGCAAAACTTAGCCTAGGTGAGCCTCTAGCTGCTGTGAACCTTGACCCCCACAGTGACTTCAGGCCTAAAGAAGGCCGTCACAGTGGCAATGGTTTCAGTTATGCCGCCGCCAATGGCGCACTGGACCATTACCATGTACTTGGCCTACACGAGCTTAAAAACAGTGAAACTACCCTAGAACAACTGAGCTTGTTTGGGGGTAAGTGGCACACTTATCAGCAAATTTGGGTAAGACAAGAGCTCAGCCTCAGTCAAGCGTTAAAACAAATCGCTAAAGATCTTAATCAGACTCAACTGGCAGTCGGGCTTGAATTGGATGTTGATGCTATCAACACTATGCCCAGTAGCGCCTCAACGGTCGCCGGTGTGCCCTTAGTCGATGCACTGCATTATGTTCACTATATCGCTAAGCATTGCCCAACGGCGTATTTTCACATTGCCGAGGCGGCGCCAGCCTGTCATAGCGCAAACCTCAGCGCAGGATACCGTGATGTAGGTCAAAGTATTAGCGAGCTAATCTATGCTTACATACAGGGCCGCTGCGTATAGCGCAAATGCAGCCCCCTTTTTGAGCCTATTCGTCTATTCAATAACGGCCAAGAATATGCTCTAATGCGCCATTGATAATTTCGCAACGAGAACAGGAAAAATCACATGTCTGAAGGCGATTCTAATAAGACACATTTTGGCTATAAAACCGTTGAAGCCGATAAGAAAGCCGATCTCGTCGCCAGTGTATTTCACTCAGTAGCCGCGAAATACGACATAATGAATGACGTGATGTCATTCGGTATCCATAGATTTTGGAAGCGTTTCACCATAGAAACTGCAGCGGCCAGACCTGGGATGAAAGTGCTAGACTTAGCCGGTGGCACAGGGGATCTTACCGCCAAGTTTTCTCATTTAGTGGGTGAACGCGGTCAAGTAGTACTGGCCGACATCAATGATTCCATGCTAAAAGTCGGCCGCACTAAGCTCAGAGACAAAGGCATAGTCAACAATGTCAGCTATGTACAAGCCAATGCCGAAGCACTGCCGTTCCCAGACAATCATTTCGATATCATCACCATAGCATTCGGTTTACGTAATGTGACCGACAAGGATGCGGCCCTGCGCTCTATGCTTAGGGTATTAAAGCCAGGCGGCAAACTCTTAGTCCTAGAATTTTCTAAGCCTCAGCACGAAATGATGCGCAAAGCTTATGATCTCTATAGTTTTAAAATTCTGCCTAAGATGGGTGAAATCATCACTAAAGATGCTGACAGCTATGAATACCTTGCCGAATCAATCCGCATGCACCCAGATCAAGACACCCTCAAGGAAATGATGCAAACCGCGGGGTTTGAGCAAGTGGACTACACCAATATGACCGATGGTATTGTCGCCCTGCATAAGGGATATAAGTTCTAATGCAGCCCAATCACCTTGCCTTGTTGGCCTGCGCCGCGGTTGAACTTGGGTTTGACAAACTGCCGCCTCAAGCCAAAGCCGACTATGCTAAGGCCAAGTCACTCCATGGCAAAGTGTTTAAGCTGCAATTAACCCAACTGCCCTTTCCACTTCATCTAGTGTTTGCCAAGCAAATTCAAGTGTTGAGCCACTATGATGCACCTGTGCATGTGCAGTTAACTGCCGATGTCGCGACCCTTTATCGGCTCACTGAAGGCGCAAGTCTCAGTGAGCTGATTAAACAAGACAAATTGTCCATTGATGGTGACACTCAACTGCTGCAAGACTTCAGTCAGTTTTTAAAGCAGATCCGCTTCGACTTTGCCGAGCCTTTGTCGCGCTACTTAGGTGATGCCGCTACCCATAAAATAGTCACTCAAGCTAAATCCCTTCATCTGAGTGCCAAGCAAATATGTAAAGACACCGCCGAACATTTGAGCCAGCTGGCAACCGAGGAATATGGCCTCACCCCCCATAGAGGCGAATATCACGCCTATCGAGTCAATGTGGACAACATAGCCCTCCATACCCTAGCACTCGAACACAAAATCGCCTTGCTAAGAGAAAAGATCACCCCATGAGCATTTCCAGCCTGCACCGAGGTTACCAAGTCCTGCGCACCTTGTTGCACTACGGCCTTGATGAATTATTAGCTAAAGATAAACGCCCAAAATTATTCCCTTTAATACGTGGCTGTTTTTTTTGGATTCGAAACCAACACAAAGATAAATCCGCCGCCGAACGCTTAAAGCTTGCGATGCAAGAGCTCGGGCCTGTGTACATTAAACTCGGTCAAATGCTGTCGACCCGAAGGGATCTGCTGGATGATGAATGGGCCTATCAGCTTGCCATGTTGCAAGACAGGGTGCCTCCCTTCGATTCTGCCTTAGCAAGAGAAGCCATAGAAACTGAGCTTAACGCCAGTATCGACAGCCTATTCGATGATTTCGATGATGTGCCATTGGCCTCGGCATCCATTGCCCAAGTTCATAGCGCGACCCTTAAATCCAATGGCAAAGCTGTGGTGCTTAAGGTGCTCAGGCCCAATGTTGAAGCCTTGATCTTGGCCGATTTACAACTGATGAGCCACTGCGCTGCGCTGCTGGAACGTATACTGGGTGATGGCAATCGACTGCGGCCCGCTGAAGTGATTGAAGACTATAGGCTCACCATTTTAGGTGAGCTTAATCTTAAGCTCGAAGCCTTAAACGCCATTAAGCTCAGAAATAACTTCTTAGATTCTGACGCCTTATACGTGCCTTATATCTATGAAGATTTAAGCTTCACTCGCTTAATCGTGATGGAGCGTATTTATGGTATTGCGGTGTCAGACTTAAGCGCCTTAAAGGCCCAAGGGACAAACTTGAAGTTGCTGGCAGAACGTGGCGTCGAGTTATTTTTCACCCAAGTATTTCGGGATAACTTTTTCCACGCCGATATGCATCCTGGCAATATTTTCATTAGCCGCGACCATCCTGACAACCCTTATTACATCGGCCTAGATTGCGGCATCATGGGCACACTCACGGATGTGGATAAGCGCTACCTCGCAGAAAATTTCCTAGCCTTCTTCAATCGTGATTATCAACGAATCGCTCAGCTGCACTTAGAGTCAGGCTGGGTCAGTGAACATACAGATATTGTGGCATTCGAGCAGGCTATCAAGATTGTCTGTGAACCCATGTTCAATAAGCCCTTGGCAGAAATTTCTTTCGGCCATGTGCTGCTGGCGCTGTTTAGAACGGCACGGCAATTTAATATGGTGGTACAGCCGCAACTGGTGCTGTTGCAAAAGACCTTGCTCTATATCGAAGGCTTGGGCCGTCAACTCTATCCCCAGCTGGATTTGTGGCAAACCGCTAAACCTTTCCTCGAGCAGTGGATGGCTAAGCAAGTGGGCCCTAAAGCCCTATTTGATAAATTTAAATCGAATGCCCCTTTCTGGGCCGAAAAATTGCCAGAACTGCCTGAGCTTGTGTACGACAACTTAAAGTTAGGTCGAAAATTGCTGGGCACCCAGCAACAAATGCTGGATAAATATCTTAAATATCAACATAAAGCACATAAGAGTAACTACTTGCTTATCACTTCAGCTGTATTCGTGATCTGCGGCACAATACTATTTACTCAAGCCGTTACACTGTGGGCTTCGCTCCTTTGCCTAGGTACTGGCGCAGGGCTTTGGTTGCTTGGGTGGCAAGCAAGACCAAAGAATAGAAAACTTTAGCTAGCACTAATTTATCAGAGGTTCATAATAGTTAAAGAATTCAAAGATACACTTAAGATTACATTTAAACGTATTATTGTTGATTTATTAAGAGGATATATTCATGGGCGGCATCAGTATTTGGCAACTTCTTATCATAGCGCTGATAGTAATTTTACTGTTTGGCACTAAAAAATTACGCTCATTAGGTGGCGATTTAGGTGGTGCGGTGAAAGGCTTTAAGAATGCCATGACATCAGAGACATCTGAGGAAGAGAAAAAAGCCTTAGAAGACAGTCAAACTGCACAAACCTCACAGCAGGCCGAAAAAAAGCCTGAGTCAAAGGACAAAGAACAGGCGTAATTGACTATGTTTGACGGTATCGGCTTTATGGAGTTGCTGCTGATCGGTATTTTGGGGCTTGTGGTTCTCGGCCCCGAAAGGCTACCGGTTGCAGTACGTAGTGTGACGGGTTGGATCCGCGCCTTAAAACGCATGGCTAACTCAGTCAAAGATGAGCTTGAGCAAGAGCTTAAAATTGAACAGTTGCATGCGGATTTAAAGAAAGCCGAAAGCAAAGGCTTAGCGAATTTATCCCCTGAGCTGCAGGAGTCTATCGATCAGCTTAAACAGGCTGCCCAGTCGGTGAATCGCCCCTATCAGCTAGATGAATCGAATGAGCAAGAACCTAAGATAGCACCGCCTCAGGCAAACATAGCCGAGACTCCCACTCAATCTGGCGATACTCACTCGAAAAACAACGGATAAGCCATGTCGCAACAGTTGCCACTCATCAGCCATTTACTTGAGCTGCGCACCAAACTACTCAAAGCCATCGCCAGCGTATTACTGGTGTTCATTGCCAGCGTGTATTGGGCTAATGATATTTACCATTATGTGGCCATCCCCTTAATGGAGTCATTACCTGAAAATGGCAGCATGATAGCCACAGATGTCGCCGCGCCCTTCTTCGCGCCGTTTAAATTAACGCTGATTTTATCCTTTTTCTTAGCAATTCCCTACGTGCTGTACCAAATCTGGTCTTTCGTGGCACCAGGACTTTATAAACATGAAAAACGCTTGGTCATGCCGCTACTCTTGAGCAGCACCTTGTTATTTTATGCTGGCATTGCCTTTGCGTATTACATTGTTTTCCCTGTAGTGTTTGGTTTTTTTGCCAGCGCAGCCCCAGAAGGGGTGCAAGTGGCTACCGATATCAGTAGCTATTTAGACTTTATATTAAAACTGTTTTTTGCATTCGGCCTCGCATTTGAAATCCCAGTCGCCGTGGTATTACTCTGCTGGGCCGGCGTCACCACTCCCGAAGATTTGCAGACAAAACGCCCTTACATAGTGGTTGGCGCCTTCGTTATCGGCATGCTATTAACGCCGCCAGATATCATCTCCCAGACTATGCTTGCGGTGCCAATGCTGCTATTGTTCGAAGCGGGCTTGTTTGCCGCTAAATTTTATCGCAACAATGCCGATGATAATCAGCGGGATACTACAGATATCCCCAAGGATGAAGACAGCAGCGATAAAGACGTAACTAAATAATGCGCCAAATAAAGAGCGCTCGCATAGCCACTAGGCAAAAATTAATTACAAGAAAGGAACCATCATGCGCTTAATTTGGACTGCAGCCACTCTAGTACTATTATCGGCTCCGGCATTTGCCAGCATAGAAACACAATTAGCGAACTGCGCTGCAGTAAGCGATAAGCTAGCCAGACTCATTTGTTATGATGACTTAGCCAGTTCGACTTCTGCAAGTTCCAGTGTGAGCGCTTCGGCTAGCATGGCTGTAGCCCCAGCAGTGGCCGCAACAAACAAAAATGAAACCTTTGGCCTTAAAAAAACCGCGGTTAAGAAAGAAGATTTTGGTCTAATTAAAAAAACTGAAATTGAAGAAATTGAAAAGCTTTATTTTACCGTCGCCGAGTTTGATAAAGATGCCTATGGTTCTCTCACCATCACCTTGAATAATGACCAAGTTTGGAAGCAAAGCGGTTCACAGAGATTTAAGCTTAAAACGGGCCAGAAAATCTTTATAGAACGTGGTGCATTGGGTTCATTTTTACTCGGCTCCGATGACCGTAACTCCACCATAAGAGTCAAGCGCCTAAAATAAATGTCACGCTATGTCGATATTGCGGTAAATTTATTGAGCCCAAGCTTAATTGAACATGCCGAAAACATAATTAACGATGCGGAGAAGCTTAACGTCTCTCCGCTGATTGTTATTGGCAGTGATTTAAGCGAAAGTTTAGCGGCCTATGAACTGGCGCAGCAATATCCTAACAAACTTTACACCACCGCAGGTGTTCACCCTCATCAAGCAAGTGGTTGGGATGAACACAGTCCCTTAACACTTAAGAAATTAGCAGAACTTAACTCTGTAGTCGCCATAGGTGAATGTGGCCTAGATTATAATCGTGATTTCTCACCACGAGACATGCAAAGAGCCGCTTTCGAAGCTCAACTAGTCTTAGCTGCCGAGTTAAACATGCCAGTGCTAATGCATTGCCGTGAGGCATTTGACGACTTCATTCGCATTTTGACGCCTTATCGTGCCGCCCTTCCCTATGCGGTATTACACTGCTTTACTGGTAATGAAGATGACTTAGCAAAATGCCTAGCGCTTGATTTACACATAGGTATTACGGGTTGGGTGTGTGATGAAAGACGTGGGCTTGAATTGGCTAAATTAGTGCCGAGCATTCCCGATGACCGCTTGCTGATAGAGACTGACAGTCCTTATCTACTGCCAAGAAGCCTGCGACCTAAGCCTAAATCCAGTAAGAATTTACCCCAGTATTTACCCTACATTTTAGATTACATCGCAACGCTTAGAGGCCAAGACAGCGCTGAACTGGCAAAAACTTGCTACTTAAATAGCTGCACTGTGTTTGGTTTGGAGCCTGCTGTATGAGCCTTAACTCGGGACGCAGAGTCAGTAGCAGAACCCTAAAACTACTCCCGCTATTATCACTATTATTACTATTGAATGTGGTTATGGTGGGCATGTCTTATGCGGCTGAGCACAGACCGACCCCGTTAAGGATCACCGCAACCTCAATAACAAAAATTGACCTCGCCGATTGGCTGTATATCAATACCGCAACCCAGGCTGAACAGCTTAGTCAAGTAAGGCAGTCGACCGCTGATCAATGGCGTAAGTATAAGCCTACGGATCTGCGTTATATTGGCGCTAAAAATATCTGGGTAAGCTTTAGTCTTTATAATCCCAATGATAACTTGTCCCGTATCATCGCTTTAGACAATCCATTATTAGACAGTGTCGAGTTATATCACCTTATCGATAATCGGGTACAAAAAGTCACTCACATGGGTGATAGTCTACCCTTTTATCAAAGACCTTTACTGAGCAATATTTTTCTCTACCCTATCGAACTTGAACCTAACGAGCTGCACACCTTTTATCTAAAAGTGAACACCAAGGGCAGCATTAATTTGCCGCTAGTCTTGTGGTCCGCCAATGATTTAACCCAAGAATCCGAAGCCCAAGGCCTCACCCATGGTTTACAAATAGGCATACTCGTGGCCATCGGCCTATTTAGTTTGTTTATTGCCTTAGCTTCTGGCTCATTTAGCTACAGCTACTACAGCGTCTATGTGATGGCGCTCACCTTGCTGGTCGCCAGTGTACATGGCGTCGCGTTTCGCTATCTGTGGCCGCAATTCCCTAGCATACAACAATATGTTATCCCCTTTACCATCCCCATTATCTTGGCTTTCTCATTGCTATTTACCGAGAAGGTGTTGCAGCTTAAATATCACAGTTTGCCTATGCTGCGCTGTTGCCGTGTCTTAGTCAGTTACTCTTTTGTGTTGTGCCTGCTGGTACCCCTTATTCCTTATGATATTTTATTGTATTTGCTGGTGCTGTCGGTATTTTTAATCTCACTTATTCTGCTGGCTTTCTCTGCTATTCAGGCCATTCGCGGGCAAAAAAATGCCCGCCTTTATACCTTGGGGCGTTTTGGATTATTAATCGGCACTATACTCAGCGGGCTGATTTACTTGGGACTTATCAATCTTAATATCATGCCGCAAACTCCGGTAATGATAGGGCTGACTTTTGAAGTTGTAGTGATGGCTTCAGTGCTCGCCATGCGCTACAGCGATGAGCGTAAAGCCAAGCAGAAAATCCAACAAGAAACCTTAGAGCAAGCCGAACGCATTCGAGAGACCCGAGAAGAAGCCCTTCGAGCGGAAGCCGAAGCCAATGCTAAACTCGAGCAAATGGTGCAAGAACGCACCTTAGAGTTAGAAATAACCTTAAGAGAACTTAACGACGTCAATCAAAAACTGCTAGAGCAAACCACCTTAGACAGCCTCACTGGGGTTAAGAATCGCAATGCTTTCGATAAAAGGTTGGTGGCAGAAGGCCGCATAAGCCGCAGGCAACAGACGCCGATGGCTATTCTGATGCTAGATATCGATAAGTTTAAATCCATCAATGATGAATTTGGCCATTTAGGTGGTGACCACTGTATCCAAAGTATTGCTAAAGTGCTGACAGAACAACTTAAACGACCAACAGATCTAGTATCCCGTTTTGGTGGTGAAGAGTTTGCCATTATTTTACCCAACACAGACTTAGATGGTGCCATGATCGTGGCCGAAACAGTCAGGGCCAGCATAGATGAATTACAGCTGGTGTGGGATGAAAAGCCCATGAAAATCAGCGCCAGTTTAGGCGTCAGCGCCGCCGTCATCGAAAGCGATGAACACCCCATAGAGCTTCTCGAATTAGCCGACAAAGCCTTATACCAAGCAAAACGTAATGGCCGTAATCGGATCGAGCAAGCTATCATAGAAAACGCCTAGTTTTTCAGGAGCCTCAAGTGAATTTAATTACCAGTGCCTTCCCATTACGCAGAATGCGCCGCATGCGCAAGCATGACTTTAGCCGCCGTTTGATGGCAGAGAATAGCCTAAGCGTTAACGACCTCATTTATCCTATGTTTGTGCTCGAAGGGGTTAATCGCAGCGAAAAAATCGCTTCTATGCCTGGTATAGAGCGCTATTCCATTGATTTACTACTCAAAGAAGCCGCCGAATTGGTCGAGCTTGGTATCCCCTTAATCGCTCTTTTCCCAGTCACTCCTGCCGACAAAAAGTCCTTATTGGCAGAAGAATCTTACAATTCAGATGGCCTAGTACAACGGGCAGTGAAAGAGCTTAAACAAGCATTCCCACAGCTCGGCGTGATGACAGATATTGCCCTCGACCCCTTCACCACTCATGGCCAAGACGGCATTATCGATGACACTGGCTATATCTTAAATGACATTACCACAGAGATATTAGTCAAGCAGGCCTTATCTCATGCCGATGCTGGCGCTGACATTGTCGCCCCTTCTGACATGATGGATGGCCGTATTGGCGCTATAAGGCAAGCCTTAGAAGCTGCAGGCCATATTAATACCCAGATCATGGCTTATTCGGCCAAGTATTCTTCGAATTACTATGGCCCGTTTCGTGATGCGGTCGGCTCTGCTGGCAACCTTAAAGGTGGCAATAAGCACAGCTATCAGATGGATCCCGCCAACACAGATGAAGCCCTACACGAAGTCGCACTGGATATACAAGAAGGTGCCGACATGGTGATGGTTAAACCTGGCATGCCTTACTTAGACATAGTACGCCGAGTAAAAACTGAACTTGCTGTGCCCACATTTGCCTATCAAGTTAGCGGTGAATACGCCATGCACATGGCCGCCATAGAAAATGGTTGGTTGGCAGAAAAGCCTGTGGTGATGGAGTCGCTGCTGTGCTTTAAGCGCGCGGGGGCCGATGGGATTTTAACTTACTTTGCCAAACGAGTGGCGACCTGGCTTAAGGAAGAGAAATAATGACCCAAGATATGCTAACCGGTGAATTAACTCCTGAGATGCTGCTGAGCCTAGCCACCTTTGCCGACAGCCATCAAGCCTACCAGCTCGATGAAGATAAAATTGCCGACTTAAGTGAATTAACCCAAGACACTGAAATTGTAACCTTAGTTGGCACATGGTGTCCAGATTGCTATCGGGAAGTGCCGCGGCTTATTAAAATCTTAGCCAGTCTGAACAGCCCGCACATTTCAACACGCTATATCGGCCTAGACCGTGACAAGCGCGATAAACAAGGCTTAGGGGCTAAGTTTGAGTTTAGCCGTATCCCAACCATAATCATAATGCAAAATAATCAAGAGGTTGGCCGTATCGTTGAACGTCCAAACACCAGTCTAGAACAAGCACTATTAGATATTTTGTTCTAAATTAACCCAATAAAAATGGCAGCTTAGGCTGCCATTGTTATGTCTGGGATACTACATTTTTGAAATGCGACTTTCACAGCCAGTACTTGCTAAACCCTGTCAGCTAGGCGTCATTTACTGCTAAGCTGAGTCGCTGTGCCAACATATGAATCACCCCTTCCCTGAGTGCCCCACCCGACAGATGCAAGGCATCGATAGATAAATGCTCGAACAAAGCGAGCAAAATAGCAACCCCTGAGACGAATGTCGGTCGCCTATCGGCCCTGAGGCCATCAATTTGAGCGAGCTTAGCATCGGACTGTGCCAAAATTTCATCCCTAAGGCCAGTCAATACCTCTAAGGTAATCACTTCTGACACTTCCCTATGGGCAAGTACTGACACCACAGATTGCACCGCACCTGACGCACCCACAACAGTGTGCCAGCCTAAATTTCTTAGCATCTCTAGATGGGGTTCGATAACAGTATAAATATGATGATATACATCATCAAAATCCAATTGCTGAAATGGCGCGGCGCTAAAAAATTGCTTATTAAACACCACACTGCCAATAGGTACGCTAGTTTTAAATAACACGCTGTGGCCATCACCGACGATAAACTCAGTGCTGGCACCGCCAATGTCTATCACTAATCGCCGCCCTTGGCCTGTGGTCGTTGCCATCATGCCTTGATAGATAAGCTCAGCCTCTCGCATTCCAGAAATCACTTCAATTGGGTGGCCGAGAATAGGCAAAGCCCGTCGATGAAAATCATCGGCATTAGCTATCATTCTAAGGGTTGCGGTGGCGAGTACTGCCAGATGGTCGGCATCGATATGATGTTTTTTAAGCATAGTGGCAAACATGGCAAGGCAGTCGAGCCCCCTTGCCATCACAGCTTCATTTAATATGCCATCCTTGGTGATCCCTTCGGCCAAGCGCACCTTGCGCTTATACTTAGCAATAATAACCGGCTGGTGACCTATGGTTCTGGCCACCAACATGTTAAAACTATTTGAGCCTAAGGTAATGGCTGCGTAAGCAGGTGTCTGCATCTAAGATGGTCTTCGGGTCCTGTGACGCGGTGGACGTGCACCACCACTTCTATGGGCACCTTTAGCGCCATCTCGTGTACGACTCGTTGGGTGTTTACGATGAATTTTGACTGGCGTTGGAATGTCATCCAATAAGGCTTCTCTGTCATAACGACTGACAGGCACTGAATGACCTATGTATTGTTCAATCGCCGGCAAATTAAGGGCGTAGGTTTCACAGGCAAAACTCACAGAGACACCTTTGTTGCCCGCGCGCCCCGTACGACCAATGCGGTGAACGTAATCTTCACAATCATCCGGTAAGTCATAGTTGTACACGTGAGATACATCAGAAATGTGTAACCCACGGGCCGCCACGTCGGTAGCGACCAACACGTCTAGATCACCACTGGTAAACTGCTCAAGAATGCGAATTCGCTTTTTCTGTGGCACATCACCGGTAAGTAAACCCACCCTGTGACCGTCCCCTTCAAGCCAAGACCAAAGGTTTTCACAACTGTGTTTAGTGTTGGAGAAGACGATGGCTTTTTCTGGCCAATCTTCTTCCATCAAGGTCAACAACAGACGCATCTTATCTTCGGTTGAAGGATAGAAAATCTCTTCTTTGATGTTCTTAGAGGTTTTCTCTTCTGGGGTGACTTCCACCTTTTCAGGATCATTCATGTGATCATAAGCCAGTTCTTGCACTTTCATCGACAAGGTGGCGGAGAACAACATGTTGAGACGAGAAGAGGCGTCTGGCATACGACGGAACAAGAAGCGGATGTCTTTGATAAAACCGAGATCGAACATACGATCGGCTTCATCCAGTACCACGGCTTGAATGGAGTTCAGGCTGATAACGCCTTGACGTACATAGTCAATGATCCGTCCTGTGGTACCAATTAAGATATCCACGCCTTTATCCAATACTTCACGTTGTACTTCGTAACTTTCGCCGCCATAGACTATGCCGACTTTAAGGCCAGTGTGCTTAGCAAGCAAGTTGGCATCTTTGGCGATTTGGATAGCCAATTCGCGAGTAGGCGCCATAATAATGGCCCTAGGTTGATTCAATTCACGGGCCTGAGGTGCAGGCGTGGTTAATAGGTGGTTAAAAGTGGCCACTAGGAAGGCCATAGTTTTACCTGTACCTGTTTGAGCTTGCCCTGCTATATCTTTTGCTTTTAATAAAACAGGTAAGGATAACGCCTGAATTGGCGTACAAAACTCAAAGCCATTTTCGTTTAGTGCCTGAATTACCTCAGCATGTAGAGGAAGATCGGCAAATCTTTGTGTAGATAAATGTGTTTCGCTCATAGCGGAAGCATACCTGTTGGGGTTGCAATAAAGGACTCGATGGTTTGAAATAGCTGCATTTAGTAAACTAAGGCTTGAAAAGCTATTTAACCAACCCAATATACATGGTAAGCCATTAATAAACTAGCAATGGAACCAAACTGGAGAATAACATGAGTGATAAAATTGTATACCTAAGCGATGACAGCTTTGAAAATGACGTCCTAAAATCAGAATTACCAGTATTGGTAGATTTTTGGGCTGAGTGGTGTGGCCCTTGTAAAATGATCGCGCCAATCTTAGATGACGTTGCCCAAGAGTATGCAGGCCGAGTAACGGTAGCTAAATTAAATGTTGACCAAAACAACGTTTCTCCAGCTAAATACGGTGTTCGTGGCATCCCAACTTTGTTGATGTTCAAAGGCGGTGAGTTAGTGGCAACTAAGGTTGGCGCACTATCAAAAACTCAATTAAAAGAATTTATGGATGCACAAATCTAAGCTTTATTATCGATTTTAGCGACCAGCGGCACAAATTGTGAACAATTTGTGCCTTTTTCTTACTAAAAATCTGGACGTCCCTGAAGTTAAGTGCTAATTTATTCATCAGCTTTTTCAATTAATCCTCTTCTCGCTTATCAATCATTATTTACTTACCACCAACTTTACTGATTGATCGCGGTAAGCTTTGTCGCGAACCACAAGACCCCCAAAATGAATTTAACTGAATTAAAAGACACCCCTATTTCTGACTTAGTTTCCTTAGCCGAAACAATGAAATTGGAAAATATGGCCCGTACTCGTAAACAGGACATTATTTTCTCAATTCTTAAAGCCCACGCCAAAAGCGGTGAAGATATTTTTGGTGGCGGTGTACTTGAAATCCTGCAAGACGGCTTTGGTTTTTTACGCAGTTCCGATGGCTCATACTTGGCAGGTCCTGATGACATTTATGTCTCACCAAGCCAAATTCGTCGTTTCAACATGCGTACCGGCGATAGCATATTCGGTAAGATCCGTCCGCCTAAAGAAGGCGAGAGATATTTCGCGCTGCTTAAAGTTAGCGAAGTCAATTTCGACAAACCAGAAAGCTCAAAGAATAAAATCCTGTTTGAAAACTTAACCCCGTTACATGCAGAAGAACGTCTGCGTATGGAACGTGGTAACGGTTCAACAGAAGACATTACCGCCCGCATCCTAGATTTATGCTCGCCAATTGGTAAAGGCCAACGTGGTCTTATCGTTGCGCCGCCAAAGGCAGGTAAAACCCTATTACTGCAAAACATCGCCCAAAGCATTACCTACAACAACCCTGATGTGGTGTTAATTGTATTGCTCATCGATGAACGTCCTGAAGAAGTGACCGAGATGCAGCGCCTAGTGAAAGGCGAAGTGATTGCATCAACCTTCGATGAGCCTGCTAGCCGTCACGTACAAGTGGCTGAAATGGTCATTGAAAAAGCCAAGCGCTTGGTTGAGCACAAGAAAGACGTGGTTATCTTACTTGACTCTATTACCCGTCTGGCCCGTGCCTACAACACAGTGATCCCTTCATCGGGTAAAGTGTTAACCGGTGGTGTGGATGCCAACGCCCTGCACAGACCAAAGCGATTCTTTGGTGCAGCTCGTAATATCGAGCACGGCGGCAGCTTAACCATTATCGCCACCGCTCTGGTAGATACCGGTTCTAAGATGGATGAAGTGATTTACGAAGAATTTAAAGGTACAGGTAACCAAGAGTTACACCTTTCTCGTAAAGCCGCTGAAAAGCGCGTCTTCCCAGCGATTGACTTCAATCGCTCTGGTACTCGTCGTGAAGAGAAGCTGACTACGACTGAAGAACTACAGAAGATGTGGATTTTGCGTAAAATTCTTCACCCTATGGATGAAGTTGCCGCAATGGAATTCCTTATCGACAAATTGGCCATGACCAAGACTAACGATGAATTCTTTACCGCGATGAAACGCGCCAAGTCTTAAGCATAAGATGACGTGTTAACATGCCGCTCACCGAGCGGCATGTTTGTTTACAGTCTCAAAATATTCAGAAAAAGACAGCCAGGCCCTCAGTGTCTGCAGTCGATATCGACAAAACAGGAGCATCCCATGCCTTGGATCCAACTTAGAATCAACACCAACAGTGACCATGCTGACGCCATTGGCGATATCCTTATGGAGCAAGGCGCTGTGTCTATTACCTATGAAGACGGTAAGGACACCCCTATTTTCGAACCTAAATTAGGTGAAACGCCGCTTTGGCAAGACACTGTGGTGGTGGCGCTATTCGATGCTGGCACAGATCTAGCGCCGACCGTAGCCCTATTAGCCACCTCGCCCATGCTAGGGGAAAACTTCCCCCACAAAATCGAGCAAATCGAAGACAAAGATTGGGTCCGTGAATGGATGGACAGCTTTCATCCGATCCAATTCGGTACTCGCTTGTGGATTTGCCCTAGCTGGCGTGAAATTCCCCACCCTGATGCGGTGAATGTAATTTTAGATCCAGGTCTCGCTTTCGGTACTGGTACCCACCCCACTACCGCTTTGTGCCTAGAATGGCTAGACAGCTTAGATTTAAGCGATGAAGAGGTGATAGATTTTGGCTGCGGCTCAGGCATTCTTGCCATCGCGGCCTTAAAACTTGGCGCCAAGAAAGTCACTGGCGTTGATATCGACTACCAAGCCATAGATGCCTCACAAGCCAATGCTGTGCGTAATAATGTCCAAGACCAACTGGCCCTGTATTTACCAGAAGATCAACCTGAAGGACTCATAGCCGATGTGCTGGTTGCTAACATACTCGCAGGCCCGCTGCGGGAACTTGCGCCGCTCATCGCAGAAAAAGTCCGTCAAGGCGGCAAGCTTGCACTTTCTGGCCTGTTGCAGGAGCAAGCTGAAGAGTTAGCCGAATTTTATAGCCAATGGTTCCAGATGGACCCACCTGCCTATAAGGATGATTGGAGTCGCTTAACAGGCATACGTAAGTAGTAGGCCCCAATAACGCTGTAAAAATAGGATTATTGACTCAAATATCAATGAGTGCCGCCAAGATTTGTCTTGGCGGCATTTTTTTTATCTGAATGTAGAAGCTATGTTAACCCTTTGCAACGCCCACTGGGCTTGATACTCGGTCAAAATCGACACGAACTTCTTGGCAAACAAAAGTCAAGCAAAAAAGTTTTGCTCAGGTCATTTATTGACCTTTTCATCGCCGCGAAAAAGGGCTACTATAGCGCCCCTTTGACGAGCAAGGTATATATCGTGATGCAAATTGGCCCCTATCAACTGAAGAATCAGCTGATCGTGGCACCAATGGCAGGTGTCACAGATCAAGCCTTTCGAAACCTCTGTTTACGTTATGGTGCAGCCTTAGCCGTTTCAGAGATGCTTTCCTCTAATCCCGAAGTATGGGACACAGAGAAAAGCCGCCAGCGCATGACACACTCTGGTGAAGAAGGTATACGCTCAGTACAAATTGCCGGCGCCGATCCTGATTTAATGGCCAATGCCGCTCAGTTCAATGTTGAACAAGGCGCGCATATCATTGATATCAACATGGGTTGTCCAGCGAAAAAAGTGAATAAAAAATTTGCAGGCTCAGCATTGATGCAAGATCCCGCGCTAGTAAAAGACATTTTACAAGCCGTGGTTGCCGCAGTAGATGTGCCTGTCACCTTAAAAATTCGCACAGGTTGGGATCCTGAACACAAGAATGGTGTTCAAATCGCCCAGATTGCCCAAGATTGTGGCATTGCCTCCCTCGCCGTTCACGGCAGAACGCGGCAATGTATGTATAAAGGCTTTGCCGAGTACGACACGATAAAAGCAATAAAACAGAATATCTCTATTCCTGTTGTCGCCAATGGAGACATAGACAGTCCAGAGAAAGCGCGGTTTGTGCTTGATTACACTGGCGTCGATGCCCTGATGATAGGACGAGGTGCCCAAGGACGGCCATGGATTTTTAAAGAGATCCAGCACTACTTGGAAACAGGTAAAAAATTAGCGCCCATTGAGATACACGAGCAACGACTTGTCATGCTCGAGCATCTAACCAAACTGTATGAATTGTATGGCGAATATAAAGGTGTCCGCTTCGCCAGAAAGCATACGGGATGGTATTTAAACCAAGAGGAACAGCGCCAATTTCGTGCTGACTTCAATCGGCTCGAAAGCGCTGACCAGCAATATTCCCTAGTGGAATGTTATTTTGATGAATTAGTAAAAAATTAATAAAGAGCAGAATAGAATGTTTGATCAGACAACTAACACTGAAGTTCACCAGCTTACCGTAGGCAAAATCGAAACTGCAAATGGCACTATCAAGCCACAGTTATTACGTGATGCAGTAAAACGTGCCGTAACTAACTTCTTCTCTCAGTTGGACGGTCAAGAAGCCTCTGAAGTATATGAAATGGTATTAAGCGAAGTAGAAGCGCCTTTACTAGACATCATAATGCAACACACACGTGGCAACCAAACACGTGCAGCAAACATGCTAGGTATTAACCGCGGCACCTTGCGTAAAAAATTAAAGAAATACGGCATGAACTAATCCGAAGGGATTAGCTTGTTGTATTGAAAAGGGTTTTCCAGAGATGGAAAACCCTTTTTGCTTTGTATGGGGCACACACCAGGAGCGACGCAACAGCAGACAACCTCTAAGTGTAAGGGGCTCGCATGGGGGCGCGCACTGGATTTTCCTTCATGTTAACAAGCTCCCACTAAGCCGCTTATTCGCAGCAACGCGCACCCAGTGGAAGGCGCTTGCCTATAAAAGCGCTTATTTTAAATAACCGCCGTCAAACATCACCTTGTTTCTGCCTAAATCTTTGGCTAAATATAGCTGCTTATCGGCTTTGGCCAGCAAGTTTGACAGTGTCATCTTAGCCTCGAATGTTGCGACCCCAACGCTTACTGTCACAGCTAAGTTTTGATTTTCAAATAAAAATTCAGTGTCACTTATCAGTTTTCGAATTGATTCCGCCAACTCAACAGCTTGGTTTGCATGTTCAGCTTGCACTAACACACAGAACTCTTCACCACCCACCCTAAAAGTGTCACTGTAGCCCGCAATACTGCTTATTTGTTTAGCACAAGCCTTCAGGACAATATCACCCGCTTCATGACCATAGGTATCATTAATCACTTTAAAATAATCGAGATCTAACAATAATATGCACATAGGCAGAGTGGAAGTTTGAGAAAGTGATTGAAATCTCTTACTTAAGGCTAAGCGATTGTAATGCTGGGTTAAGGGATCTAGCAGTGCCAATGTTTGTAATTCATTTTCAGAGCGTTCCCTATTATTTTCATAGACATAAGCAATAAGCCAAATCAGTGCATAGCTGCAAGAAAAGTTCAAAATCATAGGCCAAGGCATGACATCAGATTTAATGCTAATGTCGATTAATACAAAAATAAACAGAAAGCTGGCAGGTAGAGTGGCTGTTTGTTTGCCAAGCATAAGCAAGTAAAGAATGGGTAAGATCAACGCCCAACAAAACATAAAACTTTCTAACCTTGCTACATAAACAGCAAACATCACTATTGCCGTTAATCCATAAACATATAAGTGAGCCTCCCAAGGTTTGTGATTATCATTTAGTGCCCGTTGCATTAACCAAAATGACACCAAGGCATATCCTAGCTGCAGGCCTGCTAACACTGGACTTAAGCCTATAAAAAGAATGTTGATCACCCCAAGTAACAGCCCGAGCATTCCAAGTAATCCACAAGTTCCTATCAACACTTTTGCTCTTAACTTATGGGTTTTGTCTAACTCAACTTCATGCATAACACTTCCATATCATCTTGATTAGCTTTATGTTATTTCATCTTGGCTTGATATCAAAACAATGATTTATTAAAAACCCATTTAGGAGAGCATATGTGTTTACGAGTACTGAATAATTTAAATGAGCAATATCCAGTCACTGGCAGGAATATGAATTGGTTTAGGCCTATTAATGTCAGCCTGTATCGTTTTACAGAAGGACTCGAGAAACAAGGCCTAACTCACAAGCAAATGCATACATTAGCCCTGCCACAGAGTGCCGTCTTTAAGTGGCGTTCAAGCTATGCCAGCGTAGTCGCCATGATGGGTGATGACGAGCAAGGTTATGCTGCTGTGGATGGCATGAATGACCAAGGTCTTATGGTTAATGCTCTGTACGATACTCCCGCAACTTACGCGCCTGCAGAACCTAACCAAAATAACAGGAATATCAGCGTGCTTTGCTGGCCGCAGTATATTTTAGACTGCTTTGCCGATGCCAAAAGCGTGGCTGAGTATGCACGCCATAACACTTTAGTGATCTTGGATGACCTAGTGCCTGAAGGTGGGAATGAACGAGAGTTAGTCCCAGCACACATTCACCTTGCCGTGTCAGATAAAACGGGAAACTCAAGCATCATAGAAATAACTAATGGCGTGTTGAGCGTTTATGAAAATCCAAAATATCAAGTGGTCACTAACGAACCTGATTATGCAACTCAGCTGAGTATATTAAAGCATTGGCAATACTTGTGGGGCCAAACTCAGCCTAGAATTGATACACCTGTTTATACTGTGATGGGGGGTTATACACCCATCCAAAGTTTCGATAATGCAGCTTTCTACCTAAGCTTGTCCGACAAAACAGAGCAACCAGAAGACGTGCTGGCCCAAACCCGCGCTTTTATGCAAAAAGGTGCGATTCCTTACCAATTTAATCCCAAACAGTCTGACCATGCCACCTGCACACGTTGGACAAATATGGCAGATCATCACAGCAAAACTTATTACTTTATTAATCCACTGAACATGATGCCCGTTTGGTTAGACGTGAAACACACAGGTCAACCCAGTGCAAAAATTCAATTAATCACAGTCAAAGAATCTAAAATCGATAACCACTCAGAGTTACACGGCAATCTACAGAAACAATTAATACACTGCCAAGACCCGTTTGCGCTTATGACGCATTAATAAATGCGATGACCAATAATAGCGTCTCACATGGCGCTATCGATGCATTTATTTAGCCCTATATGAACGTGAACACTAACTTCTAATACTACTTTGTGGCTCCTCCCCATTACATCTTTGTCGTCGTTCACGCCTATTCGTATCTACCCTAATCACATCTATGCGTGTATTATATCCAAGCTAATAATCAAGGATTAGCGCTACAATATCGACAATGAGCAGTAAACAACCAAAGGAATGGGGTTATATGAACATGGAAAATGGCACATTAGTGCGTTGGAATGAAGGCAAAGGCTTTGGATTTATTCAGCCAGAACAAAAAATAACCTGCTTATTAAATAATAAACCGGATGAAGCGTTAAATATTGATGTGTTTATTCATATCTCGACCCTCAAACACATGGCGCGCAAGCCTAAAGTCGGTGACAACATAGAGTTTGAGCGCGAGCTGCAAGCCGATGGTAAAGTCAGAGCCCGTCGAGCTCATATTACTGGGGTTGCCATCCTAGCAAGCTCTCTTCAGGTCAATAGCCAAAGCCATTCAAAGGCTGCACTGAGTACAAATAGCAGTGCTATCCATCACAGCTCTCAGCACAATTCTCTGCACAGCAAAGACGCCTTTCATCTCGTCAAAAGCGGCCGCGACACGGCACCGAAGAACAAAATGGCTAGCCATATTATTACCACTTTATTGCTTATTAGCTTAGGGATTTATGGGTTTAGTCAATCTAACAAAATCACCGCCAATGCCAGCGAGCCAGTGCCAACCCAATTACAGTCAGATGCAAATACGCTTAGCCAAAACACGGTGCAAAAACTTCAGCCCAATTTTTATTGTGAAACAGCTAAAACCCATTGCAGCCATATGAAATCCTGTGAGGAAGCCACTTTTTATCTCAAAAATTGCCCAACGACTCAAATGGATGGCGATGGTGATGGTATCCCTTGTGAACGCCAACATTGCGGTTATTAACCACGCAGCATTTACCATCTAAAGATTAGGCGAGGAGGAACAGATGATAAATGTCACTCTGACCCCATTGGTTTCAGATTAACACGGCAACTTTATGCTAGGATCCGCCACCAGCTTTATGAATGTGCACCCGCCCACATTTGTTTAACTGAGCGTCATGACAACCTACCGTGATAAAATAGACCCATGAGGACACGATATATGAGCAAATTAAATGCCGAACAGCGTAAAACCCGCGATAATGAACGCTTCTCGCAGCGAGTGGATGAGCGCAGAGTAAAAGGCGAAGATGTGGTGGCCTATGCACTTGCCAATGATAAAGCCTATAAATTTCTGACTAAATCTGAAAAACACAGCTTTAAAGAAAGACAAGCTGCCCAGGGTGAAGTTGCCCAGCAAAACAGCAAGCTTAAACAGCAACAAGAATTAGCCAAGATTGAAGAAGGCTTCTTCGAAGACGAAGACGCACTAAGCACGTAATAATATCCCTTCAAAAATAGCCAGAAGACCGCAATAAACAGCCATTGTGAATCCCCTCTATAATCCAATGGCTAGCTCATACAACTGCCGCTAACGCCCTGCGTTTCAATAATGAAAAATCTGCATTTGTGGTCATCCTCCTAAAAATTCGTTTTCTTTAACTCGGTGATTATGTCTGTGCTTACCCAGTAAATATTAGGGTTGCCGCTTTTCTCATCATAGCGATTGAAAAATAAATATTTGCCATCGGGCGTGATAGTAGGGCTTCCTTCTCTAAAATTAGAATTGACGGTAGACCCAAGGTTGATGGGTTTTGACCATGTCCCGTCTTGCTGCTTAAAATAGACGTAAATATCCTTGTCTTTGGTTTCATCATTGTCTTTATGGGCGTCTACCACTAAGAAATCTTGAGATGGGGAAATAAAACCGTGGGAACCATACTCAATGCCGACATCCTGCCCTTCGGCAAATTGGTTATTGTTGTTAAGGGCGTAATACATTTTTCTTTTTGACGAATTGATATAAAACAGATCGCCGTTTTGGGCTTCACTCGACATGATAACTTCTTCTTTATTGAGTGGTGAATCCAGCAGTATCGCCTTGCTCCAAGCGTTATCTAAACGGTTTACATACCAGATTTTAAGCGGATAACTCGAGTCGTAAGTGGAAAAATAAATCCTGTTACCACTAAGGCTCGCAAATGGACTAAATTCATCCGCGACCTTACCTTGGGTAAAATTGGCTTTGATAGGCTGAGTCCAATGCTGGTTTTCGAGTGTTGAAAAATACACAATAGAGTGGCCTTTCACCGTTGCAGAAAAGTACATTTCATTAAAGTCAGCAGAAAAAGACACACCCCCTTCATATCGTCCATCCACAGAGACAATACCCGCCGCGAAAACCTCAGGCGTTAACCCAGGCGGTGTTTGCCCAAAGTAGGGACCTTTTAAGATTGGAAAGCTAGCCGCGTTTTCAATCGTGTCTTCAATCTTGGCTTCAGCAGCGGCTGAGGTTAGCGGTATCGCCCACAATAAGACTAATAATGTTAATGTTTTCACCATTTATTCCTTTTTTTTTTTCGTTTTTTATTGGGGTTTGAGGGTTTCAATAATCTGTGCATCCACCCAATAAATATCGACGTCACGCCCATCTACGCCTCTGTTAAACAGCATGTATTTGCCGTCTGAGGTGACACTGGCGTAGGCCTCCCATTTATCGGAATTGACCTTATCGCCCATATTGATGGCAGGGCCCCAAGTGCCATCTTGTTGTCGAAAACTGATATAAAGATCTGAATCCCCGTAGCCGCCTTCCCGCTTACTATCCCAAATAAGGTAACTCTCATCCGCTGCGATAAAAGGGTGGGCGGTATAGGTGCCCGAGTTGACCGCAGGGCCCATTTTTATGGGCGCTTGTCGCTTGCCGTCCTTGAGCCTAGATATGCGAATGACGTCTTTACTTTTATAATCGTCAAACACATAGGTACCTTGGGAGGACACGGTAAGACGCATAATGCCCCAGTCTTTGCGGTCAAACATAGGCCCAAGGCTTTTACGTTCTGACCAGCCCTCGCCTATCCGGTCTTTATAGCCCTCTGCCATATGCATGCGCTTGCCGTCAGGGGAAAACGCCGTTTCACCGCGTCGGGGGAATTCAATGTATTTAGTCCAGATATTGTTGTGCTGACGATAACCGATAACAGTTGGGCTAAATTTTTTATCGGGACCATTAGTGTATTCACTGCGGTCTAAAGTGAAGTAAAACTCTTTCATGCCGGGAGCAAACACACCTTCGAGCTCCCAGCCTTGTTTCGAGATGATGCCTGGTGCAAAGAGTTCTGCCATCATGCCCGGTGGTTGTTGACCCATATAGGGGCCTTTAAGGACTGGAAATCCCTCTTGGCTATAACTCTTACTGCTAAGTAAAAGCATTGAGAGTAGCAATACTATAAAAAAATAAAGATGCTTCATGAGTGATCCCTTATCTGGCTATACGTCAATTTAGATATGCTCTGTGAAATTAAACAGAGAAGCCAAATCTATACCCTGCGATTTTAAAATACTTGAAGTTATGATGATTTCTAGCTGACGTCTTGCTGATTCACTCAAAGCCACATGTTATCAATTAGTTATAAAATTATGTTCAGCAGGCCCCTGCGTTGTGCTAAGGTGACTCATCTTTTTTAGACTCACTTCTGAGCAGCAGATTTCATTCGAAATAGAGGTTTTATGGCAGAGCAATATTCGATTGGTGGTTTTTTTATTGATTTATCCAGAAATCAAATCACGCAAAATAACCAATCTCAAATAATTGCTCCAAAAGCCTTGGCAGTACTCACTTACTTGGCTGAAAACCAAGGTAAGGTGGTTAGTCATGACGCATTGCTGGAGAACGTCTGGCAAGGCACTGTCGTTTCACCTAATACATTACAAAGAAGCATCGCCCAATTAAGAAAAGCCCTAGGTGATGATGGCAAAGTTCAGGTTTATATTAAGACCCATGCAAAGCAAGGTTATAGCCTTGAATGTGATGTTAGGTGGCACGATAATATTGAATCCCCTCCCCTCAATGCCGCTCAAGAAAATATTGTCGACACGCCGACTATGAGTGAGACCAACGCCCTTGCTATGAGTGAGGACAACACGCAAAGCAAGGCGCAACATCACTCTCACGACAAGGATCAAAGTAAGAGCGCCACAACAACCGATAACGCCAAGCCTTCAAAGCTGACTGTAATGCCGCTGTTTACCCTCTTTGGCATAATTATCTTGGCGTATATCGGCTATCAGTATCTTATGCCTCAGCCGCCCTCGAAATTATCCTTTGGCGAGTTACGTCTACTGACCACCACAGACAATAAAGAATTCGCGAGCATTTATTCACCCGATGGTCAGTACGTGGTTTTTCATCGCTATTCAGCAGTGTTTTGCCGCAATAACATCTGGGCAAAAAACACTAAGACTCAGCAAGAAACTCAACTAACCAAAGACTTTGATTCATATGGAAGTCATAGTTTTTCTACCGATGGTAACCAACTGGTCTTTATTCAGACGGGGGGTTGTAGTAAACCTGAGCCCGATAATCAGTGTTATAAGCTCATGAGTTTGGATTTTCACAAGGCACTGCAAGCACCTCAATCGGCAAAGGTATTGGTTGAGTGTAAAAATTCAGAAATAAAATTTCCTAAATGGCTAAATAATGACGATATCGCCTTATTTCAAAAGCTGTCTAATCGTTGGAAATTGACCCGTTACTCGGTCAGTGCAAACAAAACCACAGATATTTACGAGATTGATGAGGGAAATTTAATTTACTACGATTATTCGCCAGAAGATGAACTGCTTGCCGTGATAAGTTCCCATAAAGATGGTCAGTATTACATTGAAATTCTCAAACCAGATGGCCGTCTTATTTCCAGCAACCGCATCGAATACCCAAAAGAAATCGCAAAATTTAAGAGGATCTACCCCAATTTCTCCCCCTTAAAGGAACAACTCATTTTTAGCACCGGCAGGCAATTATTTACCCTGTCTTTTGATGGCCAAGTCACTAACATCAGCTTGCCCCTCGATCAATCTATGGGCCAGCCCCAGTTTCATCCTGATGGAAAGCGTATGCTGGTCATTAAAGGCCACTACGACAGTGACATAGTATCTTTGCCACTCTCACAGTTAACGAGTTCCCCGCTAGTGAGCTCACAGCCCAATACCGCGCAGATTGAAAATGCACAAATAGTACAATCATCGGCGCAAACTCAAAGCCTTACAAGCAGCGATTATTCAGTAATAGAGCGCTCAACATATGGCGAAGATAGCGCCAAATTACAGCCCAATGGCGAGCTAATCGCATACCAATCGGATCGTTCAGGAGAAGAGCAACTTTGGATAACCGACGGTAAAAGTTCACAGCAACTCACCGACTTCCCGATGGATACGTATATATATGGCATGGATTGGGCGGCTGACGGCCAAAGTCTTTTAGTCAATGCTAACGATGTGCTCATTCAGGTATCTCTGGATTCAACGCAAACGATTTTTCCATTGGAATACCCTGTGTTTCAACTTTTCCAATGGGACAGTAAAAACAACCGCGCTGTGGTGCTTATTCGTATTCAAGAGGTACTCACATTCGCCGAGCTTAATTTAACCCACTTAGAGACTCGAACCATTAACGACAAGGACATTAATTGGGCGCTTAAAAGTGAAAATGGCCAACTGGTTTACGCGGATAAGATGGGCAGGTTTTGGCGCCCAGGGCCAGTTGAAGATCAACGGATTGAAGCACTCGATGGCCAAGAAGCCGAAAAGCAGCGCTTCGTGATAAATGACAATGTCATTTACGGCATTAATAAACAAAACCAATTGTGGTCCTATGGGCTTAACGAGGATAAATTTGACATCCTTGCAGACTTACCCAGCAATGTCGATTATTTAACCGACATAGATAACAGCCAGCTTTTGATGAGCATCCGCGTTTCCGCCAGAAAAGACGTAGCTGAACTCACCATAAAACAGTAGAAAATTTAAGGCCGATGCGAAAGCGCGGCCATGAGATAAGCACTCATGCCAGACGATCATGCTTGCTACTGCATATCAGCGCAGTTAAAGTTGCCCATCTTAGGGTTTAACGTTAATAGCTCGCTTCATTGCAACGATATTTTATCTGAAGGGTTAATTTTTTTATGGAAAAAGTGTTTGAAAAATTGATGTACGCATCGCGCTGGATCATGGCGCCTATTTACTTAGGCTTAAGCCTCATCTTATTTGCCTTAGGCATAAAGTTCTTTCAAGAAATTTTTCATCTCATCCCCAATATCTTCGAGATAGCTGAAGTGGACTTAGTGCTTATCACACTGTCACTTATAGATATCACTTTAGTGGGTGGTCTGCTCATCATGGTGATGTTTTCGGGCTATGAAAACTTCGTCTCACAACTCGATGTGGGTGAAAGCAGTGAAAAACTCAACTGGCTTGGCAAGATGGACGCTGGCTCCCTTAAAAACAAGGTGGCCGCCTCTATCGTGGCGATTTCATCCATTCACCTGCTAAAGGTATTTATGAATGCCGAAAATATCGCTAACGACAAGATCATGTGGTATTTGCTCATTCACATCACCTTTGTGCTATCCGCCTTCGCCATGGGCTATTTGGATAAAATCACCCGTAAATAACTCCCCATAAGCATGGGTTAATAAGAGCGCTACAGAAAATGACAAAGCCCCGATACGGTTAAGGATCGGGGCTTTTCTGTTACAAGAGATTCAGCTTTAAGCTTTTAGGCGTTAGACCCGCGCTGAATTTGATAATCTTAGCGCTGTATAGATCTTACGCTCAAGATTTATCAATCCGTGGAAAATTTAACAATACGTGGACCATTAAATTCCCCAAAGCATTACAGTATTTTAGTTATCCAAATAGCCATTAATCCGATGGAAATTGATGGTTTTTACAATCAAGGTAAGCAAAACATCCTGTTCTATAGAGAGTGGAAATCTGATATCTTCCCTCTGCCAATGACTCATAGTGATACCCTATTTTTTGGCAAGATAAAGCGCACCACTCTCAGTCGTTGGCCCCCTCTAACCCAGTCTATGAGTGTTGTAGTTATTACCTGAATTCAGGCTCAAAGAAGAAAACCATGATTAATATTATATATGTGTTTTTGTTAATGTTTATTTTATTAGGATGTAAGTCAACGACGGTAGACTTAACAGTAAAGCCAGGTAAATGTTACCAAATTGAGTACACAGCCAAACCCCATTACACGCTCCAAGTGTCACAAAAAACCGTTGCCGCAATAAATCGATTTAATAATTGTGATTTTGTTGAAGCGCAAACCATATTGAATACGGCAATGCCAATGTTAGCTAATGATAATATGCTAATAGCATCATACCATGCACAAATGGGGGCCTATGATATGATGAAAAACAGTCTAGATAGAGGAAATTATCAGCAGGTCATAAGTTCAAGTAAGGTATGGGCTAATTTTGTAAAAATAGAGAATGATCCCCGTATTATCAAAGAGCTGTATATTGCCTATCGCATGTTAAAAAACGAAGAGAAAACAACACAATTAGCAGCTTTAGCCTTTGAAACCCCTGATGCCGCAGAATCATACTTTTCTCTATGGCATCAAAAGAGTTTTCCTCAGCACTATAAAAATAAAAAAATAAACATAACATTGGCCTTGCTAGATCTTATGCATGAGCAACTGCAATCAATGAATGAATTACCAAGTTCAAGGTATCCTGGAGACACTGTAAACACTCGGTTAAATCGCACTGATTTGAGTAAACCTTTCTCTATATACAAAGTTGCACCTGAAGCAATATCACCAGGTTGGGTCATATTATCCTTCTCTGTTAACAAAAAAGGTAGAACTGAAGATATTAAAGTGATTGATGTAAGCCCAGTGGGAGGGTTTGAAGCTGATGCCATTAATACGCTTTCAAAGTGGCTTTATTTACCTGCTGAATCTGAAAATGGTAAGGCAATTAAAACAGAAAACTTAAAGGTTAAACTTGAGGTAAATACTCAAAATTAAAGCGGACGAGTTGTAGAAAATCATCAGTGTCATAAACAGTAAATGTCTCAGTCGCCGGGGCAAATGATCGCTCACCGATAACTTTATCGCCCAGACGCATGTCCAACGTCAGTGTTACCGCTGTGCTCATAGATTAGTGTCCCCACTGGGGTTGGCGTCACTATGCTGCCCCGCCACAATATTGGTCTCCAGACCATTCAGGATTTTAAACACTGTAGAGGTGTAAACATCTTCGCCTTTTTCGACACAGCTCAAGGTCTTCTTAGTCACCCCGCACAGCATTGCGTAACCTGTTGACTTGAAGCCTACGTACAAAATTTAACAATGCTGGCACGGTAAATTTGAGCACCGTTACTTTTCTGAACAATTGGCGACACAAAACCACGAACACCAACATCACCTTAACCATTGATTTTATTGAAATATATTCTTGTTTGTTTTTTCATCACATTGCTTAATGACCCATGTTCATATATATTTTATTCACAAACTTATCTCTCGTTGGCGCCTTGTATGTTTTTAGCACAATGTAAGAATCTATTATGCTTTTCCCTGCTTGTTTTAACACCCTATGGTGTAGCAAATGAGGCTAACAACGACAAATTACAATTCAGTGGTTTTGCCACCTTAGGAGCGGTTTACTCTGACTCCTCCCATCGTGGCTACCGTAAAGATGTCAGTTCAGATAAGGGCGTTTACTCTGGTGAAATTGATCTGAAGCAGCATTCATTAGTGGGCTTGCAAACTAATTGGGCCATTTCGCCTAGTTTCGATTTTGTCTACCAAGGGGTGTTCAGAGACTTACCTGAGCCATCACTAGATAGATATACCACGCTCGCTTTTTTACGCTATGAAATGAACACCAATTGGAGTTTCAGAGTTGGCCGAACCGCTCCAGATCTTTTTTTATTAACAGAATATCGTGACGTCGACTTTTCTTATGCCTGGGCGACAGCGCCAAATGAGATATATGGCATTATCCCTTATAGAAGTATTGACGGTGTTGACGTTACTTATACTCAAAGAGTCTTCGGTGGTGTTTTTAAAACCAAATTATTCACCGGCTCCAGTGAAGCTGAGATCTCGGCAACTTCGGTTGTTGAAGAGATAAAAATAGAAGATCTTGTTGGTCTCTCGCTTTCTTTCGATCACTTTAACTGGATAGTACAGGCAAAATATACCCAAGCGACCATAGCTAACGATGCAAAAACGAATCAAATGGGCATTGATATTATTAGTCAAATTCCTGATTTCTTATGGCCTAATGCAGATGCATTCGCTCAATCATTACGCTTGGCGGGCAAACAAGCCAATTACGCCTCGGTCAGTGGTCAATATGTTTGGCAAGATTGGCTAGCCTCTGCTGAATTGGCAAGGATAACCTCAGAAGACCAGGTTTTTCCTAGTATCACAAGCGGCTATGGTGCTTTGTCATATCAATTTAATGCCCATCAAGTGTATGGCATCTTTGCATTTACTAATTCAGATTATTATGTTTTCAATGAGCCTGGCGTTAATCGAGCTGCCTTAGGTGAGCTTATCCAAGGCGTGACAAGTTTGAAGAATTTCTACGCCACTAATCAGCAAACGTTCTCTCTAGGATGGCGTTGGGACATCACTAATTATATGGCTTCAACGTTACAATGGAACCATACCAAATTAGATGAGCAAGGCACGACATTATGGTTAACTCATCCTGGTCAAGAAGTGGCAGAAAATGTTAATACCTATTTACTTAGCCTGAGTATGGTTTTCTGATGAAAAAAATTAATCAGGCTAGCGCCGCCATTCTCGCATTACTTTTTTTCAGTGTTTCGGTTCTGGCGCAAGATTCTCTCGCTGTGGTGGTAAACAAAGCCAATCCAGTTGATGAATTATCGCGTTCTGAACTCATTGATTTGTTCATGGGAAAATATGTTGCCTTTCCTAATGATGTTAAAGCGATACCAGTTGAACTCAATGGTGATCATAAAATTAAAGTCGATTTTTATAAGCAGTTAGTCGATATGCCTTTATCACAAGTGAATGCTTATTGGTCAAGACTGCGCTTTACTGGAAGGAAGCGTTCAGCGATATTTCAGTCAAATGAAGCTGAGCTAATCGCGTTTATCATAGCTAATGAGCAAGCTATTGGTTATGTGCCTCAGTCACTCATTACTGATGAATTAAAGGTTGTTTATATTTTACATGAATAAATCAGGCTTAGTTATTCGATTAGCAATCGTTATTATTTTTACAGCAGTGATTGTTGGGCTGATTACCACCCAAATTTTCTATCGCTTTACGTTTCTTAATGAACAAGTACTGGGTCAGCAAAGTATTCACCAATTATCAAACACAGTATCAAAGACTGCATCGATAGCGAGTTATTTGGGTGATGAAGAACTGGCCAGAGAAGTGGTTAATGGCTTAATTAGTAATGATGTTATTACCTCTGCAGCGATTAAAACCGATACCCTAGTGGTGAAGAGTGATAATTTCCCTGACGCTGACGCTTCCATCGATACACTCGAGTTTGCTTTGTATTCTCCTTTTCAAAAAGATCGACGTGTGGGGTTACTTATCGTTGAAGCAAATGATGATTATCTGCGCGTTAAAGCGAATAATATAAGTGCAACTAATACGTTTTTTGTGGGTATTGAGGCACTGATTATCACCATCATTTCAATTTTAGTTACCTATTATGTCATTACTCGTCCTATTTTAAACATAGGCAAAGCCTTGCACTCAATCAGTCCAGGTACCAGCGAACGAATAGCCAAGCCTCTTTCTCATCAAAAAAGTGAGATAGGCCAGCTCGCCGATGATGTTAATGAATTATTAGCTAAAGCAGAACAACAATTACTAAAAGAAAAAAGTCTTAGAAGCGAAGTAGAAGTATTAGAGTCAAGATTCAGAATGTTGTTTGAAAATGCGACCTCTGCAATAGCCCTGGTAGAACCCAAGGGCGATTTACTGCTCTATAATGAGACGTTTGAAACCTTAATTCAAAAACTGCAGTTACCGTTGAAAAAAAATTACGGTAATTATTTGCAAGATCTGTTCATCATGAAGAAAGAACTGCATGAGCAAATCCAAATAGCGTTTGAAAATAACGAGTCAGCAATGGCTGAGTTAGAATTAATCTCACCTCAAGATGAAAAAATTTGGATGCAAGTGGTGGTAACACCTTTGGTCACTGATGATTTTCAAGAGAATTATCAAATTACCTTACACGATATCTCAAAACGTAAGTATCAAATATCATTACTGGATAAAAAAGCAAACTTCGATAGCTTAACCAATTTATTTAATCGTCATGCGGCAGAGCAACACCTAAGACAACTAATGGCAAATCGTGAGCCTTTTGCCCTGATCATGATGGACTTGAATGACTTTAAACCCATCAACGACATTTTTGGTCATGACGCGGGTGATGAACTATTGATACATGTATCAAGCCAATTATTAAAAAGTGTAAGAAAAGCAGACATATTAGCACGTTGGGGGGGTGATGAATTTGTGCTTATTTTACCAAAGGCTTCTAGGGAAGACGTTATTAATGTTTGCGCTAAATCAGCAGCAAAACTGAGTAAGCCACATAACTTGTCACAGCATGATAAAAGCGTTTTTGTTACTGCTAGTATGGGCGTTAGCTTTTATCCAGATGATCAAGTTGAATTATTAGAGTTAATCAGATCCGCTGACAAGGCCATGTATCAAGCGAAAAAACAAAAAACGATTAACAATGAACTTTACTTATCTTTTACCAGTGACAAAGCCAACCTAGTAAGTGGTAAAAAATGATAGTGGATCTACAAAAAGGCCAACTCACTAGCGCTTCATATACGCTCTTTTCAGAAGATGACAAAGTGCAGCGTCTGAAGTTGACACTGAAGATATTAATTACCATTCTTGTTTTATTGCTTGCCTGTGAACTGTATTTTAATGGTTTTCCAACTGCAAATGTAAGTTCAATATCTAGGTTAGCAGTGGCGATGTTGTCATCCATTGTCATTCTGGTCTTTTTTTTCTTGTGGACATCACCTGATACTTGCAGTGTGATTTCAGGCATGGTGTTGTGGCTAGTGGCGGTATTCATTACCTGCGCTTGTTGGTTAGGTAATGGTATCTTTGATACCAGTATATTAGCTTTTCCTTGTCTACTCCTGTTAGCCGTTATTTTATCTGGAAAATTAATTTTCACGTCTATCTTCGTATACCTTATTAGCGCGTTATGTTTCTTTGCTTATTCACATAGCCAAGGCTTATTAACAGGTGCAATATTGGTTGATGAAGTGCCTTTATCAGCGCGAGTGATTAGTTACCTTATAACACTTACTTTTTTCTCGGTGGGTGTGTTTTATGTTTTCAAAGATATACGAATAAGATTTAAACGCCTGTTAAAGAAAAACAATGCCCTTGAAATATCAAATTTCAAATTAAGAGAGCTTAGCCGTTATGATCAGCTAACACTTTTGCCTAATGAAAATGCCTGTAAAACTTATCTTGAGCAAATATTGCAGCAACAAAAACCTTCTAGTCACATACTCGCTTTTATCACAGTGAATATCAGCAATTTAGCGTCAATTAAGATAAATTACAGCCATACTCTTTGTGATAAAACATTAATAATGTTAGCTCAGGCATTGTCACTTTACGCCAGTGAGAGCGCAGTCATTTATCGATTTCAACAAAATGAATTTGTTATTTTAAAGCATTCTGCAGATCATCGCGGTATTAGTAAGTTTGCTGAAAAAATTCATCAAGCTTGTTCGCAAACGTTTCATGTAGAAGACTTTGACATAGTACTTCAACCTAATATAGGTATAGCGATTGCGCCTTTTGATGGTCGCTCAATGGAAGAATTAAGACACAATTCGCTGCTTGCAGTGCATGCTAAATTTGATGGAAATAAAGCCGATTTTAATTTCTTTGATCAAGCGATGGCCGATAAAGAACGGCATAAATTACAGCTCACTAAAGCATTAAGAAATGCCATTATTAACAATGAACTCGTGTTACATTTTCAGCCGCAAATCGATTTAGAAACCGGCCAAATCATTGGTGCAGAAGCGTTAATTCGT
This sequence comes from Shewanella denitrificans OS217, assembly GCF_000013765.1. Taxonomy (NCBI): domain Bacteria; kingdom Pseudomonadati; phylum Pseudomonadota; class Gammaproteobacteria; order Alteromonadales; family Shewanellaceae; genus Shewanella; species Shewanella denitrificans. The sequence continues at coordinate 499,628 of NC_007954.1, read as the reverse complement.
TGGATGAGTCCTCAGTACGGTTTCGTTCCACCGACGGTATTTATTCCTTTAGCTGAGCAAGCGGGTGTCATTACCGACATCACCCAGTGGGTCATTGAACACTCAGTCAAAGCATGTCAGCAATGGCACCAGTTGGGTTTCAATAAACTGTGCGTCGCCGTTAATTTATCTGCCGAAGACTTTAAGCGCGGCAACCTTGTCACATACACTATGAGTATTTTGCATCAGGCAAACTTACCCGCGCACTTTTTAGAATTAGAGTTGACCGAGTCAATGTTGATGGATGATATTAATAATATTCAAAAACAAATCAACGAGTTACGGGCTTTTGGCATTTCATTTTCTATCGACGATTTTGGCACTGGTTACTCAAACCTCGGTTATTTAACAAAATTCAATGTCAGCACCATCAAGATTGACCGTTCATTTGTGGCTAACATTTGCCAATCGAGTAATGAGTTACAAATTGTCAAAGCCATCATCGAAATGAGCAAAAGCCTCAGCATTACCAATGTTGCCGAAGGGATTGAAGATAGCGAAACGGCGCTGATGCTCAGCAAACTAGGCTGTGAAGTAGGCCAAGGTTACCTCTGGTCACAACCGTTAACACAACAAGATTTAATAGTGTTATTGTCAGCAAAACATAAAGAACTAAGCTACTGATAATATACTTTAAACTGGAAACTATCAGCAGAGTCCGGCAATGCAGAAGAGGCCGAAGGCTGGTGAACCCTGCCATGGGTTTATATCAATGCAGTAATGTTTATAATCTTAGCGTTGGATAAATCTGCAGAAAGAATTAACCATCTGTGGCAGTGTCCAACTCTACAACTCAACAGCCTTAACTTCGCTAGCCATATCAAGATAGCGTTCGCACCTTGCCACGACTTGCCGGCGATAGTCAGCCACAAAGGCACGCTCATCTTTATCCAGCGCTGGCAGCATGGCAATGACCTCGTCTATGACGTGCAATGCCTTAGTCGCCATCTTGGTTAAATTGCTCACTAATAAGGCCCGTGGCAAGCTAAGCTCTGCGGCGAAATAGGGAAGCCCCTTTGCTGCCAATCATGAGTGTAATGAACAGTGAATGTCTCAGTCGCGGGGTCAAATGACAGCTCACCGATAATTTGATCGCCCAGGTGCATGTCCAACGTCAGTGTTGCCGATGTGCTCATAAATTAGTACCAGCCACTCGCGTTAGCATCACTATGCTGTCCCGCCACAATGTTGATCCCCAGGCCATTAAGGATTTTAAACACAGTTGAGATATAAACATCTTCGCCTTTTTCGACGCGGATCAAGGTCTTCTTCGTCACCCCACACAGCATTGCCGCCACCTCTTGCGTCAGTGCCGCTTTGTTTCGGGTTTCTTTAACCAGTAACCCCAAGGATCCTTGATTGAGTGCTTGATTGAGTGAAAGTGCCATAACGTTAGCTCAAAGTGTACTTTGCTACACTTTAGCCCTGAATGCTCGAATATTCAACAGCAAAGTGTAACAAGCTACACTTTACAGTGATTTAACCCGCCATCACCACAAAAAGTGTAGCTCAGTACACTTTTACCTTATCTAAGCCGCCAAAAGAGCCAAAAGTGTCACTTGTTACACTATTGAAGCTATTACCCGATTAAGGTCAGATTGAACCTTGACTCTGAGCAAATTTATTGACGAAATAGGCAGCACCACTCATAATGTCCCTAACATAACCGCCACGCTTAGTATCCTTTGGGTGTCGCGCAACCTTGGCGGTTTTTTCTTGCCTGTATATTATGAGTTTGAGAATTTCGAGGAAAGTTATGTCGAAAATTCCTTACACCAAGCCCCCGCTCACCTTTACTGAACAAATCACTCGCCTTGAAGATAAAGGGATGATTTTCAGTAATAAAGCCACTGCTGAGATAAAGTTATCGAGCATTAACTATTATCGTTTAAGTGGTTACTGGTATCCATTTCGCATTCGTGACAAAGCAGGCAAAGTAAAAAATCAATTTCAATCAGGCACAAACTTCGATGATGTTCTGTTTCTATATGAAATTGATCGTCAACTTCGCTCATTGATCCTTGATGCCATTGAACGTGTCGAAATTGCAGTTAGAACACAGTTTACCTACCACTTAGGTCTGTACTGGTCAACCCAAATTGGACACTTTTAGTTGAGAATTTTCAAATTCTACAGGTGACAGATCACCATTAGCAGAATGAAGTCGCTCCAAGTTGTAATATTTCATGTAAGCAGTCACATCTTGCTTCATAAACTCCCTTGTTGGTTGAGCAACTTTAAAAATCCAATCGTGTTTCAAACTACCAAAGAAACGTTCAACGACGGCATTATCCCAACACGCACCCACATCCCCCATACTGGCTCGGATACCATAGCTCGATAGCAGCTTACCGAATTGCTTGCTGGTATACTGTGAGCCTCGGTCACTGTGAAATACCAGCCCTCTGGCCGGTTGACGCAGGTTGTAGGCTTTCATTAATGCCTTAGATATCAAATCCGTGGTCATACGCTTGTCTATGTGCCATCCAACAATCCGGCGTGAATATAAATCCATTACCACTGCCAAGTACATCCAGCCTTCACCTGTCTTTAAATAGGTCACGTCACCTGCCCAAACCTGATTTGCGGATACTGGGTTAAAGTTCATGTTTAACAGATTATCAGCCACTGCATCAGAGTGTTTTCGCTGTGTCGTCACCTTGTAAGCTCGTCGCTGGGTAGCTTTGAGTCGAAGGCGGTGCATAATTTTACGAACGAGATAGCGACCAACCTGGTAGCCTTCCTTGCGCAATTTCTTCACCATTTCACGATTCCCTAAGCTGCCTCGACTTTGCTTAAATAGCTGTCGAACAAGGCGATAAAGCTTCAATGTTTCAAGGCTTATCACATTTGTAGGGCGTTTATGCCAATCGTAATAGCCTGACTTACTGACACTCATTACTCGACATAACAGTGCTATAGGGAACAGGTTTGATTGCTGTTTGATGAAGCGAAATTTTACTTCATTTCTCTCGCAAAGAAGGCACTTGCCTTTTTTAGAATTTCTTTCTCCATGCGTAATTCTTTGTTTTCTCTACGCAATCTTTTTAACTCATCACGTTCCGATTCTTCTAAGGCGATACCTTGTTGTAGGGCTTGGTGTTTTTCCTTCCAGTTGTAAAGCAGACTAGTGCTAACCCCAAGAGACTTTGCTGCATCAGCAACGCTATAACCTTGCTCTAGCACCATCAAGACGGCTTCATCTTTATATGCTTGAGGATAACTCTTATGTGATTTTTTTAGACTCATATAGACCTCTTAATTTATTGACCATACTGTCTCAAAATTAAGTGTCCGATGGAATTAGACCAGAACAACCTGCTGACTTTAGAGCTTATGTACATTATTTAAATAATGTGTGGCAGCGTTAATGCCAATTTAAAATTATTCTCTTTGTTTATTTAAAATCTTCAATAAATCTGAAGCACCTTTCCTATAGCTATTAGATGATGAGCTGCTTTTAAGTGAACAGTAACCGAAAACACTGGAATTCATCAAGATAAAAAACTCTTCAACTGCATCAAATAAAGCAAAAATTTCACCTTCTAAAGGATCAACAATACTCGAACTCATCATCGTTGGATAATCTGCATGAGCACCTAATTTATGTCTAAACTCTTTTAGAGGTTTACGTAAATGGGTAATTTTATTCTCATATAAATCTATGATTTTTTGATATTTACCACTCTTTTCAACCACGTCAGACTTTAATAAATATTCCAAAGTCAGATTTAAATGACTATTCTTCCCGCGCCCTTGCACCTTGGGATCCGTCAGCTTACACAGTTGCATAATCATTGAATCACGAAATGACCAATGTACTAATCTAAAAAACTCGAGTGAAGCCTCAGAAATAATCTGCCAATTTCCAGCATCACTATAGAGCTGTTCATACGTAAGCTTAAGCTGCTTAACCTCGAAAAATATATTCCTAGCTCTATTAAACTCGCTCTCAAACTGTTCCACAACCTTTCCTTAATTATTGTTTTAAAATTCAAGCTGAAGCAATACATTACTATTATCTCTGCACCTTGCAGTTTGTCCATATAACTCGGCTACATAATTACCCTTATTTACCGAATAAACTTATTTCCCATCAATAGGATAAATCGGGTTAGAACAAGGCCCTTTAGCACGACAGTTAGTTCTTCAACTTTTATCAATCACCGAAGTGAGTGGCGAAGCAACGCAGTTATCTCAACTATTAATACAAGAATAGACACAAAAAAAGCCCCGATACCGTTAAGTATCGGAGCTTTCTCATTTCTTTTACAAGAAATTTGGCTTTAAGCTTTTAGGCTTCAGACAACACTGGATATAGCGCAGGATAAATCGGGTTAGAACAAGGCGCTTTACCACGACGTTTAGTTCTTCATAAACGAGTGGTGAAGCAACGCAGTTATCACCGATTTAGACTAGCTAGATCACATCATGCCGCCCATGCCACCCATTCCGCCCATTCCGCCCATATCTGGCGCTGACTCTTGTGGTATTTCAGCTATCATAGCTTCTGTGGTGATCATCAAGCCCGCAATCGATGCGGCGAACTGCAATGCACTACGAGTCACTTTAGTTGGGTCCAAAATACCCATCTCTAGCATGTCACCATAAGTGTCGTTACCGGCGTTGTAACCATAGTTACCTGTGCCGTTCTTCACTGTGTTAGCAACCACTGACGCTTCTTGACCTGCGTTAGTGGCGATTTGACGTAGTGGCGCTTCCATAGCGCGAAGGGCGATAACCACACCGTGCTTCTGGTCTTCGTTTAATACTTCAATATCGGCAATCATAGAAGCAACGCGCACTAAGGCAACACCGCCGCCTGGGACTACGCCTTCTTCAACGGCTGCGCGAGTCGCATGCAATGCATCTTCTACGCGAGCTTTCTTCTCTTTCATTTCAACTTCGGTGGCTGCGCCAACCTTGATAACGGCAACGCCGCCAGCCAATTTGGCCATACGCTCTTGCAGCTTCTCTTTGTCGTAATCAGAGCTTGAGTCTTCCATCTGCTGCTTGATTTGCGCAACACGTGAAGTGATCTGAGTGTGCTCACCGCTACCGTCGATGATGGTGGTGTTGTCTTTAGTGATAACAACGCGCTTAGCTGTACCTAAATCTTCTAGGGTGGCTTTTTCAAGCTCTAGACCGATTTCTTCAGCGATAACAGTACCGCCAGTTAGGATAGCTACGTCTTGTAGCATAGCTTTACGACGGTCACCGAAACCTGGTGCCTTAACGGCTGCCACTTTCACGATGCCGCGCATGTTGTTCACAACCAGGGTTGCTAGTGCTTCGCCTTCAACGTCTTCTGCAACAATAAGCAATGGCTTACCCGTTTTAGCTAGACCTTCAAGGATTGGCAATAATTCACGGATGTTAGAGATTTTCTTATCCACTAACAAAATGAATGGGCTGTCTAATTCAATGCTGCCAGTCTCTGGCTTATTGATGAAGTATGGAGACAAGTAACCACGGTCAAACTGCATACCTTCAACGACTTCTAGCTCGTTTTCTAGTGCTTGGCCTTCTTCAACTGTGATAACGCCTTCTTTACCGACTTTTTCCATTGCGGTAGCAATGATTTCGCCGATTGACTCATCAGAGTTAGCTGAAATTGTACCGACTTGGGCAATAGCCTTAGTGTCAGAACATTCTTGTGATAGCTTTTTAAGTTCGGCAACCGCAGCGATAACCGCTTTGTCGATACCGCGCTTAAGATCCATTGGGTTCATGCCCGCAGCTACGGCTTTTAGGCCTTCGACTACGATAGACTGGGCCAATACGGTTGCAGTCGTGGTACCGTCACCGGCGGCATCGTTGGCTTTAGAAGCAACTTCTTTCACCATTTGTGCGCCCATGTTTTCAAACTTGTCTTCAAGTTCAATTTCACGTGCAACAGATACACCGTCTTTGGTGATGACTGGAGAGCCAAAGCTCTTGTCTAATACTACGTTACGACCTTTAGGGCCTAAGGTGACTTTTACTGCGTTAGCTAGGATGTTTACGCCTGCAAGCATTTTTACGCGAGCGTCATTACCAAACTTTACTTCTTTAGCTGCCATGTTGAGATTCCTTTATTTCAAAATTTCAAAAAAGTGGAAGGGAGAATGAGGGCTTGGGATTAACCCACTACAGCCATCAGGTCAGCTTCTGACAGGATTAACACTTCTTCGCCGTCAATTTTTTCTTTCTTCACGCCATAACCTTCGTTGAAGATCACAACGTCGCCCACTTTAACGTCAAGTGGTTTAACTGTGCCATTCTCTAACAGACGGCCATTGCCTACTGCTAAGATTTCACCGCGAGTCGACTTTTCAGCTGCGCTTCCGGTTAGGACTATGCCACCAGCCGATTTTGATTCAACTTCTAAACGTTTAACGATTACGCGGTCGTGTAATGGACGAATATTCATCTATGAACTCTCCTAATGATGTGATGCCCAAAATTAAATCGAGGCGATTTACAATGAAAAGGGATTTCTCCCTTACTGTTCGAAGATATGGGGATAGATACTCAGACTTCCAAGGCCTTAGGCAAAAAAAATTGCATTTTTTTAAGGGGTTTTCTTTAAAGCCGCCCGCTTCCTGATAGAATTGCCCTCCTTAACAGTGAAAAGCCTGATAGTAGAAGTAGATTGATGAAAGATAAACACGGGCTACTGAGTGCGCCCATTGGCCGCGTACTGCTCACCATGAGCCTACCGAACCTGCTGGGGATTTTAACCGTGCTGGGTTTTAGCCTAGTGGATACCTTTTTTATCAGTCAGTTAGGTACCGAATCTTTAGCGGCTATCAGTTTCACCTTTCCCGTCACTTTAGTGGTCACCAGCATTGCCATCGGCATAGGTGCTGGAGTATCCACCCAGCTTGGGCGTTTAATTGGCTCAGGTAATGCCCCCAAAGCTAAAATATTTTTGTTCGATGCCTTAAGCCTAACTTTATTACTCACCAGTTTACTGGCATTAATGGCAAGCCTGCTTATTACGCCATTATTTAGTCTGTTAGGCGCTAATGCCGCCATCATCAGCTTGATTGAAGCATACATGCTGTTTTGGTATTTAGGCTGCCCACTACTGGTGCTATTAATGGTGGGGAATCAGGGTTTAAGAGCCACGGGAGACACCAAATCGCCGGCGATGATCATGATGCTCGCGGCGCTGGTGAACCTAATATTAGACCCACTGCTTATTTTCGGCCTTGGGCCATTCCCACGGCTTGAAATGCAAGGGGCGGCCATTGCCAGCCTGCTCTCTTGGTTAATCGCCTGTTCACTATCCGGTTACTTATTAGTGGTGAAAAGAAAGCTAGTGAAAATAAGCGCGGTTAATATCCAGCGGATGCGCGCGCACTGGCAGCAACTTGCCCATATTGCTCAGCCTGCGGCATTAATGAATCTTATCAACCCTGTGGCCAATGGCATACTCATGGCCATGCTGGCAAGGTTGAACCATGAGGCGGTGGCCGCCTTTGGCGCCGGCATTCGCCTAGAATCCTTATTGCTTATGGTGGTGATGGCATTGTCTTCAAGCTTAATGCCCTTTATTGCACAAAACTTAGGTGCAGGAAACCCCAAACGAGCCAAAGAGGCACTGCTGTTAAGCCTTCGATTTATTGTTATTTTTCAGCTAATTGTGTACCTGCCGCTGTACTTTTTTGCCGCTGATATTGCTGGGCTTTTCAGTCAAGATGCTCAAGTCATCGAGTGGCTTAGTTTCTACATCTTGGTATTGCCACTGGCCTATGGGCCCCTAGGCATAGTCATCATAGTGGCCACCAGCCTTAACGCTTACCATAGGCCCATGAGTTCCTTAGTGATAAACCTGTGCCGCCTAGTGCTTATCATGTTGCCCTTGGCTGCGCTGGGTTCATACCTTGGCGGGGTGAAAGGGCTATTATTGGCGCTGCCCATCACCAATACCTTAATGGGTCTTGCCTGTTATATACTCGCCACCAAAATATCTGAGCCCACAAGCTCACGCCCTAATCGGCTTGAACGAGAACAAAAATACCGTGCCTAAGCTATAAGCCTCAGCTCAGCCGAGCTCACAAATAGTAGAGTGATACATTATGAATAGTGCCATCAAAGCCGCGTTGTTATCGGCCTTTATCTGCCCAGGAACGGGTCAATGGTGGCTTAAGCAGCGCCTGGTTGGCAGCGGTTTTATGCTAGTGAGTGTTATCTGTTTGGGTTATCTGATGCTGGAGCTTGTAGCGCGGGCGCAGGTCATTGTAACCCAGATAGTCAATGGCGAAATCGCCAATGACTTAGTCAGTATTTATGCCGAAGTCAGCGCCATTCCCGCTGAGGCCATGGGCACCATGAACTTGCTCACTTGGGTGTTTATCGCCAACTGGCTGCTAAGTATATTGAACGCCTATTGGTTAGGCACACAGGCAGATAAAGCGGCGGACTAAGACTTTTAAATAGGCGCTTTATGTGTGGAGAACAAAGTCAACAGGGTAGCTGCTCTTGTGACGGCGCGAGTACCTCCCTGTAGCCTCGAGCGCCGCGTCCTTGCAGCACACGCACTCGATTCATCTACCCTATCGACTTTAGTAAGCTTTTGAAGTCTTCATCTAGCTTCAAAGCCAATTCAGCTTATGGGTTCGGTGCCTTTGGCTGGTCCGCTTTAGCACTATCAGTTGTACTTTCTTCAGCATTATCTTCAGCGCTTTTTTCAGTATTCGCTTTAGGGTTTTGCTCTGGAGTGATGTCTTTCTCAGCACGGCTTGGGTCGACGACATTGGTTTCAATGTGGTGACTGCGGGGTGTGGGTTCGTCTTTGCGTTCAAAATCGGCATCGAACACATTGCCAGCATCGAAAGGTGAGCGTCCCGCACCTGGGCCTTGTTGACCGTTAAAATGCGCGCCAAAACCTGCCCCACGGGTTTTCACTTTAAGCTGCATACGCTTAAATAAAAATCCGGCTATGGGTGAGCGGGTAAACGGCGTTAGCAGTAATAGCCCAATAAAATCGGTGACAAAACCTGGGATTAACAGCAATACACCGGCAGCCGCTAACATCATACCTTCGACAATTTCTTTGCCCGGTGCTTCACCGCGAGCAAGCTTCTGCTGCACTTGCATCATGGTGCTTAACCCTTGGCTGCGCACTAATGACACCCCGACGATGGCGGTCAAGAACACCAACGCCACTGTGCTTAATGCACCAATGGAGTCACCGACTTCAATCAGCACTGACAATTCGACCACGGGGATCAATACAAACAATAAAAATAGAATAATAAACATAAGCGGTCTCGGTTGTGGATAACATGGCGCTAGGTTAGCGTGCTAAACATTAACAATGTTATCTGAGTATGAAAGTAAAATGGGGATGATAAGGTCTTATTTCAAGTTACCACGGCCAATAGTTACCCTAACTAAAGGTTATTAAGGGTTAACTATTGTTAACCTTGTCGTCTTTATCGGCTTTTGACTGTGCAAGCGACGGTAAAAAAGAGTAAAGTTTGCCCACAAGCATTCGCCTAGAAGCGCAAGCCCTTAAATATTAACATTCATAAAATGAGCGAGCTATGTCGACCACAGCCTTAATGGTGTTAACCACTTGCCCCGATAAAACCATGGCAGATGCCATCGCCAAACGTTTGATTGAAACTGGCCTCGCCGCCTGTGTTCAACTGGGCCAAAGTGTGGAATCTTATTATGCCTGGCAAGGTGAAGTGTGCCAGTCAGTGGAAGTGCCGTTACAAATAAAGTGCCTTGCGGTGCATTATCACGCCATTGAACAAGTCATTGTTGAACTGCACAGCTACCAAGTACCCGAAATCATCGCCTTGCCCATAGAACAGGGCCTGACCACTTATTTAAAATGGATAGAAGAAACCGCCAAATCATGAACAAGATACTTTCCCTGCTATTATCCAGCCTTATTTTGCTGTCTCCCTTGGCCCATAGCGAAAGCTTTGGCCAGAGTAAAAGTTTTTCATTCTTATCCAGTGAGCCTGTGTTGCTGCCAGTCAATGAAGCGTTTTCATTTGACTATCAACAGCAAGGTAACCAGCTCAAAATTAGCTGGGTCATCGCCGACGGCTATTACATGTATCGCGACAAGCTCAGCTTTAGTATCGAAGGTGCCAAGCTTACTGAAGTGGTATTGCCCCGTGGCAAGATGCATCTAGATGACTATTTTGGCGAGCAGGAAGTCTATTACAGCTTTATCGAATTCCCATTGGAATTACAGCAAATTGATGCCAATGCCAACTTGTCGGTCACCTTTATGGGCTGCGCCGAAGGCAAACTTTGCTACCCCCCCACCAAGCGCATGGTGCCCTTAATCGCATCCGCAGGCGAGGCCGCGTCATCATCGGCAAGCCCCGCTGACAAGGCCATCATAGGTGGCAGTCAACGCGATGCTATTTCGGCAGATAATACGCCAGCAGCCGAGGCTGTCCATGTATCGACTCAAGACAGCCTAAGCCAGATGCTAGCCGGTGACAGCCTATTGTGGACCCTAGCCATCTTCTTCGGCTTAGGCATAGGTCTCGCACTCACCCCCTGCGTATTCCCCATGTATCCTATTTTGTCGGGCATTATTGTCGGTCAGGGCAAGAAATTATCCACGGCCAAGGCCTTTACCTTATCCATGGCCTATGTCCAAGGCATGGCAATCACTTACTCTCTCCTTGGATTGGTGGTGGCGTCTGCCGGGCTTAAATATCAAGCCGCATTGCAACACCCAGCCATTCTTATTGTGCTGGCTATCTTGTTTGCAGTATTAAGCTTATCCATGTTCGGCCTCTATGATTTAAAACTGCCGGCCAAATGGCAGGAGAAGATGAACTCGCTGTCCAATAATCAAAAGGGGGGTAACCTCATTGGGGTGTTCTTGATGGGGGTCATATCGGGCCTTGTAGCCTCCCCTTGCACTACGGCGCCACTCTCGGGGGCACTGATTTATGTGGCTCAAAGTGGCGATCTTATGCAAGGGTTCTTAGCCCTGTATGTGCTCAGTATGGGCATGGGCATTCCCTTGCTTATTTTAGGCACATCGGGCGGTAAGATACTGCCAAGAGCCGGCGCTTGGATGGATATTATCAAGACAGTGTTCGGCTTCTTGCTGATTGCCGTGTCTATCGTGATGCTCAGCCGCATTTGGGTTGGCGTGGTGTCTGATGTGCTTTGGTCTGTGTGGGCACTCGCCTTCGTGGGTTACCTGATGCATCAGAATAAGCTCAGCGAATTTAACTGGAAACAAACCGCTCGCAGCATAATGCTAATCCTAATGTTGATGGCAAGCTTTTCTTATGGTTTTCAGGCGGTAATGAATCATTTTGGTTTCACTAGTCCAAGTCTGGCACAGCAAGCCGCATCCCAAAGCACAGGTATGAAAGCGGCTAAACATATTGAGTTCATTAAGATTAAGTCTCTTGACGATCTCAATCGCGAGCTTGCCAAAGCCAGTGCCAATAACCAGACGGCACTGTTAGATCTGTATGCCGACTGGTGCGTAGCCTGTAAGGACTTTGAGACCATTACCTTTAAAGACAGCCAAGTCGAGCAGCGCTTTCAACAGCTGGTCTTATTGCAAGCTGATGTGACCAAAAGCGATGATATCGATGTCGAGCTGCTAGAACATTTTAACGTGCTCGGCTTGCCCACTTTGTTGATGTTTGATAAAAATGGCCAACAGCGTGAAGATCTACGGATAACAGGCTTTTTAGGCCCTAAAGACTTCGTTAAGCAGCTAGATTTACTGATAAACAAATAATTTTTATAAAATTCAAGCAACTGAAATAAAGACAGTTTATTTAACTAAACTGTCTTTATTTTATTTAGTTCGCTAATTTTAATTCAAACTTCATTTTTTTCTTATACAATAAACACCATAAACTCTTCAATCAAGGAGCGATATGGAACCTGCAATTCTGATCATTACCCTGTTATGCGGTATGTTAGTGAGTCGAATTGGCCTCCCCCCTCTCATCGGCTACCTAGGTGCCGGTTTTGTGCTATTCATGTTTGGCATTGAAGATGCCAGCCTGCCGTTACTGCAACAATTAGCCGATCTCGGTGTTACCCTCTTATTATTTGCCATTGGCCTGAAACTAGATGTAAAGAGCCTACTTAAGGCTGAAGTTTGGGCAGGATCTAGCCTGCACCTCATGGGTTCCTTACTGTTTTTCGTGCCTGTGCTCAAGCTCCTTGGCGTGCTCGGCATAGAACAGCTCACCGGCCTTGGCATTAATCAGCTGCTGCTTATCTCTTTTGCATTGAGTTTTTCAAGTACCGTATTTGCGGTAAAAGCCCTCGAAGATAATGGTGACATGCAGTCACTCTATGGCCGCGTCGCCATTGGTATCTTGATCATGCAAGACATCTTCGCGGTGTTATTCCTGACCATATCTAAGGGCGCTGTGCCTTCGGTCTGGGCCTTAGGTTTATTGCTGCTGCCTTTTGCTAGACCCTTTATTTATAAAGTCTTTGATAAGGTCGGTCACGGTGAAATGCTGGTCCTCTTTGGCCTAGTCATGGCCTTAGTGGTCGGTGCTTGGCTATTTGAAGCCGTGGGGCTTAAGCCAGATTTAGGCGCGCTTATCATAGGTATTCTGCTGGCAGGCCATGCCAAGTCTTCAGAGTTGGCTAAGTCGATTTACTACTTTAAAGAATTGTTTTTAGTCGCGTTTTTTTTAACCATAGGCCTCAATGGTTTACCTACCTGGGCAGACGTGGGTCTGGCGGGGATTTTAGTGGCCTTAGTGCCCCTTAAAGTCATGCTGTTCTTGTATTTACTCACCCGCTTTAGATTGCGCTCACGCACCTCTTTATTGGCGTCATTTAATTTAGGTAACTACAGCGAGTTCGGACTCATAGTCGCCGCCGTGGCCGCTCATAAAGGTTGGCTAGCGCCAGAGTGGCTTATTGTGATTGCCGTGGCATTGAGCTTAAGCTTCCTGCTCGCCGCACCGTTTAATGCCAATGTCAGCAAGCTTTATCAGAAATTTCAGCCTTATTTAACTAAGCTTGAGCGCCACCCACTGCACCCTGAGGACAGGCAAATTCGCATCGGTAAGCCAAGATTTTTGATTTTAGGTATGGGCCGCATTGGCTGCGGCGCCTATGATGAGCTGCGCTTAAGGTTTAGCGGTGAAATTCTTGGTATTGAACACAAACAGGAATTAGTGGATTTTCATCGCAGTGAAGGTCGTAATGTGGTTCAAGGCGATGCCGGCGATAGCGATTTTTGGGAAAAACTTGAGAAAGCCCCCCAACTTGAATTAGTGCTACTGGCCATGCCCCATCACGTGGGTAACTTATTTGCGGTGAAGCAATTACAGCGTCTCAATTATGAAGGCAAGATAAGCGCCATAGTCCAGTATGCAGAGGATGCACAGGCCCTAAGAGAATCTGGAGTCGACAGCGTCTATAACCTCTATGAAGCGGCAGGTGCGGGTTTTGTTGACCATGTGGTAGCCGAGTTGTTTGAAACACAACAACTAGAAACTGAGCAGCTTAAAACCGAGGGCAAGGCTTCAACGTCTGCGCTTACAACAACCGCAAAATCAATCAAAAAGCCCAAAGCCAGTAGCTAAGGCTTAGGAATAAACACTTAACAAAGCGATGAACAATAAGGTCGCAGGCGAGTCATATAAGCCATAAAAAAGTGCCTAACTAAGGGTTAATGAATACTTAACCTAGTCAGGCATTTTTTTTATCTGATTTTGATGATTTCTATGCTTACACCTCAGGCTAAGTCGTGATATAACAAGTATTCACTGTACATTTTCATCATAGTTTAAGCTGGAATTATTTAACCCATGCCCAATCCCACGCAGCGCGCTACAAAGCTGTTTATGCAAACCTTTGGCACCACAGCCGATGCCCTATATCAAGCGCCAGGTCGCATTAATATTTCTGGTGAGCACACAGATTATAATGAAGGCTTAGTCCTGCCTGTGGCGATAAACTTTCATACTGTCATCGCGGTTAAGCGCCGTGATGATGATGTGTTCCGCGCCGTGAGCGATGCCTTTCCAGGACAAATAAAGCAATGGCGATTCGCCAACGAGCAGCCATTTAATCATGATGATGGTTGGGTTAATTATTTAAAGGGCGTGACCGCTGCCATGTCACATTCAGGCTTACACGCCAAAGGGCTAGATTTAGCCATAGTCGGGAATGTGCCCTTAGGCACAGGCTTGTCATCCTCTGCCGCCCTAGAGGTGGCCTTTGGCACAGCGATTAGCTACGCCAGTCAGCTGCATTTATCTCCCTTAGCGATAGCTCAACTTGCCCAGCGTGGCGAGAGCCAGTATATGGGGCTTAAGTGCGGCGTAATGGATCAAATGATTAGTGCCTTGGCCGAGGCCGACAATGCCTTACTCATAGATTGCGCCGATCTGGAGGGTGAAAACGTCGCCCTGCCTGAATCACTGAACATCATAGTCATAGATCCAAGGCTGGATAGAGCTGCCTTTAATGAGCAGACCTTGCAGCGTCAGCGACAATGCGATCAAATCAACGCCTTATTAGGCACGGACTCTATCCGTCATTTGTCCTTAGCTCAGCTCGAGGCGGTAAAAAATAGTTTAACCCCAGAGCAAGCCAAGCTGATTAATCACATCAAAACCGAAAATGAACGTACCCCAAGTACCGCCCGTGCGCTCAAGCAAAATAACATCCCTCGCTTTAGTCAGCTTATGCAGCAATCCTATTTATCCTTGCGTGATGACTTTATGCTGCATTACCCCGAGGTGGATACCTTAGTGAACATGCTTCATCAGCTTGTAGGCGAGCGCGGTGGAGTACGCTTTAGCGATGGCTGCGTACTGGCATTAGTGGATCATGAACTCACGGATGCTGTGGTCAATCTAGTGGAACAAGATTACTTCAAACAAACGGGCATAGAAGCCAAAATCTATTTGTGCTCCGCCAGCGGCGGCGCCAGCAGAATAGACAGTTAGCCTAGTATTTACATTAGGGATAATCAGTTATGGTACGTTTTTCAGTATTAGCCCCTTGGCAAGATCCAAGGGGGGGAGAAATCGAGCGTATTCGCCTCGATAATGGCATTATCGCCATCGAAGTATTGAGCCTAGGCGGCATTATCCGCTCCTTGTGGGCACCGGATAGTCAAGGTGAGCGGGCCAACCTAGTACTAGGCTGTGACAGCGCGGCAGATTACCTCGAACAAGATGCCCACTTAGGTGCGATTGCCGGACGTTATGCTAATCGTATCGCCAAGGCCAAGCTCAAGTACCAAGATGAGCAATATCAATTAGATGCTAACCATGGCGAGCATTGTCTCCATGGTGGCAGCGAAGGTTTTAATCGTAAACTCTGGCAACTGGGCACCCTGCCCGATGGTGTCAGATTAATCCTTAAAAGCCCTGACGGTGAGATGGGCTTCCCCGGTAACTGCACGGTACAGCTAGATTATCGCCTCGTAGGCAATAACCTCTATGTAGAGATGTTTGCCAGTGTCGATAAGGCCTGCCCTGTGAGTCTAACCCAGCACAGTTACTTTAATTTAGATGCCAGTCAGAGCAGCTTAAATCACCAGTTACAATCAGCGGCAACACACTACCTCACCATGGACGACAGCGGCATTCCAATCGCCAAACGTGCCGTTAAAGACAGTGCGTTCGATCTAAGCCAGGGTGTTGAGCTTTCATTGCAAACTCATGCCCCTGAGCTTAAGGCCACCCAAGGCTTTGATCATTGTTACTTGATGGACAATCCCGCAGGCGAGCTTAAATGCTTTGGCACACTGTCAAGCCCAGTGTCCGGTCGTCGCCTGACCTTATATACCAACCAAGCAAGTGTGCAAGTCTATGGCGCCAATTTTCTCGCCCACACCTTAGGTCGCAACCAACAGCCACTGGCCCAATATCAAGGGGTATGTTTAGAGCCCCAGCATTTACCGGATGCCCCTAACCAGCGCGAACTCGGTCAAGACCCTTGGCTCCAACCCAATAAGGTCTACCACCATATCAGTCGCTATCAGTTTGATACTATCTAACCTCAGCTCGGGATAATAAATGCATATCAAACAGCCCTTTACACCGCTAACAGCGTTATTCCTTTACACGAGAAGACTTGCAATAGGCTAGCTATTGACGCTCAATCATTAATGAGCCGCGAGCAATACAGACACTGGAGAGAATAAAAAGGAGGCAATTAAACGGGAGAATTGGACAAGGTATATTTTGTAATACCGCTGGCAAAAAACGCGAGCAATAACACCAAATATACCCAGCCAATACCAACGAAGGGATAACAATCTTTTCGTTTATAGATCAAAACCTTGCAGTACGTACTCCACCAGCCACAGGCTAAGCTAAGCTTGAATTCTTAAGCGTGATACTCAAGTGTTATTCACTGCTGTCATCATCGGGATAATCATCTTCATCATCACCGAAATCATCGTCATCACTGACGTCTAGATCCGGTATATCATCGACCTCAGGCACAGGCTTAGCCTTACGCACAGGTGCAGTATCTGGCACTTTAGAGAGATCGATACGAGTCTGGTTTTTTTCCATAAACTCGGCGCGCGCCGTCTTAAACGCGCCACCGAATTCAGCTTCTGCCGCTTTTACTTCAGCATCACTGAGATCATATAAATTAACTTTTACGATATCTTCAACATACTCACCTATGACATTACGCAAGGTGTTGTAAAGATAGATGCGCCCCTTGGGTGCTTCTGGTAACTGGTTATCATGCACGACGACAGTATTGCCTTTCGACGTTCTGAGTTCACCAAACCAAACTTGCTTTTTTGCTGTGTTATACATATATGCTAACGCCCTTAAATCAACACATATACCAAAGATGACTTGCTTGAATAAACGAGATAAGCCTTGCTTTTTACTACTTAATGCCAGTAACAACTGAACTGGGGTATTTAAACAGAAAATTTCTGAGAATCAATGCCCAATATCATGAAATTTTCCCCATACATCAAAAAATTTAATGTGAACGCGTTTTTATCCAACGTTTAGGGGTAAATTTAGCCAGCAAAAAATAGCTACTAAGGGAATTTAGTTCAATTCACTTAAGCTTCAAGTTTTTTCGAACATTCTTATTTAACGGCAATCAAGCTATCGATTAAACTTCGGCCTAAATCAGGCTCAAGACTATCTTGCCTTTATGCTGACCCGATTCCATTCTTTGATGGGCCGCTATCACCTCAGAGAAGGGATAGACACTGTCTAAGGGCAACGAAATCTTGGCCGCTGCAATTAATGGCCACACTGTATTCATCAGTGCCTTGGCAATCTCAGCCTTAGCTTCAACCGACTGAGGCCTGAGGGTCGAGCCTGTCCAAGTAATGCGTTTGGCCATAATTCTAAACACATCTACCTGCGCCTGCGGGCCGCGCTGCATGGCAACCGACACCATGCGTCCATCCATCGCCAAGGCTTTGAGGTTTTGGTTAATAAAATCTCCCCCCGCCATATCCAGCACCACATTGACGCCCTTACCCTCAGTCGCGGTCAATACAGGTTCTACAAAATCTTGCTGGTTATAATTGATGGCAACTCTCGCCCCTTGTTCGAGACAATACTGGCACTTGTCATCACTGCCTGAGGTCACTATCACATCGGCGCCTAAGGCGCTGACTAACTGAATTGCCGTGGTACCTATGCCGCCTGAGCCCCCATGAATGAGCACAGATTCTCCCGCCTTTAGGCCGGCGCGCATAAATAGATTGCCCCACACGGTAAACAAGGTTTCAGGCAAAGCGGCGGCTTGCTCGAAACTCAATCCTTCAGGGATAGGCAGGCAATGGGCGGCAAAGGTATTCACCCGCTCGCTGTAGCCACCGCCTGGCACTAAGGCGCAGACTTTATCGCCCAACTGCCATTGGCTAACGCCTTCTCCTAAGGCGCATATCTCGCCTGAGACTTCTAACCCCAGAATAGGGCTTGCACCTTCTGGCGCAGGATAGGCCCCCATGCGCTGCTTGATATCAGGCCCATTCACCCCGGCGGCATACACCTTGATTTGCACTTGTCCGGCTAGCGGCTGGGCTAGGTTTGTCGCACTAAAGGTCATCACATCGGCGTTGCCGGGCTGAGTGAAACTAACATGGGTAGAGAGCGTCATAGCGGTTCCTTGTTATCCAGAGTCTGTAGTGATAATCACACACTCATAACAGATGTGAAAGTATCGAATTAAGGCTATAGTCAACTCACAGTATTTTGCTTTTATTTGTAGCCGCTTATCTAGCATGCTACTTGCCGACTTTGATTGAAGGAGCCCTATATTGCACTTAACTAAGCTCCACATAACTTCATTGGTATTGTCACTCAGCGCTATTCCTGTATTTAACGGCCATGCGGACACTATCAATATCAGCTCAGACATCTGGTGCCCCTATATTTGTGATGAAAACCCAGGCTATGTAGTCGAACTGACTAACAGGGCTTTTGAGCTTATGGGCCATGAGGTGCAATTTAATTTAATGCCCTTTAATCGCGCCTTGTTGGAAGCACAAAAAGGCAATGTTGATGCCGTGCTGGCAGTCACGCCTAAAAATTTAGTCGACCACCAACTTCACAGTGGCGAGATGAAAATTGGCTTAAGTTATAATGACTTTTACACCCTAACAACCAACAAGTGGCGTTTTACTGAATTAGAAGATCTGAATCAACATTCTGTTGCCATCATCAGCGGTTATGATTACGACGCTATCCAAGATCATATCGATACTAACCCCGATGCTTTCTACCTTGCCACAGGGGAAAACCCCTTAGCCATGAACATTAAGCGATTGATAAGAGGTAGATTTCAGATCTTATTAGGCAACCGTAATGTCATCAGTTACACATCCAAACAACTTAAAATGGGAGAGAAGATCCGTTATGCGGGCAGTTTTGGCACTCCTTTACCCTTGTATATAGGGTTCAGTGTATCCAAGCGTCATTATGCGGATATTTTTACAGAAGGAATGGCTAAGCTTAAGGCCAACGGTGAATACGATAAAATCTTAATTAAGTACCAAATTTATCCTTTCGACTAGCGTAATCATCCCACTCAACTAGCTCAATAATCCCAAGTGACCCACTCATTAATCTCATGCGGTAATAGCCTATTACATCAAAGTGACCACAAGACGCTGCAATCCCAAAAGAAACTAGGTACAATCAGGCGCTTAAAAACTAGTCTATTCACATTTTGAGGCTACTGCCCTCTGCAGGAACACTATGCGCTTATCTTGCCAACTCTTAGCCCTACTCTCTGGGGTCATTCTGGTGCTCAACGCCCAGGCCAATCCCATATTACAAACCAAAGGGGATTTTCAAGATAAGTTCCGCCAGCTCGACGAAGACTTGCCCACAGCCAATGACTATCGCAATGCCGCAGGAGAGCCAGGCAAAGCCTATTGGCAGCAGCAAGTGGATTACCAAATTGAAGCCAGCCTAGATGAAAACTTGCGCCGCTTAAGCGCTAAGCAAGTGGTGACTTACCACAATAACTCCCCCTATGGGCTTAAGTATTTATGGCTGCAACTGGAGCAAAACCGTTTTAAAGCCGACTCCATAGGTGAACTCACTCAAACGATTGACTCTGTGGATGCCGACAGTGCACGCATGGGTGAGGTTGCAGCACAAATCAATATCCATGACTTGCGTCGGCAACAATTTTTAGCCGATACCCCCATGGGTTATCAGCTTGGTAAGATAACGGATATCAAGGGCACGCCACTTAAGTACACTGTCGTGGGTGAGCAAATGCGCATCGACCTGCCAAAGCCCTTGGCTGCAGGCGAAACCATGCAATTTAAGCTGGAATATAGCTTTAATATACTCGAAGAAGATGCCGTTGATGCCCGTTCAGGCTTTGAGCACTTCCCCGACGATAAGCGCAAAAATGGCAACGACATCTTTATGATGGCCCAGTGGTTTCCGCGCTTATCGGCTTATTCCGACTATGAGGCTTGGCACAACAAGGCCTTCTTAGGCAGCGGCGAATTTACCTTAGAATTCGGTGATTACGATGTAAAATTGACTGTGCCTAAAGATCATATCGTCGCCTCTACCGGTGAACTGCAAAACCTCACCTCGGTATTGACTCAACAACAAGCTAAGCGCCTTAAACAGGCCGAAACAGCCACTAAACCTGTGTTTATTGTCTCCCCCGATGAAGCCTTAGCTAACGAATCGAGCACTGTCAGTGGGCATAAAACCTGGCACTTTAAAGCCGAAAACGTGCGTGACTTTGCTTGGGCATCCTCTCGTAAATTTATTTGGGATGCCAAAGGCTATCAGCAAGGCGGTGACACTCAAGCCAAGGTGATGGCCATGTCTTTCTACCCCAAGGAAGGCGGTGAGCTGTGGCAGCGTTATTCCACTGAGTCTGTCATCCATACCATGCAAGTTTATTCTCGCTTCACCTTCGATTATCCTTATCCCACCGCCATCAGTGTCAATGGCCCAGTTGGCGGTATGGAATACCCCATGATTAGCTTCAACGGACCACGCACCATTTGGCATCCTGAAGATGATTCCCGCACGTATACCTTATCTGAAAAACAGTTTTTGATTGGGGTAGTGATCCACGAAGTGGGCCACAATTATTTCCCCATGATCGTCAATTCAGATGAGCGCCAATGGACCTGGATGGATGAAGGCTTAAATAGCTTCCTCGACGGTGTGGCCAGCAAAGAATGGGATCCCAAATTAGATTGGGGCCGTGAGGCACAAGATATTATCGAATACATGAAATCGGACGTCCAAGTGCCTGTGATGACCCAATCTGACAGCGTGCTTAAGCTTGGCCCTAATGCTTATACTAAGCCTGCTGTGGCGTTAAACATCTTGCGTGAAGTCATCTTAGGCCGTGAGTTGTTCGACTTTGCCTTTAAAGAATACGCCCTGCGTTGGGAAAACAAACGCCCAACCCCAGCGGACTTTTTCCGTACCATGGAAGAGGCCTCAGGGGTGGATTTAGACTGGTTCTTCCGTGGCTGGTTTTACACCACAGATCACGTGGATATTTCGCTGGATAAAATTTATAAGCTGCGTTTAGACACACTTAATCCCGATATCGATTTCAAGCGTCAGCGCCAAGACAGTTTAGCTAAACCCAGCTCTTACTTTAGCCGCAGTAACCAAGCAGAAGGTAAGCAGGCTTGGGTCGACAAGCACCCAGACAATCAAGACTTTCACGATAAACACGATAAGTTTACCGCCACCAATCAAGACAGAAATGATTATCAAGAAATGCTGGCAGAGCTTGAGCCTTGGGAACGACAAGCCCTAAAGCGCGCCATAAAAGAAGACCAAAACTATTACGTGCTGGAATTTTCTAACCTTGGCGGCTTAGTCATGCCCTTGTTGCTTGAGCTCAGCTATGAAGATGGCACTGTGACCAAAATGAATATCCCCGCTGAAATTTGGCGTAAGTCGCCGCATCATGTGAGTAAACTCATCATCACAGACAAGAACAAAGTATTAGCCTCGGTGGCGCTGGACCCTAATCAAGAAACCGCCGATGTGGACAGAGAAAACAATTTTTACCCGAGGCGCATTATTCAATCACGCATCGAAGCCTTTAAAGATGACAAAGATGATGCCAAAGATAGCCGCGATCTTATGTTCGATGTTAACGCCGAATTAGAATCCCCTGAGACCAAGGAGTTTAAGAAATAATGTTAAGACTGATGTTGAAACTCGCCTTGGTACTCATGCTCAGCACGAATGCCTTGGCCCACCAGCAGCAAGAAACCTATACCAATGTGAGCTTTAATCAGCGCAGCGCTATGCTGGAAGTGCAGCACAGATTTTATCTTCATGACGCCGAGCATGCGGCCAAGCGTCTACTTGATAAAAACAGTGACTTAATGAGTGACCCGGTCAGCCGTGAGGCATTCGCCTATTACGCCATCGCCAAGTTCGCCTTGCAAGATGAGACCAAACAAACATTGCCACTTAACTATGTAGGTACTGAGCTTGACGGTAAATACCTGTGGGTTTATCAAGAGACGCCGATCACCGATAAGATGCAGGATCTTTGGATCAAGATGAGCAGCTTGCAAGAGATTTGGCCGCTGCAAATTAACCACATCAATCTTGAAAAAGACAAGAAAGTGACCTCAGTGCGCTTGCACGCAAGCGATGCCAACCAGTGGCATAAACTCAGCTTTAATCTCGCTGATTAACTTTAGTACCCGTTAAGAGCTGAATCCCTCTCACTGGGATTGGGCTAAACGGGGAAGTCTTTAATCCTAATTGATACAACCCGAATTAATGTATGACACTCTTTAAAGTGGCTTTTTATGCTTGGTTCGCTGCTTACAGACCCTCTGCCTTATGTTACAACACCCGAAAAGCAAAAAAGCCACTCTTTCGAGTGGCTTCTTAAATGTGGTCGGCTGCTTGTATAAAGAGCTAGGATTCGAACCTCTGATTCTCTGCTCGCTCCAGCAAGCTCCATCGATAAAGAGCATCATTACTAGATTGCATTAATCTATTTATCCAAACATAAAAAAAGCCACTCTTTCGAGTGGCTTTTTTTATGTTTGGTCGGTGATAGAGGATTCGAACCTCTGACCCTCTGCTCCCAAAGCAGATGCGCTACCGGGCTGCGCTAATCACCGAGAAATCTGTTCAATTATGTAATCTTGCTGAGGGAAAGCCTCTGCTCCGCTCTTTCAAAGAGCCGTGATGCGCTACCGAGCTACGCTAATCACCGGGAAATCTTTTTTCTTTTTTAAGGAAAAAGGTTTCGACTAAAATCGAAACCAAAAATGTGGTCGGTGATAGAGGATTCGAACCTCTGACCCTCTGCTCCCAAAGCAGATGCGCTACCGGGCTGCGCTAATCACCGAGAAACTTGTATGATATTGTGAGACTTAACGGGTAAACCCTCTGCTCCACCCTTTCAAAGGGCCGTGATGCGCTATCAAACTGCGCTAATCACCGAGAAATCTTTTAAAACGAATTATGTAAGTTTGAATGGGGTGACTGATGGGGCTCGAACCCACGACAACCGGAATCACAATCCGGGACTCTACCAACTGAGCTACAATCACCACTGCTTTCAAACTGTATCACTTAAGATACTTGCTAACGTCTACCAACTTCCAGATATGCATTCAACAGAATGGTGCGCCCAGAGGGATTCGAACCTTCGGCCTCACCCTCCGGAGGGGTGCGCTCTATCCAGCTGAGCTATGGGCGCTCGCCTTGGTTAGCGCCGCATATACTAGGGTTAAAACTGCCTCGAGTCTACACTTGTTTTATCTTTTTTTAGCTGTTTGCTTAAGTTTTGACACATAGTGCTATTTTTTATACAAAAAAGAAGCCTTTAGCCTATTGGAACAAGGTAAGAAGTATGTTAAAAATGTGATCTGGGATAAAACTACTTTGGGAGCTTAAGTCTAAGTGGGAAACAAGAATATGGATGTCGCTCCCTCCTTTATATCTTCCGATATCGAGCACTTGCAAAAAAGAGTCATTCGACTAAAGCGCTTGGCGAGGAAATATAAACGGGCTGAGATCATTCAAAATGCATTATTGGAAATTTCCAATATTGCCACAAAAGCCGCGTCCTTAGATTTATTTTATCAAGGTGTGCATCTGCACCTAAAAAAACTCATCCCAGCAGATAACTTCTTTATTGCTAGTCGAGATGCCAACACAGGCCTCATTAGTTTGCCTTTTTTTGCCGATGAAAAAGACCCTCATCCCAGTGAACTTTATCCTGATGAGGAGATTTCGTCCATCATTGAACGTGGCATTACAGGGTATGTCCTTAAAACCGGGAAACCACTGCTTTGTGACACCAATAAATTTGATGAACTTATTGCCACTGGTGCCATCGATGATTTAGGCTCTCCTAGCCATCAATGGCTAGGCGTTCCCATTAAGCGAAACCATCACAGTATAGGGGTATTGGTGGTACAAAGTTACCATCCTGATATCACCTATGGCGAATTAGAGCTCGAGCTAATGGGCTTTATTTGCCATCATATTTCTGGTGTCATGGAGCGCCTGAAACATCATGAGCAACTCGAGCAAGCCATTGTAGAGCGCACCAAAGAACTCAGCCATGCCTACGAAACAGTAAAACAAGAAGTCAAAGAGCGTGTTAGAGCCGAACGACTACAAAAAGCCTTATTTGAAATAGCCGATTTGTCAGCGTCTAATGCGGACCAGAATCGATTCTATGTGCAACTCCATCAAATTATTAGTCAACTGATCCCGGCACAAAACTGTTTTATCGCTTTGATCAATAATGTAGATGCGACGCTATCCTTCCCTTTCTACGTATCCCAAATGAATTTAAGTTATCCCGCATCGAGACCCATGCAAGATGGTTTAACAGAGTACATTCTAGCCACAAAAGAACCTAAGCTTCTGAGTCAAAACGATATTAAGACATTAATAGAACAAGATGAAATCTACGCTATTGCACCTGCTTTGAACCAAACTCATGCCATGCATCAATGGATAGGCATCCCTTTATTCATTCACGGTAACATAGCCGGTGCATTAACCATTTACAGCATAAGCCAAGATCAAAACTATCAAGTCAAAGATCTCGAACTATTGAACTTTGTCTCCCATCACATCGCCAATGCCATAGAACGAAAGATGGCAGTTGAGAGCTTAAAGCGCAGTCACGATGAGCTAGAGGATAAGGTAAGCCAACGAACCCAAGCATTGGCGGAATTGAATGACAATTTGCAAGAAGAAATCATGCAAAGACGTAAGATTGAAGCTCAGCTGCAACATGATGCCAAGCACGATGGCTTAACGGGCCTGCCAAATCGTAGCTTCTTTATGGAGCGCTTATCTTATGCCATCAAGCACGGTCGCAGACATGGACATGATCAATTTGCACTCTTGTTTATCGATTTAGACAGATTTAAACAAATCAACGATACCTTTGGTCACCTCGAAGGGGATAAGTTTTTAATCGAAACTGCTAGACGCTTAAAATCCTGCATTCGAGAAAACGATGCCTTAGCTCGCTTAGGTGGTGATGAATTTGTGATTTTGCTCGATAGCATACAAGGCACCCAAGATGCACTGGATGTTAGTGATCGCATCTTGTATCAGGTGTCACAGCCCTATAAATTAGGCAAGCAAGATTTTATCTCAGGCGCCAGTATCGGCATCGCCTTTAGTGGTCATCATAAAGAGGATACCAGCGAATCCTTACTTAAATCCGCCGATGCAGCCATGTATCAGGCTAAATCTAAAGGCAAGGGCTGTTATGTCATATTTGATAGTCAAATCGATAAACAGGCAAAACAAGCCGCCGAGATGAAAAAAGCCTTTAAACGGGCACTTTTACAACAAGAAATCAATATCAGCTACGCCCCTGTGATGAATTTCAATGATTTATCTATCATCGCCTTAGAGCCACAAGCCTCTTGGAAGCATCCTGATGGCAGCCTTAAAACCCACAATCAGCTTAAATCTCTGGCTGAACAGTGCCAGTTGATCATTCATTTCGATGCCTATATTTTCGA
The DNA here is from genome assembly GCF_000013765.1 of Shewanella denitrificans OS217. Taxonomy (NCBI): domain Bacteria; kingdom Pseudomonadati; phylum Pseudomonadota; class Gammaproteobacteria; order Alteromonadales; family Shewanellaceae; genus Shewanella; species Shewanella denitrificans. The sequence continues at coordinate 474,136 of NC_007954.1, read as the reverse complement.
TCATCTGAACCATAATTACAGCAAATTAGTGCAGCAATTTAGCAATAAGATTTGTATCCATTTGTCCGTTTCAAGCCAGCATATTAAACATAAGCACGGCCTTAGAAACCTAAAGCGTACCCTTAAAAAGAGTCAGTTAGATCTCAGTAGCATCTGGGTGTTTTTCCACGAAAAGGCCTTCGTGCAAGACACTGAAAACCACATCAGTGCCTTTCAGCATTTATCGCAGATGGATGTGAATATCGGTATGAATGGCTATGGCACGGGTTACAGTTCACTGAGCAGCTTAAGTTTATTACCCATCAGCGCACTAAAACTCGACAGTAACATCAGCAAGCACTTAGTCAATGAACAGCAGATGCAGCTCACTAAGGCCTATCAATTAGCGGCAAGCTCGTTAGGTGTCGATATGTTTGTTGAGGGGGTGGATACAGTGCAGCAAAAACGCCAACTCAGCCAGTTAGGTTACCAGCAAGGCCAAGGTAAGACCTTCGAGAAAAAACACCTTAATTACATTAAAGTACAAAAAAGCTGCGCTTAATCGCTACAATCTACTAAGTAGCAGACCTTAAACCATGAGGGCTTCATCCGAAGCCCCTAGTTTTTCTACGTTACACTATTTCTTAAACATGTCCCGCAAATTGGCGATATGTGACTTGCCTGTCTCTTGCCTCTGTTCTTCTGTTTGTACCGGTTTACGGTTTTCCCAAATCAAATCATCTTGAGGTAGCTCAAGTAAAAAGCGGCTTGGCTCACAGCGCATGGTTTCACCGAATTGACGCCGCTCTCGGCACAAGGTAAACCATAGCTCTCTCTGGGCGCGAGTAATCCCCACATAGGCAAGACGGCGCTCTTCATCCACATTATCTTCATCTATGCTGACCTGATGAGGCAAGATACGCTCCTCAGTGCCCACCATAAACACGAAGGGATACTCCAAACCTTTAGAGGCATGCAGCGTCATCAACTGTACCTGATCGCCGCCCTCATCCTCATTATTGCGCTCCATCATGTCTCGAAGCGTCAAGCGGGTCACCACTTCAGGGAGCGTCATAGGCTCATCCAATTCATCCCCTTGCAGCATCTCTGTCACCCAGCGATATAACTCGGAAATGTTCTTCATCCGCATCTCAGCAGCTTTTGCGCTGGTGCTGGTCTCGTACAGGTAATCTTCGTAATTAATCTTACGAATTAATTGCTTGATGGCATCCACGGGCTCACCGCGAGTCGCAATTTCGCCAGTATCCACAATAAAACGGCCAAATTGATATAAGGCCGCCGTAGCTGCTGGAGCTAGATGATGATTAAGCTCCCCTTCAAAAATCGCTGAAAATAGCGAAATATGCTTCTCATTGGCAAAGCTGCCTAAGCGCTCAAGGGAGGCAGGACCTATGCCACGTTTAGGTAAGTTCACCACCCGCAAAAACGCATTGTCATCATCGGGATTAACCACAAGCTTTAGGTAAGCCATGATGTCTTTAATCTCGGCGCGAGCAAAAAATGAGGTGCCACCACTGATTTTATAGGGAATACGGTTAGTCATCAGCGCTCGCTCCAGCAAGCGAGATTGATGATTACCACGGTACAAGATGGCGTAGTCCCCAAACTTGGTCCGGCCGACAAACTTGTGGCGAACTATCTCCGCTACCACTCGCTCGGCTTCTTGCTCCTCGTTGGCGGCAATTAACACCCTAAGCGGCTCACCATAGGCAAGTTCACTGAATAAGGCTTTGTCATACACGTGAGGATTATTAGCAATTAAGATGTTAGCCGCGCGTAAGATACGCTGGCTGGAGCGATAATTTTGCTCCAACTTAATGAGTTTAAGTGCTGGGAAGTCCTTACCCAGCAGTACCAAGTTCTGCGGCTTAGCACCACGCCAAGAATAGATGGACTGATCGTCATCCCCAACCACAGTAAATCGTGAACGCTCGCCAACTAAGAGTTTTACTAACTCGTATTGGCTGGTATTGGTGTCTTGATATTCGTCCACCAGCAGGTATTGAATACGAGTCTGCCAGCGAGTGCGCACTTCTTCATTGTGCCTAAGTAACAAGGTAGGTAGCAAGATCAAATCATCGAAGTCTAAGGCGTTATAGGCCTTCATCTGCTGGGCATATTTTTGATACAAGAAGCTAAATAGCTGGCTCTGTTCATCCTTGGCAAGCTTACGAGCTTGGGCAGGGATAACCAGATCGCCCTTCCAATTAGAAATTGCACTGGCAAGGGCTTTGAGCAAGTCTTTATCACCATCAAACTCATCTTCGGTGAGATCTTTTAATAGTGCTAAGGTATCTTGGTCGTCAAATAATGAAAAACCCGCCTTTAGCCCTAATACCTTGTATTCACGCTTAATGATTTCAAGCCCTAAGGTATGAAAGGTAGAGATCCACAGGCCCCGTGCCTCTTTACGCCCCATAGATTGAGCCACACGCTCTTTCATTTCTCGGGCGGCCTTATTGGTAAAGGTTACCGCGGCGATATTTCTCGCCTTGTAGCCACATTTTTCAACCAGATAAGCAATTTTATTGATAATAACCCGCGTCTTGCCACTGCCCGCACCGGCAAGCACTAGGCATGGACCAGAGACATAATGGACGGCATCGTTTTGGGCGGGGTTAAGTTTCATTGAAAAATTGTATCCTTAAAGCGTGGGAGCTGGATCATAGCAGAAGGGCTTTGCTTAACGTAAGCTTTAATGTGCCGATAAATTTCCACTAAGGTATTGGGCTTTTTCTTGAAGGCGAGCTCGGTTACACTAATCAAAATGGCTATGGAATACAGACTATGTTTAACCCAAAGAAAATCGAAGATGTTGCCAAGCAGCTCAGTGAGAACTTACCTAGCGGACTTAAGCAGTTTGCTGGCGAATTTGAAGAGCGCAGCAAGCAAATATTGCAAAATCAGTTAATGAAGCTGGATTTTGTCTCTCGGGAAGAATTTGAAGTACAACAACACGTATTACTAAAAACCCGCGAAAAGCTAGAAGCCTTGCAGGCTCAAGTTAATGAATTAGAAAAGAAGTTAGCCGAACAAGCTTAAGCTGTATTTGGCGGGCGTCTCACCCGCCAAACACGTTTCTATCTCAGCTTGCCTATTTCAGGCGTTTTCACTGCACAATGCTAACTCTTAAATCCTAACGCTTAAATCCTAACGCTTAAAAGTTAGCGGTTAGCAGTCAGCGGCCTGTATTAGTTCATCACCTCTTCCAGCGCTTTTAAACACAAGGCCACGTTTTCACGGCGGGCGCCAAAGCCCATCAAGCCTATGCGCCACGCTTTACCCGCTAACGCCCCAAGGCCTGCACCAATTTCTAAATTGTATTCTTCGAGTAACTGAGTGCGGACTAAGGCATCATCGACGCCTTGAGGTAAATACACGGCATTGAGCTGAGGCAACCTGTGCTCCGCTGCTACGACAAACTTAAGCCCTAATTGCTCAAGCCCAGCGGCTAAGACTAGGTGCATTTTTTTATGCCTTGCCCAAGCATTCTCTAAACCTTCTAAAGCCAATAAACGAAATGCTTCATGCAAGGCATACAGTGCATTCACAGGCGCTGTATGATGGTAACTGCGCTTAAGCCCGCTGTCTTTATTACCCCAATAGCCCATGACTAAGGATTGATCTAAAAACCAGCTCTGCACTGGGGTTTTACGGCTCATGAGCTTAGCCACCGCCTTGGGCGAGAACGACACTGGCGATAAACCCGGTACACAAGACAAGCACTTCTGACTGCCAGAATAGATGGCATCTATGCCCCACTCATCCACTAAAAGCTCAACACCGCCTAATGAGGTCACCGCATCCACTATGCTAAGGCAATCATGCTCTTGGGCTAAGCGGCATAGGGTTTTGGCATCCGATAACGCCCCTGTTGAGGTTTCTGCATGAACAAAAGCTAAAAACTTTGCATCGGGATTGGCCTTAAGCGCCGCTTCCACCGCTTTTGGGCACACAGGCTCGCCCCATTCATTATCCACCACCACAGCAAGGGCGCCGACACGCTCAACATTTTGCCGCATACGCTCGCCAAATACGCCATTGCGGCACACAATCACTTTCTCGCCCGGCTCAACCAGATTCACAAAGCAGGCTTCCATCCCAGCGCTCCCTGGGGCAGAAATCGCTAAGGTCATTTCATTTTTAGTCTGAAACGCGTATTGAATTAAGCTTTTAAGCTCATCCATCATGCCGACAAACAGAGGATCTAAATGCCCTATGGTCGGCCTAGCTTGGGCAGCCAGCACTTCAGGATACACATCAGAAGGACCCGGACCCATCAAGGTACGGCGCGGCGGGGTAAATGAATTGACTGTAGGGGCTGATATCATCTGAGCTTTCCTTATGGATCTAGTTATTATCTAGTTATATAGCTGTAGGGCCGAACAAAAATAGAGTATTCACTCTTTCCTACTTCAAACTATCACACTCAAGTGGTTATTTATACGCCAAAATAGGGTGTTTTGGCACCGAGGATAAGTTTGATGACTGAGGTGGCATAACTTCATAGAAGCTGGCAGCAAGCTTTAAGACATTTAGATGTTTTTTAAATAAGCTTAATTGGCGATCTCGGCCATTGTGCTAATGTCCCGAGTGACGCCGTCAACACATCCTTGTGGGCTCGGGCGCAGCATCCCTGCTGCACACGCACTCGAGCCATTTAGCCCAATACCCTCTCATTAGCATCAGTGTCGTCTAGTACATGAGAGCTACTATAAATTCAATATAGATGCATTCATTGGTTTCACAATAACTACACCATTGACAAAGCCGTCAGTCAAGTGACTGATTTAAATCATTTATTGCGTTTGGGACTTAGTGTAAAATATCTGTTAGTTGTTACTTTGTGCTTAATATGAAAAGGAGTTTTATCATGTCTCGATTTGGAACCGCACAGTTTGGTAGTGCGCAGTTTAGTGCATATGAAACCGTAATCAGTGGCATAGAAAAATCTGAAATTATTCCTGAAGATGCTAAACGTGCAATAAAAGACTTTCTTAAGGATACATTTCATGATCTTTGGAATGAACTTCAAGATATCTTTGATCTTGAACCACCGCTGCAATTATTAGAACACTGGGAACCACTATTAGAAATGCTACAGTCTATGCTCCAAAGTGCAATTTAAGCTGGCCTCGTATCACTAACTGAGATTGACCTTATTAACAGGTTCAAGTTTTATGTTTTATGTTTTATGTTTTATGTTTTAAAGATAAAAAGTTACATAAATCTAAAAAGGTGAGGCATGCGTATTTGCGAGACGACCGTCCATCCCATGGACGGGATGTTCGAGCCCTCAGGGATGAGTTTACGGCGTGTCGACGAGTGAATGCCATGGCGAGCCAGTATGATGTGATTATCAATTGTTCTTAGCATTAAGCCATCTTATTAAAATATAAATAGGAAGACAGCACCATAAAATTATCACTCAAAATCAACACCTTGATGATAATACATGGCATGTCGACACGAATGTTTCCCCTATCAGGAATAAGCTTAGTGTTTAGTATCGAATTAAGTTTATATATCAAAAAGCAAAATTTCATGTTTCCAAAGTTCAGGAAAACCCATAGAATTTTTGAATTGCTGCGCAACTGGATACTTTTCAAATAGAGCTTGTATTTTGGGTCCTATTTTTTCCGTATATCCAAGACCACTGTAAATAATTTGCATCGCTGTAACCGTAGTATAAAGACGATTAAGCTGGTCCTCTTCTCTTTTACCTAAAGCTGGTACAGTCCGAACTAGTTTCACTTCATTACTAAGTAGGCGCTTTATTCCTGTAGGTGCATTAAGGTTACGATTAAACAGTCGATTGTGATGACCGCAATGGTTCCTTACTTCGCGAATAGAAGCCAGCCAAGACCTTAATGAAACAAACTTCTGTATATTGAATGCTTTTTTAGTAAATCGATCAAGTTTTAGGGATTGGATGCTATCTCCCGAATTCAGATAATAACTGCGACACTCTTAATTGAGGCGTAGAAGAAGCCAACTGCTGAAAGTGGTAGGCTTTATCTCGCCAAAGAAAAAAGAGTATCACTATGAGTTATCAGCAGTTGACTGAGGGAAGAAGATATCAGATTTCAGTCCTTTTAGACCAGGGTATTTCGATAGCTTTGATTGCAAAAGCTATCAATTGTCATCGTGCGACTGTCTATCGAGAACTAAAACGTTGTCATGCCCTGCAGGGTTATTGCCCTGACAGCGCTCAAGCCAGTGCGTGTAAGATGCGGCGTCATTCAGCCAAATATACCATCCCCGATACAAGAATAAACTTCGTCCGCTTCCTACTGCAACATGATTGGAGCCCAGAGCAGATTTCACGGGTGTTATCGGGCATGAACCAAGCTGTTAGTCATGAATGGATTTACCGCTTTGTGGCAAGGAATAAACGTCAAGGCGGCAAGCTATATCGCCATCTACGGCAAGGTCATAAGCGCTATCGCAGAGGTAAAAAAGAGAAAGCGCCAGCGATTAAAAATGGTACCTCTATCGACTCTAGACCTGCCATTGTTGATACTCGCGAACGTTTCGGTGATTGGGAAATCGATACCGTATTAGGCAAGCATGGGACAGGTTCAATAGTGACAATTTTAGAGCGAAAGACCCGTTTTTATTTAATAAAGAAAGTGGCCTCAAAATCTGCTGAAGATGTGACTAAAGCGACTATCGAATTATTGATGCCCTATAAGCAATATGTGCACACTATAACTGCCGATAATGGTCGTGAATTCGCTCATCATGAAGTCATAGCCAACGCGTTAGACACAACATTTTACTTTGCTCATCCGTATAGTTCTTGGGAACGTGGCGCCAATGAAAATGCCAACGGTTTATTAAGGCAGTATGTAAAAAAAGGGACTGACTTAAGGACAGTAAGCGACGCCATCATCTTATTTGCCCAGAACAGGATTAATTACAGACCTAAGAAATGTTTGAAGTTTAAGCAGCCAGCTGTTGTGTTTAAACAATTAGCCGCTTAATTTGGTGAGTGTCGCACTTCGGAGTTGAATTCGGGCTTCAGTAATATTTTCCAGTAACTTAACTACGTTACCAAACGTCATTATCTCGATGGCAACCCATGCAGGTGGAAGATCACGATAAAATGGGCAATATTGATTGTAGTACTTTTCTCTATAATGCTTGGCAAACTCTTCTTTTGAGTCCTTAAAACTATCCCTGACACGGGACACAGTTTTGATTTGATCACCATTATGACTAAAAAGGGATGAGTCTAAATACCAAAAAGGATTATTGGTTTGAGATGTAATCCATTGGTCGACGGATGAACGAACACCAACTTCAATCTTCTCTATAATTTGAAATAATGTGCTTCGTAACTCACAATCGAATTGGTATAGTAAATGGCTGTTTTCGAAAGTAGAGCCTTCGTTATAAGTTTTTGTATTGTTGTTCTTAAAGGGGATAAGGTACGCTTTGAAGCGATAGTAACTATAGCGCTTTATGATTTTTTCTGCTTCATTTTGATCTTCGATTTTCAGCCCTTGTTTAGCCAACCTCTCACAAAGCTCTTTACTTTCTTGATAGGGTTTAATGTAAGGAATAAGTGCTGGAGCCATCGACTTTTCTCTAGGCAAAAAAAAGCTCCCACTCTTATGAACCTAAGTTCTGGAGGAAGCCGTTGTTAACAACAGTTTTGCGCTTATTGACGACATTGTCAATATCTATCTTATAAAAAAGACAGAAGTTAATAGTAATCCCATGCATTGCGCCTAGCGGCCTTTCCTTAGATACTTATGCATCTGCCAATACTTTACACCGCCGGGGTATTCAAAAATAACTGGTACGCTGGGCTGTGGGTTTCTTCTTGATAGACAAAACCAAGCTCAGTTAAAAAGCGCGCAAAGGGCAAGGCATCACTGGCTGGTACTTCAAAACCTGCTAATACTCGTCCAAAGGCGGCGCCGTGGTTGCGATAGTGGAATAAGCTGATATTCCATTGGCTTTGCAATGTGGTTAAAAACTTGAGCAAGGCACCTGGGTGCTCAGGGAATTCGAAGCTAAATAACCGCTCTTGCAGAGGTTTTGGCGGTCTGCCGCCCACCATGTAACGCACGTGCAGTTTTGCGGTTTCATCTTGTGATAAATCTTGCACTTCAAACCCTTGAGACTCAAGGGTTTTGATAATCTCAGCCAGCTCCTCGGCGCCATTGCTTAAGCGAATACCGGCGAACACCATAGCTTGGTCGCGACCACTAAAGCGGTAGTTAAACTCTGTCATCACCCGCTTATTTAATAGCTCGCAAAATCGCAGAAAACTGCCGGGTTTTTCTGGGACCTTGACCGCAAGAATCGCCTCTTTTTGCTCGCCTAGTTCGCAGCGCTCAGACACATAACGCAGGCTATGAAAATTCACATTAGCGCCACTTAAAATAGCCGCCACTTTCTCGCCCTTGCCTGTTTTTCCAAGGTGTTTCTTAAGCCCTGCCAATGCTAGCGCCCCAGCGGGCTCAGCAATAGCGCGGGTGTCTTCAAAAATATCCTTGATGGCGGCGCAGATTTCATCTGAGCTTACGGTTACCACTTCATCGACGTATTCTTTGGCGAGTCGAAAAGGCTCAGCGCCAATGCGCTTGACCGCCACGCCATCGGCAAATAACCCCACCTGGGATAGAGTCACAGGCTCACCCGCTAACAGTGCCGCCTTTAAGCAGGCGGCATCTTCTGGCTCAAAGCAACAAAATGGCCAGCCATTGAAAAATTCATTCTGCAGTTTAGCCTTACTTGCTCTAATGAGTAGCCAAGTTCACGGGACGCAAATTCATACCAGTTTTCAAGACTCTCCAGCTAGCGCAGCCAAGCCAATATTGACTTACCCCAATCTTCCCCAAGCTGTGAGTAATAATGCTGTCGCGTTAGTGAAGAAAAATGATAACAGCTACCTAGTCAGCTTTATGGGCCTAGGTGCGAATAAGGGTTATCAAGATGTGCATAATCACGCTTGGTCATTGGCAAGCTTTGGATGATGTGCCCTATATCGCGCCACTTTCTGGCAGGCTTGCCTCTGTCGCTATTGGCATAAAAGACAGTGCTTATATTTTTGGCGGCTATACCGTGGCTGAAGATCATCAAGAGCTCAGCACCGCAGACAATTACCGCTTTAACATTCAAGATTTACGCTATCAGCGCATTGCCGATATGCCCGTCGCCGTGGACGACAGTGCGGTGGCAAGCTACCAAGACAGGTACATCTATCTCTTTGGTGGCTGGCATCAAGATGGAAACGTCAATTTAGAGCAAGTGTATGACACCCATACCGATACTTGGTCGCAAGCCAGCCCTATTCCAGCCCCTGCAGTATTTGGTCAGGCTGTCTGCATGTTTGCAAATCAGCTGGTGCTGTGTGATGGCGTTAAAATTAAAGCCAATCTCAGGCAGAAGCGCAGCTACCAGGCATCACCTGTGTGTCTTTTTGGTGAAATATCCCCAGATAACCACCAGAGGATCGCTTGGTAGCTTATCCCTCACTATTCTATTGCATCATCACTAGCCGCAAACCGCCATAATGAGCATAAATCCTTGCCCTCTGCCAGTGCTCAAGCCCATTACAGAATGGCGGCTACTGCATCCTCATTTAAAGGTAGTGGGCAAATCATCTTTATGGCCGGCAGCAGCACCCCTACAATTACAATGGTATAGGTTATAACGGCAAACCAAGTGAAGCATCAAACCAACAATATAGTTTCGACCTTAAAACCAAGGTTGGCTCAAACCCATTAACTTGAGCAAGCCAGCATGGATCGTCGAGGCCTTATTTTTCATAACAATCAACAACTTAGGGCGACCAACATAACAGAAGACCAACAAGTGTCAGCCAAGGTACTCAGCTCCCCACTTACAAAGGGGCAGCGCTGCCTGCTATAGCCAGTCATTAGCTCTGATAAGCGAAGAATGTGAGCAAGGACTCAATTTCGCTGTGGAGAATTTGAGGCCGTAACTTAAGGTCGCTAGTATAGATGCAATTATTTTGCATCTTTAGGTTCACTTATGTCTAGCACTCAAATTCTGCCCCTTAATCAAGAGGAAGTCGCGGCCTTAACACCTGGCGACATTATTGATTATTTAGAATCAACTCATCATCAATACATACGTGACACTGGCCCTTTGCTTATTGAATACACGCAAAAAATGCTACGAGCTCACGGTAATGATTGCCCGGAAGTAAAACCTTTAGCAGCGCTAGTACAGGCTTTAGTGGATGATTTAACCCCTCATTTATACAAGGAAGAGCAAATCCTCTTTCCCGCGATCAGGGCCTTAAGTCAAGGTGAACAAGTCAACAGCTGTTTTGGCCATATAGGTAATCCTATCAATGCTATGGAGCATGAGCACAGAGAAGCTGAGCAGTTATTACAAGCAAATTCGACAGTTAACTGATGGTTATCGCATTCCAGAGCAAGCTTGTTACACTTGGCGTAACTGTTATAAAACCTTGGCAGAATTCGATGCTGACCTTCAAGTTCATATTCAACTAGAAAACAACATACTCTTTCCAAAAGCCCTCGCCTATTGAGCCAATCAGCCTTGCGTGGCCTGTTTTCGCCTTTATGACTCAGCCACTTGCTGAGTCATTTTATTTCTCATATGCTCAATCTATCGGCTCACTCATTCAAAGGCAGCCTAGATGACCACGCTTACCTTCGCATTAGATGATATTAATCACCTACAAGAATCGGCTCAAGTTGAGTTTAAATTGGCAGGCGGCCGCGATGGCACTGGCCAGTTACCTGAAGATATGTGGGAAACCTACAGCGCATTCGCTAATACTTTAGGCGGTGAGATCATTCTTGGGGTGCGTGAAGACAAGGGCGAATTTACCATAGAGGGAATAATCAATCCTATGCCTATGTTGAGTGAAATTTGGGAAATCCTTAACGACCCGACCAAGATAAGCCATAACATACTGGCGCCAACTGATGTGCAAATTATCGAGATTGTGTCAAAAAAGCTTATTCGCCTGCATATTCCCGCTGTAGATAAAAACCTCAGGCCCATCTATATTGGCCAAGATCCATTTTCCGGCAGCTATTTTAGAGTGGGAGATGCCGACATGCGCGCCAGTCATGAACAAGTAAAACAAATGCGCCAGCGTTCGGGCATAGATCTTACACTGGCGAAACGCGGCTAACGTAACTGAGCCATACAGTTTAACTCACTAAAAAATCAGACTAAATTAAGCAATTTATTCAGATCATCAAGCTCAACATGAGGCAAGATACTACCGGTGCGGCGTGTTAGCGGATGCTTTTCAGGATTAAACCATACGCTCTGACATCCGGCGCGGCGGGCACCACTCACATCGGCCATTTGATGGTCACCCACATGCAGCAGTTCAGCGGGAGAAATATTCAAGCGCTGGCACGCCAGCTCAAACATATCCCCATGAGGCTTCATCTTCACCCCATGACCTGGATGCTGCACAAACGCTAGCGACTCACTCAAGCCAATACGACTGGCATCCACATTGCCATTGCTGATTCCAACCAAGGTGACTGACTCGGCGAGCTGCTTGAGTAAATTCAGCACCTTGTCGTCTAAGGTAAAATCGCTGCGATAAAAATGAAAACAGGCCATGGATTTCTGTGCGCCTTCACTGGCCTCACTCTCCTTGTAACCTAAACTCATTAGCCCATCGTGAACCATGGCGTAGCGAGCAGCGCTGGTGTCGTGTTTAAGCTCTGGGTGCAAGTCAAACAAATCGTGTTTAATCGTCAGCCAGCCTTGAGCGTGCAAGGTTTGCGTCTTAGGGTAATTCTGATTGAGAAAGGCAAAAAACTTGTCCGTCGCCAATTGCAGATAAGGCGTGTTGTGATACAAGGTATCATCGAGGTCAAAACTTATGGCCTTGAATGCTCGTAATCTTAGGTATTGCTTCATCCTTTCTCCCTCCCTTTTTTCGCCCTTGGGTGCGCACCATCATAGACCTTAGCAAGATGTTGAAAATCCAAACTCGTGTAAATTTGGGTGGTGGATAAATTGGCATGCCCGAGTAATTCTTGCACCGCGCGCAAATCCCCACTCGATTCAAGCATATGTGTCGCGAAGGAATGACGCAACTTATGAGGATGAACCGGTACGGATAAGGCCTGATTTTGACCCCATTTAGCCATTCTGGCTTGAATACTACGATGAGATAGGCGCTTGCCCTGGTTACTGACAAACAAGGCTGGCTCATCAGCTTGCACTAGCAATAACCTTTGAGTGTGCCATAAGGCCAGCGCCTCCATGGCGAGCTTTCCTACCGGCACGCGCCGCTCTTTCCCACCTTTACCCAGCACTTTTACTTCTTGTAACCCCAAGTGAATATCGCCGTAATTTAGACTGGCCAACTCCCCGAGGCGCAGGCCGCTGGAATAAAACAACTCCATGATGGCCCTATCTCGTATAACCAGGGGATCATCGCCATCTATTGCCAATAAATGGCTGATGGCATCCACATCGATATTCTTAGGTAAAGGTTTGGCTTGTTTAGGCGCAGACAAGCCTTTAGCCGGGTTATGAGTGATGCAGTCTTCTGCCAACAGGTATTCAAAAAATTGCTTTAAGGCAGATAAACACAGGGAAAGTGAGCGAGGACTTAAGCCTTGGCGGTGAAGTTTTGCCAGCAGAGCTTGCAGCGCCTCATGGCTTAATGCTAACCACTGCTCATCCGTTTGCGGAGACGTTATTGCATTGGTTTGCGAGGTTTGTGCCGCATATTCAGGCAAACTAAGTGTTGTAAATAAATACGGCTCGGCTCTGCGTAATTCAAACAGATAATTACGCACAGTATAAGGCGATAACTGCCGCTCTGAAGTTAAGTAGCGTTCAAAGCGCGCAAATAAGCTTGTTTGTGCCATCGGCCGCCCTTGTTTGATTTAACCTTGCCTGCGTTTACAGCCCACGTCAGATTAACACTATTGCTTGGAGCATGCGCTAGAACTTAGGCAGCATGTGATCCAGTAAACGTCTTAACTGATCAAAAAATAAATTATCCATTCCTGGGTGAAAATGAGTCGAGTCAGGACTGGCGACAGCAAAAATAACCTGGCCATTCTCATCTGACAGCTTAGTCAGTGCCACAGATCCCACTTCACCGCCGAATAAGCGTTTAGACTCAGACTGAGTCAAACGGCCAAAATAATGGCCCAACGAAATACGATGACGCCAAATATTGGCCAACTCACTGTCGATATCATGCACTGTGATTAACCTAACATGGCTAAAGCCGTAGTGATGTTTTAGCCCTTCTGACAGCACTTGCCTGAGTTCACCTAAGTCTTCACAGGCCAATAATTTGTGGGATAAATCATTATTAAAATGGAATATTTTCTCGTTTTCTTGCGCGCAAACCATCAAAGAAGTGATTTCTTCCTCTAGCTGGGTAACTCGCTGACGCAGTACCTCTTGGCGACGCTCAACTAAAGAAACTGTCCCCCGCTCTTGGTGAGGTAACTGGAGTGACAATAATAACTCAGGGTAGCGATTGAAAAAGTCTGGGTTATCCAGCAAATATTCACGCACTATGTGCTCATCCATGGCGGCATCGAACTGCAAAGGCGTGCCTAGCATTTCCATCGCAGCCATGGGGTTAGCAATGCCCGCTTGGTTGCTGTTGGTGGCAAGTGCATCAGCCGCTTTGGGTTTGGCCATAAGCTTAAGTTTATCGTTAAGGCTGGCGCTTGACTCTGGAGTCAGGTGTTCTGTCATAACTGAATTTGTCCATCGTAAACGTGTTCTGCTGGGCCGGTCATCCATAAAGGCTTACCTTCGCCGTCCCAATCAATGTGCAATGTACCGCCAGGTAAATCAACCCTAACCTGACGTGAAAGCTTGTCTTGCAGCTGACCTATGGCCGCTGCAGCACAGGCACCCGTACCGCAGGCTAAGGTTTCCCCGGCGCCGCGCTCATAGACCCTAAGCTTAATGTGCCCCGGATTAATGATTTGCATAAAGCCCACATTGACCCCTTTACTGAAACGTTCGTGACGGGTCAAAAGCGCGCCAATTTCATCCACGGCCACAGTGTCAATGTCATCCACTTCGATAACACAATGGGGATTACCCATGGAAATAGCACCGCAGAGAAAGGTTTGCACTGGCGTTTGCAACAGATAAGTTTTTTCGACTTTCTTGGCCTTAAAAGGAATATTGCTAGGATCCGTCACGGGCACGCCCATGTTGACCACTACGCTACCATCACGCTCAAGCCTTAGTGTCATCTTCCCAGAAGAGGTGCTCACGCGAATTTTATTCTTCTGTGTCAAACCCTTATTGCGAACGAAGCGGGCAAAACAACGGGCGCCATTGCCGCACTGTTCGACTTCGCTGCCATCGGCATTAAAAATGCGGTAATGGAAATCTAAGTCGGGATCATAGGGGGGTTCGACCAAGAGTAGTTGGTCAAAGCCCACACCAAAATTACGGTTAGCAAGGCGACGGATCTGCTCTGGGGAGAAAAATACATTCTGGGTCACGCCATCGACAACCATAAAGTCATTGCCTAACCCGTGCATCTTAGTGAAATGGATCAAATGCGCCTTCCTTTATCAAACCTATTATTATGTGAGCGGGTGATTATGCTTTCTTGCCTAGTTTACGGCAGCAATTGCTCACCTTGCCAGAGTTGTTGACGTTTTTCTCGCTCGCGAACCACAAACGCCTGTGAACCATCGACCATGATTTCCGCCACTCGTGGGCGAGAATTATAATTTGACGACATGGCAAACCCATAAGCCCCGCATGAGCGTATTGCTAACAAATCCCCTGCCACAACAGCTAGCTGGCGATCTTTACCTAAAAAGTCACCGGTTTCACATACTGGGCCCACAATATCAAATGCTTGAGTCGCGGCATCGCTTTGCTGCACGGGAATGATTTTTTGCCAGGCACTGTATAACGCTGGTCTCAGTAAATCGTTCATGGCGCCATCGACAATGGCAAAACGCTTATTGCTATTTTCTTTAAGGTATAAGACTTGAGTCACAAAAATACCCGCATTGGCAGCAATGGCACGCCCTGGTTCGAAAATAAGGGTTAATTTTCGCTCCCCGAGACGCTCAACCAAGGCGGCGGCATACACCTGCGGCGCTGGCGGAGTTTCATTATCATAGGGAACCCCTAAACCGCCACCCACATCTAAATGCGATAATTCAATACCAAGAGCGGTTAACCTATCCACTAAACCCAGCAGTCTATCCATGGCATCCAAGAAAGGTTTAAGCTCGGTTAATTGCGAGCCGATGTGGCAATCCACTCCTTTAACGTCAATATGAGAAAGGGCTGCGGCGCGAACAAACACTTGCTCGGCCTCTTCCATAGCGATACCAAACTTGTTTTCTTTAAGGCCAGTTGAAATATAGGGATGGGTGCCGGCATCCACATCGGGATTGATCCGCAGCGATACTGGCGCCTTAGTATTCAAAGACTGAGCAACAAGGTTTAACTGCTCAAGCTCGGCGCTCGATTCGACATTAAAGCAGTAAATACCCAGTTCCAATGCCTGTTGCATCTCCTCGACCGTTTTACCCACGCCGGAGAACACCACTTTTTTGGGATCGCCGCCCGCTTCAATGACCCGCGCAAGCTCGCCCCCTGACACAATATCAAAACCACTGCCAAGCCTAGCTAACACATTGAGCACCGCCAAGTTCGAATTGGCTTTGACTGCATAACAAATTAAATGAGGGTGAGTTCCCACCGCATCATCGAAGGCACGCCAATGACGCTCTAGGGTGGCCCGAGAATAAATATATACTGGCGTGCCATGCTGCTGGGCTATTTCTGCCACAGAGCAAGATTCAGCAAACAAATTTTGGTCTTGATAAATGAAATGATCCAAGGGGGCGTCCTTTTATTAACGGCTATATTCGTGTCGGCTTTTACGCCTTAGCAATTGACTACTTAGTGGCAGGGCTCTTTTCAGCCTCTACCTCGCTAATGTGGCTTTGATTCGCCTCTGGCTCGGGGGATTTATATAAAGGTCCCTTCTGGCCACAGGCACTTAGGACTAAGCTAGCAAGTATCATTAATAAAATCAGTCTCATTTTTCTCAACATCTGTGCATCTGGTGGCTAATGGCCTTATAATCGCATTCATAACGTAGAAAGCAAAGGATAGAAATGCATGGCCATGACAGATACTGAATTTCATCAACTCGTTGATGCTATGTTCAGCCAGATTGAAACCGCAATTGAATACGCCATCGATGAGCAAGATGCCGATGTAGATATCGATGCCAGCGGCAATGTACTGCAGTTAGAGTTTCAAGATAGATCGCAAATAGTCATCAATAAACAAGAACCTTTGCATGAGATTTGGATTGCGACTCGCTTTGGTGGCTACCACTTTGCCTTTAAAGAAAACCGTTGGTTTGACGAGCGTAATCAGCAAGAGTTTATGCCGTTTGTGATTGATGCTATTCATAAACAATCGGGTATTGAGCTTAAGTTAACTGCTTAAGCTGTTATTAACTCACCAACAACATTCTATTAAGCCAAGCTTTATGTGATTAGCTCATTTGCGCTTGGCTTTTTCTTGACGCCGAAACAACTCATTCAAATTAAAATCTGCTTTGCTTCAAACATTCACTTAGGCTCGGTTACAAAAATGGCCACTCAGTGATAGCATTGTCACAATTTTGCTCTTTGATGGAAGCGTTTCACATGTCTCAACATCTTATTCGTATCGCGACTCGCAAGAGTCCATTGGCCTTATGGCAAGCTGAGTTTGTCAAAGCGGAACTCGAACGTATTCACCCTGGCTTATCGGTCGAGCTCGTCCCTATGACCACCAAAGGGGATGTACTGTTAGATACACCTCTAGCAAAAGTGGGCGGGAAAGGGCTATTCGTCAAAGAGTTAGAAGTTGCCATGTTAGAGGATCGCGCCGACATCGCCGTGCATTCTATGAAAGATGTTCCCGTGGATTTCCCCGAGGGCCTAGGCTTAGAAATCATCTGTGAACGTGAAGACCCACGTGATGCCTTCGTTTCAAACAACTTCGCCAACCTAGCCGAGCTGCCAAAAGGCGCCGTTGTGGGCACCTCGAGCCTTCGTCGTCAGTGCCAGATCCGCGCCATGCGACCAGATTTAATTATCAAAGACTTGCGCGGCAATGTGGGCACTCGTCTGGCGAAACTCGATAGCGGTGACTATGATGCCATCATACTCGCTGCAGCAGGTCTTATTCGCTTAAAACTCATCTCGCGCATTGCCAGCTATATCAGCCCTGAAGAATCATTACCTGCCAATGGCCAAGGGGCTGTCGGCATAGAATGTCGCACTGATGATGCCAGAGTGAAGGCATTGCTCGCACCACTTGAACATTTAGAGACTCGTTATAGAGTCATTGCTGAGCGCGCCATGAACACTCGCTTAGAAGGCGGCTGCCAGGTACCCATTGGCGCTTATGCTGAAATTGAAGGCGATGAACTTACACTGAGGGGCTTAGTGGGTAATCCTGATGGCAGCCAGATCATCACAGGCCAAGTCAAAGGCCTTAAGAGTGAAGCGAGTCAATTAGGTGAGCAGTTGGCTGAAATATTATTAGCCCAAGGGGCTAAAACAATTTTAGATGCTGTATATGGCAAGGCATAATGACTAAGCACGCGATATCACCTTCTTCAATAGCAAGGGTGCTAAATCATTGGCAAATAGGTAAGCAAAACTTATCATGAAAGTATTACTTACTCGCCCTGAAGGGCGCAATCAACAGATGGCCGATGCACTGACTCAACTTGGCATCGGCTACCACTTGTGTCCTTTACTTGAAATAACCCCATCGAACACCCCACCTAAAGCCAGTTTTTTTAGCGCTGATAAACTGGTGTTTATCAGTGCCAACGCGGTGTATTTCGCTGCCAACAATTTGAACAATCACTTTCCTATGCACTGTGAGTACTTTGCTGTGGGCGAGGCGACTCAGATGGCGCTAGCTGAATATCAAGTAGTAAGCCAAAGCGCGCCCAGCTCGCAACAAGACAGCGAAGGACTCTTGTCACTTTCCCAGCTGCAAGATGTGGAGTTGCAAAAAATAACGATTGTGAGGGGCGAAGGCGGCAGAGAAACGTTAGCGCAAACCTTGTCTGAACGGGGGGCAAATGTCGACTATTGGCAAGTATACCAACGTAGTAAGCCAGCACTCGATCCCAAGTCAGTTTGTCAGCAATGGCAAGACCTAGGAATAGACACGTTAGTGCTCACCAGTGGCGAAGCCTTAGCAAATTTAATGGAACTTGTGCCGAAAGAGCTATTTGCATGGCTGCGCTCATGTCATATGATAGTCCCAAGTCACCGTGTTCAAGTTCAGGCTATATCCCAAGGGTTTCATCGTGTTAGCAATGCGAATGGAGCAAGTACTCAAGCCATACTCACTGCATTGGCGCTTTAACCTCAGCGGCATTTAGTGACAAAAGTATGATAGCGCTTGGATAAATGAATAAAAGACACGGCTCGTTAATATCGATGGGCTTAAAACAATACAACACCTTTAGCTCATAAATTTTGTCATCGGGCTATAATAAGCTAGCTGATTTTTCAAGGACGGTTTCATGGAACATACTGATAAAGAAACAAAAAAAGCCGCCCCAGCAGCAGGATCTACAACTCAAGCGGCACCTGCTGATCCTAAAAGTTCACCCTCGACACATGCAGTGGAAAAAGAAGCCGTTAACACAATCAACAAGGCAGATAAAAAAATGAACAAGGCCGCGACGCCCTCTTCCCAAACGCCAAGTAAATGGCCAATGCGCTTGGGTTTATTATTGTGCTTTATCATTGCCTGTACGGCCTTGGCAGCAAGCTATTGGCTTTATAGTCAGTCGGTTTTACTCAAGTCAGAACTTGCCGCTAAACAATTGCAGGCCCAGCAAATCACAGGTTCGGTCAACACTAGCCTAAGTTACGCTAAAGCTAAGATAGAGTCTCTTGAAAAACAGCAGCAGAATAATGCGAATGCCTACCAAGAATTAACCGCAACCCAGGCCACTATTGAGCAATTACAAACTCAAGTGAACGCCTTGGCTCAACGCAGCCCAAATCATTGGATGGCTTCTGAAGCTGATTATTTGGTAAGAATGGCTGGTCGAAAAATTTGGTTAGAGTCAGATCTTCTCACTGCGGTGCAATTATTAGAGTCTGCCGATGAACGTATTGCTGCAATGCAAAACCCGGCGTTATTACCTATACGTAAAGCATTATCTCAAGATATCGCTCAGCTTAAATCCATTAAATTGTTAGACACTTCGAGCCATATTCTAGCCTTGGACAACCTAATAATAAAACTCGATAACTTACCCCTTAATGCCAACAAGACCCTTGCATCCAGCCCAGTAACAACCGATGCCAAACTTTCAGATGATATCGGCGATTGGCAAGCTAACCTGAGAAAAAGCTGGCAAACCTTTAGCAGCAGCTTAGTCACCATCAGAAAGCGAACTACAGATCTTGAACCGCTATTATCGCCTGAGCAGCAATGGTATTTAACTGAAAATATCAAAAATAAACTTTTACAGGCGCAACGAGCACTGCAAGATAAAAATAACTCTGAATTTCAGCAATCATTAGCCATGGCCAAACAATGGTTAGGCCAGTACTTCGACCTACACCAAGCAAGCACTGCAGCAGCCATTGAAACCATCAATAAACTCGCTGAAATCAAGCTCACGCCCATAACACATCAACAACTAACCGCAGCACCGCTGTTAGAGCAATTAGTTACCTTTGGTGATTTATCAGCCCCTGCTGGGGAGCCAACACTATGATCAAGGCGCTTATTATTGTTGCTATCATTTTAATTGGCCTATGTGTCAGCCCATTATTTATTGATAATACGGGTTATGTCTATATCGCAATTGGTGAATACCAGATTGAAACTAGCCTCATCGTTGCCATAACAGCACTGGTTGCCACTGTTATAATCATGCTGCTGACTAAATGGCTGCTAGGCCTCATCATTAATCTTGCCCTCAGTAGTAAGCATTTACCGCTCCGCTGGCGTCAATCTGCAGCAAAAAAGCATACCTTACAAGGTGCTATTGCCATGGCCGCTGAAGATTGGCCGTTAGCAGAAAAAAGTATGCTAAAAGGCGCGGCAAATGGTGAGTTACCGACCTTAAACCTCTTAGTGGCGGCCCAAGCCGCCCATAAACAAAAGAAAACACAAGCTCGAGATGAATATTTAGCCTCAGCAGCTGCCGAACCCACGGCTCAGGAAGCCGTGTCTATCTCCAAGATACGTTTTTTCATGCAAGATGGTGAGTTCAGCTTAGCCCGTATGGAGCTAGATAAATTAACTCCGACCAGTAAAAGTCCTGATGCAATAATACGTATTTCACTTGAGCTCTACCCTAAGCTTAAAGACTGGCAAGCATTGAAAACCTTACTACCTATTGCTCAGAAAAAACAACTTGCTTCAACTGAAATAATCAATCAATTGACGTTCGATGCTAATAGTCAGTTGGTAGCACAAGCAGCCACTAAAAATACACAAGAGTTAGATAAAGTTTGGCATTGGCTAAGTAAATCAGAGAGGCAAGATCCTTTATTAGCACTTATATATATAAAAGGTTTAATCAGTTTTGGTCTCGCAGAAGAAGGCAACAAACTACTCATTAAGCTAGTCAAACATGAACCATGTGGAACCATTTTCGAAGCTTTACCTGAACTTGTCACCGCGCAAGATAGTGAAATTCGTAAACAACTTATGCGACATGAGGCTAGTTTCGAAAATGATGCCAGTTATCAAGCATGCGTTGCAAAGCTGTGCTTGCAATCTAGGGATATCAAGGAAGCTAAAATAAGATTGCAAAGCGCCTGCCGATTAGCTCCGAAAAGCGAATATTGGTTAGCATTGGCGCAAGTCCAAGAGCAATTGGGTGAGAATACCAATGCTGCACAGTCATATCGTCACGCTTCAACATCCCCTTCAACGGCATGCAGCTTAGTTTAGCTAGTTTGTCATGAATCATTCATGACAAACCCAAGACAATGGCCCGCTTCTAGCGGGCCATTTGTTATCAATACTTTAATGCTCAAATTCACATAGGTAGTTAGCAGTATTCATGGTTCATCTCACTCAAATATTTATATCAAGTCATTGGTATAATATTTTAATTACTAATTTTCAGATAGTTAAAATAAAAATGACACACGTCAAAAAATTGACTACCCATTGCGAATGTTCTATAATTGTTGTTCTGTGGTGAATTTATCTCTTTTTTGCTGTTGCCTTAAACAACTCGGCACCCAAAATCTTAGATTCATCTTAAAAGTATTGCTTTAAATCAAAGCTGTTGGGGGCTTGTATGGGATCTGTAACTACGACTAAAAATGGTGTGCTGAGTACTGCTGAAGGAAACGTCACCTTAACCGTAAACAATGAAACACGTAATGTCCAAGCTGGGGAGACGATTCCTGCTGGCGCGACACTATTCTTTGCAGACAACCTACCTTATGTCATCACCTACAGCGACGGCAGCACAGAGACTAACGCAGCGGATTTCTTTGCCGACACTGATAATGACGACCCTGCAGCCCTTGCAGAAATTCAAGCATTACAAGATTTAATTGCATCTGGTGAAGACCCAACAGAAGACCTACCTGAAACCGCTGCGGGTACACCAACGGGTAATCAAGGCAATTCAGGCTTTGTTTCAGTAGGTCGTAGTGGTGATGAAACATTAGCCGCATCAGGTTTTGATACCACAGGCTTTACTGCAGCCCCAGCAGCCACGCCTAGCGATGATTTCATCGATACTAATGATTCCCCCTCAGTTCTAGCAAACGATAGCAATACTATTAATGAAGATGGTGTGGCCACAGGCAATGTGTTACTAAACGACAGCGACACGGACACAGTCTTGACAGTAACAAGCTTTGAAGTCGGTGGAACCAGCTTCCCAGCTGGCACATCTGTGACCTTAGAAGGCGGCGTATTAGTGCTTAATGCCGATGGGTCGTACACTTTCACTCCCAATGAAAATTGGAACGGCAGTGTTCCTGTTATCACTTACACCACAAATACTGGCTCAACGGCCACTTTGACCATCACTGTCACCCCTGTTGATGATCCATCTGTACTTGACAATGACACCAACACAATAGCTGAAGACACAGTTGCTAGCGGCAATGTACTGGATAACGACAGTGATCTTGATAACACTTTGACTGTGACCAGCTTCGAAGTAGATGGCACTAGCTATACTGCTGGCACCTCAGTAACGCTTGAGGGCGGCGTATTAGTGCTTAATGCCGATGGCTCTTACACTTTCACTCCCAATGAAAATTGGAATGGTAGCGTCCCCGTTATCACTTACACCACAAATACTGGCTCAACGGCCACTTTGACCATCACAGTCACCCCTGTTGATGACTCATCACTACTTATTAATGACACCAACACAATCGCTGAAGACACAGTTGCAAGCGGCAATGTACTGGATAACGACAGTGATCTTGATAACACTTTGACTGTGACCAGCTTCGAAGTAGATGGCACTAGCTATACTGCTGGCACCTCAGTAACGCTTGAGGGCGGCGTATTAGTGCTTAATGCCGATGGCTCTTACACTTTCACTCCCAATGAAAATTGGAATGGTAGCGTCCCAGTTGTCACTTACACCACCAACACAGGTTCTACTGCCACACTGACCATCGAAGTGACTCCTGTGGATGATCCAGCTGCGTTTGCTGGCGATGACATTGGCGCAGTGACCGAAGATGCAAGCAATCCAACTCTAGTTGACACTGGCACTTTAACTATCAATGACGCCGATACAGGACAATCTGTATTCCAAGTCGGCAATGGCACACCAAGTGTCGGCGCCTTGGGCAGCTTAACCATTGATGCAGCGGGCAATTGGACTTATAACGTTGCTAACGCAGATGTACAGTACTTGGCCGAAGGCGAAACCAAGGTTGAAACCTTTGTGGTCTTAAGTGCTGATGGCACAGAACACACCATCACCATCACCATCACCGGCACTAACGACATTCCCGTGATTGCTGGCGATGACATTGGCGCGGTGACCGAAGATGCAAGCAATCCAACTCTAGTTGACACTGGCACTTTAACTATCAATGACGCCGATACAGGACAATCTGTATTCCAAGTCGGCAATGGCACACCAAGTGTCGGCGCCTTGGGCAGCTTAACCATTGATGCAGCGGGCAATTGGACTTATAACGTTGCTAACGCAGATGTACAGTACTTGGCCGAAGGCGAAACCAAGGTTGAAACCTTTGTGGTCTTAAGTACTGATGGCACAGAACACACCATCACCATCACCATCACCGGCACTAACGACATTCCCGTGATTGCTGGCGATGACATTGGCGCGGTGACCGAAGATGCAAGCAATCCAACTCTAGTTGACACTGGCACTTTAACTATCAATGACGCCGATACAGGACAATCTGTATTCCAAGTCGGCAATGGCACACCAAGTGTCGACGCCTTGGGCAGCTTAACCATTGATGCAGCGGGCAATTGGACTTATAACGTTGCTAACGCAGATGTACAGTACTTGGCCGAAGGCGAAACCAAGGTTGAAACCTTTGTGGTCTTAAGTGCTGATGGCACAGAACACACCATCACCATCACCATCACCGGCACTAACGACATTCCCGTGATTGCTGGCGATGACATTGGCGCGGTGACCGAAGATGCAAGCAATCCAACTCTAGTTGACACTGGCACTTTAACTATCAATGACGCCGATACAGGACAATCTGTATTCCAAGTCGGCAATGGCACACCAAGTGTCGGCGCCTTGGGCAGCTTAACCATTGATGCAGCGGGCAATTGGACTTATAACGTTGCTAACGCAGATGTACAGTACTTGGCCGAAGGCGAAACCAAGGTTGAAACCTTTGTGGTCTTAAGTGCTGATGGCACAGAACACACCATCACCATCACCATCACCGGCACTAACGACATTCCCGTGATTGCTGGCGATGACATTGGCGCGGTGACCGAAGATGCAAGCAATCCAACTCTAGTTGACACTGGCACTTTAACTATCAATGACGCCGATACAGGACAATCTGTATTCCAAGTCGGCAATGGCACACCAAGTGTCGGCGCCTTGGGCAGCTTAACCATTGATGCAGCGGGCAATTGGACTTATAACGTTGCTAACGCAGATGTACAGTACTTGGCCGAAGGCGAAACCAAGGTTGAAACCTTTGTGGTCTTAAGTACTGATGGCACAGAACACACCATCACCATCACCATCACCGGCACTAACGACATTCCCGTGATTGCTGGCGATGACATTGGCGCGGTGACCGAAGATGCAAGCAATCCAACTCTAGTTGACACTGGCACTTTAACTATCAATGACGCCGATACAGGACAATCTGTATTCCAAGTCGGCAATGGCACACCAAGTGTCGACGCCTTGGGCAGCTTAACCATTGATGCAGCGGGCAATTGGACTTATAACGTTGCTAACGCAGATGTACAGTACTTGGCCGAAGGCGAAACCAAGGTTGAAACCTTTGTGGTCTTAAGTGCTGATGGCACAGAACACACCATCACCATCACCATCACTGGGACTAACGACACCCCGGTTATCGGCGAAGACAGTCAAGCCAGTGGCACTGTGATTGAAGCGGGTAATTTAGATAACGGCACCAATGTTGTCGGCACCCCAACAGCCACCGGCCTACTTGTGGCAACCGATGTTGATGCAGGCGCAGCGCTAACCTGGAGCGTGCAAGGCACGGCTGATAGCACTTACGGTGCCTTTAGCGTTGACCCTGTAAGCGGCCAATGGACTTACTCACTCGACAATGCCGCATCCGTCACACAAGCGCTGGCCGAAGGTCAATCTGCAGTGCTGACATTCACCGTGCGCGTCACGGATGAGCATGGTGCTTATGCTGAGCAATTGGTGACCATCACCATTACCGGCACCAATGACAGCCCCGTTATCACCAATGATGTCAGTCAGTTAGCGGGCTCCGTGGTCGAGGCAAGCGCCTCCGATAGCGGCACACCGACTGCAACAGGTCAATTGTCAGCGACCGATGTCGATGCCAATGCGACCCAAGCATGGAGCGTACAAGGCACCGCCGACACCACCTACGGCACCTTTAGCGTTGACCCAGCGAGCGGTCAGTGGACCTACACCCTAGATAACGGCTTACCGGCCACTCAAGCGCTGGCCCAAGGCCAAACTGAAACCCTCACATTTGTGGTGCGCGTCACCGACGATAAAGGGGCTTATGTTGACCAGACGGTCACCCTGACCATCACCGGGACTAACGACACCCCGGTTATCGGCGAAGACAGTCAAGCCAGCGGCACTGTGATTGAAGCGGGTAATTTAGATAACGGCACCAATGTTGTCGGCACCCCAACAGCCACCGGCCTACTTGTGGCAACCGATGTTGATGCAGGCGCAGCGCTAACCTGGAGCGTGCAAGGCACGGCTGATAGCACTTACGGTGCCTTTAGCGTTGACCCTGTAAGCGGCCAATGGACTTACTCACTCGACAATGCCGCATCCGTCACACAAGCGCTGGCCGAAGGTCAATCTGCAGTGCTGACATTCACCGTGCGCGTCACGGATGAGCATGGTGCTTATGCTGAGCAATTGGTGACCATCACCATTACCGGCACCAATGACAGCCCCGTTATCACCAATGATGTCAGTCAGTTAGCGGGCTCCGTGGTCGAGGCAAGCGCCTCCGATAGCGGCACACCGACTGCAACAGGTCAATTGTCAGCGACCGATGTCGATGCCAATGCGACCCAAGCATGGAGCGTACAAGGCGCCGCCGACACCACCTACGGCACCTTTAGCGTTGACCCAGCGAGCGGTCAGTGGACCTACACCCTAGATAACGGCTTACCGGCCACTCAAGCGCTGGCCCAAGGCCAAACTGAAACCCTCACATTTGTGGTGCGCGTCACCGACGATAAAGGGGCTTATGTTGACCAGACGGTCACCCTGACCATCACCGGGACTAACGACACCCCGGTTATCGGCGAAGACAGTCAAGCCAGCGGCACTGTGATTGAAGCGGGTAATTTGGATAACGGCACCAATGTTGTCGGCACCCCAACAGCCACCGGCCTACTTGTGGCAACCGATGTTGATGCAGGCGCAGCGCTAACCTGGAGCGTGCAAGGCACGGCTGATAGCACTTACGGTGCCTTTAGCGTTGACCCTGTAAGCGGCCAATGGACTTACTCACTCGACAATGCCGCATCCGTCACACAAGCGCTGGCCGAAGGTCAATCTGCAGTGCTGACATTCACCGTGCGCGTCACGGATGAGCATGGTGCTTATGCTGAGCAATTGGTGACCATCACCATTACCGGCACCAATGACAGCCCCGTTATCACCAATGATGTCAGTCAGTTAGCGGGCTCCGTGGTCGAGGCAAGCGCCTCCGATAGCGGCACACCGACTGCAACAGGTCAATTGTCAGCGACCGATGTCGATGCCAATGCGACCCAAGCATGGAGCGTACAAGGCGCCGCCGACACCACCTACGGCACCTTTAGCGTTGACCCAGCGAGCGGTCAGTGGACCTACACCCTAGATAACGGCTTACCGGCCACTCAAGCGCTGGCCCAAGGCCAAACTGAAACCCTCACATTTGTGGTGCGCGTCACCGACGATAAAGGGGCTTATGTTGACCAGACGGTCACCCTGACCATCACCGGGACTAACGACACCCCGGTTATCGGCGAAGACAGTCAAGCCAGCGGCACTGTGATTGAAGCGGGTAATTTGGATAACGGCACCAATGTTGTCGGCACCCCAACAGCCACCGGCCTACTTGTGGCAACCGATGTTGATGCAGGCGCAGCGCTAACCTGGAGCGTGCAAGGCACGGCTGATAGCACTTACGGTGCCTTTAGCGTTGACCCTGTAAGCGGCCAATGGACTTACTCACTCGACAATGCCGCATCCGTCACACAAGCGCTGGCCGAAGGTCAATCTGCAGTGCTGACATTCACCGTGCGCGTCACGGATGAGCATGGTGCTTATGCTGAGCAATTGGTGACCATCACCATTACCGGCACCAATGACAGCCCCGTTATCACCAATGATGTCAGTCAGTTAGCGGGCTCCGTGGTCGAGGCAAGCGCCTCCGATAGCGGCACACCGACTGCAACAGGTCAATTGTCAGCGACCGATGTCGATGCCAATGCGACCCAAGCATGGAGCGTACAAGGCACCGCCGACACCACCTACGGCACCTTTAGCGTTGACCCAGCGAGCGGTCAGTGGACCTACACCCTAGATAACGGCTTACCGGCCACTCAAGCGCTGGCCCAAGGCCAAACTGAAACCCTCACATTTGTGGTGCGCGTCACCGACGATAAAGGGGCTTATGTTGACCAGACGGTCACCCTGACCATCACCGGGACTAACGACACCCCGGTTATCGGCGAAGACAGTCAAGCCAGCGGCACTGTGATTGAAGCGGGTAATTTGGATAACGGCACCAATGTTGTCGGCACCCCAACAGCCACCGGCCTACTTGTGGCAACCGATGTTGATGCAGGCGCAGCGCTAACCTGGAGCGTGCAAGGCACGGCTGATAGCACTTACGGTGCCTTTAGCGTTGACCCTGTAAGCGGCCAATGGACTTACTCACTCGACAATGCCGCATCCGTCACACAAGCGCTGGCCGAAGGTCAATCTGCAGTGCTGACATTCACCGTGCGCGTCACGGATGAGCATGGTGCTTATGCTGAGCAATTGGTGACCATCACCATTACCGGCACCAATGACAGCCCCGTTATCACCAATGATGTCAGTCAGTTAGCGGGCTCCGTGGTCGAGGCAAGCGCCTCCGATAGCGGCACACCGACTGCAACAGGTCAATTGTCAGCGACCGATGTCGATGCCAATGCGACCCAAGCATGGAGCGTACAAGGCACCGCCGACACCACCTACGGCACCTTTAGCGTTGACCCAGCGAGCGGTCAGTGGACCTACACCCTAGATAACGGCTTACCGGCCACTCAAGCGCTGGCCCAAGGCCAAACTGAAACCCTCACATTTGTGGTGCGCGTCACCGACGATAAAGGGGCTTATGTTGACCAGACGGTCACCCTGACCATCACCGGGACTAACGACACCCCGGTTATCGGCGAAGACAGTCAAGCCAGTGGCACTGTGATTGAAGCGGGTAATTTAGATAACGGCACCAATGTTGTCGGCACCCCAACAGCCACCGGCCTACTTGTGGCAACCGATGTTGATGCAGGCGCAGCGCTAACCTGGAGCGTGCAAGGCACGGCTGATAGCACTTACGGTGCCTTTAGCGTTGACCCTGTAAGCGGCCAATGGACTTACTCACTCGACAATGCCGCATCCGTCACACAAGCGCTGGCCGAAGGTCAATCTGCAGTGCTGACATTCACCGTGCGCGTCACGGATGAGCATGGTGCTTATGCTGAGCAATTGGTGACCATCACCATTACCGGCACCAATGACAGCCCCGTTATCACCAATGATGTCAGTCAGTTAGCGGGCTCCGTGGTCGAGGCAAGCGCCTCCGATAGCGGCACACCGACTGCAACAGGTCAATTGTCAGCGACCGATGTCGATGCCAATGCGACCCAAGCATGGAGCGTACAAGGCACCGCCGACACCACCTACGGCACCTTTAGCGTTGACCCAGCGAGCGGTCAGTGGACCTACACCCTAGATAACGGCTTACCGGCCACTCAAGCGCTGGCCCAAGGCCAAACCGAAACCCTCACATTTGTGGTGCGCGTCACCGACGATAAAGGGGCTTATGTTGACCAGACGGTCACCTTGACCATCACCGGGACTAACGACACCCCGGTTATCGGCGAAGACAGTCAAGCCAGTGGCACTGTGATTGAAGCGGGTAATTTAGATAACGGCACCAATGTTGTCGGCACCCCAACAGCCACCGGCCTACTTGTGGCAACCGATGTTGATGCAGGCGCAGCGCTAACCTGGAGCGTGCAAGGCACGGCTGATAGCGCTTACGGCGCCTTTAGCGTTGACCCTGTAAGTGGCCAATGGACTTACTCACTCGACAATGCCGCATCCGTCACACAAGCGCTGGCCGAAGGTCAATCTGCAGTGCTGACATTCACCGTGCGCGTCACGGATGAGCATGGTGCTTATGCTGAGCAATTGGTGACCATCACCATTACCGGCACCAATGACAGCCCCGTTATCACCAATGATGTCAGTCAGTTAGCGGGCTCCGTGGTCGAGGCAAGCGCCTCCGATAGCGGCACACCGACTGCAACAGGTCAATTGTCAGCGACCGATGTCGATGCCAATGCGACCCAAGCATGGAGCGTACAAGGCACCGCCGACACCACCTACGGCACCTTTAGCGTTGACCCAGCGAGCGGTCAGTGGACCTACACCCTAGATAACGGCTTACCGGCCACTCAAGCGCTGGCCCAAGGCCAAACTGAAACCCTCACATTTGTGGTGCGCGTCACCGACGATAAAGGGGCTTATGTTGACCAGACGGTCACCCTGACCATCACCGGGACTAACGACACCCCGGTTATCGGCGAAGACAGTCAAGCCAGCGGCACTGTGATTGAAGCGGGTAATTTAGATAACGGCACCAATGTTGTCGGCACCCCAACAGCCACCGGCCTACTTGTGGCAACCGATGTTGATGCAGGCGCAGCGCTAACCTGGAGCGTGCAAGGCACGGCTGATAGCGCTTACGGCGCCTTTAGCGTTGACCCTGTAAGTGGCCAATGGACTTACTCACTCGACAATGCCGCATCCGTCACACAAGCGCTGGCCGAAGGTCAATCTGCAGTGCTGACATTCACCGTGCGCGTCACGGATGAGCATGGTGCTTATGCTGAGCAATTGGTGACCATCACCATTACCGGCACCAATGACAGCCCCGTTATCACCAATGATGTCAGTCAGTTAGCGGGCTCCGTGGTCGAGGCAAGCGCCTCCGATAGCGGCACACCGACTGCAACAGGTCAATTGTCAGCGACCGATGTCGATGCCAATGCGACCCAAGCATGGAGCGTACAAGGCACCGCCGACACCACCTACGGCACCTTTAGTGTTGACCCAGCGAGCGGTCAGTGGACCTACACCCTAGATAACGGCTTACCTGCCACTCAAGCGCTGGCCCAAGGCCAAACCGAAACCCTCACATTTGTGGTGCGCGTCACCGACGATAAAGGGGCTTATGTTGACCAGACGGTCACCTTGACCATCACCGGGACTAACGACACCCCGGTTATCGGCGAAGACAGTCAAGCCAGTGGCACTGTGATTGAAGCGGGTAATTTAGATAACGGCACCAATGTTGTCGGCACCCCAACAGCCACCGGCCTACTTGTGGCAACCGATGTTGATGCAGGCGCAGCGCTAACCTGGAGCGTGCAAGGCACGGCTGATAGCGCTTACGGCGCCTTTAGCGTTGACCCTGTAAGCGGCCAATGGACTTACTCACTCGACAATGCCGCATCCGTCACACAAGCGCTGGCCGAAGGTCAATCTGCAGTGCTGACATTCACCGTGCGCGTCACGGATGAGCATGGTGCTTATGCTGAGCAATTGGTGACCATCACCATTACCGGCACCAATGACAGCCCCGTTATCACCAATGATGTCAGTCAGTTAGCGGGCTCCGTGGTCGAGGCAAGCGCCTCCGATAGCGGCACACCGACTGCAACAGGTCAATTGTCAGCGACCGATGTCGATGCCAATGCGACCCAAGCATGGAGCGTACAAGGCACCGCCGACACCACCTACGGCACCTTTAGTGTTGACCCAGCGAGCGGTCAGTGGACCTACACCCTAGATAACGGCTTACCTGCCACTCAAGCGCTGGCCCAAGGCCAAACCGAAACCCTCACATTTGTGGTGCGCGTCACCGACGATAAAGGGGCTTATGTTGACCAGACGGTCACCTTGACCATCACCGGCACTAACGACACCCCGGTTATCGTTTCCGCAACTAATGCAACAGTTTCAGAAGAAGGCTTAATTAATGGCCTAGTGGATAATCAAGGTAATACTGACTCTACAAATGCGACTGTCGTCTCAGGAACCATTAACATTCAGGATGCTGATGGTGACGCTCTGACGGTATCTCTGTCAGGTCCTGCTGGGTTTACTTCTGGCGGCGATGCGATTGCTTGGATTTGGAATGCTTCATCTCACACTTTAACGGGTTATACAGGTACGCTCAATTCGGCCTCTTACTCAGAAGTCATGACCATAGCGCTGACTCCACCTCCAGCGGGTTCATCTGGTAACTGGGGCTATACATTGACGCTGCTTGATGTACTAGATCACCCCATTACTACAGAAGAAGACATACTGACACTTGCATTAGGGGTCAATGTAAGTGATGGCACTAACTCTACAACAGGTACGCTAACTATCGTTGTTGAAGATGATGCCCCTGTATTGTTGGAAAGCACAGCTGTTAACGTTACAACCATTGATATTCCTGACTCGTTAGTAGGTAAATTCAATTTAACCAACAAAATCGGTAATCATAACTCGCTTGATTTTGATGGCTTTACCATAACAGCCAAAGGCTTTACCTCTGCCACAAATTCAGCCTTAATTAACTCTCAAATTAATGGTTCAGAGTCTGGTATCGGGGTGAAAAGCGCCGGAGCACCGTACCATAACCTTGAAAATGAAGTTGACTTTAGGAAGTTTTCCGACGGTTCTTCTGCATCAGAAGAAGTTATTGTTAAACTCGATGCGGATACTATTGCTTACGGCGTGAAAATTGAGTTTGCTAAGATATATGGCGGCGAGCTTGAGAGTGGAGTTGTTGAATTCTGGCGTGATGGCCAATTGGTTTCGATCCAAACCTTCAACTCAGATGCTTCCAGTGGTAATTATGCTAAGAACTTCGAAGTGCTAGCTGGCGGCTTCGATACTATGATCATTCGTGCTACTGACAATGGTAAGCCTGCGAGCCATCCTGATAATAGTGATATGACCATTAAGTCTATCGAATTTATTGGTACAGCAGCTCCTATCGCAATTGCTTATGCGACAGGTACGTTAGCCCAAGAATGGGGAGCGGACGGCAAAGGCGCCTTCGAGTTTATGGGCAGTAATGAATCAGGTTTAACCACCGCAGATGGTCAAGCCATTACTATGACCTTAGTTGGAAACACTTTGGTTGGCAGAACTGATGCAGGCGATTTAGTCTTCAAAGTTGAGTTTACTCCAAGCACAGGTCAGTGGGATTTCTTCCAATACGAAGAAATGTTAACGCCTGTAGGGGATAATGACATCGACTTTAGAGTTAGGGCCACTGATGGAGATGGTGATGGTGTAATCTCAACCTTCGCTGTGAAGCCATTATTGGATACGGTTCCACCAACTGCACCTAGTGTTCTAATTCTGGATGATGTGAATAATAATGGCATATTAACCAATGCTGAAATCAACGATGATGGTGTGCAAATACAGGTTAATGTGGACCATGCGGATCTCGCTATCGGTGGCCATGTCACGCTAAATATTAATAATGCGGGTACCCCTGAAACATTACAATTAAAACTGAACTCCTCTGGTGAATTAGTCAATTTAGATGGAACGCCTCCAGCAAACACGAGCTTTAGCTACAGTAATGGTGTAATAACATGGACTGAGAGTACTCCTGACTCAGGTCAATCAATCACTGTGGATGCCACCCAAACGGATCTTTCTAATAACACGTCAATCAGTGCAACTGATACAGCGGAAGTTAGAATGACCTATGAATATGCTTCAGGTACTCATGGTGATAATACTATTGTGGGCACTGAGTCGAATGACATTATCGTCAGTGACCAAACAGGCATTCAAGTGGTTGATGGCCAGAATTACAATATCGCATTCATTGTTGATACCTCAGGAAGTGTGGGTACAAGTGCATTAAATACCATGAAAACTCAGTTAACCTCGGTATTTAATACTTTAAAAGCCAGTGCAATCGGTGTTCATTCTGGAGTGGTAAAAATACTGTTAGTGGATTTTGATACAGGACTTAAATTTGCAGTTTCTGTCAATTTAGCTGAGGCTAATGCTCTATCGACATTAACTACAGCGCTAGGCACTATGAGCTCTGGCGGCAATACCAATTACAAAGCAGGCTTTGATGCGGCCACCAGCTGGTTCACGAATGGAAGTGCCAGTACTAACCATGGCACTAACTTGACCTACTTCATCACTGATGGCCAGCCCAATACCGATGCGAATAAAGCACCAGCCGCATTTGCGTCACTTAATGCCAAATCTACTGTAGAGGCTATCGGCATAGGCAACGGCATTAATTACACCACACTTGCTGCATATGATACCGATCATACGCCAGTGACGGGTGTTAATGCCAACCAGCTTGCTGCTGTTATCTTAGGTACTGAAAATCAGTTATTACAAGGTGATGATACCGTTGATGGTGGAATTGGTAATGACATCATATTTGGCGATTTAGCCAAATTTGCAGGTATCGCAGGCCAAGGCTTCCCTGCTCTTAAGGAGTATGTCGCCTTACATACAGGTCAGAACGTTAATGACGTCGATATCAAAGCCGTTCATGCTTATATCACCAACCACATTCATGAGTTTAATTTAGCGAATGTTAATGATGGGAATGATACTTTACGCGGCGGTAGTGGTAATGACATCTTATTTGGCCAAGGTGGTAACGATTTACTAATAGGCGGCAATGGCGATGATACCTTAATCGGTGGCCTAGGTGATGACACCTTAACTGGCGGTGATGGACGTGATACGTTTGTCTGGTCTGCTGGTGAAACCGGAATAGATCACATTACTGATTTCAACATCAATCAAGATAAGTTGGATTTAAGTGATTTATTAATCGGTGAAGAAACCGGTAATTTATCTGACTATTTAAGCTTTAGCTTCAGCGGTGGGAATACCACTATTACTATCGATGCTGACGGAACAGGAGCAGGTACAGCAAATCAATTCATCGTACTCGATGGCGTGGATTTATCAGTTCAATATGGTAGCGCTAATACCGGTGACATAATTAATGGTTTGCTGGGTACCAATGGCAATGGTGCCTTGATTGTAGATACCCTAGCATCAACAGTTAATTCATCATCAGAGCAACTTATGCGTCATTTTGATGAATACAGCAAGAATGATGGTTCTTTACTACCTTAGTCTTTAACCCTTTTTATCGCTTAAACGGCTTATAGCAATATAAGCCGTTTTGATAAATACTTTGCATAATAATAATCATTCAAGGATAAGTATTAAAGGTGTCAGCAATTGCCCCTAAAAGCCAAGAACAATGGACCATATCAGCCTCTCAGAAAGTGACTGTGGATCCCCTTCTTGATTCTCTTGTGCTACTTACAGACCATTTTGGCAGTCCCTGCTCGAGTGATTCACTGACTGCAGGCTTGCCTTTAAATAGCGCAATCATTACGCCAGACTTATTACCACAAGCCGCAGCTAGAGCGGGTCTTGCGGCAAAATTATCCCGTAAAGATCTCAATCAAATGACAGGGCTGATGATGCCCTGCATTTTGTTATTAAAAGACAAAAAAGCCTGTGTGTTAAGGGCGCTGGATCTTGATGGTGATAAAGCGACTATTCAGCTACCAGAAACAGGCGGGGAAGAAATATTAACCTTAGGTGATTTAGAGTCACTTTATGTCGGTTATTTATTTTTAGTCAAGCAAGAGTATCGCGGTGATAAGAGTTTTGACGTTCACTTACATGACAACACAACTCACTGGTTATGGCAGACGGTAAAAGAGTCCGCGCCCATTTATAGAGATGCTTTAATTGCTTCTGTATTAGTCAACCTATTTGCCCTAGTGTCGCCACTGTTTATCATGAATGTTTATGATAAGGTCGTGCCTAACCTTGCATTTGAATCCTTATGGGTGTTAGCCATAGGTGCCGGGATAGCCTATATTTTTGACTTTATTATGCGGCAGCTTCGAAGCTATTTAATCGACGTGGCAGGCAAAAAAGTCGATATTATCGTCTCTTCAAAACTATTTTTTAAAGCCATTGGTATTCCTCTATCTAAACGCTCGCCAAGTGTCGGCGGTACAGCAAGGCAGCTAGGTGAATTTGATAGTATTCGTGAAATTTTAGCCTCCGCAACCATCACGACACTCGTTGATTTACCGTTCGCGATATTTTTTATCATCATTATCTATATCGTTGCCGGCGATCTAGCACTGATCCCTGTTATTGCCAGTATTTTGATTATAGGTTTCACACTGTATATTCAGCCAAAACTCAAAGCGGCCATAGAAGAAAGCAACCGCTTCGCCAGTCTTAAGCATGGTCATTTGATTGAAAGTTTAACGGCCATCGAGTCCATTAAAGCCAACGGGGCTGAGGGATTAGTTCAAAAAAGCTGGCAACAGATGATAGGCCATACCGCAAATTGGCAATTAATCACCAAAAAGCTCACTAACCATGTGACCCATGTTGCCAACTTCATCGTTCAATTCAGTGTTATTTGTATTGTCATTCTTGGGGTGTATCGAGTCGCTGATAATGAGATATCCATGGGTGGCATTATTGCTGCGGTTATCTTAGCAAGCCGTGCGATATCGCCAATGGCGCAACTGGCAGGCTTAATTACACGTGGTAACCATACAGCCAGTGCATTGAGACAACTTGATCAAATAATGACGCAAGAGGATGAATTTCAAAATAAAGGCCATCTTGCCAGTCAGTACAGGTTACAAGGGAAAATTAGTGCCGATAATATTGCATTTTGCTTCCCAAATTCAGAAAGGCCAGCCTTACACCCTATGTCCATGACAATACAACCAGGTGAACGAGTCGCCATTATTGGCCGCAACGGTTCAGGGAAAAGTACGCTCGCTAAAATGTTAGTGGGCTTATATCAGCCCACCCAAGGTAGCCTAAGCTATGATGGACTTGATTCTGGCCAAATTCACCCTAGCGACCTGCGTAGAAACTTTGGTTATTTGCCGCAGGATGTGACCCTTTTTCATGGCACCATAAGGGATAATATTTTATTTGGCACCAGGCAAGTTACCGAGCATCAGCTCATTAGAGCCGTGCAACTGTCTGGGGTTAGCATGTTCACAAACTTAGAATCTGAAGGCTTAGATCAACAGGTTGGAGAAGGCGGTTTATCCTTAAGTCGTGGCCAACGCCAAACGGTTGCATTAGCCAGAGCAACACTTAACGATCCTCCTGTACTTATGATGGATGAACCCACAGCCAGTCTAGATGCTAGGGCTGAAAAACAATTTATTCGCTCTATGCAACATGTATCAAAAGATAGGACCTTATTGCTTATCACTCATAAGATGCATTTATTAAAATTAGTTGACCGAATAATCGTCTTAGATCGTGGGCACATATTGGCCGATGGACCGAAAAAAGAAGTATTAGAGAAGCTCAATTATGGCTTACTCGCAGGAGCACAAGCCAATGAGCAATAAACTCACCAGTCAAGATCTTGAAATGGTTAATGATGTTTATGGTGCCATGCTATCAGATGCACCAACAGGCCATAGACTGATTATCTGGACGCTTACAGGCATGATGGTCAGTTTTATCATTTGGGCTTATTTTTCTGAACTAGATCAAGTCACCACGGGCACAGGTAAGGTGATCCCTTCCTCTCAAGTGCAATTAATTGACAGCTTAGATGGCGGTGTATTGCAGGAGATTTTCGTTGAAGAAGGTGTTCTGGTTACCAAAGGGCAGCCACTTGCGCGTATCGATGACACGCGTTTCCGTTCTGATTTTGCCCAACAAGAACAAGAAGTTTATGGATTGCAAACCAATGTGCTAAGAATGCGCACTGAGTTAGACAGCATACTTATCTCTGACATGTCGTCAAACTGGCGTGAACAAGTACTTATTACTAAGCAAGACCTAGTATTCCCTGTCGAACTGATAGAGCAAGAACCTGAGCTAGTGAAACGTCAGCAAGAAGAATATAACGGCCGTTTAGATAATTTAAGTAATCAACTTGAAATTTTAGTCCGTCAAATTCAACAGCGACAACAGGAAATTGAAGAGCTTGCCTCTAAAATAACCACCTTAACTAAAAGCTACCAGTTGGTGTCTCGAGAATTAGAACTGACTCGCCCCTTAGCTCAAAAAGGCATAGTCCCTGAGGTTGAGCTGCTGAAACTAGAGAGAACGGTCAACGATATTCAGGGGGAGCTTAAAACCTTAAGAATTTTACGCCCGAAGATGAAAGCCTTAATGGATGAAGCCATTCTTAAAAGACGAGAAGCTGTTTTCATTTACGCTGCTGACTTACGCGCGCAACTTAATGAATTACAAACTAAACTATCAAGAATGAACCAAGCTCAAATCGGTGCATTTGACAAAGTGAGTAAGGCTGTTATTACATCCCCGGTAAACGGGACTATAAAAACAATACATATCAATACATTAGGCAGCGTTGTTCAGCCGGGGGAGGAGATTATTGAAATTGTTCCATCAGAAGATCAATTACTGATAGAGACTAAGATTGCCCCTAAAGATATTGCATTTTTGCACCCAGGCTTGCCCGCAATAGTCAAAGTCACAGCCTATGATTTTACCCGTTACGGCGGATTACAAGGCACTGTAGAACACATAAGCGCCGATACATCTCAGGATGAAGAAGGCAATAGCTTCTACACCATAAGGGTAAGAACAAAAGAATCGAGTTTAATAAAAGACGATGGCACGCAGATGCCAATTATTCCTGGGATGTTGACTAGCGTTGATGTCATTACAGGAAAAAGATCAATACTTGAGTACATCTTAAATCCAATACTAAGAGCAAAAGATACAGCGCTTAGAGAGCGTTAGGCTAGAGAACCTGGAGGGTTTTTTACATGAACAAATACACACATACTGGTCTTAAATTAACAGCAGTAGCCCTGGCTGTTATGCTGTCATCGGCAGCACAAGCACAAACGCTTGAGCAAGCGGTTGCCCATACTTTGGATACTAATCCAGAGTTACGCATTGCCTTTAACCGCTTTAAAGCCCGAGAAGAGCAAGTTAATCAAGCTTACGCGGGTTATATGCCAACTGTAGATGTTTCTGGCGGCTACGGCTGGGAACAAACTGACAGCGTATCAACACGACGTAAAGCAGGGCAAGGGGATGTCGATTCTGACGGTAAAATCGACCTTGAACGCGGCGAACTTGGCGTCAGCATCAAGCAAATGCTGTTCGATGGTTTCTATACCAGCAGCGAAGTCGATCGCTACTCCTATGAAGCCAGTTCGGATCAGTGGGCTTTATTTGCCGCTGCTGAAGATATTGCATTGGAAGTGAGTAAGGTCTACCTAAAATTTATTCACACAGAGCAAGTGCTTACTCTTGCAGAGAAAAACTTGCAAAGCCATAAAGACATCTATGATCAAATTAAACAAAGAACCGACTCTGGCTTAGGTTCTATTGCAGATTTATCGCAGATATCGGGCCGTTTAGCGCGAGCCAATGCCAATGTAATTTCAGCCAAAAACAACATGTTTGATGCTAAGGCACAATTTGTTCGTATCGCTGCCGCTGCCCCTGAAAACCTAATCATGCCAGTACCGGATGCAGACATGTTACCTGCAGATATGGGCTTGAGCCTTAAAATGGCCCAAGATAACCACCCTATCCTTAAGTCTGCTGCCAGTGACATTGGTGCAGCAAAACATGAGCGTGAGTCAGCCCAAGCTAACTATTACCCTAAAGTAACGTTAGAGCTAAACGGTGGTTGGAATAACAACACCAATGGTGAAGACGGTTATAGTGCTTTCAATAGCCAAAACGTCAATGGTTACACCAATGACTTAGCCGCCATGGTTCGAGTGAAATATAACTTGTTTGCCGGTGGTAAAGATTTAGCTCGCGAGAAAGAAACCGCATACAAGATCAATGAAGCGAAAGAAATCCGTGAACGTGCTCATCGTCAAGTCATTGAAGGGGTCAATTTAGCCTGG
Source organism: Shewanella denitrificans OS217 (assembly GCF_000013765.1). NCBI lineage: Bacteria > Pseudomonadati > Pseudomonadota > Gammaproteobacteria > Alteromonadales > Shewanellaceae > Shewanella > Shewanella denitrificans. The sequence continues at coordinate 435,199 of NC_007954.1, read as the reverse complement.
AATGCCTATGAATTACTGGCACCACAAAAGCAGTACATACGCGATCATGTTGTTGCAGCCAAAGATACCCAAGTGGCTTATTCACAGCAATTTAACTTAGGTCAACGTACCCTGCTCGATTTACTCGATACTGAAAACGAGTTATTCGAAGCCCGTAAAGACTATTTACAAGCAGAATATGATGAAACTGTTGCCCAGTATCGTGTACTTAATGCGACTGGACAGCTATTGGAATCTTTACGTGTCACTCGCCCATCGGTATGGCAGGGAGAGCGTCACTATGAAGGAGGAGTAGGCGAATGAATAAATTACTAGTATTACTCATGCTTGCACTAAGCACAGGCTGCTCGATGAATGATATCAGTTCGATGGACAGCCCTACAGAGCAAAAATTTGATCTCAACGATCAAGACAGAGACGGTGTCATAGTCGCCCGTGAACGCTGCCCAGAAACGTTATCGGGGGCCACTATTAGCAACTATGGTTGTGGCCAAATTAAGCCAATTCATGAACGCCAGGAGCTTAAAATCTTGTTCCCAACTAACTCTTATGTTCTGGACCCGCAGTATTACGGCCAGATAGAGCTAATTGCCAACATGATGAAGCAATACCCAAACACTAACGTAACCATTGAAGGTCACTGCAGTAAAAAGGGAAGTTATGAGTTAAATATGGCGCTGTCACACAATAGAGCTAATGCGGTAACGCAAGTATTAACGAGCCAATTTGGCATAGCGCCAAGCCGATTAAACGCTATTGGGTATAGCTTTGATAGGCCAGTCGATATGAGCGACACTGAAGAAGCCCATAGACGTAATCGTCGTGTGATTGCCGAAATCAGTGGTGAGGATACCGCTGCCGACCTGAAGTGGAATATTTACACAGTAGATAAGCAAGTAAACTAATCTGGCCCTGCTGTTTCGTTAACAAGGAAATAGCCGTTATACTTGCGACGAAAGGCATTTGCTTTATGTCTCAGCCCTGCTGAATATAAACAAATGCCTGTTCGTCATTTAGACGCCAGATAATAAACAAAGGGCAGGGAATTATTGGTCTTATTTACCAAGCTGAAAACTAAATCTTTGAGTAGGAGAGCTTGTCAGATATCTCTGCTGACATCGGTTCTATTAGGTTCATACCTATATGCATCTCCCACTCAGGAATTAAATTCCGCAAAAATTATTTCCACCTTGACTGCACATTATGGTGAAAGAGCAGGTTTGCGTGCTAAGGCTTGGTTTCAGGTGTTAAGCAAAGCCGAACATGTCGACGAACAAGAAAAGCTAAAGATGGTAAATCAGTTTTTCAATTTATTTCGATTCGTAGAAGATAAAACCCTATGGGGAGATTCAAATTACTGGGCTACCCCGATGGAATTTATCGGTGTAAACGGTGGAGACTGTGAAGACTTCTCCATTGCTAAATATTTCACCCTGTTACAACTGGGCGTAAGTGAAGATAAATTGCGTATTACTATGGTAAAAGCAACCACTATGAATCAATACCATATGGTACTGGCTTATTACCCCACGCCAAGTTCGATACCTCTGGTATTAGATAACCTTGATCGTGAAATAAAACCCGCAACTCAGCGTAATGACTTATTACCTGTATACAGTTTCAACGGTAAACAGCTCTGGCTAAACAAAGAAAAAGGCCGTGGCGTTTTAGCAGGTTCTTCATCTCGATTAAAGAAATGGAATGACCTAAAACACAGGTTAGGTGTCGATAGACTGCGCCAACCAAAATTAAAAATGGAGTAGTGACAAAGATGACCCTGTTCCGTCAGATCTATGCGTTATTGTTCGGCCTTTTCTTGTTAACGATAACAAGTGTCGCCTATGTACAATTCCACGAAACGCAAAATTTTCTAGTTCAACAAATGGACTCAGATCTAAATAATGCCAGTAATTCGCTAGGATTAATGTTAGTCCCGGTGCTCGAGTCCGGTGATGCTGTCGGTGCCGAAACCTTGGTTAACGTTATTTTTGAGGGCGGATATTATCAACAAATTAAGCTCACTTGGCTTGTCGATGGTAAACAACAAGTTTGGAATAACGCCATTCGAGTTGAAAACGTGCCACAGTGGTTTATTGATCTTGAGATTTTTAGCACTATCACCAAACAAAGCACTATCACCTCAGGCTGGCTACAGCTTGCCGAAATAGAAATTACTGCTCACCCAGGCTTTGGTTACCACGAGCTGTGGCGCATTATTACCAATACCATCATGGTGTTTGCAGTACTGTTCTTAATTGCCATCTTATTAGCCCGTGTGGGACTCACATTAATTCTAAAACCTTTGCACAACCTCTCTGAACACGCTCAGAGAATCGCTAAGCGTCAGTTTGGGCCTGACATGCCAACTCCTAAGACTGAAGAGCTTAAAGAGCTTGTGCGGGCTTTTAACAGCATGTCATCTCAGTTAAAACAAGTATTCAATTCACTGGATGAAGAAGTCTCAGCATTAAGAAAAAAGAATTTAGTAGACCAAGTCTCCAACCTGCCAAATCGTCAGTATATGGTCAGTCGCTTAAATGGCTGGTTAACTGAACCCAGTGGTGGTGCACTCTTCCTAGCAAAATTTGATTGGCTAGAAGAAGTCCATAGCAAATATGGATATCAAGTCAGAGATGAAACTATTCATCTGTTAGCTCAAAAAATGGAACAACATTTACAAGAAATAGCCCCATCAGTTATCGCGCGTATTGCTGCGTATGAATTCGCTTTTCTCGTTGAAGATGTTGAACACGATCAGCTCAATAAATACTTACAAACGCTGATACGCACCTTAAACAAAGAAATATCTAAAGCCGGATGCAAGCCCAACGAAGGCTTCGCCTTGGGTGTGGCTGAACGATTTGGTCAAATGAAAGTTGCTGATATTATGGCTCAAGCAGACAACGCCTTGCAAAAAGCCCTATTAGAAAACAAAGTCTTCCATTGGTTTGAGACCTCACAACAACAACTCTTTAGCAGAGAAGAATGGCGAGATAACCTTACCTTAGCCATCAGCGAGAAACAATTTCAATTCAGATGGCAACCCATTCAATTTTGTGACAATCAGCAAATCAGTCAGCGTGAACTTTATTGTCAGCTCCAGTTAGGTGACAAACTACTCCACGCAGGCCAGTTTATGCCTTATATTGAACTGCTTTCTTTAGGCTCTCTGCTCGACAAGTGCCTCATTGAAAAGGTCGCTGAGTCTAAGTTATTAGAGAGAAATTATGAATCCGTTGCCATCAATTTAACCCATAACAGTATAGGTGATACTGACTTCCATCTATGGTTGAAGCAGGTATTACGCTCAACACCTCATGTGGAAAGGATGTGCTTCGAAATCCCAGAAGCCAGTGTATACAGCGATCTGGATGCCTGTGAAAAACTGTGCAGTATTATCAGAGACAGTGGTGCCCATTTTGGTATAGACCACTTTGGCAGACAATTTGGCTCTATGGCTTATTTACAGAGTTTACGTCCAAGCTATGTAAAATTAGATCAGTCTTTCGCGTATATAGACGACAACCAGCACAACAGTGAATTATGCCGCGCCTTGGTTAACGTCGCTAAAGGATTAGACATACAAGTGATAGTTACAGGTATTCAAGAAGAAGATCAGCTTGAACGTTTCAGAACCTTACGACTAGACGCTTACCAAGGTTTTATTGCACCGCCTGTCAATATTAAATCCTAGTCTTCAAAATTAAATATCTAAAACGCCAATTTTCTTAGCTAATTGGCGTTTTTTTACACCTAAATTTAAACCTATTACAGCTATATTGATGCGCTTACATGGGCCTATTTAACCTCAACTAGGATAAGAAACTGAATTAATCGCCCTCTTTGTAATCAGAACTTTCGACCAAGAAGGAACCAATCATGCAGAGGGATTATGGATAATTTAGTGGTTGTATTTTGTGATGTCGATGATTTTTGTGCTGTATTTATTCCTCACACTATGCAGTTATTTTTTCTAGTATGCATTTGTTGCTTATTAAAGTGATGAAACTTAACTCTGCTATGTTTTATCTGGCCTATACATGATTAATCTTGAACACTAGGAGCAGCAAATGGAACTTATCTATACCGCACAAGCTAAAACAACCGGTGGCCGTGAAGGTCGCTCAGTATCTTCAGATAACAAACTCGATATACAGCTAAGCACGCCGAAAGAATTAGGCGGCGCAGGTGGCTCGGGTACGAATCCTGAGCAACTGTTTGCCGCAGGTTATTCGGCCTGTTTTATTGGCGCGATGAAATTTGTCGCAGGGCAAGATAAAATCAACCTACCGACAGATTTGAGTGTCACCGCCGATGTCGGCATTGGTGGTAACACTAAGGGCGTGGGGTTTGCCATCGCAGTCGTGCTCAACATTAGCCTGCCCTCTATGGATCCCGATGCGGCTAAAGCCTTAGTCGATAAAGCCCATCAGGTTTGCCCCTACTCGAACGCGACCCGTGGCAATATAGACGTAGAGTTAATCATCAGCCACTAACTAATGAGTGATTGCACTTTAGAGAGCAATTTTAGATAAGCCAGGCCAAGAGCCTGGCTTTTTATATTTATTGATAGCTTGGGTAGCCTATTCTGGCTGATGAGTGCTAATCTTGTCGGTGTATTTTGAATTTATTGTCTTTTTTATATCACACAGCTTATTAGAGCGAACTTTTTGAGGTAACCCATGCCCATCAAAGCCGTATTATTTTGCGTTATTTTCATCTTGGGCATATCTGCAACGCCTCTGATAGCTGCAAGCTTGGAGATTAAGGTGACAGATAGCCAGCAACTGGCGATTTCTGATGCTGTCATCGAATTATTTCCCGCACAAATATCAGCAGGACAATTATCGACAGTAACTAAGCCATCAGCAGCAAAAGCTTTTGAGATGTTCCAAAAGAACCGGACGTTTGTTCCCTTTGTATTAGCTGTTCCTAAAGGCACTCACGTCGATTTCCCCAATCTTGACCGCACGCGCCACCATGTTTATTCCTTCTCGGAAGCAAAACCCTTTGAACTTAAGCTCTATATAGGCAAGACGGAATCGCCTGTTCTTTTCGACAACCCAGGTTTGGTTGCGCTAGGCTGTAATATTCACGATTATATGCAGGCCTTCATTTATGTGGCCGAAAGCCCTTTCGTTGCCGTCACAGATGAAAATGGCGAGCTAACCTTTGACGATTTACCCCAAGGCCAGTATCAAGTAAAAATTTGGCATCCGTGGCAAACCACTGTCATGCCGCTGTCTGAGCTTAAGATCAGTACAGAGCAAGCCAAATTAGCGATTAATTTGGCGATAGAGCATCAAGCTAAACCTTCAGCCCCTGCGGCAGGGTTTGGCACACAAACCAATCTTAAAGGTCCTTAATGCTAACCAGTTTTCGAGCCCGTTTAATTATTACTTTGTTGCTGGTATTGACCTTAGTGCAACTTATCACCGCAGTGGCAGTGCTCACGGCCACTCGCGAAGATAACCTTTTGCAACAGCAAAAAAGTTTGGATATTGGTGTCAACGTTTTTAATGAAGTACTTAGTAATCGTGGTAATCAGCTTAATCAAAGCTTATCCGTGCTCAGTGCTGACTTTGGATTTAAGCGCGCCATCGCCACAGGAGAGCAAGAGACAATATCATCTGTGCTAGCCAATCATGGCACTCGGATTGGCGCCCATGCGGCGGTAATATTATCCCCCAAAGGCGCACTATTAAGCTCAAGTCTTGCCGACCTCAAACAAGCAGATATCGACGCCTTATTTGAAATGTCGGCTAATAAAGGTAAGGGCTTGAATATCTTAAGCCTAGAAAATCAAAGCTATCAATTTGTGTTGCAGCCAGTTAAAGCCCCAACACTGATTGCTTGGGTCGGGATGGGCTTCTTGCTCGACAACAAAGTGGCGCAGCAGGCTAAGGCCATTACAGGTATCGACATCAGTTTTGTTAATCAAACCGAAAATAGCCTCAAGCTAGTTTCAACCTTGGCTAAAGCCGATAGTCAAAGCCTGTTATCCAAGGTCAATATTAACAGTTTGCTGAATCGCCCCTCCCTCTCCTTGCCAGACGATCATCTGTCTACTGCGATTGCCTTAGATCCCCGTCATGACAAGCTTTGGGCTGTCTTGCATCAATCTAATGCCAAATGGCAGCAAAGTTACCTGCAATTGCGCAATACCTTGATGCTGATTTTTGCCTTCACCTTAGCCTTTGCCTTGATAATTGCCACTTGGCTTGCCACAGGACTCAGCACCCCGCTTGAACGCTTGGTCCGCTATGCCAGAAAAATCGGCCAAGGCCAAACACCTGAACGCATCCAAGGTGCCCCCACTGAGTTACAAGCCTTGGCAGACAGTTTAGTGCTGATGCGTGAAGACATAGAGGCGCGTGAGAAAGACTTATTGTTTCAGTCTCAACACGATGATCTCACTGGGCTTCTCAACCGCTTTTCAGTCAAACGCCAGCTGGCGGAGCAACAAGAGTGCTTAAGCGGTAGCTTGATCTTGCTCGATATTAAGCGCTTTCGCCATATCAACGACATCATAGGCTTCAACAATGCCGATCGTTTGCTGGTATTGTTTGCCCAGCGCTTAACTCAATTAACCCCAAGCCCTGCTCGAATCGCACGATTAGATGGGGATGCTTTCCTATTGCATTACCCAAGCCCGATGGAAATTGAACTCTTGCATCTGGCACTTAATAGCCTAGAAGCGCCTTTTTCCATCGATGGCTCAAAGATTTCAATGGAAGTCAGGGCGGGTTTGGTTTCCATTGCGGCCAACGGCTACGACATAGATATACTCATTCGCCGCGGCGAAATAGCGCTCAATCAGGCGCGGGCTGAAGATGTGCGCATTCTGAGTTATCGCCAAGGCTCGGATGAGCAATATCAAAGAGAGCTCAAGATTATTCGCGACCTCCCCCTTGGACTTAAATCAAACCAGCTTTATTTAGTGTTCCAGCCTAAGGTCACGCTAGCATCAAACCAGTGCGCCGCAGCAGAAGCCCTGATCCGCTGGCAGCACCCGGAATTGGGCTTTATTGCCCCAGATGAGTTTATTCGTTTGGCCGAAAACTCAGGCAATATCAACATGGTCAGCCAATGGGTCGTCAATGAGTCCATAAAGCAGCTGGCTGCCTGGCAACAACAAGGGATAATACTGAAACTTGCCATTAACTTATCTGCCCACGACTTAAGTAATAAAGCACTTCCCAGCCAAATCGCCACTCAACTGAATGCTCAGGGCCTAGCTTATGACGCATTAAGCATAGAGGTGACCGAAGGCGCTGTGATGAAAGATCCAGACGCCGTGATTGCGGTACTGCAAGATTTTCGTGATATTGGCATCTCGATTGCGATAGATGATTTTGGTACGGGTCACTCATCCCTGGCCTATTTAAAGCTACTGCCCGTTGATGAGGTCAAAATTGATCGTAGTTTCGTCAAAGACATGTTCATCAACAAGCAAGATGCCATGATAGTTGAGACCAGCATTCAATTGATCCATGGTTTAGGCATGAGCGTGGTGGCCGAAGGGGTCGAAGAGCAAGAAACCGTTGAGTTACTCAAAGCAATTAATTGCGACATCATTCAAGGTTATGTATTTTCAAAACCGTTAAAAAATGAAGACTTTTCACTTTGGTTTCATGATTTTAATCAAGTTTAGGCGACGACTATGTTTAACTCCTCATACCTAACATCAGCCATTCCCCCTTTGCACATCAGAGGTTTGTTACTGCTAACTTGTGTATTGGCTAATAGCGCCATGGCCGATACCAGCCGCGTTATCGCCACAGGCGGTGCCACAACAATAGAAGGCAGCGCCGGCGGCGGACTGGTACCTTGGGCTGTGATCAACGGTTACAACAGTAGCGATGAATGGTCGGCAAGCGCCATGGCCACTCATGTGCAATTGAATGATTTTAGTTTGAATGTCACAGGAGCCAGCCTGAGTTTTGATAATAGCGTCGAGCTCAGTGTGGCAAGGCAAACCTTCAACCTCGATACCCTAGGTGGTGAATTAGCCCAAGATATCATAGGGCTTAAGTATAAAATTGCCGGTGAGCTGCTCTACACTCAACTGCCGCAATTGAGTATCGGCGTGCAATACAAACGCCTAGATGACTTCACTCTGCCAAGCTTAGTCGGCGCCAAGGATGACTGGGGCTTTGATGTGTATTTGGCGGCCACTCAGCTTTATTTCGATGCGCTAGCGGGACATAATCTCTTGCTCAACGGCACAGTGCGCGCCACCAAAGCCAACGAGTTGGGCCTATTGGGGTTTGGCAGCCAGACTAATGATGATTATCAGCTGGTTATCGAGGTTTCGGCAGCACTACTGCTTAGGGATGACCTTGCCCTAGGGGTTGAATATCGTCAGAAGCCCAACCAACTGGATTTTGCCCGCGAAGATGATTGGCAAGATGTGTTTATCGCCTGGTTTATCAATAAACACCTTTCTGTCACTGCCGCTTATACTCAGTTAGGATCAATTGCGGGTTTTGATGACCAACAAGGTTGGTATTTATCCTTTGAGGGCACCCTATGACCTCCGCTAACCCCAAAATACTACTCATGCTCAGCTGCATGCTATTACAGGCCTGTGTTTCGTCGTCAACAGGGGTAGGCAATACTGTGAACAAAATAGATAGTGCCGAAACAGCTAAAGACTCAAGCCTGTATTCGGCCCTAGGCAAGCAAGGGGGAATTGCCGCCATCGTCGACGGCCTCTTAGCTGGGATAGCGGCAGATCAGCGCATAGTACAGCATTTTAGGGACACGGATATCACCCTGTTTCGTCAGCGGTTGATTGAATACCTGTGTTTAGTCACGGATGGCGGCTGCGTCTACCTAGGTGAGTCCATGGCCGAAAGCCATCAAGGGCTTGGGATCACTCAGGCACATTTTGACGCCTTAGTGGGCCACCTTATCCATTCCATGAAGCAGCAGTCGGTGCCTCTAGGTACTCGTAATGCATTACTTAAACGGCTTGCATCCAAGTATGAGGACATTAGCTATCGATAATGTGGCAGGGCAGCGCTTGCTTGCTCTCGAAATCGCTAAATAGAACTCACAGCTGATGGCTTAAAAGCTCACCTTAAGGCTCATATTGTTACAAAAGCCAACTGGCATCTATGGGGTGAAATTGCCCCGCTGAATCCATTAAGGATTTAGCCGTTAAACTGGGCACCCCATAGACCTGCGTGTCTACCCCGTGTTTTTGGTAGATTTTAACTAGCAAACGATCAAAATCACCATCTCCGGACAATAGAATCACAGTATTCACATCTGCTGCCGCCTCCATCACATCGATAGTAATACCCACATCCCAATCACCTTTGGCCGAGCCATCGGCGCGCTGAATAAAGGGCTTAAGCTTGACCTCAAAACCTATGTGTTTGAGCGCATCTTGAAACTTAAGCTGGCCGTCATCCCCCTTATGTATGGCATAAGCCACCGCTTGCACTATTTCGCCTTGCTGGCTCACCAGTTGCCATAATTTTCGGTAATTAAACTGCCGACCATAGGCTTCACGGCAGGTGTAATAGATGTTTTGCACATCCACAAAAAGGGCTATTTTTTTCGATTTTGCTTCGGGCAATGAAATGGCCAAGGGAATATCCAATAGGTAAGTGCAGCTGCCATTAACAGCCACGAAATAAGCCAATATAGCACAGCCCTTCCATGATTTGTGTTACTAGAAAGCTGTAATCGACGATTAAATTACCACATAAAAACAGATAACTAGACCAATAAATGACACTTCTTGACACTTCATAAACCTTCTTTACTTTTGTGATGTTAAAGCTGGGCTAACATAAGCCTATCCTAAAATTAACGGCTCCCATCCCAATCAATCACGCCTTGCCAAAGCACATCACAAAAACTAATAACAAGCGCTCACATCAGCCCTTATAACCGCCCTTTTGCAGCAATGAATGAGTACCCAGCTTATGAAAAATACCGACAACAAACCACAGCCTCACCTAAGATTGACGCCGCTTACGCCTCCTTTAACACCAATAAAACGCACTAGCGCTCTGGCAGTCATAGTCAGCAGTTTATTGTTATCAGCGTGCGGAGGTGGCGATGATGCAACGCCAAGCGAGCCAGTCACAACACCTGTGGTGCCTAGCGTGATAAGTGCCAGCCTCAGCGCCACCAGCCAAGGGAGTGAAACTGGACCAACGCACATGATCTTTACCGTGAGCTTAACTGAAGCCAATAATAGCGGCGCCGCTATTAGCTTCAATTTAACGACGGATGCCAGCAGCACCGCAAAACAAGGCGAAGACTATCAAGCTTTTGACTCTGTTTTAGCTATTCCAGTTGGAGAAACTAACGCTAGCCTGACTATTAACGTGATTGACGACAGCGACATCGAGGCCTTAGAAACCTTAACCCTTAAGGCTAGTAGCGCAGTAAGCAATTCTGCCAGCCTCAGTGTCAGTCAAGATACAGCCACTGCAACCATTACCGATAATGATAGCCAAGGGAGCGACCCAAGTTACAGTCAAAATCTCACCCCAAGCAGTAACAACTTAAGATTTACCGCCAACATAGTGACCCAAGCTGACACCCAAGTGCAGATGCAATTTAGCACCCAAGGCATGCCTGTAAAGCTCACCCCTTTAAGTCCACTTGGTAACACTCACGACTTCAACCTTTACGGTTTGCGCCCTGAAACCCAGTACCAAGTCAGCGGTCTCATTCACTTAAGCACGGGTGACATAGTGCAAACTCAAGCGCAGACAATCACCACTGGCGCTCTGCCTGCTGGTTTACCCACAGTGCAACTTATCAGTCAAAATACGACCACCAGCGCAGGTGGCTTAACGTTCTTATCATCCACTGACGCAGAGACTGCAAGGTTTTTTGCCGTCGATGAAACTGGCGCCGTTGTTTGGTACCTCGATGATGACAGCATCAATATGTCAGCAGCGCCCACGATTAAATCCTTAGGACAGGGACAACTGCTACTGTTACTGAGCCGTGAAGCCAGGATCATAGACATGACAGGGGCGACCATCAGCAGTTTTAGCTTGCCTGCCTATCACCACGATGCTCTGCTACTGCCTAATGGCAACCTACTTGCCTTAGTTGTCCAAACTCGTACTGTGAATGGTAAAAGTTTAAAAGGCGATGAAATTATAGAAGTTAACCCGACTGGAGATATTATCTGGCGCTGGTCAAGCTTAGATCACTTAGATACCTCAAGATTTCCCGGTGCATTATCCCAAAGGGTTTTAGATAACGGTGATATCGATTGGAGCCATTCTAACGCCTTAGCTTACTTAGGACATGACGATAGTATTTTACTATCGAGTCGCTCCCAGAGCTGGGTGGTCAACATAGATAAAGCCAGCGGGAATATTGTGTGGATTTTTGGTGATAACACCGGCGCTAATAGCACCTTGCAGGACAAGTTTTTCACTTTGGAGTCTGGCAGTTGGCAGGCCAATCAGCATGCGCCTATGTTTACCTCTGTAGGGGACTTACTGATATACGATAATCGCAATGAAGCTGCACTGCCTGGAGCGAGCAACAATAGTCGTGCAGTCAAGTACAGCTTGAATACTCACCTTAAACAAGCCACTCAAATTTGGGAAGCCATAGCACCAAAATACACATCATCATTGGGTGATGTAGACGAATTAAGTAATGGCAATGTGATGTACACCTCTGGTGGACCAGGCAGCAATAGCGATACTCATATCGTCGAAGTATCCAGTGATGCTAGTGCACAAACCCTATGGGAAATAAAGCTTGCTGATACGTCTGTGTATCGCGCCGAGCGTTTGAGCTGGGATGAGTTTTTACTCAGCTCAGTGCAAACTTCTACACCAAGCACAGACCCTATTTTGAACCCAAAAATAGACACAGTGAATTGCCAAGAAGCGAAGCAATTTGTCGACACTAATAACAGTGCGAACTACATAGATTATGATATGGATGGCCGCACCAATGCCGATGTCTATGGCAGCGAACACGCGCCATCACTTGGCGTAAGCTGTGACAGCGACACCTTGTACATAGACACCAATGGCGCCACTAATTTTGACTGGGTCAATCTAGGTCAGGGCAATGGCGGGCCTCAGGCAAATAATTATCATTGGGTCATTCCTCGTAACCCTGAACTCACCACAGAGCAAGTCGCCATTCCTCTACTTGGCCCTGTTGCCGTCACTGTGACTGGAATTCAAATCTTTGGTCCCAATGAGAATGGCGCCGATAACTTTGCCGACCCTGTGACCGATGGCCTACTTAACTATTGCGGTGGTCACACCCGAGACTATCACTTTCACGAACGGGCAAAATGTTTCTTCGAATATCCCACCTTAGGGGGCGCCAGTTCATTATTAGCGCCACAAACCGCCGGTGTGGTATTGGGCTATGCCTTCGACGGTTTTCCTATCATGTCGCCTTGGGAATGCACAGACTCAAGCTGCACCAGTGTTGTCCAAGTCAACAGCAGTTACCGCTACACAGGTAGCGGGGATTACAGCAATGAAAATGCTTGGCAGAACCATGTGTATGAAGCGAGTCTCAGTCCTTTGGATCAATGCAATGGCATGATGAGGCCTGACGGTAGTTACGCCTATTATGCCACTGAAACTTGGCCCTATTATTTAAGCTGTTATCGCGGCCCGACGCACTTGGTCGGTGAAAATAATCCCAGAGGTTAAGCTGAAAATAGCCGGCTCTTGATGTAGAGCCGACAATCTTGACCTTTATAACGCCAAGTAAACAGGCAACTTTAGAATAAAAAAAGGCACCACAGATGATAACTCTCAACACGCTGCGCTCCAGTTGTTTTTCAAAACTTAAACTAGCTATAGCATTGATTTTATTGCTTTTAACAAACTTAGCGTTTGCCCATGGAGATGAAGCACTTGAGGTGATTGATTTAAGGCCCGTGAAAGTGAATTTTCATTTAAAAGCCTTAGCGACTGACTGGTTTACCCCTCAAGGCGATACTCAAGGTAAGCGTAAAAGCATCACTTTTAGTAAGGCATATTTAGCCTCTTTCAGCCTCAATTTAGTCCCCTGTTTAGTACAACAAAAGCCGCTACTCACCAATATTGACGCAGGATTTTTTCATGCCATATTCCCCAAAGCTTATGCCAATCATGGCGTTCGATTTGACATGCCAACGCAAATTCCCTTAATGCTAGGGCAAGATCTGAGTCAAGACTCGGATCAATTTGTGGGCGAATTTATGCTTCCCATTGGCCGCTATTGTGAAATCAACTACACCATGGCGCACATTACCTCAACAGCGCAGCAGCCAGCAATGACGCCTTATTCATTGTACCTAGCAGGTGAGTATCACCAATCAAGCACCACAAACGAGCGCCATCATTTAGACCACAAACAAGCCATTGAGATCAGCGCTCGCTATGCCTACGGTCAAAATGTTCCAGTAGATTTTGAAGTCACAGCCACCACAAAGTACACTCACGATGCTAACTTAACCATTACCCTAGCACCAGAAGCAGCGTTTACAGCGGCATTAAGCGCCAATAACTTAGCCAAAGCAGAACATTTAATCGCAAGAGGGTTACTGCTTGCAATTCCAAAGCAACTCAAGGCTAGCTACACGGAAGCGCCAAAAACTCAGTGATCTTTAATATCAAGGTCGCCAAACTTCTGCTAGCACACTGGTTAAATTTCCTGCTAGAGTGATCTAATCTGCTTAATGTTTATTAACAAAATCAGGGTTCTAGTATGGGTTCTAGTGTCGATGGTGGGGAATCGTTTGATCTGGTCATCATAGGTGGCGGCATCACAGGTGTCGCCATAGCTCAATTTGCTCGGGCAGCCGGTTACAGTGTCTGCCTGCTGGAGCAAGCAGAGATAGGCGCTCAGACTTCTGCCAACTCAAGTAAGCTCATTCATGGTGGGCTGCGCTATTTAGAATCCGGACAATTAGGCCTAGTTTACAAATCCTTAGCCAATAGGCGCACGCTACTCTCGCTCGCCCCTAATCTTGTCAAACCCATACCCTTCACCATACCTGTGTACCAAGACAGCCAGCGGCCTCCTTGGCTAATCCGTTTAGGATTGAGCCTGTATTGGCTGCTCAGTGGTTTCTCTGAGTTAGGCCGCTTCCGTACCATTCCACCATCGCAATGGGCTAATCTTGGCGGGATAAAACAGCAAGGGCTTAAGGCCGTATTCCAGTATTGGGATGCACAAACCCATGACAAAAAGCTCACTCAAGCCGTTGCCAGCAGCGCTATAACGTTGGGCGCTAAACTTCTCACCCAGGCCAAATGTACCCAGTTAACCCATCAGGGTATGGATGCCCCCCAAGGTTGTCATTGGTTAGTGCGCTATCAGTTAAAGCCTGAGCAATTAAAACAGGCTCAGCGACATAAGAGTCAGTTGCAAGCAGACGGCCAGGATTACTCAGAGAAACAGTACACACTGGCTGCCCGTATGGTGATTAATGCTGCAGGTCCTTGGGTCAATGAGGTGCTATCATCTCAGTCAACAACAAATAGCCTCACGCCGCTCGCCATAGATTGGGTTCAGGGCAGCCACCTAGTTCTGGACATTCCTGCGCCCGAAGGGATTTTTTATTTGGAATCACATCTGGATAAACGGGTGATTTTTGTTATGCCCTGGGAGGGCAACACCTTAGTTGGCACCACAGAAACCTTGCGATCCTCTTTGCAGACACCCATAACGCCACAAGCCGATGAAATTGATTATCTATTGCAAATTTATCAGCATTATTTTCCTAAACGCCATAGCCTCGAGCAGCTCAACAGTTTAATTATTGGTCATTTTTGTGGCGTTAGGGTCTTACCTAAGGCGAAAGGAAAACTCTTTAATCGCTCACGAGACACCCTCATTGTGCCAGGAACCTTAGGGGTGGACGGCTTTGAACCAAGATTACTGAGTATCTATGGCGGCAAACTCACCACCTTTAGGGATACGGCCAAGCAAGTGCTGGCCGACATACGCAAACAACTGGGTAGCAGAGACGTCATCGCCGATGTGGACGCCATCTCTTTAGGCGATGAGCCTTAAGCGAATGCCATGCTGCTAGGCTTAAGCCCTAGGTCATCTCCCCATTAATAAAACCTAAAATTGCCATTCATAACTTAGCAGTCGCCGCCTTTACAGGTATTGAGTCGCTCTTGGGCCGCCTTGTCTTTCGCCAGCACTTGTTTTAAGTCTTCCATCCGCTGACGCACTGCCACACCATAGGTATGATCGTCTCCCCACAGGGCGGCAAGCTCATGCAAAGAGGCATTATCATGCTGACTAAAGAGATCGCCAGCGCGCTCTGCCACTGTGCTTGAGTTCCCTAGCAAGGTTAAGGCTTCGATGCCAAGATTCACCGCAGAGTCGAACGTTTCACGCTTAAAGCTGGTCACGCCTAAGCGCAGGTATTGATAGGCGTGTCGCCTGTCGATAGCCCGGGCGACTATCTTAAGTTGAGGGTAGTGTTTGTGGGCAAGCTCGACGATTTCCAGTGCTTTATCGGGTGCATCTATGGCAATCACTAATAGTTGAGCATCTTTAGCCCCAGCGGCTTCCAGCAAGTCTTTTCTAGCCGCATCGCCATAAAAAACCTTATTACCAAAGCGGCGCAACATGTCAATTTGACTGGGGCTGTGATCTAAAATAGAGAGATGATACCCCTGAGCCGATAACAGGCGCCCCACCACTTGGCCAAAGCGGCCGTAGCCAGCAATAATGACACTGTTTGTCGCTTCAATTTCATTGTCATACTCAGGATTTTCCGGTGTTTTCTTTACTAACAAACGCTCATAAAACATCAGCAATAAGGGGGCGCACAACATGGATATGGTGACCACTAAGGTCACGACTTTGGTTTGCTCTAAGGTTAAAATCTCTAAGTTTTGCGTCAAGGACAAGAGCACAAAGGCAAACTCCCCCCCCTGAGCTAACGCTAAAGTAAACAGTAACTTCTGCTCGCCTTGCATCTTAAATCCCTGTGCCAACACAAATAACACTAGCGCTTTAACCAGCAATAAACCTAACACTAATCCGAGGACCAACAAGGACTGTTCTAACAGTAACGGGAAGTCAATCGAGGCGCCGACTGTGATAAAAAACAACCCTAGCAGCAAGCCTTTAAAGGGTTCAATATCCACTTCTAATTCGTGGCGAAATTCGCTTTCGGCCAATACCACACCAGCAAGAAAGGTTCCAAGCGCTGGCGACAATCCAATTTTTTGCATGATAACCGCAATCGCCACCACTAAGAACAGGGCTGAAATAGTGAAAATCTCCCTCAGGTGAGTCTCGGCAATATAGCGAAACAAAGGTGCACTCACATACCGGCCAGCGAGAATAATAGTGCCGATGACCCCCAAAGAAATCATCACCTGCAGGTAGCTTGGGAGGTGGGCTATCATATTGCCATGATCGGCTTGGGCGGCATTGATATCGGTGAACGCCAATAGGGGGATCAAGGCTAAAATGGGGATCACTGCGATGTCTTGAAATAACAAGACTGAGAAGGCATTTTGCCCCGCATCTTGTTTTATCCAGCCTTTCTCGGTCAAAGTTTGTAACACTATGGCAGTGGATGACAGCGACAACATCAGCCCTATGGCCAGCGCAGTTTGCCATTGAAGCTCAAACAAATAAAACCCGATGGCGAATATTAATCCAGCGCTGAGTAGCACCTGCAAGCCACCTAGCCCTATGATGGAATGCCTCAGCTTCCAGAGTCTTGAAGGTTGCAGTTCAAGGCCCACTAAAAATAGCATCATCACCACGCCAAATTCGGCAAAGTGCATCACATCTGTCTGTTCACCTACCAAGCCTAACAGGAAAGGACCGATGAGGATCCCAGCTAACAAGTAGCCAAGGACAGAACCTAAGCCTAATCGTTTAGCTACTGGGACTGCGACTATGGCCGCCGCGAGATAAATTACCGCCATTTCTAACATCATCAAATCCTTTATCTTAATTCTTTAAGCATTCAAATGTATCTGTTTACTGCAATATAAATCAACCGCTTACCACTGTGATTTATAGGATAGAATCCTATCATAGAGATTAATACCAATCGCATCGACTAATCTTATTTATTATCTGGTTATGCAGTGGGTGCGTCTTAACCCCTAATGTGAACACCACAAATACAATGCCATGCTAAGGATAAGCCTTAACTTAAGATGATGCATTTGGCCTTTATGACTCATGAACTTGCTGAGTCATTTTATTTCTCATATGCTCAATCTATCGGCTCACTCATTCAAAGGCAGCCTAGATGACCATGCTTACCTTCGCATTAGATGATATTAATCACTTACAAGAATCGGCTCAGGTTGAGTTTAAATTGGCCGGCGGCCGTGATGGCACAGGCCAGTTACCTGAAGATATGTGGGAAACCTACAGCGCATTCGCTAATACTTTAGGCGGTGAGATCATTCTTGGGGTGCGTGAAGACAAGGGCGAATTCACCATTGAGGGCATAATCAATCCTATGCCCATGCTGAGTGAAATTTGGGAAATCCTTAACAACCCGACCAAGATAAGCCACAACATACTGGCGCCAACTGATGTACAAATCATTGAAATTATGTCAAAAAAACTTATTCGCCTTCATATCCCTGCAGTAGATAAAAGCCTAAGGCCCATCTATCTTGGCCAAGATCCATTTTCTGGCAGCTATTTCAGAGTAGGAGATGCCGACATGCGCGCCAGTCATGAACAAGTGAAACAAATGCGCCAGCGTTCAGGCATAGACTTAACCTTAACTAAACGCTGCTGATATGATAAAAATTTTATTTTTATCATGGCCTTACAGCAATGATAGCATTATCCCTATGTCATTGATTATATGATCTAATGGCGATACAACATTTACAGTCTTTTAAGCATGGCAACTTTATCAGACAAAGTAATACTCGCCCTCTCTAAACAAAATAAAATGATAACGAGAAGATCCGCCTATTAGCCGTAGCTACCTTCCTGCAAATTAATAATCGTTCAGAAGTCGCCAGACGCTTTAAAAAAACTGCAATCTAATACCAATCGTATTAATTATCTGGTCATTCAGCGGGAGTTCAAAGGGGTGTAATGGTCTAATGAAACTGGAGTGATTTTCAGCTTAAAATACACAAAATCTTATCGGTATTAAACATGACCAGAAAAAGCGCAGTCCATATCAGCCCTCTTCAAAAATTAGAATATGCCAAGCTGATGGTCGAACAGGGTTACACGAACAAGCAAATTGAAGATATGTCAGGTGCCGGTAAATCTGCGGTGTCTAGATGGAAAGTGCAGTATCAAGCTGAATTAGCCGGTGAAACCCCAGAAAATGCCAAAGCATTAACTGAAGACCAACGAAGAATACAGCTTCTAGAAGCCCAACTAAAACAAGCCATGAGGGATAATGATATCTTAAAAAAGGCTGCAGCTTTCTTCATTCGAGACAATCAAAACTTAAAATGATGCGCGAAGTAAAGAAAGCAAACCCCGAGTTTAAAGTGAATGAGTTATGTCGCGCCTTCGAAATAAGTTGCAGTAGTTTCTATTACAAACCAATACCGTTAAGTATTAATAAACAGTCAGTTATGCAGTTGGTTGAGGAAGTTTTCACTGATTCTTACTCTACTTATGGCAAACGAAGAATACAGGCTGAACTACTTGATTTAGATTGTAGAGTAGGTGTTTACGCTATTTCTACGGTCATGAAAAACTTGGGGCTAAGGGCGATTAGGCCAAAGAAAAAGCATTACTATCCTAACCAAGGTGAGGAGCAAGTTTACGCCCCTAATTTGCTTAGACGACAGTTTAATCCTACGACTTATAATACTCACTGGGTTGGTGATATTACCTATATAAAATCACATCAAGGCTGGAGTTATTTAGCCTGTGTGCTTGATTTAGGAACCAAAGAGATCGTTGGGTATGCTTTATCAAGTCAACCCAATGCAGCATTAGCGACAGCGGCCTTAAATAACGCGATACAACGTAAGAGGCCCAATACACAGGCATTGATGTTTCACTCCGACCAGGGCTGTCAGTACTCAGCCAAAGTGTTTAGAGAGCGGCTAAAACACTTAGGTATCGAGCAAAGCATGAGTCGTAGAGGCAATTGCTGGGATAATGCGGTGATGGAACGATTTTTTAGGAGTTTAAAGACTGAAAGATTAAACCAGTTGGCATTTATAAAGAGGGCGTTCGAAATTCTGTGTCAGGTTAAGTTTAAATTTCTAGCACGCTGTCTAAACGCCCTTCAAAATAAATCGCTAACTGAGATAAACAAAGGCTCCAATTGTGAATGGGCATTGTCCATTTATTCGAGGCGTTCAATATGCCAGCATAAAGTAGCTTCAACAAGCTATTTTCATTAGGAAAAGCCCCTTTAGTTTTGGTTAACTTCCTAAATTGACGGTGTACCGCTTCCACCGCATTCGTGGTGTAAATTACTTTTCTGATGTGCTCTGGATACTTAAAATAGTGCGATAAATTGTGCCACTTACGGCGCCAAGAATTAATAACAAGTGGATAAGCCTCGCCCCATTTCGCTTCTAGTTCATCTAACGCTAGCTCCGCCGCTTCCTTGCTCACCGCGCGATAAACACACTTTAAATCGGCCATGAACGCCTTCTGGTTTTTCGAGGCGACGTACTTCATTGAGTTGCGAATTTGGTGAATGACGCACAACTGCGTCTCTGTATTCGGGAAGATACTGGCGATGGCTTCAGGAAACCCCGTCAGGCCATCAACACAGGCGATAAGGATGTCTTTTACGCCGCGATTATTAAGATCGGTCAGCACAGATAACCAGTAATTAGCCCCTTCATTTTCAGATAAATGCAGGCCGAGTATTTCTTTTTTTCCTTGCATATTAAGGGCTAGCAGGGTGTACACCGCTTTGCTGATGTAACGGCCATCTTCTTTGACTTTGTAATGTATCGCATCGAGCCAGACAATCGGGTAGTGGCTGTCGAGTGGGCGCTGTTGCCAGGCTTTAAGCTCAGGAATGAGCTTGTCAGTTATGGCGTTAATGGTCACGCTGGAAACATTAATGCCGTACATTTCCTCGACGTGCTGATTGATGTCACGGTAGCTCATGCCCATGCTGAACATCGACAGCACTTTGCGGTCGATTTCATCGGTGAGCGTGGTTTGGTTCTTCTTGATGAGCTGAGGTTCGAAGGAGCCATTTCTATCGCGAGGCGTTTCTAGCTCAAAGCTGCCTGACAGGTGCTTAATCGTTTTAGCCGTTTTACCATTCTTGCGGTTAGGTTGCTCATCATGAGCCAAGTGCTGCTCAAGTTCGGCTTGAAGCGCCGCTTCGGTAAGTTGTTTAATCAAGGGGCCAAGAATACTGTCTTTGCCTGTGAGGTTTTTACCCGCTTGAAGATCTTTAAGGGCTTGTTCAAAGTTAAAAGGTTGAGTCATGTGTCATTCCTGTTTTTGTACAGTTTACTGAAATGACACAGAATTATGAACACTACCTTTATAAATCACAGCGCAGTAGTGAGCGTGGTTGAGCAATATATTCAGTTCTACAATTACAAACGCAGACATTCGGCAATAGATTATAAGACGCCACATCAAAAATATAATGAGTTAAAAAAAGCGGCTTAAAATCTCTCCAGAAAAACTTGACCATTACAATAGTGGTGCTATGTCAAAAGTCTTCAACGCAGAGAAACCCCCTTTGAAACCCGCCCTTCGGGAGCGTCTCAAGCGTTCCACTTCATTGTTGCATTCCTGTGCAAGAATGAGGTTTGAAAGGGAACAACCCTTACTGCATTAATGCGCCTTGAATTGAAAAGCTTGAGGCGCTCTGATAGATCACATAATTAATGTGATTGGTATAAAGCCAGCGATATACTCCTGTCTATCTTCCTTATGATCGCGTTGATATTTGATTTTAAGATGGATGAGGCAGCATTAAAAGCAAATGTCGATAGCTACAGGCAATGATCTGATCCTTGATGGTGCTGGTTGGTATACGCAGGACCTAGCCGAAGTTAACGATATTGTTGAGCAATGCTGTACTGCATGGAATACGTTCATTGAACGTCGAAATAGGGTAAAAAGATTATGTCATAGGGATTGGGCTAAACTGGAAGTCTTTAATCGTAATGGGTATCAGTTTTTGATGTTCATTCGTAAATTTTAGATACGAAAAAGGCCTTTGCATTCCTGCAAAGGCCTTCATCTGAAGTTGGCGGAGCGGACGGGACTCGAACCCGCGACCCCCGGCGTGACAGGCCGGTATTCTAACCAACTGAACTACCGCTCCTTTAGCAATTTGCTTACGCTGCATGCTAAATTCTTTTTAAGTCGCTGATATGTCATTATCAGGAGACTTTCTCTTACGAGAAATTAGGCGCCTGGAAATGACCTACTCTCACATGGGGAGACCCCACACTACCATCGGCGATACTGTGTTTCACTTCTGAGTTCGGAATGGGATCAGGTGGTGCCACAGCTCTATGGTTTCCAGACAAAAAATTGTACGGAACAAATTTTTAACGCACTTTAGTGCGGCCCGTTAGGGTCAAATACAGGGATGTATTTGATAAATTGCTCCTATCTAACGCACTCATTTGTGCATTAAATAATAATTCGGAAAGCTGATTTCGTTTTGAGTTCGCACTTTATTAAGCGCTCTATTTCTATTACTAAGGTTATCAGTAAAACCCATCTGGGTTGTATGGTTAAGCCTCACGGGTCATTAGTACAAGTTAGCTCAACGCCTCACAACGCTTACACACCTTGCCTATCAACGTAGTAGTCTCCTACGGCCCTTTAGAGAGCTTAAAGCTCTAGGGATGACTCATCTTAGGGCTCGCTTCCCGCTTAGATGCTTTCAGCGGTTATCGATTCCGAACGTAGCTACCGGGCAATGCCATTGGCATGACAACCCGAACACCAGCGGTTCGTCCACTCCGGTCCTCTCGTACTAGGAGCAGCTCCCTTCAATCATCCAACGCCCACGGCAGATAGGGACCGAACTGTCTCACGACGTTCTGAACCCAGCTCGCGTACCACTTTAAATGGCGAACAGCCATACCCTTGGGACCGACTTCAGCCCCAGGATGTGATGAGCCGACATCGAGGTGCCAAACACCGCCGTCGATATGAACTCTTGGGCGGTATCAGCCTGTTATCCCCGGAGTACCTTTTATCCGTTGAGCGATGGCCCTTCCATTCAGAACCACCGGATCACTATGACCTACTTTCGTACCTGCTCGACGTGTATGTCTCGCAGTTAAGCTGGCTTATGCCATTGCACTAACCGTACGATGTCCGACCGTACTTAGCCAACCTTCGTGCTCCTCCGTTACTCTTTGGGAGGAGACCGCCCCAGTCAAACTACCCACCAGGCACTGTCCCTAACCCCGATAAGGGGTCCAGGTTAGAACATCAAAACTACAAGGGTGGTATTTCAAGGACGACTCCACACAAACTAGCGTTCATGCTTCAAAGTCTCCCACCTATCCTACACATGTAGGTTCAATGTTCAGTGCCAAGCTATAGTAAAGGTTCACGGGGTCTTTCCGTCTAGCCGCGGGTATACGGCATCTTCACCGCAATTTCAACTTCACTGAGTCTCGGCTGGAGACAGCGTGGCCATCATTACGCCATTCGTGCAGGTCGGAACTTACCCGACAAGGAATTTCGCTACCTTAGGACCGTTATAGTTACGGCCGCCGTTTACCGGGGCTTCGATCATGAGCTTCTCCGAAGATAACCCAATCAATTAACCTTCCGGCACCGGGCAGGCGTCACACCGTATACGTCATCTTGCGATTTTGCACAGTGCTGTGTTTTTGATAAACAGTTGCAGCCACCTGGTATCTGCGACTGCCGTCAGCTTAGGGAGCAAGTCCCATCACCAACAGCAGCGTACCTTCTCCCGAAGTTACGGTACCATTTTGCCTAGTTCCTTCAGCCGAGTTCTCTCAAGCGCCTTGGTATTCTCTACCCGACCACCTGTGTCGGTTTGGGGTACGATTCCTACTAACCTGAAGCTTAGAAGATTTTCCTGGAAGCATGGCATCAACTACTTCATCACCTTAGTGACTCGTCATCAGCTCTCAGCCTGTACATTAAAGTACGAATTCCCGGATTTGCCTAAGAATTCAACCTACCACCTTAAACGCGGACTACCAACGCCGCGCTAGCCTAGCCTTCTCCGTCTCTCCATCGCAGTTAGCAGAAGTACAGAAATATTAATCTGTTTCCCATCGATTACGCCTTTCGGCCTCACCTTAGGGGTCGACTCACCCTGCCCCGATTAACGTTGGACAGGAACCCTTGGTCTTCCGGCGAGGGGGTTTTTCACCCCCTTTATCGTTACTCATGTCAGCATTCGCACTTCTGATACCTCCAGCGTGGGTTACCCCTTCACCTTCAACGGCTTACAGAACGCTCCTCTACCGCGCACTTCTAATGAAATGCACCCGTAGCTTCGGTGACTAGCTTAGCCCCGTTACATCTTCCGCGCAGGCCGACTCGACTAGTGAGCTATTACGCTTTCTTTAAATGATGGCTGCTTCTAAGCCAACATCCTAGCTGTCTAAGCCTTCCCACATCGTTTCCCACTTAGCTAGTACTTTGGGACCTTAGCTGACGGTCTGGGTTGTTTCCCTTTTGACAACGGACGTTAGCACCCGCTGTCTGTCTCCCGAGTAGTACTCATTGGTATTCGGAGTTTGCAAAGGGTTGGTAAGTCGGGATGACCCCCTAGCCTTAACAGTGCTCTACCCCCAATGGTATTCGCTCGAGGCGCTACCTAAATAGCTTTCGAGGAGAACCAGATATCTCCGAGTTTGATTGGCCTTTCACCCCCAGCCACAAGTCATCCGCTAATTTTTCAACATTAGTCGGTTCGGTCCTCCAGTTGATGTTACTCAACCTTCAACCTGCCCATGGCTAGATCACTCGGTTTCGGGTCTACACCTTGCAACTAAACGCGCAGTTAACACTCGGTTTCCCTACGGCTCCGCTATTCGCTTAACCTCGCTACAAAATGTAAGTCGCTGACCCATTATACAAAAGGTACGCAGTCACGGTCTCAAGAACCGCTCCCACTGCTTGTACGTATACGGTTTCAGGTTCTATTTCACTCCCCTCACAGGGGTTCTTTTCGCCTTTCCCTCACGGTACTGGTTCACTATCGGTCAGTCAGGAGTATTTAGCCTTGGAGGATGGTCCCCCCATATTCAAACAGGATGTCACGTGTCCCGCCTTACTCGTTTTCATCTACGGTTAGTTTTCGTGTACGGGGCTATCACCCTGTGCCGCTGGACTTTCCAGACCATTCCACTAACACCCCATAGACTTAAGGGCTAATCCCCGTTCGCTCGCCGCTACTAGGGGAATCTCGGTTGATTTCTTTTCCTCTGGGTACTTAGATGTTTCAGTTCCCCAGGTTCGCCTCATCACGCTATGTATTCACGTTATGATGACCACTTGTGTGGCCGGGTTTCCCCATTCGGACATCGTTAGCTCAAATGCTTGTTACTAGCTCGCCAACGCTTTTCGCAAGTTACTACGTCCTTCATCGCCTCTGACTGCCAAGGCATCCACCGTATACGCTTGGTCACTTAACCATACAACCCAGATAGGTTTCTTCTTTTCGCTTGTTATTCATCTTGTTATGCATCGTTTTCAGTGTCACTCCTCAATCATGTAGCGCTGCTACACTCATTCGTCGTTCCACTTCAAGCCTTGCCTAACAAGCGATTAACTGCGCTTACCTTTTGCATAAACAAATGATAAGAAAAACACTGAGTCGTACGTCACTCAATAAAGAGTGAGACCAGCTTGGTTTTTACTTGTCTCACCTTCCGGGTAGGAAGTGGACACGCCTTAGTTTTAAAAATATTCAAGACACTTAATAAAGTGTTTTGAGAACTCATATTCGTGTTTGCACACAAATATTATTTTCGCACTAACCTAATCACACAAACGACAACGAATCGTCATTTCTGCGCCTTTTAGTTAGTACTATCAGCTTTCCAAATTGTTAAAGAACAATGCTAACCGGCTCGCGGCGCATTTCACTCTACCCTTTATTCTCATAAGAGAAGTCAGGTTAACAAGTAATCTGTGTGAACACTCAAGGTGATTTCTCACTTTCAGGTATGAGTTAGTCGTATAGGTAAGGAGGTGATCCAGCCCCAGGTTCCCCTAGGGCTACCTTGTTACGACTTCACCCCAGTCATGAACCACAAAGTGGTGAGCGTCCTCCCGAAGGTTAGACTACCCACTTCTTTTGCAGCCCACTCCCATGGTGTGACGGGCGGTGTGTACAAGGCCCGGGAACGTATTCACCGTGACATTCTGATTCACGATTACTAGCGATTCCGACTTCACGGAGTCGAGTTGCAGACTCCGATCCGGACTACGACGAGCTTTGTGAGATTAGCTCCACCTCGCGGCTTTGCAACCCTCTGTACTCGCCATTGTAGCACGTGTGTAGCCCTACTCGTAAGGGCCATGATGACTTGACGTCGTCCCCACCTTCCTCCGGTTTATCACCGGCAGTCTCCCTAGAGTTCCCACCATTACGTGCTGGCAAATAAGGATAGGGGTTGCGCTCGTTGCGGGACTTAACCCAACATTTCACAACACGAGCTGACGACAGCCATGCAGCACCTGTCTCACAGTTCCCGAAGGCACACCTGCATCTCTGCTGGCTTCTGTGGATGTCAAGAGTAGGTAAGGTTCTTCGCGTTGCATCGAATTAAACCACATGCTCCACCGCTTGTGCGGGCCCCCGTCAATTCATTTGAGTTTTAACCTTGCGGCCGTACTCCCCAGGCGGTCTACTTAATGCGTTAGCTTGGGAGCCCAGTGCTCAAGGCACCAAACTCCGAGTAGACATCGTTTACGGCGTGGACTACCAGGGTATCTAATCCTGTTTGCTCCCCACGCTTTCGTGCATGAGCGTCAGTCTTTGTCCAGGAGGCCGCCTTCGCCACCGGTATTCCTTCAGATATCTACGCATTTCACCGCTACACCTGAAATTCTACCTCCCTCTACAAGACTCTAGTTCGCCAGTTCCAAATGCAATTCCCAGGTTGAGCCCGGGGCTTTCACATCTGGCTTAACAAACCGCCTGCGCACGCTTTACGCCCAGTAATTCCGATTAACGCTCGGACCCTCCGTATTACCGCGGCTGCTGGCACGGAGTTAGCCGGTCCTTCTTCTGTCAGTAACGTCACAGCAACGTGCTATTAACACGCTACCTTTCCTCCTGACTGAAAGTGCTTTACAACCCGAAGGCCTTCTTCACACACGCGGCATGGCTGCATCAGGGTTTCCCCCATTGTGCAATATTCCCCACTGCTGCCTCCCGTAGGAGTCTGGACCGTGTCTCAGTTCCAGTGTGGCTGATCATCCTCTCAGACCAGCTAGGGATCGTCGCCTTGGTGAGCCATTACCTCACCAACTAGCTAATCCCACCTAGGTTCATCCAATCGCGAAAGGCCCGAAGGTCCCCTCCTTTCCCCCGTAGGGCGTATGCGGTATTAGCAGTCGTTTCCAACTGTTATCCCCCACGACTGGGCAGATCCCTAGGCATTACTCACCCGTCCGCCGCTCGCCGGCAAAGATAGCAAGCTATCTTCCCGCTGCCGCTCGACTTGCATGTGTTAGGCCTGCCGCCAGCGTTCAATCTGAGCCATGATCAAACTCTTCAATTAAAGTTTTTTTGAAACACCCACTCTTACATAATAAGAAGGAATGTTTCGGCTCAATGAATTCTGATTGCTTTATCAACCGAAGTTAACAAAGTCTTTTGTACATATTGCTATGGACATTCATCGTTGCATTGAGTTTAAATTTTTTGATTATCTAAAGCAGTTAAACTGATTTAAATAATTGTCGAATAACTCAATACCTGTGAGTGTCCACACAGATTTCTTGTTCGTATTGTTAAAGAACTTGATGTCGATTTTTCAGACATCGCCGTTAGACGCTAGGTCGTTGGCTTGGGCTGCGTATTCTACGCAATCCGTTGTCAGCGTCAAGTGTTTTTTCAAACTTTCTTTTCGCTTTGATTTAACCGGTTAACTCTTTCAAATCAACCTATAAACCAAACTGACTCAGCGCTGGTGTGAACCATTTGCCGTGTCAGTGGTTGCGCATTATAGGCAGATCATAATTTTACGCAAGCGCTTTTGTGTAAAAAGATCGTCTTTTGGCGATCTTTTTACATCTTATCCACTTAACTACACGATATGCACTATTTACCCCCAATGTTATCCACAATTTGGTATTTAAAGACCATTTCAACGCCCTTCTTAGTGAGTGTTATGACGATTAGAGTTGGTTTCATTCGCCGCTAAAACAAAAAGGCAGCCTAATTAGGCTGCCTTTACTGACTGGATCTTGTTTACTTGTCTTTAGAAGTATCTAAGTCGGTCATTACCATAGCGTCGATTAGCTTAACTTACCGTGACACTGTTTGTATTTTTTACCAGAACCACAGGGACAAGGATCGTTGCGGCCCACTTTGTCACCTTCACGGATCATTGTCTTAGGTGTGTTGTCGCTAGATGCTTGAGACTCATCAGTTAATGCTTCCGCTGCAGCATGTTGATAGTCACGTTGAATTTTCGCTTCTTCTTCACGGCGACGCTGCTCCATGTCATCAACATCTGATTGTGCCTGAACTTGCACTTTAGATAGCACGCTGATTACATCATGCTTTAACGAATCTAACATTTGTTGGAATAGCTCGAAAGATTCGCGCTTGTATTCCTGCTTAGGATTCTTTTGTGCATAACCACGTAGGTGTATGCCTTGACGCAAATGATCCATCGCCGCTAAATGCTCTTTCCAGAGTCCGTCTAACGTTTGCAACATGACCGCTTTTTCGAATTGACGTAGCACATCGGCTCCGACCATAGCCTCTTTAGCTTGGTATGCATCACTCCACGAAGCCACTATGCGCTCACGCAAGGTTTCTTCATGCAAGTCTTCTTCTTTCTCTAACCATTGCTGAATTGGCAATTGAATGCCAAACTCCTGGTGGAATCGCTGCTCAAGCCCAGGTACATCCCACAGTTCTTCCAGTGATTGACGTGGAATATATTGATCCACTAGATCATTTATCACATCGGCTTCGATATTTTTGATGGTGTCTTGAATGCTCGTTGCGTCCATCAACTCATTACGCTGTGAGTAAACCACCTGACGTTGATCGTTAGCCACATCATCGTATTCAAGTAATTGCTTACGAATATCGAAGTTACGTGCTTCAACTTTACGCTGTGCATTCTCAATGGCCCGCGATACCCAAGGATGTTCGATGGCTTCGCCTTCTTCCATGCCGAGTTTCTTCATCATGCCGGATACTCGCTCTGAAGCGAAGATACGCATTAAGCTGTCTTCCATGGAGAGATAGAAGCGTGATGAACCCGCATCACCTTGACGACCTGAACGACCACGAAGCTGGTTATCGATACGACGAGATTCGTGACGTTCTGTACCTAAGATATGTAAACCACCTGCAGCAATAACGGCGTCATGATGGATTTGCCAATCGGCACGTATTTTTGCTATTTGCTCATCCGTTGGATTGGTTAAGTTTTCAATCTCAACCTTCCAGTTACCACCCAAGACGATATCCGTACCACGACCCGCCATGTTAGTGGCTATGGTTACCGCGCCGGTGCGGCCTGCTTGAGCCACAATCTCAGCTTCTTTTTCATGGAATTTAGCATTAAGTACGCTATGGGGAATTTTGGCATTTTTCAGCAATGATGCCAATAATTCAGACTGCTCAATGGAAACTGTACCTACGAGCACGGGCTGACCACGTTCACGGCAACCTTCAACATCTTTAATAATCGCAGCGTATTTCTCACTGGCCGTCAAATACACCAAGTCAGCCATATCGTTACGAACCATAGGCTTATTAGTTGGTACGACGACGGTATCTAAACCATAAATGTGTTGAAATTCAAATGCTTCAGTATCAGCAGTACCCGTCATACCGGCAAGCTTTTCATACTGACGGAAGTAATTCTGGAACGTTATCGAGGCTAGAGTCTGGTTTTCATTTTGAATATGAACCCCTTCTTTGGCTTCAACCGCTTGATGTAAGCCTTCTGACCAACGACGTCCAGGCATAGTACGGCCAGTATGCTCATCGACTATGATCACTTCATTGTCTTGTACTATGTAATCAACGTCTTTTTCAAATAAGGTGTGGGCACGCAATGCCGCATTCACGTGATGCAGTAGTGAAATATTCGCCGCGGAATACAGAGAGTCACCTTCGGCTAACATGCCTGATTCAATTAACAAGAGTTCAACTTTCTCTTGACCACGTTCAGTCAAATGAACCTGCTTGCCTTTCTCGTCTATGCTGTAGTCGCCTTCGCCAACTTCATCTTCTGTGTCTTCTTTTTCTTGACGGATAAGCGATGGAATAAGCACATTCACTTTACGGTAATGCTCTGAACTGTCTTCAGCTGCACCAGAAATAATCAAAGGGGTACGAGCTTCATCGATAAGGATTGAATCCACTTCATCGATAAGCGCATAATGCAGCGGACGCTGAACGCGCTCTTGGGGTGAGAACGCCATATTGTCGCGCAGATAATCGAAACCAAACTCATTGTTGGTACCGTAAGTGATATCTGCTGCGTACGCCATTTTCTTTTCGGCTTGGCCAATACCCGCAACGTTAATTCCGACGGTTAAGCCTAAGAATTCAAATAATGGGCGGTTATTTTCCGCATCTCGACCAGCAAGGTAGTCATTCACCGTAATCACGTGAACGCCTTTACCGCTTAGACCATTTAAGTAAGCGGGCAGTGTCGCGGTCAGTGTTTTACCTTCACCGGTACGCATCTCAGCAATACGATTACTGTTTAGCACCATGCCGCCTAAGAGCTGCACATCAAACGGGCGCATCTCAAACACACGGACAGAGGCTTCACGCACAGTGGCGAAAGCTTCTGCCATAATGTCGTCTAAAGTTTCACCTTTTTCTAAACGCTCACGAAACTCAAGGGTTTTTGCTTTGAGCTCATCGTCCGACAGCTTTTGAAAGTCTGCTTCTAATGCGTTAATTTGGGTGACGATTTTGCCAAGGTTTTTTAAGGTACGGTCGTTTCGACTTCCGAATAATTTTGTCAGTAGTTTGCCTAACATCTTAATCACTATCTCTTGTAGGTTGAGTTTAATTGAGTGCGCTAACCGCTAATGCTATTAACTTGTCTTGCGATAGACATATTTTCGAGGATCGATTTGCTGACCACTACGCAATACTTCGTAATGTACATGGGGACCGGTAGACCGGCCTGAACTTCCCATATTGGCAATCTTCTCGCCTTTGGCAACCACGTCACCTACGTTTACTGACAAAGCCTTATTATGCCCATAGCGCGTGCGCAGACCATTACCATGATCTATCTCCACTAATTCACCATAACCAAACATGTTTCCGGCCCAAGTAACTACACCAGCTGCTGTTGCAATCACATCGGCCCCTTCTGTTCCGGCGAAGTCTATGCCTTTGTGCATAGTTCTCCTGCCATTAAAAGGGTCATTTCGTAAACCATAGGGCGAAGATAACCAACCTTTATAGATTGGTCGCCCTGATATATAACGCTCTTCATCTATATGGAGATTAGATGCCACTGTTTCAAGTAGAGACAGCTGAACATTATTATTATCAATTCTTGCAGCCAGCTTATCCATATCGTCGATAAGCTGGTTTAATTCAATGCTTGAGCCAAATTCGCTTGGGCCGCCTATGCCGATTTCAGTGCTGAAATCAAATTGGTCATCGAGGAGGTTGTGCTGAGCCACTTGTTGGCCAAGGGCTTCTAGGCGGGTAATTTTTGCTTGCATCTTGGCGACATGTGTCACCAAGGTCACCAATTGGGTTTCGGTTGCATTTTTAAGCTGCAGTACTTGCTGCTTCTGTTGTTCCCGCAGCTTTTGATTCTTGTCGGCTTTGGCTTGCTGGCTTTCAAAACGATCGCTACTGTATTGATACAGGCCCGTGCCTGAAGCAAGTAGAAGGATAGGCAGCAATAACCAGCGTTTGCTCGGTTGCCAACGGGTTACGCCATTTCGACCTTGGATAAAAACTGTTACACTCATAGCCTAAACCAGCCATTTTATTATTATATGAAAAAGCCCCCCCAAGACCTCAGCAACTTAGTACATCAATTCGGGAAACTGCCCGAAATGGCTGAGAAAGCAGAACTATTGAATAATCTGAATCAACATGTGAAGCAGATCCTCAATGGCCCTGTGGCGCAGGAGCTAAAAGTCGCTAACCTTCGCCAGGGTGTTCTTGTGATTGAAACCACATCTGCAGCCTGGGCCGCCAGAATAAATTTTCAGAAATCTGCATTATTAACCCAACTGCAGAATGAGACGCTTCCAATGCTTACCGCAATTGAGGTTAAAGTCAACCCAGGATTAGCCTTAGCGCAATCAAAAACCAATGTCGCACACACTCAATTGAGCTCGGTCGCCGCTGAACACTTGCAAGCACTGGCAGAAAACGTGGAAGGGTCCCTAGGTGAGAAACTAAAACGGCTGGCTGCATTGGCCAGCCGTAATAGGCAATCTTAACGCGCTATGCGAAGGCTTGAGTGCCTGGCACCATAAAGCTCACAGGCACATCGGCTTCTTTATCGAAGCTCACCAATTCCCAAGCATCTTGCTGTACTAATAAGGCTCTAACTAACTGGTTGTTCAGCGCATGGCCGGTTTTGAATGCACAAAACTCTCCGACTATCGCATGACCTGCTACATACAGATCACCGAACGCATCTAGAATTTTGTGTTTTACAAACTCGTCCTCATAACGCAGACCATCGGGGTTGAGGACGCGGTATTCATCCAACACAACCGCATTTTCCATGCTGCCACCCAGGGCGAGATTATTAGCACGCAAGTACTCGATATCGCGCATAAAACCAAAAGTACGGGCACGGCTGATGTCTTTTACAAACGCAGAGGTCGAAAAGTCCATCACCATATGCTGCTGACTACGGGCAATTTCAGGATGATTAAAGTCAATTTTAAAATTAACTCTAAAGCCTTTAAATGGCTTCAATTCAGCCCATTTATCGCCGTCTTCAACACGTATTGTCTTGTTGATTTTAATGTATTTCTTTGCCGCAGCCTGCTCTTTAATTCCCGCACTTTGCAATAAAAACACAAAGGGGCTGGCACTGCCATCCATAATAGGGATTTCAGGGGCATCGACTTCGATAACAGCGTTATCTATGCCAAGTCCAGCTAAGGCTGCGAATAGGTGTTCTATGGTTGAGATACGAATACCCGCGTCATTCACAAGTGCGGTACACATAGTAGTTTCACGCACTAACTCCGCCTTTGCAGGGATAGACACTGCAGGGCTGAGATCGGTACGTGTCAGTACTATCCCAGAATTAACGGGGGCAGGCATAATGCGCAGCGTCACCTTGTTGCCGGAATGTAATCCAACACCAGTGGTCTGTACCATTTTTTGAACAGTTCTTTGAAAAATCATTCAGTTACCCGTCGTAGTCTCAATAAAAATCTCATTTTTTGCTGCCATGACACGAGATCAAGCGGCAAACAAGAGCGATATGCTAGCATAAATTTGGCTGATCACAAAAAAATCAGTCAAAGAGACCAGTGATATCGTCACCTTTCAGAGCGCTAACTTGCTGCTAAGCCACGGGGCACTCATGCCAACTTATCGACTCGAGTGCATCGCTGGCTCATACTTAATCGGCTTGCTTACGCAGAAATGCCGGAATATCTAAGTAATCACCATCGGCCCGTGACATAGGTGTCGCCATAGGCGCAACCGCTGGCTGCATTGCCGCAGCTGTGTTGCCATTGCCTTTAGTCGACATGTAGTTTTGTACTGGCTCTTCAACCTGTTCAGCACGCACTTCCGCCACAGGCTCTGGACGAGGAGTAGGCTTAGACACTAACTGGATGTCTGGCTTCTTTTCAGCACCAATACCGGTTGCAACCACAGTCACACGTAATTCATCACTCATTTCTGGGTCGATAACCGCGCCCACTACCACAGTCGCGTTTTCAGACGCGTAAGCCTTAACATGGTTACCCACAGTTTCCAGCTCTTCGATGGTGATATCCATACCCGCAGTGATGTTAACTAACACGCCACGTGCACCGGCTAAATCGATATCTTCCAATAGAGGACTTGCCACTGCAGCTTCAGCCGCTTCTTCAGCGCGATCATCACCACGAGCGACCCCTGTGCCCATCATGGCATTACCCATTTCTGACATCACGGTTTTCACGTCGGCGAAATCGACGTTAATCAGGCCTGGACGAGTGATAAGCTCGGCAATACCTTGCACTGCACCTAGTAACACATTGTTGGCTGCGGCAAACGCATCCAGAAGTGAAGTTCCACGGCCCAATACTTTTAATAGTTTTTCGTTAGGGATGGTGATCAACGAATCCACATGCTTAGCAAGCTCGGCAATGCCTTGCTCTGCATACATCATGCGCTTCTTACCTTCGAACGGGAACGGCTTAGTCACTACAGCAACGGTCAGAATGCCTTGTGAGCGAGCAATTTCAGCTACCACTGGCGCCGCACCTGTACCTGTGCCACCACCCATACCGGCCGCGATAAAGATCATGTCCGAGCCGCGAATTGCCGCGAGGATATTTTCCCTGTCTTCTTCTGCCGCTTGACGACCCACATCTGGGTTAGCGCCAGCGCCTAGGCCTTTAGTGACATCGCGTCCCAACTGAATTGTTGAGCCAGCACTCGATTTACGCAATGCCTGAGCATCGGTATTTGTGACGATAAACTCAACACCTTCGATGCTGTGCTTAACCATATGCTCGACAGCGTTACCGCCGCCACCACCGACACCGATGACCTTGATCACCGCTTCGTCTGAATGTGTATCCATGATCTCAAACATAGTCTGATCTCCGTTAGTCTGCGTTATTAAAACTCACCCTTAAACCAGCTTTTGACCCGATTCAAAAAGCTAGTAACCCCTTGGCGCTCTGGTCGTTCGAACTGACGTTCTATGACTCGTCTAGCGCCATAATGAAGCAAACCTATTCCTGTTGAGTAAATAGGTTGATCAACATATTCGTATAATCCTTTCACTGGCAGCGGCGATGCTACCCTAACTGGCATGCCAAAGGTAGCTTCGGCGATATCCACGGCACCCGATATTGACGATGTGCCGCCTGTGAGAACTATGCCAGCGGCGATTTGATCTTCAAAACCGCTCTTCTGTAATTCTTTAAGTACTAATTCAAACAATTCTTGATACCTAGGCTCAACCACTTCGGCCAAGGTATGACGCGACATGCTGCGAGAAGGTCGCCCGCCCACTGAGGGCACTTCGATACTGTCTTCTCGGCTAACCATAGCGCTACGAGCACTGGCAAACTGCACCTTGATTTGCTCTGCATGGGTCAATGGCGTTCTAAAAATCTTGGCGATATCTGAAGTCACCTGATTACCGGCTACCGCAACGACTGCGCAGTGACGCAAAGCGCCATTGGTGTATACCGCGATATCTGTGGTGCCGCCACCAATATCGACAATACATACACCTAAATCTTTCTCATCATTGGTGAGCACAGAATCTGCCGAGGCAATCCCTGAAAACACCAAATCGTCAACTTTTAGACCACAGCGCTCAACGCTCTTAGTGATATTTTTTGCCATATCGTTAGCACAGGTCACTATGTGCACCTTGGCTTCCATACGCATGCCCGACATGCCGATGGGGCTTTTAATGCCGTCTTGCACGTCGATGGCGTATTCCTGCGGTAACACATGAAGAATGCGACGCTCCGTTGGAATTTTTACCGAACGCGCCGTGTGGATCACATTGTCCACATCTTCTTGGGTCACTTCTTCGTCGTTAATCGACACCATGCCATTTTCATTCTGACAATGTATGTGTTTACCCGAGATACTTAAATACACAGATGAGACTTGGCAATCTGCCATAAGTTCGGCCTGATCTAATGCTCGCTGTACGCTGCGCACAATAGAGTCAAGATCGTTAACCCCACCCTTGTCCATCCCTCTGGAAGGATGATTGCCTAAGCCGACAACACTAATTTCGCCGTCAGGTAGCACTTCGCCAATGATCACAGCCACCTTAGAGGTGCCTATGTCTAGCCCGACGATGAGGTTTCTTTCCTGATTTTTGATCATTTATTGTCGACTCTCTTATTTTGTCTCATTCCAGCCCACCGCAAATCCTGTGTCATAGCGTAAATCGACCTTGGCAACGGGCTTACTACTCTTCTCTAATGTCGGATAGACATTGATAAATCGTTGCACGCGGGACATCTTATCCTCGCGGCCAAGCTCAAGCAAAATGCCATTGTCTAACTGAGCACGCCAAGCGCGTCTCGGGCTTAAACTCAAACTCACCAATTTAAAACCGTTTATGGTCAGTAAATCATTGAGCTGCTTAAAACTGGTTAGCACCTCTTTGGCCATGGTTTCTGGCCCCCAGAGCACTGGTAAGGCTGCAAGCTCTGAGATCAAAGGCGCTTCGAATACTTCACCTTGCACATTAAGCCAGGCTTTATCGTTCCATCTGGCCACTGTCACTTGCTCTGTCAGGTGCACCTTAAACTGTGCCGGCCACTCTCGGCGTACCTTGGCCTTATACACCCAAGGCAGGGACTCTAAGACTTGCTGTACTTCAACCACATCGGCACTGAAGAAACTGCGTTGCATTAAATCTTGTAATGCATCTTGGATCTCATCGTCCTTGGTGAACGTTCGCTCACCTTTTACCGCTATCGCTTCTATGGGTAAGGCATCGGCATCGTTCAACAAGGCGTGCAATTGCGTACCTCCCCAACCGATGGCACCTAGCACACTCACAAGAAACACCAGACCAGAGTAAAAATACCAATTTACCCTAGATAAGGTCTTTCTGAGTTGACGCCCCTTATCGCTCCACGACACGCTATTTTCGCCCCTGAATCTGCCGCAGAAGGTGCTTCTGCCAATCGGTCATTGTATCGACCTTTATCATTAAACTAAAGCCAGTAACTAACACCAATTGATTGATTATTAGCCACTTTACAGACTGTTTTACTATTCGAAGCCTAAATTTGTACTTGCCAAGAGTTTTGACAAGGCGCCTATATTGCCAGCGCCTTGAGTCAAGAGTAAATCCCCAGCTTGTAATACATCCGGTAATACACTGGCTAGTTGATCCGGACTTGCCACAAAAATAGGGTCTATCTGCCCACGCAAGCGAATGGAGCGACATAAGGCCCGTCCATCCGCACCAGGAATTGCCGCTTCACCTGCCGAGTAGACATCCAGTAATAACAGGCAATCGACCTGAGACAAGACTTCAACAAAATCATCATATAAGTCACGGGTACGGCTATATCTGTGGGGCTGATACGCCATCACTAGGCGCTTATCCGGCCAACCGGCACGGGCGGCTTTGATGGTCGCCAACACTTCACTAGGGTGATGACCATAGTCATCCACCAACATCACTTGACCATTGGCCGTGTTGAATTCGCCCAAATGCTGGAATCGGCGACCTATGCCTTCAAACTCAGCTAATGCCTTAACGATAGACTCATCATCGATATCATCTTCGCTGGCAACGGCAATCGCCGCTAATGCATTGAGCACATTGTGCTCGCCAGGTAAGTTAAGCACTAAGGCTAAGTCTTCTTTGTCTTTTCTACGGACCACAAACTGGCTTTGATGACCAATCTGGTTAAAATTCAATGCTTGCACATCGGCATCTTGACTAAAACCATAGGTGACAATTTGACGGCCCACCCTAGGCATGATTTCACGGTTGATTTCATCATCGATACACATGACTGCCACCCCATAGAAAGGCAGGTTATGCAAAAAGTCCACAAAGGTGGTTTTTAATTTCTCAAAATCGCCGCCATAGGTGTCCATGTGGTCGGCTTCAATGTTAGTGATTACGCTCACCATAGGCTGCAGATGCAAGAAGCTGGCATCACTTTCATCCGCTTCGGCAATCAAGTAGCGACTCGTGCCTAAACGGGCATTGGTGCCTGCGCTATTAAGCAGACCGCCAATCACAAAAGTAGGGTCACGCTGTGCCTGGGCATACACGCTAGCAATTAAACTCGTGGTGGTCGTCTTACCATGGGTGCCAGCAATGGCAACCCCATGACGATAACGCATCAGTTCGGCGAGCATCTCGGCGCGGCGAACAATCGGAATACGGCGCTCTTTGGCAGCAATGATTTCTGGGTTTTCATGATTAATCGCCGTCGATACCACCACCACATCGGCATGTTCTACGCTGTCAGCATGGTGGCCAATAATCACTTTGGCTCCAAGGCTAATTAATCTGTCGGTCACACTGTTGGTGGCTATATCTGAGCCACTGATGTGATAGCCTTCATTGACTAACACTTCTGCAATACCGCCCATACCCGCGCCGCCAATACCGACGAAATGGATATGCTTGATCCGTCTCATTTCTGGGATCATGCTACGTAATTGCTTGTATTTCTCTGTATTGGTCATCTCAACTCTTTCTCGCAAGTTCGGCACAAATCTCGGCCACTTTATTGGTTGCATCTAACACGGCAACCTCTCTAGCTTGTTTGCCCATCTGCACCAATACCTCAGGGTTATTGGCGAATAAGCTCAGCTTTTCAGCTAAATTGTCACTGGTTAATATGGCTTGAGGTAATAAAAAGCCCGCGCCTGCGTCCACTAGAATGGCGGCATTGACAGTTTGGTGGTCGTCCACCGCATGGGGATAAGGCACCAAGATACTCGGCAACCCCACGGCAGCAAGCTCAGACACAGTCAAGGCTCCTGAGCGGCACACTACCACATCAGCCCAACGATAAGCCGCTTCCATATCATCAATAAACTCGGCTACATTCACATTGACGGCCTGCCCCATCTGCTGGTAACAGGCTTTAGTGGACGCTAAATTGTTTTTTCCAACTTGGTGCCAGACGGTAATCGACAGGCTGCGGCTCAGCTGAGCCACGACGTTAGGCATTACTTCATTGAGTACCTTAGCCCCCAAACTACCACCGACTACAAGCACTTTTAACGCATCATGTTGCCCTTGCTGCTTCATGCTACCCAAGAGTGCCAACTCTTCCCTAACGGGATTGCCGACCACTTGTACACTCTGGCCCGCTAACGCAAACGTATTGGGGAAGGCGCACAATACCTTAGTGGCGATACGCGCCAACAACTTATTGGTCATACCCGGAATGGCATTTTGCTCATGCAAGACTAAAGGAATACCAGCTAAACGCCCGGCTACCCCCCCTGGACCACTGGCAAAACCGCCCATGCCCAAAATAACCTGCGGCTTAAACTCGGCAATCACTTCACGGGCCTGCATGATAGAGCGCATGATTTTAAAAGGCGCGGCTAAAGTACGCAGTAAACCATTACCACGCACCCCTTGGATGTCGATAAAATCAATATCAAAGCCATGCTGAGGTACTAGGCGAGCTTCCATTCTGTCAGCTGTGCCTAACCAGCGTACTTGCCAGCCTTTTTCGGCTAGATTCTTGGCAACGGCTAAGGCTGGAAAAACATGACCACCTGTACCGCCAGCCATGATTAAAATTCTCGGCGCCATGGGATTGACTGTCATTATTTGATTCTCCCTTCTATGGCTTGAATGGCACTTAAACGGCGCTCATGATCGATACGTATAAGTAACATGGCCGCTGCCGTCATCACCCATAAACTACTGCCGCCGTAACTAATAAAGGGCAAAGTTAAGCCCTTAGTCGGTAACATGCCTATGCTTGCACCCACATTAACCACTGTCTGAAAACAGATCCAAATGCCGATGCCATAGGATAAATAACCTTCGAACGGTTTGGCATTCAGTAGGCATAAGTTGCCAAGTCGGATGGCCCTTAGTGCTACAAAAAATAACACCAGCAACACGCAAATAATGCCAATAAAACCTATTTCTTCGCCTATTACCGCAAAAATAAAGTCGGTGTGAGCCTCAGGTAAATAGGCCAGTTTCTGGATGCTATTGCCTAACCCCTGACCGAACCAATCACCACGTCCATAGGCCATCAAA
Source organism: Shewanella denitrificans OS217 (assembly GCF_000013765.1). Lineage (NCBI taxonomy): Bacteria > Pseudomonadati > Pseudomonadota > Gammaproteobacteria > Alteromonadales > Shewanellaceae > Shewanella > Shewanella denitrificans. The sequence goes on along the minus strand of NC_007954.1, from coordinate 396,155 downwards.
GACTGAGTTAACTGATAACCACTGCCGAAGGGATCTTCCCAGGGGTCCATAAATGAGGTCACTCGGCGCATACGGTAGGGTTCAAACAACACCAAGCCGACGAAGGTGATGATGCCAAACATCACCAGCACCAAGAAATCGACAATTCTAGCACCAGCTAAAAACAACAAACTCACGGTACAAACGAACAACACCACCACAGTACCTAAGTCAGGTTGCAAGATAATCAACAAAGCAAACAAGCTGTATACACCGATAGGCTTATAGAAACCCTTGCGGTTTTCTCTCAATTCACCATGGCGCCGCACTAAATAACCCGCCATATAAATCACAAACACAAACTTTGCCAATTCTGCCACTTGGATGCGAATAGGGCCCACCGATAACCAACGCGTCGCGCCGTTCACTGTGGTGCCCACAACCAATACCGCCATTAACATCAGCAGCACCATTAATACTAAATAGGGACTGTATTCTTCCCAGCGGCTGAGCTCAGTGTTAAGCACAAAGTAAGCAATCACCACGCAGCCAAACAAATAAGCGACATGACGATAAATAAAATGAAACGGATCCCCCGTTAGCTTCTGCGCTTCTGGCATTGAGGCCGACATCACCATCACAAAGCCAAAACAAATCAGCGCGATAATGGCGCATAATAAGCTGCGGTCATAAGTCATCATGGAGGATGTTGCGCTATCACCCAGTAGTCGGTTCCAAGACACATTAATGCCGTGGCGAAGAGGCTGAGTTCTCAACTCGTTAGACACCATCGGGGAGCTGCTCCACCAATTGCCTAAAGTCATCACCCCTTGCCATAAAATTCTTATACATGTCTAAACTGGCGCAGGCGGGTGATAGCAAGACGATGTCGCCTGAATATGCCATTTCAGCGGCTTTGGCTACCGCTTCTGCCATGGTGGCAACTTCAATGGCGCCTGGCTTTAATTTTGCTAGTTTATGGCCATCCCTGCCCAAAGTAATAAGCTGCACAACATTGCTAAGCGCTTGAGTCAAAGGCCTAAAGTCAGCGCCTTTACCGTCACCTCCGGCAATTAAGTACACTTCACCAAGATGAGTGCTTAAGCCTTCTAATGCCGCCACAGTAGCGCCAACATTAGTCGCTTTAGAATCATTGATGTAAGACACGCCCTGTTTAACCGCCACCAACTCACAGCGATGGGACAAGCCGCTAAATGTCTTAGCCACTGTGACCATGGGCTCTTTTTCGACGCCGCAGGCATGCACTAACGCCATTGCCGCCAGTAGATTGCCATGGTTATGACTGCCAATTAAGGCCACATCTATGAGGTTAATGATGTCGCTATCGCCGTGATATATCTTACCGTCACCTAAGCCCCAAGCATCACCATCTGGTACCCCTAAACCAAAATGGTTTTGATTCATGGGTTCATGGGGGTAAGTCAGCTCATCATCTAGGTTATACATGATGAAACGGCTCTGATCGTATAGGCGCAATTTAGCATTGCGATAAGCGGTTAAATCACTGTATCTGTCCATGTGATCTTCTGAAATATTTAAACAGGTCGCGGCGATACAATTAAGGCTATAGGTGGTTTCTAGCTGAAAACTCGATAATTCGAGCACATAATAATCCACGTCCATGGCGAGCAAATCTAATGCTGGCGTGCCTATATTGCCGCCAACTGCAACCTTCAACCCCGCCGCCAACAGCATTTCATAGACTAAAGTGGTGACAGTGGTTTTCCCGTTCGAGCCGGTAATGCCAATCACGCAGGGCTTTTTATCGGCAATGGCGCGAGCAAACAGCTCAACATCACCTATGACTTCTATGCCCATGTCCATCGCCGCGCGCACTTCTGGGGTATCTATGGCAATACCTGGGCTTATCACTAGCTGTTGTGCCTGGACTAAATAACGGCAATCGAAACCACCAGTAATCAGCTCAATATCGGCAAACTCTTGTGCTAATACATCGGCCCCAGGAGGATTGCGTCTGCTATCCATCACCAAGGGCTTGATGCCTTGAGACACTAAATAACGCACTACAGAAAGCCCTGTGGCCCCCAGTCCTAGTACTATGTGCGTGAATTGAGTTTGCATCTCTAATTACCTTAACTTCAACGTGGCAAGGCCAAGTAACACTAAAAACAATGAAATAATCCAAAAGCGCACGATTACCCGTGGCTCTGGCCAACCTTTAAGCTCATAGTGGTGATGAATTGGCGCCATGCGGAAAATACGCTGACCACGCAACTTGTATGAACCCACCTGCAAGATCACAGACACGGTTTCCATCACGAATACCCCGCCCATGATCACCAATAGAATTTCCTGACGCACTAATACCGCGATAGCACCTAATGCGGCGCCCAAGGCCAGTGACCCCACATCACCCATGAAAACCTGCGCTGGGTAAGTGTTAAACCAAAGAAACCCAAGACCTGCTCCCACAATGGCGGTGCAGACTATCACCAGCTCACCCGCTTCAGGCAGATGAGGAATATGCAGATAATTGGCGAACTGTACGTGACCCGATAAATACGCGATCAGTGCAAACGCACCAGCCACCATCACAGTGGGCATAATCGCTAAACCGTCCAGCCCATCGGTCAGGTTCACCGCATTACTGGCGCCAACAATGGTGAAATAAGCCAGCACGATGAAGACCAAGCCCAATTGCGGCATCACATCTTTGAAAAACGGTACCACAAGTTGCGTTTCACCTGGCAAGGTTGAACTGCTGTACAAGAACACAGCAACCACAAGCGCCGCCAAAGACTGCAGAATGTATTTCCAACGGGCAATTAAGCCTTTCGTGTCTTTACGCACCACTTTTCGATAATCATCGATAAAACCAATAGTGCCGAAGCTACCCAGCACAAACAGCATTACCAGCACGTAGCGGCTCTCAAGATCGCCCCACAACAAGACGCTAACAAAGATGCCCGCTAGGATCAGCAAGCCGCCCATGGTCGGCGTACCACGTTTAGAAAAATGTGACTCAGGGCCGTCATTACGCACCACTTGTCCAATCTGCAATAACTGCAGACGGCGGATAAGTTTAGGACCACACCATAGGCTAAACACCAATGCAGTCAACAAGCCCAAGATGGCGCGAAATGTCACATAAGAAAACACATGAAACCCTGTATGAAATTGGGTTAAATATTCGGCTAGATAAACCAGCATCTACGCTAACTCCCCATGCTCGTAAGCATTTAATAAATTCTCTACCACTCTTTCCATGCGCGCACTGCGAGAGCCCTTGACTAACACAGTCACAGCGCCGCGATTGGCCTTAATCGCCGAGGTTAATTCCACAAGCAAAGCAGGCAGCTCAGCATAATGCGGGCTGCCAAAGGCTAAACTGGTATTTTCACTCAAGCTGCCACAGCAAAATAGCGCATCGATTTGTGCCTCTTTTGCTTGTTGGCCGACTTGTGCATGTAAATGGGCCGCATTGTCGCCTAATTCGCCCAAATCTCCCAGCACTAAACAACAAAAACCGTCACGATTTTTAAGCCAGTCGATGGCGGCGCTGACAGAACTAGGGTTAGCGTTATAACTGTCATCTATGACCAGCAGGCGCCCTAAGGTATGAGGCTGCATCCGGCCTTTCACTGGTGCAAGCCTTGCCAGGCCACTAACGATGTCAGTTAAGCTAATGCCTAAGGCTAAACACATGGCACTGGCTGCCAGTGCATTACTGACCTGATGAATACCGGCCAAAGGCAATTGCACAGCCAACTGCTGCCCTTGATAGTGAATAGTAAAGCCATAGCAGCCCGCAGCATTCATGTTAAGCCCAGTGGCTTGAATGTCTGCGTTAGTATTAGCTTCACGGGAAAAACTCAACTGCTTAAACGCCTTGGCCTTGGTTTTCATTAGCTCACAAAATGCATCATCGGCATTAATGACTGCTACACCATCGGCACTTAGGTGATTAAATATCTCAGACTTAGCCTCGGCTATCCCTTCTATGGAGCCAAAGCCTTCTAAATGAGCACTGCCAATGTTGTTCACTAAGGCGACTCTCGGGCGCACTAATGAAGAGGTGTAATCGATTTCGCCCTTGTGATTAGCTCCCAGCTCAAATACTCCGTATTCATCAGCTTGGCTTAATCGCAATAAGGTTAACGGCACACCGATTTCATTATTAAAATTACCGGCGGTGTAAAGCACTTGATGCCCTTGAGATAAAATACTGGCAAGCATTTCTTTTACACTTGTCTTACCGTTTGAGCCGGTCAGCGCCACGCATATTGGCGAGACAATATCTCGCACTAGCGCGCCGATTTCACCCATGGCTTTTTGGCTATTTGCCACTATGAGCTGAGGAATATCCAGCGCAAGCTCGCGCTCCACCAACAAGGCCTTGGCACCATTTTCTATGGCCGTGGCGGCAAAATCATGGGCATCGAAACGCTCACCTTTGAGTGCCACAAATAAACAGGCTGCGGGTATTGCGCGGCTGTCTGTGCTCACATTGGCTATGGTGAGGTTTTCTCCAAGGTGCTTGGCATTTAACTTTTGGGCTAATGCGTCCAAGGTTAATTCGATCATAATGTCACCTGAGATAATGTCAGTGCCAAGGCGCGTTCATCATAATCTAAACGCTGCCCAGCAATTTCTTGATAGGTTTCATGCCCCTTGCCCGCCAAAAGCACTATGTCTCCTGCCTTAGCAAGTGTGGCAACCCGTTTAACTGCGCTGACTCTGTCCACTTCCATTAAGGCATTTTCAGGCTGAGTTAAGCCCTTAAGCACATCGCCAATGATGGCGCTTGGATCTTCACTGCGAGCATTGTCGCTGGTGACCATTAACTTGTCGGCAAACCGCTCGGCAGCTTGGGCCATCAAGGGCCGTTTGCCTTTATCTCTGTCACCGCCACAGCCAAATACACACCATAATTGCCCATGGCAATGAATACGCAGCGCTTTTAGGGCTTGCTCTATGGCATCTGGCGTGTGGGCATAATCCACCACTAGGCTGGCACCTTGTGGCAGGGAAAAACGCTCCATGCGTCCAGCAACTGGCACTAATTTTGGGGTGACGGCGAGTAAATCCGCCATGGCCACTCCACTAAGGTGTAAAGCGGCAATAGCGGCTAATAAATTAGATAGATTAAATGCACCTAATAGTGGCGATACCAGCCGCGCTTTATGTTGAGAGACTGCGTTTTCGCCAAAGTCGTGATAATAAAAATCCCCTTGCACACCGGCATCATCAAAATGAAGCTTATCCGTGTAATAGCAAGCCTTGGCATTGGGGCTAACACTAAAGCCTTTACGTTTAGTGGCGGCAAGTTCCTCAAACCACTGGGCACCTGTGTCATCATCAAGGTTTAGCAATGCATATTTGAGGCTTGGGAATTGAAATAGCCGCTTCTTAGCGCTGGCGTAAGAGGCCATATCTCCATGATAATCAAGATGATCGCGCGTTAAGTTAGTAAACACTGCAATATCAAAAGGCACAGCTGTCACTCGCCCTTGCACTAAGCCATGGCTTGAGACTTCCATGGCACAAATATCTGCGCCCTTGACATCAAAGTCATGTAACTGTGCCATGACAGTGACGGCATCGGCGGTAGTGTTGCCACTATCAACTAACTGGCCCCACAGGCCATTGCCTAAAGTGCCCATAACGGCGGCTTTGCCGCCCAATAAACTAGTGAGCTGTGCGATCAATTGGCTTACAGAGGTCTTGCCATTGGTGCCAGTGATTCCAATAAGTGCCATTTTTTGTGGCGTTAGTGGATAAAACTGCGCCGCAACGGCACTAAGCTGACTGCTTAACTGAAAGAAATTCACCACAGGCCAAGGCGTGATACCGCTGCCTAGATTTTCTACCTTTCCATGGGAATCAGGGTCATCCGTATGCACCAAGGCCGCTACCGCGCCTTGGGCTTTCGCTTGTTCGATATAAGCACGGCCATCCACTTGATGCCCGGGCAAGGCAATAAATAAACATCCTTGCGTCACTTTACGGCTGTCTAAGCTCATGCTGGAGGCTGATTCAACCCCAGCGTAATGAAACCAAGGGGCTAAAATATCAGATAAACGCATCATTGAGCCCTCCTAGGTGCTGCGGCAAGTTGCACTTGCTCGCGCTCGGTTATGGGCTCCACATTTAACATTTGCAGGGCCGCCGACATTATTTTGCCGAAGGCAGGTCCTGCCACATCGCCGCCATGATAACGGTCACCCTTTGGCTCGTTGATCACTATCGCAATGGCAAGCCTTGGGTTATGCACAGGCGCAACCCCTGCAAACAGTGACATATAGTTATCACCATAACCACCGGCGACCGCCTTACGGCTGGTGCCCGTTTTACCCGCGATAGGGTAACCGTCGATATGTGCCTGAGTTGCAGTGCCGCCTTTTTCAGTCACGCCCACCAGCATTTGCATCACATCTCGAGCCACTTTCTCATCGATAACCCGCTCGCCCTGAGGCGCCTGCTTAAGTTTCAACACCGAAACAGGGTAGGAAATTCCGCCGTTGCCTAAAGTCGCATACATGCGTGCCAATTGCAGCGGGGTGGCAGTTAAGCCGTAACCGTAAGATAAGGTCGCCCGTTCAAAATCAGACCAACGGCGTCGATCATGAATCACCCCTGCACTTTCCCCCGCAAGGTTAATGCCTGAATAATTACCTAGCCCCATGGCCTGATAGGTGCCAAGTAGCTGCTCAACTGGGATAGATAAGGCCACCTTACTGATGCCGACGTTGCTGGATTTAACCAAAATTTTCGCTAACGACATGTCGCCGTAATTAACGGGGTCGCGTACCTGACGGCCGCCCACCCTCATCCAGCCTGGTGAGGTTGAAATCACATCATCGAGCTTGACGGCCCCAGCTTCTAGGGCTGCGACCATAGCAAAAGGCTTAACCGTAGAACCAGGTTCGAAGGTGTCGGTAAGGGCACGGTTGCGCATGCGATGAGATTGCAAATTGTCACGCGCATTGGGGTTGTATGAAGGGGTGTTGACCATGGCCATGACTTCGCCCGTGTGCACATCTAAGATGATCACAGAACCTGAGGTGGCTTGGTTAATTTCTGTGGCGCGCTTAAGTTCACGATATGCCAGCTGCTGTAATCGCTGATCGATACTGAGCACTAAATCATTGGAGCTCGCGCCTTCTTCCACTACATCAAGGCGCTCGACCACTTGGCCATCGCGAGATTTACGCACTCTCTGCTTGCTGGGGGTGCCCGTCAGCCAATCATTGTAGGTATTTTCTATGCCTTCGATGCCGACATCGTCAATGTTAGTGATGCCAATGAGCTGCGCCGCAGTTTCACCCGCGGGGTAATAGCGACGAGATTCAGCTTTAAGGTAAATACCGCCTATCTTTAACTGCTTGATATAATCGGCGACAGCCGAAGTCACTTGGCGTTTAAGGTAGATAAAACGTTTCTTAGGATCCCGTTTGACCTTATTGACAATCTCATCCACCGGCTCTTGCAGCACGTCGGCCAGCGCTTGCCAGCGGCGCATGTCTTTGAAGGCATTTTGATCAAAGGAATGCTTAGGATCGGCCCATACCGCCATCACAGGCACGCTAACCGCCAACATTTCTCCGTTTCTGTCGGTAATAAGCCCACGTTGAACCTGATTACTGCTGGTTCTTAGGGTACGCATATCACTTTCGTAACGTAGCTTTTCTGGCTCTATGATTTGGATAAACGCAGCGCGGGCTAGCAAACTGGTAAATAGCAGAAACACAAAACCCACCACTACGTATAAACGCCATGGAATGAGTTCTGGATTAGTCTTCTTTGTTTTTAGCTTAGCTTGTTTAGCCATTTACCCTATCTCATTGAAGCCTTATGACCACCTCTTGACTCGGCAGCGGTCTGGACATGTCCAGATCCTTGGTCGCTATCCTTGTCACTCGACTGTGTTCAGATTGCGATTGTTCTTCTAACAGCAAATTTCGCCATTCTATGTCTAGCCTGTCACGCTCTTGCAATAAAAAATCCCATTGCGAGATCAATTTTCGACTCATGTGGCTGGTATGCACCACGATCACAGCATTGAATATCACTATGATTGATAGCAAGAGCACCCATTTGTGCTGCCAAATATCCTGTAAAATCAGGCGGGATAATTTTAATGGCGACTGACTCACGACCCACTCCTGCGTTAATAATCCAGCCGTTCTGCAACCCTTAACACTGAGCTACGCGCTCTGGGGTTTTGTTCAACTTCAATCTCCGAAGGCTTCATTGCTTTGCCTAAGGTTTTGAGTTTTTTTGATTTATTAATTTCAGCTTCGGTTATAGGCAAGCCATGAGGCACACTTTCGCCTTGGCTGTGGCGGCGCATAAAACGCTTCACCATGCGATCTTCTAACGAATGAAAACTGATGATCGACATACGCCCATGGGGAGCAAGTACATTCACAGCACCCTCTAAGGCCTGATCAATTTGCTCGAGTTCGCTATTGATGTATATCCTGATAGCCTGAAACACTCGTGTTGCAGGGTGCTTGTTACGCTCTTTATTCTTGGTGATACGCGCAATTAAATCCGCCAAGTCCTTGGTGCGCAAAAACGGCGTTTTCTCTCGATCTGCAGCAATACAGCGGGCAATATGACGAGAATTTTTCTCTTCGCCGTAAGTTTTAAATACCCATGCCATGTCTTCAATTTCGGCGCGCGCTATCCACTGGGCAGCTGTTTGCCCTTGGCTATTGTCCATACGCATATCTAAAGGACCATCACGCAAGAAACTAAACCCGCGTTCGGCATCATCTAGCTGGGGTGATGACACCCCTAAATCCAGTAATACACCATCAATTTTTCCCACCAAACCCAGCTCAGCGACATAATCGGCTAGCTGACCAAAACCGCCATGGACAATTTGAAACCTGGGATCGTCGGCAAACTGCTTAGCCGCTTCTATGGCTTGAGGGTCTCTATCAATCGCAATTAAGCGACCATTGGGGCCTAAATGACTCAAGACATGGCGCGAATGCCCACCACGGCCAAAGGTGCCATCGATATAGATGCCATCTGGCTGGATATTTAAGCCATCTACCGTCTCTTTGAGTAATACGGATAAGTGGGCAAACTCTTGACTCATTTGTTTCTTCTTATTTAGTTATTGTGCTTATAGTGAAAAATCAGCCAATCTGTCTTGGCTACTAAGATCTTGGCTTTGGATCAATGTTTGACTGTCATCCATTTGCTGCTGCCAAGCGGCTTCATCCCATAATTCAAATTTATTCAATAAACCGACCAACATGGCCTTTTTATCCAACCCTGCATACTGCCTCAGCGTGGGTGGCACCAACACACGACCGTGACTATCAAGTTCGCACTCATGGGCGTGACCTAAAAGCCTGCGCTTAAAAGAGCGCTCTACAGGATTAGTGTCAGAAAGGGTTAACAACTTCGCTTCAATCAGCTCCCATTCTTGCAGAGGGTAGATTAAAAGGCATTGAGACTGGATATCTATGGTAATAACGATAACGCCTGTGCCATGGACATGCAGCTGGTCCCGGTATCGCATTGGAATCGCGATCCGCCCCTTGGCATCCATATTGATAGCACTAGCACCTCGAAACACGATATTTCATCCTTGTTTTTGCTCAAATGAAGCGAAAAGATCCACAAAAAACCACATTTCTCCACGAATGCTAAGTTTAGGGATAGTAGACAAGTATTGTCAAGCTATGTCTGGATATTATAAATCCAGTATCCAAGCGGGTTAGAAGCAAGTTATTGTGTCAATAAATGGGGGGTAAAAAGTGGCTGGAACGGAGGTAAATCAAAGAAACCATAGACATATATGGTTAAAGTTTTATCAAACCTAGGCAAAAGACTCAGGTTTTCTCGTCAGAAAACTGACTTAATCGTGCAAATTTATCGTTTTTTACCCCGACTTCGTGATAAAAAAGATCGCTAAATATAATCGACACACATCTAAATCGACGAGTGCCTTAGTTTATGTCCGTATCTCACCAAATTCGCCGAGCCCATAAATGGCTGACCTTATTTTCCGCCATTCAATTACTGCTCTGGCTCAGTTCAGGGGTTTATATGGTGGTGATGGATATCGACTTTATTCATGGCGATAGCTTAGTGGTACAGAAAAATGAACCCATAAACACTGAAACGCTCACCCTAACACTGGATGAGGTGCTGGCCCGCTACCCTGAGGCCAGTCAACTAAGCCTCTTTGCCGTCCATGGTGTGACCTATTATCGGCTCACTGTCGAGGGGAAAACCTTGCTACTCAACGCCATCACAGGCCAAGTGCCCACTCTATTAACCCAGACTCAAGCCATGGCCTCCGCCCAATCCTATTACTTAGGTGAGGTTCTCCCCACCAGCGCCACACTTTATCTGGATGAGCCGCCCGCTGAAATCAGCCCAAGGCTATTACCTTTGTGGCAGGTCAACTTCAGCCCGCTTAATACCAGCCTCTATCTCAATGCCAGCACGGGTGCCTTAGTCAGCAAGCGCCATGATTACTGGCGCTTATTCGATATCATGTGGATGTTACACATCATGGATTATGACACCCGTAATGATATCCACAACCCACTGCTTAGCATAATGGCTTTGCTTGCCTTACTCACAGCGCTTGCTGGTATAGCCCTAACCTACATCAGCTTTAGAGCAGCCCCTATTAGCGCAGATAACTTGGATGACAAGTTAGTCAGTGCTAACAATAAGGAGGGTAAATAATGATCCTGAGTTGGCAAGTACTGCACAGGTGGCTGGCGCTAATCATAGGTTTACAGCTGTTGCTGTGGATAGTTTCAGGACTCGCACTGAACCTAATTCCAAGCAGCGTATTCAATACCGAGCTTCATAGAAAGCCTATCGAGACTAGCGCCATAAGCTTAGTCAACCCCGGACAAACAAAGCTGGCGTCCTTGTCGACATTAGCCGCTAAACTCATGGATAAGCACTTAGTCAGCATTGAATTAACGCTCCTCTTCGATGAACCCATGTATCAAGTACAGCTTATAGATAAGGGGCAACTTGATGGCCCACACTTAGCCTATTATTGGGCCAAGGATCTTAACCCCGTTAGCTTGAGCTTAGACAATTTGAGCCTGCTTGCGCGCAATAGCTATCAAGCTAATGCTGAGAACGCCACTTCTCCAGCCAGTTTCGCCAAGCCCCTATTACTGCCAACTGAGGAAAGTGGTTTTCAAACTCAAGCCCCAGTATATTTAGTGGCCGTGAATGATGAGGCGCAAACGCGTATTTATCTTAATGGTGCATCTGGTGAGGTACTCGCCCACAAGAACAGCCGTAGCACAATCAAGCAGTGGTTATTCATGCTGCACTTTATGGATTATGCTCCCGAAAACGGCCTGACCTTTAATCACCTGTGGATCCAAATCATTGCCTTGTTTAGTTTATTACTTGGCGTCAGTGGCACGGCCTTAGTCATAAAGCGTCTGTATCAAGGCCATTACAGCCTAAAATCACCTTTCAGTCGTTGGTTTGGTCTTAGCAGGCAAGCAGCAAGTGCCCAAGTCATTCGTGTGTTCGATAAGCAAAACACACCTCTGAGCCGTTTGTCATTAGAGTCAGGCGCATTGCTAACAAGCTTAAACCACCCCAAGGAACGCATAAAGACTCAGTGCGGTGGGGGGGGCAGTTGCGGCTTATGTATGGTGCGCTTCATGGATACGGCACCAAAGCCACAAGAGGCTGATATTGCTAAGATTAGTCGTAGGAAGTTGGAGCAGGGTTATCGTCTCAGCTGCCAACATGATGCAGCAGATTGCCAAACACTGGCACCACAGCAGACAGAAATTAACATTGCGCTTACGACTCGTGGACAGTTAAACACATGGTGTGACTAAAAAAACCGCAATAATGGCCGATATAGAGGTATACTAGCCACATAGTCATTCAGGAGGTTTCATGGGCTTAGACAGCATTTATGCCATGCTTGCCAGACCCGTTCAGGCGCTTTACAACCGCAAGCGTAATGTGAACAAGGTGAGTCTCACTGATGACATACACCCAGACAGCCACGAGTCGCCTCAATCTCAACTCCCCCCCAGCACGGCTAAAAATCAAGAGGCAAGGATCAAACCGAATCTGGTCAAGGCTAAAGAAAAAACCGCATCAAGCATAAATCCAGACAAGGAAATGGCATCAGACATGGCTGTCGACGATGGCGCAATAGCTAACAGCAAAGAAGCAGAGGCTGATATCGTGCTACCTAATGGTGAGCACATTAAACACATAGACATAGAGGTTTAAGGCTTATCTAGTCAAGACGGCTAGCTCTGCGACTGCGCCCCTAAAGATTAGGTCATGACTTGCTTAACGGCATTTTTCCAACCCAGATAACGACTATCTCGCTCCAGTTCTGTCATATTGGCATTAAATGTCTTATCTATAGTGGTGATATTGTGCAGCTCTTCAATAGAGGCCCATACCCCAACTGCTAACCCGGCAAGAAACGCCGCCCCCATAGCAGTGGTCTCAATGTTTTTCGGTCTTATCACTGCAACATCGGTAATATCAGCTTGAAACTGCATCAAGAAATCATTTTCGACCGCGCCGCCATCTACCCGAATGTGTTTAATATCACCCCCTGAGTCCTTCACCATGGCATCGAGCACATCACGGCTCTGGTAGGCGATAGCTTCTAACGCGGCGCGCACTATGTGTTTACGATTAGCACCACGAGTCAGGCCCACCAAAGCGCCTCTTGCGTCAGCATCCCAATAAGGGGCGCCGAGTCCCACAAACGCAGGCACTAAATAGACCCCATTAGTGTCTGCTACTTGTGTTGCTAATGCTTGGCTGTCTCTGGCATGTTCAATCATGGCCATTTCATCCCTAAGCCACTGAATAACCGCGCCGCCCATAAATACCGCCCCTTCCAAGGCGTAATTTACCTGCGTTTGCGGCCCGATGGCGACGGTAGTCAGTAGCCCATGTTGAGAGGTTACCGCCTGTTCGCCGGTATTCATCAACAGGAAACAGCCAGTACCGTAGGTGTTTTTCACCATGCCTTGTTCGACACATAGTTGACCAAACAGCGCCGCTTGTTGATCCCCTGCCATACCCGCGATAGCAATCTGGCCACCGACGATGTCAGTATGGCCATATACGGCGCAGGAAGGCTTAACTTGCGGCAACAAAGAAGGAGGAATATCGAAGGCTTGCAGTAATTCTGGATCCCAGCTTTGACTATGAATATTAAACAGCATGGTACGGGAGGCGTTGGTGGGCTCGGTGACATGCACAGCCCCATGGGTCAGTTTCCAGACCAGCCAAGTGTCAATGGTACCAAATAGCAGTTCACCCGCCTCAGCTTGGGTACGGGCTCCTGGCACAGTATCCAAAATCCATTTAATTTTACTGGCCGAAAAATAGGGATCTAACACTAAGCCAGTCTTCTGACTTATCATGGTTTCAAGGCCTTGAGCTTTGAGTTGTTGGCAAATACCCTGACTGCGACGACATTGCCACACGATTGCGTTATAAATAGGTTTACCGCTGCGCTTATTCCAAATCACTGTGGTTTCACGCTGATTTGTGATACCTATTGCAGCAACATCTTGGCTTTCAATGCCGGCTCGGGCCAACACTTCGATTAAAGATGAACTTTGAGAAGACCAGATTTCCATGGGGTCATGTTCGACCCATCCTGCTTGAGGATAACGCTGAGTAAACTCACGTTGAGCGGTAGCGACAATATTGGCTTTATGATCAAACACTATCGCCCTTGAGCTGGTAGTACCTTGATCTAAGGCGACAATAAACTTAGTTGGTGTGCTTTTTTCAGCCATGATTGCAACGTCATTCCCTGTGTAAACACCCACTTAGCTTGATTAATATATGGAGACAAGGGCTCAAGCTAAGGAGTGAACTCTACGATATTGCCGCTTAATTTACCTGAGCATTAGTGGCATCGCAAACATGAGCTGGGTAATACCATACGCTAGCAATTTTATTCTGCTTAAAACGGTACACCCCAAGGCTGCATTGCATGAACCATTTACCTTCATTTTGCCATTTGACTTGTTCAACCGTGCTGATGAAATCCCCTGAGTTAACTAAGTTCACGATTTTGGCATGGGCACTGCTGTAACCGCTGAAGTAATTTTGCATCGCTTCGCCTAATTCTTCCTTATCTGAGGTCTCTAGCGCCATCGCACCTTCAGATATAGAAAACCATTTCACATCATCCGTGGTGTGACTCTGCATCGATTGCACATTCTTTTGATTAAAGCCTTCAACAAACTGCTTCACCGCTGAAACCTGCGCTTCATTGGCATGACTTATTTGGCTAAATAACATCGCAGCCAATAACACCCACATTTTATTCATTTATGCTTACCTTAGGATTAAAATTTGAGCGAATTCTAGCATGTAATTAATTCTACACCAGCAGAAGGTTGTTAAGGCAGTAAACCAAAAAGCCCTGTATAAACAGGGCTTTTAATTACAATCGATTATTCGAAGTCAATAACTTAAAACGTATAGCTCAACTGGCTACCTACTAGCCACACATCGCCACTGGCTTCACCATTAAAGCCAATTTCTGCCAGGCCCAATAAGTTCTGGCTCTCGCTGATTGGCGCATCACCGATAGAACGAATATAAGTCACAGCAAAATCAATCATTAGATTTTTTGAGACTTGATAAGCCGCACCAGTACTTAACCATAGGCGGTCTGAATCGGGAATGGTGGTGGTTCTATGGGCGTCATCCACAGCGGTTTTATCCAAGGCTACACCCGCACGAACTAACAAAGCATTGCTCGCTTGATAGCTTGAACCTAAGGCAAAGCGCCAGTTATCTTTGAAGTTTTCTTCTTTAACCAGATCTGTCTCAAGGTTGCCCACAGGCTTCACATCACCTGGGAAATGTGCCACTAAACGCTCAAATACACTCCACTGAGTCCAGTTCACACTGGTATGAATGGCAAGCTTCTCTGTCAGCTCATGGTAAGAGGCAAGTTCTGCAAAAGCGGGCAGTTCAAGGGGTAAATAACCTTCTATAGCCACATCTTGGCCACCAGTATAGCTTAACCCTGCCGCAGAACCTGCAAGCTCAAGCTCCACTCCGCTGTGATAAGCCAAGCCGAGTCTGTGACTTGGGTTAATCTGCCAGCTTGAACCTAACGTCCAGCCATAACCTATGTCATCACCTTGCATAGACTTAAGCTGAGTACCTGCTGACGGCAGACGTGCTGCAATGCTAGCAGGGACATTGGGATGACTGCCTATAGCGCTAATCCAAGCAGGGGTGCTTGCTGATATTTCACCTTCGCCATAC
This sequence comes from Shewanella denitrificans OS217, assembly GCF_000013765.1. Lineage (NCBI taxonomy): Bacteria > Pseudomonadati > Pseudomonadota > Gammaproteobacteria > Alteromonadales > Shewanellaceae > Shewanella > Shewanella denitrificans. The sequence continues at coordinate 380,897 of NC_007954.1, read as the reverse complement.
ACCAAGCGCGCGCCTGCACCTAAAGTGAACGCATCATTTACGCGGTAAGCAAGATTGGGATTGAATTCGACTGTTTTCACCGAAGTGTGACTACCAAAGATGGCGGCCGCGTGATCCGCGGGCACTTCTGTGGCTAATCCATAGTTGGAATTCACCCCAAGGCCCAGAGTCCAATCTTCATTTAGTGGATTAGCGTAGTAAAAATTAGGAACTAACGCACTGGCGGCAACGTCTTTTCCATCGGCAGGGATCACCACTTCAGCCGAACCAAATAAGGGTGAGCGTAGGGAGACATCACCATCTACGTCAACATTCGTCATCACGTAAATACCACCCAAGGAGACTTGCTGGCCTTCAAGGTAACTTAACATGGCAGGGTTACGCGCTTGAGTTGAGGCATTGTCAGCCATAGCGGCTTCGCCAGCAAAGGCTCGGCCTTGACCTGTGGCAGAGTATTCAGCCAGCTGGAAACCTGCGGCATTCACTGGCGCAGTTGAACCTACGACTAAGGCACTGATGGCCAAGGTTAACACGGTTTTTTTCATTATGATTCTCTGTGTCTATACAAATACTAGATTGCGATTACGGCCAGATATAGAGTAAAAACTCAACTCCGTGACAGCAGTGTACTGCCACAACATAAGTTTGCAACCTCTGGCCAAAAAACAGCGTATAAAACTATTATTTGTATCTTTACAGCATTTATCACTACAACGATTGAGTGATGAGATCTTCACCAATAAATTTGAGCGTACACAGAAATAGATCACAGACGTGAATAAATTTAAAATTAAAAAATAACATTGAATTTCAATAGCTTAAAGAAACATTGAAGGAGAAGAAATAGCATAACTGTTCGCTTAAACTAAACAGCATAATTCACTTCAAGCTAATATTGGAGGATTGAATACAGAAACAAATGTTTATTATCAATGTCTTAATGAGTTTTTAAAGATAGTAATTCACAGTGATAAATATCACTGATTAAAAATAAGACGAAATAACAACAACTTTTTACGACCAAATATACAAGTGTACGCTCAATAGTCTTAAGCCAGCCATTTTTAAGCTTTTGATGAAGATGAACGCTGATATTCGGACAACCACAGATAGACTTGGTTACATCGGCGGGTTAACTCACCGGCGTTAATGTGATTACGACTCACGAACTCAGACACGAATTCCCAATTCCCTTGCATATAGGCGATGGCCAAGGCTAAACATTCAGCCAGCTCACCCTGTTGATGCAATAAGGCATTATTGATTTCTGGCGCTAATGGCAGCGAGTGCAACACCTTTTCCATGGGTTTATCTAGAATGGCATCCAAGGTTGAGAATAGTCCGGTTAAAAACGCGGCATCCGCCAGTTTATTCAACTTCATCACCTTGGCGATAACTTCACACAATCTAGCCCTTAACATAGTATTTTGGATCAAGATTTGGGGTTTATCGGGATTAAGCTGCGCCATCACAATAAGACAGACAAATTTGCGTAATTGATTTTCTCCTAGAAAAATCATCGCTTGCTTTAAAGAGATAATATCTTTCACATGGGAAAAATAACTCGAATTTACAAAACGTAATAGCTTATAGCTCAAATCCATATCTTGAGTAAAATAAGCTTCCAATTTTCGATAACTAAAACTAGGCTTCATCACTTCCGTGTAAATCGACATTAAAAACGGCTGAGACAGCTCGACTTCATTGCCTTTAACAATTTCAGGTTTATAAAAGAAATAACCTTGAAAATAATCGAAACCTAGGGCTTTAGCGTGTAAAAAGTCCGCTTGTGTCTCCACTTTCTCTGCAAGCAAGCGGGTCTTTTTCTGTTTCAACTTTGGCAATATATGCGCAATAGTGTCCAAAGGAGTGGCAACAATATCAATTTTTATTAGTTTAAAAAGGGGTAAGAATCTATCCCAAGCTGGGCTGTAAATAAAATCATCCAAGGCAAGATGGTAACCTGAATCAAATAATTGCTTTAAAATCGCAAAATTATCATCGTTTGGTTCCACAGTTTCTAGCACTTCAATCACTAAATTCTTATATGGCAAGATATGAACTAAATGCTCTTTCAATAGGCTAGTAGGGAAATTAATTAAGGCAGGCTTGCCATCTGTCATATCCTCAATATCCATGCTCAAAAAGCTATTGACCAATAATTTAGCCGTAGCCACCTTGTCAGGCACATCCACAGGGAAACAGTTCTTATAACTGTCTCTAAATAATAATTCATAAGCAACAACCCGCTGCCTTCGGTTCAAAATAGGTTGTCTTGCCGTGTAAAAATGCATTTAGTCCCTCAAGCCTTGGCTATTTTTTAATCTTGACATTAATCCTCTCACTCACTAAATCAGTATGAGCGATACAATTAATTTTGCCATGAAGCAAGGCTCCCTATTTGAGTTAAATAAAAATAACCTCTTATGTTTACAAACTACTACAGCAAGAAAATGATTGTTTTTCACTCAACTTTAGCCGATTTCTGCCGATAGCCTAGGGAAGACAAAGAATAACAAGGATGATGTATGTCAGGTCTAGATAGTCTCTATGCCATGTTGGCAAGACCCGTGACGGCGAACGTAAAACTGAAACGTAAGGTGGTGCAACCCCATCAGGGCAAAGACATAGCCGAAGATAGCCATGAGTCGCCTCAATCACAATTGCCTCCTCGCATCACGCGGCCCAAATCTGAGCGGCGTAAAGCGAGTAACAATCGCTACATCAGAGCCTATGACAGGCGGCAAAAGAAAGCCCATTTAGCCTCCGATCCCGCCCCTAATATTGATATTAATGTTTAACGGCAATACACCATGACTATATTTGGTCCGAGTCTAGTTTCAGGCTAACCAAGCCGGAATATTAGCCTCATAGGCAGAAATAGCCTGCCCATGGGTTAAGGTTTCCCCTACGGCGTCCAACCCATTTAGCAATTTATGCCGCGCAGATTCGACTAAGCTAAAAGGAAATTCAGCACCGCTGGGCGATATGACTCGAAGCAATTGAAGATCGACACTCACCTGCGCGCCCAACTCCCCTTGCACTTCATCCATTAACTGCTGCACCTGAGCTTGAGTCAAGACAACGGGCAACAAGCCATTGTTAATGGCATTACCATAAAATATATCGGCAAAACTTGGGGCGATCACCACTCTTAAACCAAAATCAGCCAACGCCCAAGGGGCATGTTCACGGCTCGAGCCACAGCCAAAGTTCTCTTGAGCCAATAAGATGGAAGCGCCTTTATAACGCGATTGATTCAAGACAAATTCTGGGTTCGGTTTTTCGCCGGCATCATCTAAATAACGCCAGTCATGAAATAGGTGCACTCCGAAACCATCTCGAGTGACCTTTGACAGGAACTGCTTAGGGATTATCTGATCGGTATCGATATTAGCGCTGTCGATGGCCACGGCTAAACCGCTATGGGCTGTAAATGCTTGCATGTATTACCCCTATATTTAGTAAGGTTTACGAATATCGACAAAGTGGCCCGCAATCGCGGCAGCGGCAGCCATGGCGGGGCTCACTAAATGAGTACGGCTTCCACGACCTTGGCGACCTTCAAAATTACGATTACTGGTGGAGGCGCAGCGATCGCCAGCCTCTAACCTGTCATCATTCATGGCCAAACACATGGAACAACCGGGTAAGCGCCATTCGAAACCTGCATCGATAAAGATTTTATCTAAACCTTCTGATTCGGCCTGCAACTTCACTTGACCCGAACCCGGCACCACGATAGCCACCACGCCTTCAGCCACCTTACGGCCCTTGGCGTGAATCGCCGCCGAACGTAAATCTTCGATACGTGAGTTGGTGCATGAACCGATGAATACTTTGTTGATGCTGATGTCAGTCATCTTAGTGCCAGGCGTTAAGCCAATGTACTCCAATGCTTTCACCATGCTGCTGCGTTCTGTGCTATTGATTTCGTTAGCAGGATTGGGAACTTCACCATCGATGGCGACCACTTGCCCAGGGTTAGTTCCCCAGGTTAACTGCGGCGCAATATCTTGAGCCTCTAACACCACTTCAGCATCAAATTTTGCTTCTGCATCCGTGTAAAGTTGTGACCAAGTGGCAATGGCGTGCTGCCAGTTGTCATCTTTGGGAGCAAACTCACGGCCTTTTAAATAGTCAAAAGTCGTTTGATCTGGCGCCACCATCCCCGCTTTCGCACCCATTTCAATAGCCATATTGCACAAGGTCATCCGTCCTTCCATGGACAAAGCACTGATGGCTTCACCACAAAACTCCACCACAAAGCCTGTGCCACCATCCATGCCTAGCTTTCCTATGATGGCAAGCACGATATCTTTGGCCGTAACGCCCTCAGTCACCTTGCCGCGCACTTCCACCTTCATGGTTTTTGCTTGTAACTGCCTTAAAGTTTGCGTCGCCAGTACATGCTCAACTTCTGAAGTCCCTATGCCAAACGCCAAGGCACCAAAAGCACCATGGGTTGCCGTATGCGAGTCGCCGCAGACAATGACACTGCCCGGCAAGGTTATTCCAAGTTCAGGCCCCATGACGTGTACTATGCCTTGATTAGGGTGATGAATGTCGTACAGCTTCACCCCAAAGTCTTTACAGTTTTGCGCTAAGGTATCAACTTGAATGCGCGCCATAGGGCTTAGGGCATCTAGGCTCGCGCTCTTGGTTGAGGTGTTATGATCCATGGTAGCAAAGGTTTTTTGCGGCGCACGTAATGGCCGGCCCGCAGCTCTTAAGCCACTAAATGCTTGGGGTGAGGTCACTTCGTGCACCAGATGACGGTCCACATAAATAATCGGCGCTTCACCAGCTGGACTAGCCACTAAGTGTGCATCCCAAACTTTCTCATACAAGGTTTTTGCCCTTGCTGTTACGACTGTTTTTATGCCTTCTTTTACAATAGCTTGACCCATTACACACCTTCCCGTATTGCTGCGGCAATATAGTCGCCCATCTGAGTTGTCGACTTTGCTTGGCTGCGCTCATCCGCGCTCAATAACTCAGCGGTTAAATAACCTGCCTCTAAGGCTTTGGCTACACCGCGCTCGATGGCGCTGGCCGCTTCCTCTTGTTTTAAACTGTGACGCAACATCAACGCTGCCGATAAAATTTGTGCAACAGGGTTAGCAACTCCTTGGCCTGCTATATCTGGGGCACTGCCACCCGCTGGTTCATACAAGCCAAAGCCTGTGCCATTCATGCTCGCCGATGACAACAAGCCCATAGAGCCAGTTAGCATGGCAATTTCATCGGATAAAATATCGCCAAATAAGTTTGAACACAGCATGACATCAAACTCATTGGGGCGGCGCAGTAGCTGCATAGTGGCATTATCGATATAGATGTGTTCCAAGGTGACATCAGGATAATTCACTGCCACTTCTTCAACCACTTGACGCCATAATACTGAGCAAGCCAGCACGTTAGCTTTATCTACCGAAGTGACTTTTTGCTTGCGGCCACGGGCCGCCTCGAAGGCAATCTGGGCAATACGGCGGATTTCTTTCCGGCTATAGCGCATGGTATCGAAGGCTTCTTCTGACTCACCTTCTCCTTGGCGACCTTTAGGTTTGCCAAAGTAAATTCCGCCGGTGAGTTCTCGCACGCACAAGACATCGAATCCCCGAGCTGAGATATCACTCCTTAGGGGCGACATATGCTCCAGGCCTTGATGCAACTTAGCCGGACGTAAATTACAAAACAGTTCAAAATGGGCCCGTAGTGGCAGTAAAGCACCGCGCTCTGGTTGGCTATCTGGGGCTAAATGCTCCCATTTAGGCCCGCCGACACTACCAAAAAGAATCGCATCTGCCGCCTCACAGCCCTTAATAGTGTGTTCAGGCAAGGGGCTGCCATGATTATCTATGGCGATACCGCCCACATCATATTCGCTGTATTCGATGCTTAAGCCAAAACGTTGCTCAACTTCCTTGAGCACTTTGCGGGCCTCTGTCATCACCTCTGGGCCAATACCGTCCCCTGCTAACACTGCTATTTGATAACTCATACCCCGGCGTGCTCCCTGTTAAATTGAATTTGTGATTTGATGTCCGCAACTTTGTCGGCGCGGCAAATAAGATTCATGACGTGCACTAACGCTTGGGCCGATGCCTCGACCACATCGGTTGCCAAGCCCACACCGTGGAAAGTGCGTCCTTGATACTTGGCGGTAATATCCACTTGCCCCAACGCATCTTGCCCTTGACCTTTTGCGCTTAATTTATAACTACTGATCTCAACCTCGCGGCCACTGGCGCGAGCTATGGCCTTGTAAGCCGCGTCTACTGGACCGTTACCTATGGCAGCCTCAGTCAAGTCTTCACCCTCGACTTTGATGCGTACTGTGGCCGTGGCCACCCCTTCGCTGGAATCTGAATGCACCGACAGATGCTGCAAACGGTAGTGATCATCCTCCGCCACCTGAGTTGCCATAAAGACGATAGCCTCTAGATCATAATCAAATACTTGACCTTTCTTGTCGGCAAGTTTCAAGAACTGCTCATACAAGCTATCGATGTCAAAATCATCAGTGTGATAACCCATTTCTTCCATGCGATGCTTGATCACGTGCCTTCCGGAGCGAGACGTCATATTAAGATTATTTCTGTGTAGCCCTATGCTTTCTGGCGTCATGATTTCATAGGTGTTCTTGGCTTTTAACATGCCATCTTGATGAATACCTGAGGAGTGAGAAAAGGCATTGCTACCAACAATCGCCTTATTGGCCTGAACCGGCATATTGCACAGCTGACTGACAAGATTTGAGGTGCGGTGGATTTCCTTGGCAACGATACCCGTCTCAAGCCCTAATTTGTCTTTGCGAGTGGCTAATATCATCGCGATTTCTTCCAAGGAACAGTTGCCGGCTCGCTCACCTATGCCATTGACAGTACATTCCACTTGGCGCGCGCCTTTCTCGATAGCGCCGATAGAATTGGCCACCGACAGACCCAAATCATCGTGGCAATGCACTGAGATAATCGCCTGATCAATATTAGGCACTCGATTAAACAAGGTTTCGATAATGGTGCTAAATTCACTGGGAATGGTATAGCCGACGGTATCAGGGATATTAATGGTGCGAGCACCCGCTGTGATGGCGGCTTCAACCATGCGGCACAAATTATCAATTGGGGTGCGGCCAGCATCTTCACAGGAGAATTCAACATCATCAGTAAAGCGCCGTGCGTATTTAACGGCGTTTACGGCCATGGCCAGCACATCATCAAAACTGCGTTTTAATTTACTCTCAACATGAATGGTCGAGGTAGAAATAAAAGTATGGATGCGAAACTGTTCGGCCACAGCGAGTGCTTGCGCCGCGGCATCTATGTCAGCAGGCAAGGCCCGAGCTAAGGCACAAACGCGACTATTTTTAATGGTTTTTGCTATGGTTTGCACTGAATTGAAATCACCAGGGGATGACACAGGAAAGCCCACTTCCATCACATCGACGCCTAAGCGCTCCAAAGCTAGAGCAATTTGCAGTTTTTCTTTCACCGACAAACTCGCCGCTAAGGCCTGCTCACCATCTCTTAATGTGGTATCAAAAATAATCACTCTGTTAGGCATAGTGTCTCCAAAATAGTCAATTCATTCGCTGGGTCACTGGGCCTAAAAACAAAAAACCCGCGACGATTAGCGCGGGTTTAGTGTTAATTTTGCTGTTTTACTTGCAACACCACACACTCCGCACAAAAATGTCAGAGAGGAGAAGGAGTCCGAGTTGCAAGTAAGTGTGTTTCATTATTTTTTGGCTCAAAGTTAACCGTTAAATCAAACGGCAAACCCAAATAAAGTTTGCCTGCTGAGCCCTATTGATAGCGTGTGGCTATAAAAGTGTCAACCCATTTTTCACTCCATGAAAAACATTCACTTTGAACACGGCCATAAATTGCGTTCTTTTTTGCCGCAGATTCTCCTGAATAGATTAGCCTGCACAGAGAGTCAAACCTAGGTATACTGACACGTTTTTTACGCCTTTATGATGAGCAAAATGTCGATGAAGTTAACTGCGAATTTATCTTTTCTGTGCCTAGTTACCCTGCTGTTTACTATGGTGCCATTCGAGTTAGCTGCCCAGCATGTGGCCAGCCAAAGCGCTCACATTCGCGTCGATAATATTAATGCTTCAATTGAGGAACATTTAGACAGGATCAACCTGCTAAATCATCAATACTCAGATAAGGCTAAGTCGCAGTTAAGCCAAATAGAGCAAGCCGCCGCTCAACACCTGTTAACCGATGCTGAAACACTGCGTTTAACGCTACTGCAATGTTACAATTTATTCGAATATGGCGAGCATGATGCTACCTTACTTAAAGCTAAAGCGGGCCTGACTCAGGCAAGAGCATACAAATTGGACGCCATAAGCCCCTACTTTGTGCTCTGTGAAGCCGATGCCTTAAATTATCATGGTGAAATAGACAAAGCCCTTGCCTTAATAGATAGCGCCATTGAATTAGCCCGCAAATATCAACAGCCTCAAGCTCTTGTTAATGGTCTCTATCTAAGAGCCATCATAGACCTGCAAATTGAAAATCCAAATTCGTCCATGGAAGACTTGCGCCTCGCCTTAGAAATCTACCCTCAAGCTATGGCCCAATCGCCTGGCTGGCAATTAGTGCCTAAGGCCTATCTACTTACGGCCATGGGCAGCTTATTTTATTCTATAGGAGATATTTCGCAGGCGATTTTTTATACAGACAAAGCCAGAGAGGATGAAAATGCTGTGGGGAAAATGGAGTATTTAATATTAACTAACTCAGCAAGTTTAAGCTTGCGCAATAATGATGAACCATTAGCAGATAAATATATTAACCAGACAAAAAAGCTCATTGCAGAGATTCCTCATCCTATAGACCAAGCCATTAGTCATGACTCTTTAGCACTCATTGATTTTACCAGAAATCGGCTCGACAGCGCCGAGGCTCAAATCAAAGCCAGCATCGACATCTACATCGAATATCAGCAAGCTATACGATTAGCGCGTTCAAAACGTCTTTTAGCACAAATTTACTTTAAACAGGGCCGAGATAAAGAAGCTTTGGAAATAATCGAGCAAAGCATAGCGCTAACAAAAAACTCAGCCCGAAACTTAGACCTACAAGATATTTATACTGTACTGGTTAATTACTATGCCAATAAAAAGAACTTTGAGAAAGCTTACGAGTACCAAGTGCTTCGTTTCGCACTTGAAAAAAAAATTAGTGCTAAAATCAATCAGGCCCGCTTCTTACAATTTAAAGCCAGAGCCAATGAACAGGCTCAACCTACAAACCACAACTCCAGCGTGACGCCAAGCCAACATTATTTAACCTTAGGCCAAACCTATGGCTTAGTGGCCCTTGGCTTAATTTTTCTGCTTGTTAGCATCTTATTTTTCATCAAAAAAGAGCCCAAGCTACCGCCCTTAAGCCGACCATTTGATGAACAAGAACACGAGGTCAATGGCATCTTAAAGAGCGCTAAACGAGCGGGATATCCATTAAGCATCTTACTGCTCAACATCAGTAAAATCCGCCAGGTTGATTTAGCCGACTTGCAAACCTTGCTTGTAAACACGCTGCGAGAGCAGGATACCCTCAAGCGCCATTCCCTAGATGAAATCATTATTTTCCTGCCATATACCTCATTGGAGGGGGCAAGACGAGTTGCAACACAGGTAAATATGAGCGTGCACAGCTGGCAAGCTGACAGTAAGGTGGAGATGGGGGCTGCCAGTTTGCAGCAATTAGACAGTTTCGAGCAACTGCTTAAAAAAGCCCAATTAGATCAACTGAGTAATCTAAAGCGGCAGCAATAACGCTTAGTTAACTATTAACCATTAGCAAGATATTGGCTTATTTCATCTAAAAACTCACCCCCAAAACGGCTCAGTTTGCGCTCGCCTACCCCATTAACCGCCAACATTTCACCTGGGCTTGTGGGCAGCATGGCTGACATCTCTGCCAAGCTGGCATCGTTAAATACCAAGTAAGGCGGGATATCGTTTTTCTCGGCGATTTCACGGCGTAATAATTTAAGCCGCGCAAATAGCTGCCTATCATACTGTTGCGGTGCGCGGCTATTACTGGCTTTACGTTTACTGCTGACTAGCTGAATACGCGGCTCGGCAAGCTTCAAGGTCTGTTCGCCTCTCAGTACTGGCCTTGCTGCATCATTCAAGGTTATCGAGGAGCCACGGGTCACATCCTGACTGGCAAGGCCTAAATGAATCAACTGGCGAGTGACACTGAGCCAATGTTCCGGACTCTTGTCCTTGCCTATGCCCCAGGTGGATAACTTGTCATGGCCCCTATCCAGCACATTGGCCGCTTTTGAGCCCCTAAGTACCTCAATCAAATGATTGATGCCAAAACGCTGACCTAAGCGGAATACACACGATAAGACTTTCTTAGCATCTTCACTGCCATCGTAACGCTTAGGTGGGTTAATGCAGATATCGCAGTTACCACAAGGTTTTGATGCGCTTTCATCAAAATAGTGTAATAACACTTGGCGGCGGCAAGTTTGTGCCTCGGCGAAAGCCGCCATGGTATGCAGTTTATGAAACTCCACCTGCTGCTGCGGACCGGGTTCTGACTGCTCAATTAAATGCCTAACCCGGCCGATGTCGGCAGGGTCAAACAACATATAGGCCTCTGCATCCAAGCCATCACGACCGGCACGACCGGTTTCTTGATAATAGGCTTCCACGCTTTTGGGAATATCGTAATGCACCACAAAACGCACATTGGATTTATTGATGCCCATGCCAAATGCCACTGTGGCAACCACGATATCGAGCTGATCTTTAAGAAACTTATCTTGCACGTCGCCGCGCTCTTCTTGGCTGCGACCGGCATGATATGCCTCGGCCTTTAATCCTTGTAACCGCAGTCTTTCAGCAACCTCATCCACTCGCCTGCGACTACTGCAATAAATAATGCCGCTATTGCCCGACTGAGACGCGATAAACTGCTTCAGCTGGCTTGCTGCATTGAGCTTTTCTGCCACTGTGTAGCGAATGTTGGGTCTATCGAAACTGGATAATAAACAAAAAGGCTCGATATTCAGCCGTTCACAGATGCTCTTACGAGTCGCTTGATCTGCGGTGGCGGTTAGCGCCATTAAGGGCACATGGGGAAATAACTGTTTTAAGCGGCCAAGTTCGGCGTATTCAGGCCTGAAATCATGGCCCCACTGACTGATACAGTGCGCTTCATCGACGGCAAAGAGACTGACATGCAAATGTTGCAGCCGCTCGATAAAATCCTCGCGCAATAAGCGCTCAGGGGAGACGTACAATAATTTAATTTCACCGCTGTGCAGTTGCCTTAACACATTCATGCTCACCTCTCGAGGCTGAGATGAATTTAAATAAGCGGCGGGTACTCCGGTTTGAATTAGGCTGTCGACCTGATCTTTCATTAATGAAATCAGAGGGGAAACCACTATGGTCAAGCCTTGGAATAATAAAGCCGGCAACTGATAACAGATGCTCTTGCCACCCCCAGTGGGCATGATGACTAAGGTGTCTTCTCCCGCTAAAGTCCGCTCCATGACTTCCCGCTGGCCTTCGCGAAACGAGCGGTAACCGAATACTTGCTGCAGACGTGCACTCAACTCATCTTCCGATGACGTTAATCTTGGGTCCAAGTCTGGGCTTAAATTATTCATTTCACTTCTGCACTCGCTGTTGGGATCGACATTCTAAAACAGCTGGCGCCCTATGTCTTGGCGTAAAGGGGAAAAGCTAACAATTTACCTGTTTGCAACCTAAGCCAACTCAGGCTAGATTAATTACTCTAGCCTTACTTATCCACAGTGATGAATGAGTTAACAATGAATAACAATAAGTACAAGGACAGCTATGAGCAATAACATTAAAACCTTAGCACTCGCTCAAGTAGCCGAGGTGTTTGATAAACACGTGCCTTTCCATAACTTGCTGGGGCTCGATATCAAGCGTTACGATGAAAATGGCGTCGAAGTGGTGGTCACCATGAAGCCCGAGTTAATCGGCAACATTCACCAGCAAATTCTCCATGGCGGTGTGACTGCTACTGTATTAGATATTGTTGGCGGTCTCACCGCGTTTGCAGGCTTAGTGTCCAGCCATGATGATTGGACTCTAGAAGCACTGCAAGAAAGGCTCACCACTTTGGGTACTATCGATTTACGCATAGATTATTTAAGGCCTGGACGCGGTGAGGTGTTTACTGGCACCGGCAGCGTTATTCGCTCAGGTAATCGGGTGTCTGTGTGCCGCATGGAGCTTCATAATGAACAAGGTACTCACATCGCCTTCGGCACAGGCACCTACATGGTGGGCTAAGTGCTGTGCTGATAAAAATGCTTAGATTATCGTTTTGTTTACGCTTTCAGCTTAGTTTAAGCGTAAATGAATCATGACTTCGCCTTGAGTCTCGCAAGGCTGACGCCTACAATCGCCTCTTCATTCTCAAGGTCATCATTCAATGTCTGAACTCGAATACCGTAAAGGCGTCATTCTTGCTATCTGCGCCTACTGCTTGTGGGGCGTTGCTCCGTTATATTTTAAACTTATTCAGCAGGTTTCCCCCCTCGAAATTTTAATGCACAGGGTGTTGTGGTCTTTTGTACTCATGGTGGTACTGATGCAGTTTGTTGGAGGCTTTAGCCGCCTCAGGCAAGTCTTTAAGCAGCCAAAACAACTGCTTGTATTACTTATCACCTCCCTGCTGATAGCCGGCAACTGGTTGATTTTCATCTGGGCGATTAATAACGACCATATGCTAGATGCAAGTCTTGGCTACTTCATCAACCCGTTATTCAACGTCTTGCTGGCGATGTTATTTCTCGGTGAGCGCTTACGAAAACTGCAATGGGCGGCGGTGGCATTAGCCAGTTTAGGGGTAATTATTCAGCTGATTTCTTTTGGTTCTATCCCGCTGGTGTCTTTAGTATTAGCCGCCTCTTTTGGTTTTTACGGCTTACTGCGCAAGAAAGTTAACGTGGATGCCAAAACCGGCTTACTGGTGGAAACCGCCATCCTAGCTCCTGTCGCCTTAGGGTATTTATTACTCACCTTAGACAGTTCCAGCGCCAGCATGCTCACCAATGATTGGACATTGAATCTTACCTTAGTAGCGGCGGGGGTTGTGACCACTGTGCCCTTATTGTGTTTTGCGGGCGCTGCTGTACGTATTCCGTTTTCAATCTTAGGCTTTTTCCAATATATCGGCCCAAGCATCATGTTTATCTTGGCGATAAAACTGTTTAATGAGCCTTTCGATATAGAAAAAGCCATCACCTTCGGCTTTATTTGGGTGGCATTAATGATCTTTGTCAGCGATTTATTACTGCAGCGACGCCGCAATAAAAAAGCCAAAAACGCGTAAAACTCTCGGGGTTAATTCAAAAAACAAACATAAAAATGCCGACATAGGTCGGCATTTTTTTATGAGTAGTTTCATCTGTATTCTATCAATAAAGAGTCACAGCTACAGATCCAGCGCCAGAATTTTTGAGCGTCTGTGATAGTTATATAACTGCTTTTTCTTATTAGGCAAGGCATCAACCTCGACAATATTAAAGCCATGCTCTAAGAACCAATGAATGCTGCGGGTGGTTAACGCAAACAGACGACCATAACCCCGCACTCTTGCCTGGCCTATGATGTTATTAAGCAGCACACTGCCTCTGTCCGCATCACGGTAATCGGGATGCACCACCAAACAGGCAAATTCGCCGGCATTGTCTTCCTCAAATGGATACAGTGCCGCGCAGCCTATCACTAAATTATCCCGCTCGATCAGCATAAACTGCTCGATTTCCATTTCCAACTGCTCACGAGAACGGCGCACTAAGATACCTTGCTCCTCCAATGGACGAATGAGGTTTAAAATACCGCCTATATCGCTAATACTGGCACGGCGAAGGCGCTCGGCGCTTTCTGTAACAATTTGGGTGCCGATACCTTCACGGGAAAAGAGCTCTTGCAGTAGCGCACCATCATCGAGATAACTCACCAGATGGCAGCGAGGCACACCTCGGCGACACGCATCGACACTGGCTTTAAGGAACGCCATAGTGCCAATGGAGGCGCTGGTATCTTGAGACATGGTTTTCAACATCTCTTCCACTTGATTTGGCATCAGCTCGGCAATGACTTCGCCTTGTTCGCCCACTATGCCATTTGTGTCGCTAAAGCCGATGATTTTATCGGCCTTGAGTTTAATGGCGACCTGGGTTGCCACTTCTTCGGCGGTGAGATTAAAACTCTCGCCTGTAACTGACGCGGCAATTGGGCCCATAAGCACTATGCCGTTATTATCCAATTGGCGTCTAAGGCCTAAGGCATCGATGCGGCGCACCTTACCGCTATGGCAAAAGTCTACGCCATCTTCCACCCCTAAAGGCTGAGCAATCACAAAATTACCACTGACTAAGTTAATCTGCGCATTTTGCATCGGGGTATTACCTAAGCTCATGGATAAACGAGCCGTAATATCAAATTGCAATGCACCCGCCACTTGCTTAATGATTTTTAAGGTATCTTCATCTGTGATGCGCACACCATTGTGGTAAGCCGGTTCAATACCCGCGGCCTTAAGCCCCTCATCGATCTGCGGCCGTGCACCGTAAACCAACACCACTTCAATGCCGAGGGAATGCAGCAAGGCGACATCATTTAGAATACCGCGAAATTGAGGGTGGGCAAGGGCTTCGCCACCTAGCATGACGACAAATGTCTTGCCCCTATGTCCGTTCACATAGGGGGCGGAGTGACGAAATCCATCTACTAGTTCAGTGGTTCTCACAGGTTCATTCACCTCAAATTAAGTTGTAGAGTCTATATCACGCGGTTAATAAGCTAGTGATATGACTGATTAAATGCTCACACTCTATATTTCCAAAGCATGTGACATCAATAAAAACGCAATCCTATTGCATTTTAATGCAGTTTTAAATCATTTTATCGCAGATGTGGTTATATATCTTTCTCGACAAGTGTAGTGCATTTTATTACAGACATAAAAAAAGCCCCTCGAGAGGGGCTTTTTAAGAATCAAAAATCAATTACTTGATTTTAGCTTCTTTATACATAACGTGCTGACGAATAACTGGATCAAATTTCTTGATTTCCATTTTCTCAGGCATGTTACGCTTGTTCTTTTCAGTAGTGTAGAAGTGACCAGTTTTAGCACTAGATACTAATTTGATCTTCTCACGATTACCTTTAGATTTAGCCATTTTCTATTATACCTTCTCGCCACGGGCACGAAGTTCTTTAACAACTACTTCGATACCTTTCTTGTCGATAATACGAATACCTTTAGTAGATACACGTAATTGCACGAAGCGCTTTTCTTCTTCTAACCAAAAACGGTGGTTTTGTAGGTTAGGTAAAAAACGACGACGAGTCGAATTTTTTGCGTGCGAACGGTTGTTACCAACCATTGGCTTCTTGCCAGTTACTTGGCATATTCTTGACATGTCAATCTTCTCCAAAACAATTTTTAACGCTCGAGCATTAATGTGCCTCGTATGGCCGTCGCCCGAGGCACAAAGAGGGCGCATTTTATACACGTTCCCAAAGCTAAGGTCAAGTGGTGTTTAATTTAACCAACCTCGCTCTGCGAAGGATACTATTTCAAAATCACCAACAACCATATGATCTAACAAAGAAACATCAATAGTTGCCAATGCATTTTTTAATCGCTCAGTTATTCGCCTATCGGCCTGACTGGGCTCAGCGATACCAGACGGGTGATTATGACATATGATAACCGCCGCAGCCCTTTTTTCTAACACTAAGCTCACCACTTCACGGGGATAAACTGAGGCTGAATCTATGGTACCACGGAACAATTCTACAAATTGGATCACTCTATGTTGGCTATCCAACAATAATAAGGCGAACACTTCATAGGAGCGGTCTGCTAATTGTCTCATTAAATAGTCCCGAGTTAAATCAGGATTTGTCAAAATTTGCCCTCTTTGTAGATTTTCACGAGAAATTCGCTTAGAAATCTCGGCTGCGGCCTGTAATTGAGCATATTTTACCGGTCCAACACCTGGGATCTGACATACTTTGTCCTCAGTCGCCGTCATTAAACTGCGCAAACCACCAAAATGACTGAGCAATAATCGTCCCGTGGTGAGTGCATTTTGGCCTGAGATGCCATTTCTAATTAACACTGCCAGCAATTCTGCATCACTAAGCCGCGCCGCTCCCTGTTGCAGCAGTTTATCTCTTGGACCTTCACCTTGAGGCCAATCCTTAATGGCCATCTGCACTCCTTGGCTGAATGATGCAAAGCATACCCTGAGTATGGTCTAAATTTTCAGTTTAGAGTGTCACTAACCGCCACGCTTTATGCTATCTTAGCGGCAATTAAGACTCAGCTTAGGTGATGAATGTCATGCTAACAGGTAAGAAAATTTTACTCGGGATTGGTGGCGGAATTGCAGCCTATAAAGCCGCCGACTTGATCCGTCGTCTCAAAGAGCGCGGCTGCGACGTCCGCGTAGTCATGAGCCAAGGGGCGCAGGCCTTTATTACCCCACTGACCATTCAAGCCTTATCGGGGCACCCTGTGTCTAGCGATTTATTAGATCCCGCCGCAGAAGCTGGCATGGGCCACATAGAACTGGCACGCTGGGCCGATGCTATGCTCATCGCTCCCGCTACGGCCAACCTTATAGCACGTATTAATGCAGGCATGGCCGATGAACTGATCACCACCACGTGCTTAGCCACCAGCGCCCCGATTATTTTATGTCCCGCGATGAACCAGCAGATGTATCAAAATCTAGCCACCCAAGATAACTTAGCCAACTTGCAGCGCCGTGGTTTTCCCCTCTGGGGGCCAGCATCAGGTAGCCAAGCTTGCGGTGAAGTCGGCCCAGGCCGTATGCTGGAGCCGTTAGATATTGCGCATATGCTCGAACTATTTTTTGCACCCAAACTATTAACGGGTCATAAATTGCTGCTCACCGCTGGCCCCACCCGTGAAGCCATAGATCCTGTGCGCTATATCTCCAATCACAGCTCAGGCAAGATGGGGTTTGCCTTAGCGAAAGCCGCCGCTGAAATGGGCGCCGAGGTCACCTTAGTGGCGGGGCCGGTGAATTTAGCCACCCCTCATGGGGTCAAACGTATCGATGTAGAATCAGCCGAGCAGATGCTAGAGGCTGTCATGGCCCAAGTGGATGAACACAATATCTTTATTGGCTGCGCCGCCGTTGCCGATTATCGCATCGCAACGGTTGCCACAGATAAAATCAAAAAATCGGCTGAGCAAATGCAACTTGCGCTAGTGCGTAATCCTGATATCTTAGCCACGGTTGCTCAGCACAAGCCCAAACTCTTTACCGTAGGCTTTGCCGCTGAAACTCAAGATGTTGAGAAGTATGCTAGAGGTAAATTAGAGAAAAAACAGCTAGATATGATTGCAGCTAATGATGTTTCTATTCAAGGTTTGGGCTTTAACGCCGATGACAATGCACTTGTGGTATTCGATAAAGAATCCTGCCAGCATTTACCAGCAACCAATAAACTGACCCTAGCCCGCCAACTACTGACACTGATAGAGCAAAAATTAACAGCACAATGAAAACTCCTATAGAAGTCAAAATTCTCGACCCGCGT
Source organism: Shewanella denitrificans OS217 (assembly GCF_000013765.1). NCBI lineage: Bacteria > Pseudomonadati > Pseudomonadota > Gammaproteobacteria > Alteromonadales > Shewanellaceae > Shewanella > Shewanella denitrificans. The sequence continues at coordinate 363,280 of NC_007954.1, read as the reverse complement.
ATAGGAACCCAGTTCCCATTGCCAGCCTACGCCACCCCAGGCAGTGCTGGCATGGATTTACGCGCCATGGTAGACACTGAGCTCACACTCGCACCCGGTGAGACTAAGCTCATCCCCACAGGTATCGCCATCCATGTGGCCGACCCAAGCCTTGCCGCGGTCATCTTACCGCGATCAGGTCTAGGCCATAAACATGGCATAGTACTGGGTAATTTAGTGGGTCTAATCGACTCGGATTATCAAGGCCCCTTAATGGTGTCTTGCTGGAATAGAAGCGATACGCCCTTCACCCTAACCTTAGGTGAGCGGCTTGCACAATTGGTATTCGTGCCTGTGGTTCAGGCGCAATTTACCTTAGTGGACGAGTTTGAACGCTCAGATCGTGGTGAAGGCGGATTTGGTCATTCAGGTACCCAATAGCCCTCTAAAGTTGTCACTGAGCCAAGGAAATAGTAATGGCCACTAGCCCAAAAATAAATCGCCGCGAACACATTTTACAGTGTCTGGCACAAATGCTGGAAACCAGCCCAGGTCAAAGGATCACTACCGCTAAGCTTGCCGCTGAAGTGGGTGTTTCTGAAGCGGCCTTATACCGGCATTTCCCCAGCAAGGCACGGATGTTCGAAGGATTAATCGAGTTTATCGAAGACGCTATTTTATCGCGGCTTAATCTCATCATGGATGAAGAGAAAGATACCATGATGCGCTGCCAATTAGTGCTGCAGTTATTACTGGTATTCTCTGAGCGTAACCCTGGCATTTCACGGGTACTTAATGGCGATGCCCTCTTAGGTGAAAACGAAAGGCTACGCAGTCGCATCAGTGTGCTGTTTGCCAAAATTGAAACTCAGCTTAAGCAAATACTGCGGGAAAAAACCTTAAGAGAAGGCCAAGGCTTTAACCTTGACGAAGCCATCTTAGCAAACCTGCTGTTAGCGGTTGCCGAAGGCCGCATCGCTCAGTTTGTCCGCAGCGAATTTAAGCAAAAACCCACACTGCACTTCGATGAGCAATGGACCTTCATTCAGCAACAACTGCTTAGAAGTTAACGCACCGAGGCATAAAGTTAACTGCTTGATAGGATTATCCTGTTAATTTTATGCTTGTTTTTGTAAAATCCCGTCAACATAATTTATTATCCACAAGGATGTATATGAAAGCCCTCATTCTCGGCGCAATAATGGCGTTGTGCTGCCAAAATGCCGCTCAAGCAAACTCACTGTTACAAGCCGAACGATTTAGCCGTGGTGCCGAATTCTCCAATGTTAAGCTGTCACCTTCAGGTGAATATTTAAGTGCTATTACCAATCATGAAGGCAAAGATACGCTCATCATTTTAAATACCAGCAACAAGAAATTGCTTAATGCATTGAACTTCCCTGGTAATGCCCAAGTTGGTGATTATGAATGGGCCAACAATGAACGTATCGTACTGCAAAAAGTGTATTTAAAAGGCTGGACCAATGTACCTCAATACTATGGCGAGTTGATGGCCGTCAATGCCGATGGCTCCCAGGTCCAATACCTGTTTGGCTACAATAGCAATGTCCAACAGACTGGTTCACATATTAAAAAGAATACTCCTATTAGGGCGACAGCTTTTATATTAGATCCACTACCTGATAATAAACAATTTATGCTGGTCAACGCCATTCCTTGGGATGGTAAACGTTCACTCGACTTTTCATTAATCCAAAGTGTTTATCGTGTTGATTTGTATAATGGTAAACGAACAAAAGTCATGAAAGCACCGGTTGGCTACGCTCGTTTTATGACAGATCATACAGGGGAAGTAAGGTTTTCCATTGGCGAAAATAAAAACAATAACACCAAAGTTTTTTATCGCGCCGATGGTAAGTGGCAAGACAGCAAAACGCTTAATCTTGGACTCAGCGATTTAACTCCTATCTCCTTTGCAGATAAACCTAACAGTATTTATGCTGCCGGTCGCGAAATGGGGCAAACGCTAGGCGTGTATAAAATCGATCTCGAAACTGGCGACAAACAAAAGATATTACAAGACCCAAAACTAGACCCCACTGACTATTGGGTAAATCAACAAACTAAACAGCTATATAGCGTCGAATATCAAGATAGCTACCCCACCTATGCCTTCGTTGATAATAAAGACAAACACAGTGTTCAACTTAAACAGCTAATTGCGTCATTTCCAGGCTACCAAGTACATATTGTCAGCGAAACTCGTGACAGCAAACAGCAGTTAATACGCACTTTTAACGATCGCAATCCTGGTGATTATTACCTATTCGATACCGAGAAGGTCAAACTTAGCTATCTGTTTTCAGAAAAGAAATGGCTAGATCCTGAGCTGATGGCTGAAGTTAAACCGATTAGTTTTACTAACCGTGATGGCATTGAAATTACAGGTTATCTCACCCTACCACACGGTCTTGAAGCCAAAAACTTGCCTTTAGTTGTTAACCCTCATGGTGGCCCACACGGGGTGCGTGATGTCTGGGGATTTGAGCCGCAAAATCAGCTTTTTGCTAGTCAAGGTTATGCAGTGCTTCAAGTAAACTTTCGTGGCTCTGGTGGCTTTGGAGAAGCATTTGAAAAGGCTGGCCACCAAAAATGGGGGCTTGATATTCAGCATGATATTATCGATGCCACCCACCATGTGATTGAGCAAGGATTTGCCAATAAAAACCGCATGTGTATCGTCGGCAGCAGCTTCGGTGGTTACAGCGCGCTGCAAAGTGCCATTATTGAACCTGACATGTTCAAGTGCGCCATAGGTGTTGCTGGTGTGTACGACTTACCACTCATGTTTGATGAGGGGGATATATCAGAGAGAAGCGCGGGTTTGAGTTTCTTAAAACAAGTACTCGGTCAAGATAAAACCATACTCAAAGCCATGTCACCGAGTTACAACACAGACAAACTCAAAGCCAAACTGCTGTTAGTGCATGGTGGCGACGATGAGCGTGCGCCTATCGAGCAGTTAGAGTCTCTGGAAGAGGCCCTCAAAGCCCGTAATTATCCCTATGAAAAAATGATAATGGATGATGAAGGTCACGGTTTCTATAACGACGACCACAGGGCGAAATACTATCAGAAGATGTTGAGCTTCTTAGACGCCAACCTTAACCTCTAAGCTTACAACTAGTATGAATGCATAAAAGAAAGCCGATATTTGAATAGGTCGGCTTTTTTATTGCCTCTAGTATTAATTTGCAGCAAATCACGCTATTCTCCCTCCCCCTTGCGGTGTAACGCCATAAAGGTTTTTAAGGTACACTCATTAGCAGTATGACAGAGTCGTTGGAGGATAAGATGGCATTAAGTGACGCCGCAATCAAAGTACAAGCTGCACTGAACGAGCGTGGGCTAGAAACCCCTATGCTGCCAAAAACTTCAACACCTGAAGAGCGTAAGATTAAGATTGAGCACCATATGCGTGAGATCTTAACCTTGATGTCCTTGGATTTAACCGATGACAGCCTGATGGATACCCCAAGACGCATCGCTAAGATGTACGTGGATGAGATTTTCTCAGGCCTAGATTATGACAACTTCCCTAAAATCACTGTCATAGACAACAAGATGGGCTTCGATGAGATGGTCAGGGTGCAAGATATTAGCCTCACTAGCACCTGTGAGCACCATCTAGTCACCATAGATGGTTTAGCCACAGTGGCGTATTTACCGCGGGCTAAAATCATAGGCCTCTCTAAAATCAACCGCATCGTGCGCTTCTTCGCCCAACGCCCGCAGGTACAAGAAAGACTGACACAGCAGATTTTAGTGGCATTGCAAACCTTGCTCGAAACCAAAGATGTGGCAGTAAAAATTGATGCGGTGCATTTCTGCGTTAAATCTCGCGGCGTGATGGACTCTACCAGCTCGACTACCACCACATCCTTAGGCGGGATTTTTAAATCCAACCCAGCCACCCGCGCCGAATTTTTACAGCAAGCCAAATTCTAGAGTACGGATTACGGATTACGGATTACGGATTACGGATTACGGATTACGGATTACGGATTACGGATTACGGTAAAAGTGTAATAAAAAGCTGCATCAATATTACTATTGTGCAGCTTTTTTAATTTTCTAATCTTAGCTAATCAGCTTGCCTAAACTAGATTCCGTATTGCTCACGGTAAGCACTGACGCTAGCAAGCTCTGCTTCCATGCCAGGTTTTGCCGATAGGTAATTGATTAAATCGGCAAGCTTGACGATAGAAACAATTTTACAGCCAAAGTCTCGCTCAACCTCTTGAATCGCCGATAACTCACCCTTGCCTTTCTCTTGCCTGTCTAAAGCAATCAAGACCCCAGCGAGCGTCGCTTGATGCGCTTGAATGATATCCATGGACTCACGAATAGCCGTCCCTGCAGTAATCACATCATCGACCAACATGACTCTGCCTGTAAGCTCGCTGCCCACTAAGCTGCCACCCTCACCATGGGTCTTAGCTTCTTTGCGGTTAAAGCAATAAGGCACATCCAGATTGTGGTGATCGTTAAGCGCCACCGCTGTGGTGGTCGCAATAGGGATACCCTTGTAAGCGGGGCCAAACAACAAGTCGAACTCTATACCTGCATCCATTAAGGCCGCGGCGTAAAAGCGCCCCAAACGCGCCAAGTCGCCACCTGTGTTAAATAAACCTGCATTAAAAAAATAAGGGCTAGTACGGCCAGATTTTAAGGTGAATTCACCGAATCTTAATACCTTACGCGCTAAAGCGAACTCAATAAACGCTACTTGATACTCTTTCACTCTGACTCCTCACTGTTTCTATTGGCTTTAAAAGGGTAAAAAAAAGGGACCCATAAGGTCCCTAACTACTGATTAATTCAATGCGCTTTTCTGCACATCGACGATCTCGCGAATGCTGTTTTTCGCCAGACCCAATAACTCGTTTAACTCTTCGTGGCTGAATGGCTCACCTTCGGCAGTGCCCTGCACTTCGATGATTTTGCCGGTTTCAGTCATCACCACGTTCATATCCGTTTCAGCCGCGCTGTCTTCTAGATATTCTAAGTCACTAATGGCTTCACCTTTATAGATGCCAACACTGACAGCAGCAATAAGGAACTTAAGTGGGTTAGACTTGATAATGTTCTTAGCGCGAGCCCAGTTAAGTGCATCAACCATAGCCACACAAGCACCAGTAATGGCCGCAGTACGAGTGCCACCATCGGCTTGAATAACATCACAATCGATAACGATAGTGTTTTCACCTAGGGCCTTCATGTCAACGGCCGCGCGCAATGAACGGCCGATTAAACGTTGAATTTCCTGAGTACGACCAGACTGCTTACCACGAGCGGCTTCTCTGTCCATACGGCTGTGAGTCGAGCGTGGCAACATGCCATATTCCGCCGTTACCCAACCTTGGCCTTGGCCCTTAAGAAAACGCGGTACGCCTTCGGTGAAGCTCGCAGTACAAAGAACCTTAGTCTCACCAAATTCCACCAACACTGAACCTTCAGCATGGGCAGTAAAATTACGGGTAATAGTGATAGGGCGAGTTTGTGCTGGCGTACGTTTACTTGGGCGCATGAAAAGTCCTGTGGGCTGTGTCGATTCTGGGCGCACATTATAGAGCTTAGTGCAGCGATATACCATGTTAGTGGGTAATTCTCTTAACGCTTATATTGGTATTAATCTTAACGCCTTAACTCTACAAGGGAAAAAGACTATAATCGGTCAAGGCTCAAACACACTTGACCGACAGCACTTACATTCGCTGACACCTAAAAGTAAAACAGCACCCACAAGGATATCCAATGATCCAAAGTATGACAGCTTATGCTCGTATCGAGCACAAAGCCCAATGGGGCACGGCCTCATGGGAAATTCGTTCAGTCAACCAGCGCTACCTAGAAACTTATCTGCGCCTCCCTGAGCAATTTAGAAGCTTTGAGCCTGTCCTTAGGGATCGTCTGCGTAAACGCCTCAATCGCGGTAAAATCGAAGTCAATCTACGTTATGATTTAACCGACAACTCCAGCAATGAGTTGCAACTGAATCAACCGCTCGCCAAGCAGCTGCTTAATGCCGCCAACTGGTTAAAACAGGAAGCCGGTCAAGGGGACGTGAGCCTCACCGACATTTTGCGTTGGCCCGGGGTACTCGCCAGTGCCGAGCAAGACATGGATGCCATAGGGGCAGAACTCATGACAGCCTTTGACTCTGCCATAGATCAATTCATCGAAGCTCGCGGACGTGAAGGCGCTGCCATAAAAGACATGCTACTTAGCCGTTTAGATGGCGTCACAGAACAAATCGCCGCCGTACGCACTCACATGCCAATGGTAATGCAATACCAGCGTGACAAGCTCACCAACCGGTTAGCCGAAATTAGCGGTGAGCTAGACCCCGCCCGCATCGAGCAAGAAATGGTGCTACTGGCACAAAAGCAAGACGTCGCCGAAGAAATGGACAGACTCGAAGCTCACGTGGTTGAAGCCCGCCGTATCCTCAAGAAAGGCGGCAGCGAAGGTCGCCGTTTAGATTTTATGATGCAAGAATTCAACCGTGAATCTAACACCTTAGCCTCAAAATCCATCAGCGCAGAAATCACCGCCGCCGCGGTAGAGCTTAAAGTGCTAATCGAGCAAATGAGGGAACAAATACAAAATGTTGAGTAATGTTTCCGCGGTCACGCTAGAACACTAAAAACCCTATAAAGCCTCAATTTTCGAGGCTTTTTTGTTTTCACCCGTTTCTGTTTGTTCGTAGTTGTTGTAGTATTTGTGGTGGGCAATACGGTGGGCAGCTACCACAAACAAAAATAGCAATGGTGGGCATGGAAGATAATGGCAACAATAACAGCAAAGCAAATACAGACTTTCGCCAATGGTGAACCCAAAAGGCACCCTATTGGTGGCGGCCTCTACTTCGTCGTAAGAAACAGTGCCACTCCTTATTGGATGCTGCGCTATACCTCCAATGGCAAGCGTAAAGAAATCACTTTGGGGCAATTCCCTTACCTTTCACTTGCCGATGCTAAAGCGGAAGCCGCCATTCAAAAGCGGGATATAAACGCTGGCTCAGATCCCCTTATTGTTCGCCAACGAATCAAAGAACAATCCATCAAAGTGGTTGATGATTTATTTAATGACTGGTACGAGTCGGACTTAGTTAAGCGGCTTAAACACCCACATATTCCACAACGGGTATACCGCAATGATATAAAGCCCGCCATCGGAGAAATCCCAATAGATCAAGTGAATGCCAGGGACATTAGGGCTATCGTTCAGAAAATTGCTCAAGAAAGGCCGACAACCGCCAATGATGCGTTAATGTATTTGAAGCAGTTATTCAGGCATGGCATCAAGTTAGATCTATTAGGAAACAATCCTGCCAGTGCATTTACTGTTTCTGACGCTGGCGGCGTTGAACTCAGCAAAGACAGAGCCTTGACCTTCCCTGAGATAGAAAAAGCGTTCAAGCTATTCAAAGCCAACGCTATGAGCTTCACCCGTGATAACTATTTAGCCTGCGCCATGCTGGTCACTTTGGGCCTTCGTAAGAGTGAGCTATGCTGCGCCATGTGGAATGAGTTTGAGTTAGATAAGGCCCTTTGGCACTTACCAGAAGGCAGAAGCAAGACAGGTGCACCTATTACCATTCCACTCCCTCGCCAGGCTATGGAATGGCTGAATGAGCTTAAAATCAGATCTTGTGGCTCTGCCTATGTCTTTCCAGCTCGCCGAACCTCAAGCAAGCCACACATGGGCAATGACACGCTTAACAGAGCTATTTCTAAGCTGTTTGGTCGTGAGCCAGGGCGTAAGGTGCAACCACCAAACCTTATGGGGGATATGCTGCTTTTTACCCCACATGATTTAAGAAGAACTTTCAGGACACTGGCTGCATCCCAAGGTGTGCCTGGTCATGTCGCCGAACGCTGCTTAAACCACAAACTCAAAGGTGTAGAGGGCATTTACGACCGCCACGATTACCTAGAAGAACGCAAGGAAGCTCACGCTAAAGTGGCTGATTTACTCGACCCAATAATCAACGGATGATGAAGATGGAAATCATATCAAGCACTGCACAATTACCAACCTGGTATACACCTGAACGATATATACATTTGAAACGTGCAAGTTACGATGTGATCCTGAATGAACTTTGGTTACGTCATCATGCCAACGAAGACATTGAACAAGGAAAGGAGTGTAAAGAACTATCTTTACTATTTAATAAGCGGTTTATAAACGACTTAGACATTCCTCCAGATGACGCATACAACGCTCTTGGATTGAATGTAAAATTAATATCATCCCCTGTTCTTAAGATATTAGCAGGAGAAGTCATGAGGGACTGTGATGCCACTGATAATAGATATGTCCATGAAATTGGGATGTGCAATCTATTTGGGGATGGTTTTGTAAGCCTGAATTTAAAGCTGGCAACTAATAGTGAAATTATTGATGAGTTCACAATTCTATTAGACAAACTCAGAAAAGAATCAAATATCCCAGAGCCTAAACGCGAGTTCAGGAGTGTAGAGAAATTCGATGCTATTTTTCAAAACCATGTGTTTGAGTATATAGACCTAACTCTTTGGGCCAAAGCCAATAACTTAAAAATTCCACCTAGAGTGTTTGCTGAGGCTATCGTCAATGCTGATAAAACCCCTGCCTTTACTGCAACTGAAATCCAAAACAAAGTTCAGAGAAATGCTCAACAAATCTTGAGTATTAGCTATTTGAAACAATTAGAGGTGGATATAAAAACCCATAGAATCTAATTTTCATCTCATCTTCTTAGGTAAGAAGATGAGCGTTTTTATTCTAATATTCCCCCTAGTATATGCCTGAACTTACCAACACACGTTGAGGCATATCATGACCATCCAATACACCCGCCCTACCCCTGAACAACGCCAGGAACTGCTTAAAGTCGCTGGCGAATCAGATCGTTTAGTTCGTGAGAATGAACGTAAGCAAATCACCACCTTGTCTCGCTCGAGAACCTGGGAGCTAGAACGCTTAGGGCTGCACCCTATCAGAACCAAGCTTGGCGTGAACTCAGTCGCCTGGCTACTCTCAGATCTACTTTGGTTTATCTATCACCCCACACTCACTCAAGCAGTATCAAGTCCCCGTACGACTAGCAAAGCCCAGTTAGGAGCACAGAAATGAATACTCTCTTTCACAATGGGCTAACACTGCCGCTTAGTGATGCACATGTATATCAAAGGCGCGGCATCATCCTCGCTTATCGCAATCAGGAACCTTTGCACTTCACTATTTTACGCTGCCAAGAAGGTAGCGAAGTTCAAACCTATTTTGGTGCGGCTAGAGTAGACAGTATCCAAGACTTTAAAACCATCATGGACTACGGCGATAAGTTCGAGATCGTTAACTCATGGTTTAACTGTCACCAACAGAGACTAGAAACCCCATGTTAAACAACAGAAACACAGACAAATCTCTATTTTCACTTAAACGAGGCTACATGGATAAGGCATGGCAAAAAGACGGCAAAGTCGCAGTGCACATAAACGCTATATCAGTATCCCGCACTGTGTATTGGATTCGACTAGCTACGCTGACCTTAATGGCAGTGCCATCAAATTGCTGACCCTAATCGTTAGGCAGTGGAATGGCTATAACAACGGCAATCTAACCTGTACTTGGGACCAAATGAAACCCTACTTCGGCGGCCAAGACACAATGAGAAGTGCCCTAAAGGCGCTCATTAAACATAGATTAATCGAAGTCACGGGCACAGGCTCAACATCGAGAAAAGGCGGATTACCACCAGTGCTATACGCAATAACCTGGGAGTCAGTAGATGAATATCGTGGACAAGGACAGATGACAACAAAACCGACATTAAGCCCGATTCGGAATGACTGGAATAAGATTAACGACCATAAGATTTCAAAATCACCTGTACTAAAAATTGGTGCAAACACCAGCTAGTCAGTCCCAATAATTGGTGTAAACCGCCTTTAATTGATAAACAGCAAACACCAATTACTGGTGTTTGGGTAACTCACAACAAACCAATTATTAACAATAACAATCAACAACTTAAATTTAACTTATACAGTTTAGAATGCGTAAGGGTTTGTCCCAAAATCTGGTGTGCTTTATATAAGCCATACCCAAACAACAAATTAACTCACTTTATGTCAGAGGAATTATAAGAATGTCAGCTAAAACATTTACTGCGCTAGAACAAATAGAAGTCAAAACCTCACAGATTAAAGCCTTAACAATTCTTGCCCAAGGGAGTCATATTGAAGAATTAAACTCAGAGGATATTGGGCATTTCTTCAACACCCTAACCGATATGACCAATGATATTCAAAACAGCCTTGCCACCTTAAATACCACTCTTAAAGCAAATAAGTAGGCTAATCATGTCAAGAGTGCATTCAGCTAGGGATCGTGACGAATTTGGAGTAATTCTTGATGCGTTGGAACGAAATCACGGACTTAAAGCCCGCTGGCTGGCAGAGTTAACCGCACTATGGGCATTAAGGATCAGCGATTTACTCGCAATTACAACCGCTCAAGTTGATGAGTCTTTTAATACTGGTGAATTCACCATTATCGAGACCAAGACTCAAAAAAATAAAGTGATCACCTTAACCCCTCATGCCATTAAATTACTTAATAAAATGAGACTGACATTCCCAAACAACATATATCTGTTTGAAAGCCGTCATGGAGGTTCGAGAAAACCATTAAGTCGTAAGACAGCTTGGCGTTGGATGTCACAAGTAGAACCTGACGTAATCAAGTGGCGGCGTACCTGTGGCCGCTTAGGGGGCGTTAATCTCGGTACTCACTCTTTGCGTAAGTCAGGCTCACGATTACGACAGCAAGCAGGTGTGACTTTAGAGGAATTACAGCAATTACTTAACCATAGTAAGCCAGAAACAACCATCAACTATCTGGACAATAACGAACAAGACTTAGTCGATACCTTTGTCGCAGGAGATATAGCGCTATTTGGTGAGGGGATCTTAGATCAAAAGAACAATTGAGACAGTTTATAAGTTGCGTCCCAAATGAAAGCTAACACACTGATTTTTATAGATTCATAAATACTAGGATTGATAAGTATTTTAAGCAACCGTTATCAAATAAATCACCGTTTAAAAAGCTGTTATATCAATCTATTACAAGAATTACTCAGTCATTTAAAAACATCGGGGGACCCTGGGGGTTTCAACTTTAACCACGGGTACGAGGCCCGCGGTATCTGGAAAATTATTGCGGCCCCTATGCAACAGCAGCAATGTTACCAGGTCACTGGAAAAAGCCTTGTCTTTACTAGGCTACAGGCTGCCGTTTGCCTCATTTTAGCTACGACGAACGGCGATAAACCGCGGTGTTGTAATTAACTTAAACAAACATCAACAGAGTAGGAGAAAATTTTGAATATAGACTCGAAAACAACAATAGCTGGACTGCCAGCAATGAACGCACGAAAGCTTGTCAGCAGTATCCCCTTTGAAACCAATGGTTTCTCTATTCAATGCTTTGCCAATCGATTTAAGATAAGCCAGGAGATCGCTAAAACCCGTATAGAAGCGTTTGAGTCTGAGGGATACTTTGAAAAAGTCAGGGATGATGGCAAGACAACCCGCTGGCAACTCACCATGAAAGCCGCCACGTTAGCCCAAGCCAGTGCCGCCAAGAAAATTAAGCGAGCAACAGCCGACAAGCACTATCAGGCGTTTCTACAACGAGTCCATGAAATCAATTGCAATGACTCATACCTGTATCGAGTAACCAAGGTAGCATTGTTCGGCAGCTACCTATCAGGGACAGGGCCTGTGAGTGATATCGACTTGTTCATTTGGGTATCATGTAAGCCGAAATTTGATACTGACTTTTCAATAATTCGAGAGCAGAGAACCAAGGAAATGCTCGCTGAAGGTCGCCGCTTTAAAAATTTAAGCGGAGAAATGCACTGGCCTGAATTGGATGTGAGAAAATATCTAAAAAACGGTTCAAGAGTCATCAGCATTCAGGGGCATAACGAAGGCTACGAGCTATTTGAACATAAAATTGTATTTGGCATAACCAACTAGAAGCGGAATGTCTATCTTGACTTAGTCAAGACATCCGAAAGTAATATGACTCATAACAGGCCTTTGGTGATAAGTGATGCTAGCATGCAAGAGAGTCTGGTAAACTCCCATCTTTACTCTACCGGACATAGTGATTTTTTGGCTATTCGAGCGTAATACCGTCAGTCCGATAAAGTACACACCATATTTTTAGTAATTAGTTGGATAGTGAAGAATTCACGGTCTCCAGAGGCTTTTTTATGTACAACGTCAATTTTAAAAAATTTTTAAGCCTTTACCAAAATCCACTGCCTTCAACCCGGTCTGGACCTTTGTTTAATGCTTTCTCTTATCCTACCAAAATTTCTCCTGAAGCCATCGCAGTATTCATAGCTTCACATACGAAGCCTGGTGGGACTGTGTTGGATACATTTGGAGGAAGTGGCACAACTGGACTTGCGGCTCTTTTATGTGATAAACCAACTGAAGGCATGAAAAAAATGGCATCAGATTTGGGTATTGAGCCAGAATGGGGGCCTCGAAATGCGCATATTTTTGAGATCGGAGTATTAGGATCTTTTGTATCCAATACACTTTGCAACCCTCCAAATCCAACTACTTTTTCAGAAGCAGTGAAATCACTAATCGAAAGAGCAAACAAAAAATTAGGTTGGATGTACAAAGCAAAAGATATGTGTGGCAATGAAGGTTTTATTCGTCACATTATTTGGTCAGATGTAGTCGTCTGCTATCACTGTAAAACTGAAGTATCGTATTGGGATGCTTCTGTCCAGAAGAGTCCTCTTGCACTCATGTCAGTTTTTAATTGCCCATTTTGTAAAAAAGAATGTGTCATTAATGATTGTGAAAGAGCATTAGAAGAGGTTGTAGATGATTTTTCAAATAAGATATTAAAACGAAAAAAACGAATACCTACTAGAATTTATGGTCAAAGCGGGAAAAGTAAATGGCAAAGAGAACCAAATCCCGAAGATTTGCAATTAATTGATCTTATTAAAATACATCCTCTTCCTTCAACTTCTCCAAATATGGAAATAGAATGGGGTGATTTATATCGTTCAGGTTACCACAAAGGAATATCTCATCTTCATCATTTTTATACCCGAAGAAACTTTATCGTAATTGCAACACTTTTTGAACTATGCAACGATTTTGAAGAGGTCATAAGAGATGCGCTTCGATTGCTAATACTTAGTTATAACGCAACACATTCTACTTTGATGACAAGAGTCGTTGTAAAGAAAACTGAAAAAGATTTTGTGCTTACTGGAGCGCAAAGTGGTGTCTTGTACGTAAGTGGTTTACCAGTTGAGAAAAACATTTTTCAAGGTATACAACGTAAATCTACAGCTTTTGAAAAAGCATTTTCACTTGTTCGCGGAAGTACGAGTAAAGTAGTTATAAATAACTCTAGCAGTGAGAAACTTAGTCTCCCTGACGGTTGTATAGACTATGTTTTCACTGACCCTCCATTTGGGGACTATATTCCCTATGCAGAATTAAACCAAATTAATGAATTATGGCTAGGTTCAACTACCAATCGCACTCAAGAAATTATTGTTAGTAAAGCTCAAGGAAAAGGAGTAGAGCAATATAGTCAAATGATGGCATCCGTGTTTTCTGAAATAGAGCGTGTTTTGAAGCCTGAAGGATTAGTAACGGTAGTTTTTCATTCTGCTAAATCAAATATTTGGCAAGCTCTGACTAATGCTTATCAAAAGGCTGGGCTTTCGGTTCGTGCAACAAGCGTGTTAGATAAATTACAAGCAAGTTTCAAGCAAGTAGTTTCTACCGTATCAGTGAAAGGTGATCCGCTCCTTTTATTAACTAAAGGGGAAGTGGAGCATGCGACAAAGTTTAATGCTAGTGACATTATGGATGAAATATTAAATAAAGCATCAATCGCTGTAGGTGTTGAACAAACTTCAGAAAGGCTCTACTCAAGGTTTGTATCTCGCTGCCTAGAGCTTGGTATCAAAGTTGATATAGATGCCAAATTATTTTATTTGAAAAAACAAGAATATTTGAAGGATAAATAGTGAGTCCAACAGAAAGTTTTGCCACAAAAGAAGGCTTTGTAGGAGAGGCTGAGCGACGAAAGAGGTTGGGACAATACTTCACTGGTGTTCGATTAGGTAAACTACTAGCTTCATTGGCAAACGTAAGTATAGCAAAATCTGTGATAGACCCTATGGCTGGTAATGGAGATATGTTAGCTTCTTGCTTAGATCTAGGTGTTCCATCGAACTCCCTCAGTGCTATTGAAATTGATCCGATTGCATACCACGGATGTGTAAGCCGAATTAAAGGTGGAGACATCATATTGGGAAACGCATTTAATCTTAAATCTTTTGAAAGTTTAAAATTAAAACAATGGGATCTAGTTATAACCAACCCCCCATATGTGCGTTATCAAAGTATGTCGTTGAAAGCTGGTGAGGAATTTTTATTACCAGACGCGAAAGAAGTTCGTAATGGCCTTTATAGCATCATAGACTCACTTACTTCTTTAGATAAAATCGACAAAACACTATTTAAAGAACTAATACATGGATACTCAGGTTTATCTGATCTTGCAGTTCCTTCTTGGATACTAAGTGCTGCTTTAGTAAAAAATGGAGGATATTTAGCATTAGTACTACCAGAATCATGGCTTTCTAGAGATTATGCATTGATCATTCACTATCTACTTCTTCGTTGGTTCAAGATTCAGTTTATTGTTGAAGATGAGCACGCTTGCTGGTTTACTAATGCTCAAGTAAAAACAACGCTTTTAATTGCTCGCAGAGAACCTCGTAAAGCATCCGCTTTTCAACCCATGAATAACGACACTTTTCTTAATATTAAAATATCAAAAAAATCAATAGGAACTAATAGCCTGTTAGATAATGTATACCCTGGTCGTGAAAATAAAGAAAAATATTTTTCAGACCAAGCAAGGAAATGGTTAAAAGAAGGTACTCAATTTAAATCAGAAAACATTGAAGTAATTCACGTACCATTTTCACATGTCATTAGAAATATTGAAGGCGTATGTAGAAAACAAAAATGGTTCCATAAAATAGAAGATGAGAGCACTAATTCTTCGAATTTTTCATACGTAAATTTACCGTTAGATTTACACAAATGGTTAGTAAATAGCATCAAATCTATACCCATTTCTTCACTAGAAGAAATGGGTATAGATATTGGACAAGGCCTGCGGACTGGAGCTAACTCTTTTTTTTACGTAGAAGCATGCGGAATTGATGGGGAAAATGTAGAGGTACAACTTTCAAAATCATTCAATTATGGCAAGATTAAAATTGATAGATCTTGTCTTCAACATGTTTTACGTCGACAATCTGAACTACCAAAACATTATGTTATTGATCAATTAGAGCTAAAAGGCAGAGCCTTATCACTGCAAAATCATGCATTATTCGATGATATAGAGACAAACGGTATTTTAGCAAAAGAATCATACCGAATTATAAATAGTGAGTTAGAGTTTTTAATTAAAAAAGCTGAAACATTGAATTTTGGAACAGATAATATACCCAAAAAGATAGTTGAACTATCGGCTGTAAAACCAAATATAAGAACATCTAAAATAAAACAAAATATACCACCCAAGTTTTGGTATATGCTTCCAGAATTTGTAAAAAGACATAAACCTGATTTATTTATACCGAGAGTAAACAATGACTCTCCAAAGACATTTTTTAATCCTGGACGTTTATGTTTAATTGATGCTAATTTTTCAACAATTTGTCTAAATGACAATTCAGTTTTTGATGTTTACGCGTTACTAGCATTACTTAATTCATCTTGGTGTAAAGCAGCTCTTGAATATACATCAAGTGTTATGGGTGGTGGAGCCTTAAAAGTAGAAGCTACACATTTACGTCGTTTACCAGTTCCAAATTTTGAACCAATAACTTGGAAAAAGTTTTCAATTCTTGGTCAAAAATTATCAACTACCAAAATATCTGAAAAGTGTAATGAAATCATTGAGCATATTGATATTGAATTCGCTAAAAGCTTTTTCTCTGAAGAAGATGCCCCCCTAGCGGTACACGAACTAAGAAAACTAATTCAAGATGCGGTTCTGCGAAGGAAAGCGCATAAATAATAAGGTATTAATATGGATATTATTTTTGATATCGAAGTGGCAAAAAATCACATTAATAATGCAATATTACTCGTTAAAAATAAAGCTTCTGAAGCCAAGGTACGTGATTCATTTTCCCAGTACCTCCCTCAAATGTTCCCTGAAGCACCTTGGTGGGTCAAATATCATGCACTGGGGAGTGAAGAGCACGTAAAATTTCATAAAAATGGAAAGGTGCGTTCAGGGTTTGTTGATACCCTTATTGGTGCGACTGTAATTGAATATGAAAAAGACCTTACTGTACAAACAATTTTTGAAGCAGGTTATGGACAAGTAAAGGATTATTGTGCATCACTTCTTAATAAAAACCACAATAAAGAAATTATTATCGGAGTACTTTCGGATACCGTTAGATGGCATGCCTATCGAATTTCTGAAGTATTACCTCTTTCATATATTGCAGGTGCTACAACATACGGACGAGAACATGTTGTACTGGAAGAATTGGAACAAGTTGATCTTTCAAGAAATGCTGATGATGCATTATCTCTCTATTATTTTTTAACACGGTATCTCGGTCGAGAGGGTGCTAGGCCTCTTGGCGCGAAAACTTTATCTTTTGACTTAGGATTCGAAAGTACTTTCTGTGCGCAACATATTAATGCTGTTCGAGACATAGTAACGCAAGCATTTGAAAGTAACAAAAAATATTCAGATCTGATTAAAAAGCTCTGGATTGATTTTGTTTCTTATATTGGTGATTCTGAAGATACAAAATCATTCGATGAAGAGTCCTATATTTCTGAACTTTACATGCTAACTCTTGCAAAATTACTTTGCGCCAATGTGTTAGAAAGCAAAGCTTTGAAAAGTGACAATGCAGAAATAGAGTCCATTTTGAATGGTTCCTTTTTTAAAGCTAAAGGCTTAACAAATCTTGTTGAATATGACTATTTCGGCTGGCTAAATGATACGCCATATGCAATTCATTTAATTCCAATAGCGAAAGACATTCAAAGTGATTTAAGAGCATATGATTTTAAATCAGTACCTGAAGAAGACTTGTTTGGTACATTGATGGCTCAATTAGCCAGAAGATCGCATCGTATATTGTTAGGTCAAGAATGGACGCCTGCTTGGCTAGCTCAAAAGGTTGTAAAAAATGTTTTTGATAAGTTACCTGAAAACGTTGATCCACTATTAGTTGATATGTGTTGTGGATCTGGGGCAATGGTAATAGAAGTTGTTAAACAGAGCAAACACCGACTCATGAAATTAGGTGTATCTGCCAGCAATGGTGGGATGATACGACTATCTAAAGCAATAACAGGGTTTGATATCGACCCTCTCGCTGTAATGTTGGCCAAAGTTAGCTGGGTATTGGCTGCTCGCGATTGGTTCGGTGGTCTAGATGCTGGTGAAATAGCAATACCAATTTACCACGCTGACTCATTATTTGCTGTTACACCTATTTCAAAAATTAATGACTTAAAAAAAGAAGAGAAATTCCACACTCTTTCACTTGATAACATAGAAATTAATCTTCCAGCATTTCTCATCACACCAGAATGTAGAATGCTGTTTGAAATGATTATCGATAGAGGTTATGAAATTGCGATGTACAGTGCTGACCAAGAAAAGTCTGCTATTACAAAAAAAATAACTGATAATATGGTCAATAAATTACTAAATGAGAGCAGTTCAGTCTTATCTTTAGCAGATATCACTTCAGTTAAAGATTTTTCTCATGATTTACTGAATGCACTAGATCAACTTCAACGTGATGGACGAAATGGAATTTGGGCATTTGTACTAAGAAATAGCTATAGACCAGGACTTGTTGCGGGTCAATTTAACGGTGTTGTTACAAACCCTCCTTGGTTAGCATTAAGTAAAGTAGCAAATAATCCATACAAAAATGCTTTACGTCAGAGAGCTGAAAACTATGGGATTAAACCTGAGGGTTCATCTCACTTACATATTGAGATGGCCACTGTATTTCTTTTACATGCCATTGAAAGGTATCTTCTAGAAAATGCTGTTATTGGTTGTATCCTCCCTGATAGTGTACTTAACGCGCATCATCACAACTTATTTAGAAAAGGAAATTATCTAAATTCACACCGTGCTGTTACTTTTGATGTTAATGAACTTTGGCGTATAGAAAAGGGAACTTTCAAAAATGAAGCTATAGTTCTTTACGGTAAAAAATGTAAGCATGAATCCAGAGAGTTTTTTGATGGAAAAATTGTGAGCCCATTAAGTTCTTCTGACTTAACATTTCATAATGTTCAACAAGGAAATAGAACTGCTTGGACAGATAAAAAAGTAATAGGGAAGGCAAAGTTTGGTTTGTATAACCCTGCTAGTTTTAATCAAGGACCTGATATCATGCCACGCACTCTCATATTCCATGATTTCACTCCAGGAACACAACATACTCCGAAATGGAAAATTAGCCCAATAGATCGGACAGTAAGTGATTTTAGATATTTAGTTACTCAAGCGAAGAAGCATAAGCATTTTACACTTAATGCAGACTCTGTTAGTGACACATTCATTTATGACATTTTACTATCAAATCATTTAACTCCATTTGGTATTTCGACTCCAGCAAAAGGTTTATTACCCATACTAAAAGTTGACAATGGAACTTGGGAATCGGTATCGGAAATTGATCTATCTTCATTTTCCTATGGCACCTATTCTGCTTTTAAAAAAATATTCAAAGAGTCTAGAACAACATCCGCTGAGTTTTTTGACAAACTAAATACAAATAGAGGAAAACTAGTCTCACAAAATATACCAACACATGGATGGTTAATTCTCTATGGTGCGGGGGGGAGTAATGTATGTTCTACTTATATTAAGTCTAATGCTTATTCACAAAACAAATTAATTATTGACCAAACTTTATATTGGTCTCACGTTCAATCAGAAGAAGAAGCTTTATATCTTACAGGTTTACTAAATAGTGAAGCTGTATGCCTGGTTATAAAGGAATTTCAACCTCGTGGGGCTTTTGGTGAAAGGCATATTCACAAACTTCCGATTGGTGCAACACCACCATACAATCCAATGGATATAGTTCACATAGAAGTTGTAGCGACAACTAAACAGCTTATGGTTGATTGGGATAATTTTAAAAAGTCTATTCCTGATGAGATTATGCAACTCCTAAATCCCAATTCATCTTCATTATCTATCCGTCGAAGAAAAATTAGAGAAAAAATAAAAAATTTACCAAGCTATCCTGCATACGAGCAAGCATGTAGAGATTTATACGGTTTATAGATAGTTGAGGTAAACCTATAGGGTCTCATAATACTTATATTGCGGCCTTTATTGTAAAAACCGGCGTAAAATAAACTTATTAAACAATGATATATGGATTGCGTTTGACTGTTGACAAATTATTCAGCATTGAAAAACTGGCTCTAATCATTTATGCGCTCCTTGCTTTGTTTATACCTACTTAGTGGTGGGCAAATAGGTGGGCAAACTACAGGGTAAGATTCAGATCACAAGTAAAATACTTGTATTTAAAGTGTTTTTAAATGCAAATCAACAAGCAAATACAAAATGTTGAGTAAATTGCCTGGAGCAATTTATCGCGGCTGAAAAGCGCCCGTGAGTATCAGGGAAGATACCAATAATCATGTTTTAGCCAATTCCAGAGAATTCTAAAAGCCGTTATAACACAGGTTGTTACGGCTTTTTTTTGTTTTTATAGGTTCGTGTTTGTTTGCTATTTTTTAAGACAAAGTGGGACTAAAATGGGAGACGGCTTGAGTAGATGTTATTAATGCAACCTGATTAATTCCCGTTTCTAAGTGATGCAGATGAACGTTCTAGCCCAGGGGTTGAGCTTAATTGAGCCTGTCATTAGTTAACTACCACACTTTCTAAGCTATGCGCTTAACTCTGTCAGTTAATCCGCTCAATATTGAATCCCGTATGTGCGCTGGAAAATCATCTGGCAGCTGCGCCTTAACCTTCACAACCACAGCCTCTACCTTGTCAGCAATGTCGTGCATCATCTCCATCATAATCCCAGTATCAAAGCCCACAGCTTTAGCGGTTTGGATAAAGTGCCGTGGGAAAATTTGGTTGATTTGATATTTCTTACCTTTCGTCGCCTTGAACCCCATCGCAAGCTTGGCATCGCGAATATTTAAGCCTTTACCGCCAATAACAGGGTACATGGATAAAATATCGTAAAAAGGCGTTAGTCGATATCCGCCATCGGCCTCAATGAACAGTGAGAAGTTTTTAGCATGGCCATCGGTTGCGGCTAAAAGCCAAAACAAAACCTGGGACTTGATGAAGTTAACTCTGTCTCGCTCTGAGTTCATCGAACCCAATAGATAAGGCATAATTTGTTCAATACCCGGGCCACCATGGCTCTCATATTTTTTCGCTGGTGGAATATTTAATGCCTGACAAAAGTCTTCTTGGGGCAGCCGCATAATCCATTGACCATCAGACGAGAGCCTGCGATCGAATCGCTCCACAGCAAGCGCTTTAATATCACCCACTTTGATTATTGAGCACTCGGGTGCATCTAATCCAAACTCTCTGACTATCATCATGCACAGGTATTCGTTTTCGACGCTGTCAGACATATTTATGCTGTGGGAGTGGCTGTTTATTTCACCTATGGGCAGCTTAATAATATGGGTCGTGGGTGTCGATTTGATAGGCAGTCGCCACTGTCCATTGAGTTTAAGTAATGCCGTCTTTTCTTGGGCACCGGCAATAGAAATCCTAAAGTCATCGTCATCGGCTAACATGCCTAAGGGGATATTTGACTGATAACCCTTGAGTACTTTTTCCAACTGCTTTTCGGATAGCGGTTTAGACTCAATCTTTTTTACATCAAAGGGAGTCTGACCATGGGGGATAAGCTGTAATGCACCCACACTGTCTTGACCAATTTTAGCCAGTAGGTCAAACGCATGGGTCGAATCAGCATTATGACGAGCAACGACTCTGTTTCTCACTTCGAGATTATCAGGTAGCAAATTATCGAAGAAGTTATAAACTTCATCACCTTTATAAGCTTGCTTGCGTAGCGGCATAGACAAAGAAATTGGGCGACTACCGGGTATCGCTAACCACTGCGGGGCATACGCAAACTGATGAGAGCCTGTGGATGATTTGGTAAATTCACCCACAAGGTAGCCATTCATATAAACATCGAGCACTGCCATTACCACTCCTCCTTCCATTCTTGCTCAGGCACTGTGGCGTTACCATGGCGGCGCTCATCCACCAGCTGTGGATTTCTAACCTTTATATCTAGCTCTAGGTTTAATGCAGAGAGGATCTTAAACAGCGTTTCTAATTTGGTCGAATCTGGGTTCAGCTCAAAGCTTGACACTGTATCCTGGCGAATACCGACCTTGCTCGCCACCTTGCTTTGCGAGAGCTGCGCATTCAGTCGCGCATCTTTTAGATACGTACTAAGCTGCTTTGCGTTGGTCACCTTCATGATAGCTTTACCTTTAAACTGTACTTAACGCTTACTGTACACGCTAAAGCAGGTAAATCAAGGTTTACACGCTTAAACCGTTAAAAACACATTCACACGCTATAGGCGTTAAATATAGTTCAACCCGCTACAGCGGGTAACCTGACCATAAAATACAAAAGAAATGAGGGAGTCATTGCCAAGGAGTGCGGAATTTAATTGAAATGCAAAAACGACACAGCTAACCAGCTAACCAGTTAACCAGTTAACCAGTTAACACTTAACACTTAACAAAATGGGACTAAAGTGTTCACACTGAGGATGTATATCGCTAATTCTTTTTCCGAAGGAAAAGTCCCATACGGATAAACACTTCAATCGTGTTGTTTGCCGTTATATAAGCCATAAACATTTTTTTATTGCTAATTTGGAGCAAATCAAACGCACGTTTTAGGTGTGTTTGAACAGAACTGCTTTCAATTGTCAGCAAAGAGGCAATTTCTTTCACTGATATATTCAGCGTTGACAGAGACAAGCACTCTACTTGCCTTCGAGTTAACTTAGTACTGAGCAGCTGTTGGATCACATCAAACAGCTTTTCAGTACTATTGGATTCTTGCTGACCGAACCGAGCATCGAAAGACGTGCCAATAAGCTGACTGATGATACTTTGAATATGAACCTTGGATGAATAACGAATAACCTTGTCCTGCATAAAAACAAAATTGGTTATTCCACTATAAATAATTGGCCTACCCGTTGCTGAAATATCAAGGAACTCCCCCAGTTGGCGCCCCTTGGCCGTCCATTCGATAATCACTTCACCGTTATGTGTAGCAACACTATTTTCCGTATAGCTTAAGGTTGGAAATGCCCGATACCATAATTTCAATGTATCGCAAAAAGATTCATAGCCGACTGACAGTTTGATCGGACTTTCTATGGTCGTATTTTGGGTCATCATATCTTTGATATGATCGGATGTTTTATCATTCCATGTCAGCTCCATCAGCGCTTGAGCCTTACGAATGCAGGTTTGTCTATGAGTAAAAATAATCACCTTCCTAGCATTATCTTTTGTCTACGCCGCTGCGCAATTTACTTGTCGTGGCTCACACTTCCCTTACATGATCAGCTGTACCAATGATCTTACCCTCTTGAGCGAAAAGGAGCCAATCAACAATCCGAACGTGATCAATGAGCAGCCTAATACTTTTTGTAAGGATATCGCTTCTTGAAACAAAATATTTGAGCCTAAAATAGCAAATATTGGCACCAGTAACGTAAACGGGGCTACCTGTGAGAGAGGATATAAAACTATCATACGATTCCAGATCCAGTAACCAAATAATGTTGTAGCGTAGGCTTGGTATAAAATAGAAAACACTGCCATCCCCGTCAGGTTATCAAGCAAGGTCGTGAAAGCAGAAGCCCCAATCTGAAAGTATGAAATTAGAAAAAGCGGGATCGGTGCAAACAACATGGACCATAAGGTAAACGCGAATGCATTTTTGGTATTTGACTTCTTAATTAAAATCCCAGAAATAGACCATGCAAAAGCGGCAACGAGAATAAGTACAACTCCCTGAACATTTACCGAACCATCCGTAACCATCAAGCCAACGGCTAGCCCACTCAAGGAAATTAACGAGCCGATTAAACGGCTCGGGGTGACCGATTCCTTAAGTAAGAACCAACCAAGGCATAGCCCAAATATTACATTAGTTTGCAGCAGCAAAGCCGCCATGCCAGGAGATAAACCGCTACTGATAGACCAAGTTGACAACCCCCAAACACCGACGCCAAACGTTAGGCCATAACCGATGAGGTAAAATAGGTGTACATCGGGCTTTTTCACAAAGAATATGGCTGGGATCACTGCCAAGGTAAACCTCAGTCCAGTCAACAACATGGGATCAATGCCATTCAGTCCCAGTTTGACCATAGAAAAATTAATTCCCCATATAGCCATAATAAAAATACACAGGGCATAGTCTTTTATATTCATTCGTTAAGTTGCCATTGAGCAAACTGCTTGGCGTAATAAGTAACAATGAGATCTGCACCTGCCCGTTTAAACCCTGTCAGGGTTTCCAGTACCGTTGCCCGCTCATTTAAGACGCCGATGTTAGCCGCGCATTTAATCACAGCATATTCACCACTAACTTGATAGGCGGCAAGTGGTAAAAGGGTGTTGCTGCGCAATGTGGATAAAATATCTAAATATGGTGTGCCTGGCTTAATCATTAATATATCGGCTCCCTCTTGCTCGTCCAGCATTGCTTCATGAAGCGCTTGTCTCGAATTGGCATAATCCAGCTGATAGGTATGCCGATCCCCCTTAAGCTCACATGCTACTGCATCTCTAAACGGACCGTAGAATGAAGAGGCAAACTTGGCCGCGTGGGCCAAGATAGCAACATGGCTGAAACCTTCCTTGTCCAAGCCTTGGCGGATAGCCATCACCTGTCCATCCATCATTGCCGAAGGGGCTAACATATCGGCACCTGCACGAGCTGCATTAATGCATTGCTTCACGAGGTTTTCAACTGTGGCATCATTATCTATGCTCTGCTGTTTCAGCACGCCACAATGACCATGGGTTGTATATTCGCAAAAGCAAATATCAGGGATCACCATCATATTCGGACACACTGTCTTAATGGTCGAAATCATCCTCGCCAAAAGCCCTTTGCTATTCCAAGTATCACTGCCACAGTTGTCTTTGTGGTGACTAATACCAAATGGCATGACGTAGCGAATCCCTAGTGCATTGAGCGCTTCAATTTCAGCGCCAAGCTGAGCTTCAGGAATCCGTACCAGACCAGGTAAACTCGTTATGGGCACTGGGTTGGTGATATTTTCCTCGATAAATATCGGATAGATTAAATCACTTAATTTGACTTCGTATTCTCTTACCAGCTCTCGCATATTAGGAGATGAACGAAGACGGCGTAATCGTTTAATTAAACGAGATCCTGAAGTGTTACTTGAATAAGGCATATGTACTCCGTGGGGATATGCGGTAATAATTAACTTTTCCATAAGTTCGCTTTAGGTCTCGTGATAAAATCGAGAGGATCCTAGCAGATCTCAACATAATTCATGCCCCCAAAAAATAGGGACAAATAATTCCTCCACACGGTTACCGTCGACGTAAAAATGCCACACTAACGGTCACGCCAGAATACTAAAACAACAGAAAATTGTATCGTGATTAGAAAGACGACCTTAAACGACTCATTTTATGAGTTGATTAAACCCCCTATTCGCATCATAGCGTGATGCGAATAATCGCTTTTCTTTTGAATCAGGAGTTGCATCAAGAGTTGAATCAAGAGTTGAATCAAGAGTTGAATCAAGAGTTGAATCAAGAGTTAAATCAAGAGTTAAATCAAGAGTTAAATCAAGAGTTGAATCAATAGATGGTTAAGCAAGGCATCTATCCTGACACTGGGGGAATACAAGCCAGTATCAACACTTAGGCAACATAAGTCGCAAAACAAGCAGCGCGACCGCTACTCGCCACCTTAGCATGCTTGTGCTGTGACCTAGAGAATGGGCTGCTTGGTGAAATCAGCCTCAGGTGGACGCTGTACCCGTTATCATTTAAAAGACTAACGAGGTATTCGGCGAAATTCCACAACGGCCTCACGATACAATTCGCCTAACCGGCGGTGAAATTAACCTGATACAGACCCTATGATCCACCGAAAAAAACTTAGATTATCCTACTGCTAATTTTGCAGCTTCATGCCACATAGCGTCCGGCATAGGCGTCATTAATTTCCAAGTAATATTCATGGGTTGAGTCCCCGAGTGCGCCATGTAAATCACTTCGCCAAAATTGACAAAACCCATGGTGCGGCCGTTTTCATCTGTCGCTTGCTCACGCACAAACAAAATCAATTTACGACCCTCTTTTTCATGCTCAATGTAACCCAGACCTCTGCCATATTCGGGCCTTGCACTATTTTGAGATTGCCAATGGAATAACGATTCATTGATCGCGTAATCATGGTACATGGTCGTTGGTGAAAATTGTTTAACTGACTTTTTCAAGGTCACAAACAGCAACTCAACATTAAGCGCTTTAAGGACTAAAACGCCTTCACGGGCAGTCGATTTTTTGCCAAAATAACTTGCGCCACTGGCTGCAAGTATCTGCTCTCTGGTATATCTTGAATGTACTTTCAAAGATGGGATTGCAGGGATAAGCATTTCAAGTTCATTATGATGTATACGCTCAATAAGTAACGATATGACATCAAGGAGTTCAGCTTGTAATTGAGCATGTCTCAACGCTGCTAAGCTTTGCTTAATGCTGGTAAAACCTAGCTCGGCGCCCGACTTATCCCAAAAATTATAATGGCACATTAGTGCAAATTGGCACTGAGTTGCATCCATATCGTCGAAGCTGAAATTATCAATAATTAGCTGCTTTAAAAACTGTAAATATGAGATAGAACTGCAAGCAAACAAATGATTATTGATCGCGCGATAATAGGCTTTAGCCAGACTCGCATCTAAATTTGGCTCATTTATTTGGTTTTTACGTGCGCTCTCAACGAGTTCTAACCAGCTCATCTTTAGCTTATAAATATCTTCTAAATTAACATTTGGATTAAAGCGTAAAAAATTAACCAAGCTTAAGGTAAGCGTACTTTGGTGCCCAAAATTGTTAATGAGCTGTCGCAGCCTGCTAGCATTCATGGTTGCACGGCTAATATTTCGTAAAATCATTGCCTGAGTCTGTTCTTCTAGCTCGATCCGACAGCCTAATGGCAAGTGAGGAAAATCATTGGTTATCTCATCTTTAATCGATTGATTCGTTTTACCAACCAGCGCGCGAAACTTTTGCGAAAAGTCATATTCATCACGAGAATTACCCACAAAGTCCAATACCGTGCAGCACTGTTTATCATCGGTTAAACGCAATCCACGCCCTAACTGCTGCAAAAAGATGGTTAAGCTTTCAGTTGGACGTAAAAACAATAATGTATCAACGTTTGGAATATCGACACCTTCGTTGAAAATATCCACCACGCATAATATGTTCACATGACCGCTAATTAAACTCTGGCGTTTTTGTTGCCTCTCGTGACTATTATCACTGGTGAGCACATCCGCACTAATACCGGCTAGGTTAAACTTACTCGCCATGTATTCTGCATGTTCTTTGCTGACACAAAACGCCAAAGCTTTTATTTGATGAATGTCAGTGACTGTATCATTCAGGCTGCTAATAATGCGCACAACTCTTTGTTCATTATGAGTATATAAATGACTTAGCTCTGCAATATCATATCGCCCTTGATGCCATTTAATTTTGCGAAGATCGGTATCATCATCAATAGCAAAGTATTGGAAAGGACATAAATAGCGCTGATTGATTGCTTCGGGTAAACGAATTTCAGCCGCGATTACGCCACAAAAGTCATCCAGAATGTTTTGCCCATCATGACGCTCTGGCGTGGCGGTTAACCCCAATAAAATCTTGGGTGAGAAATGCGCTAATAATCCTCGATAACTATTAGCAGCGATATGATGTACTTCATCGATCACAATATAATCATAAAAATCAACGGTGAGCGGTAAGCTTAATAATTGCAGGTTTAAGCTTTGTACCGAAGCAAACAAGTGCCGGTAGCTATTAGGCTTGTGCTCAGCAACCCACAATTCACCAAACTGATTATTTTTCAATACACCACGGTACGCAGACAGAGCTTGCTTAAGAATTTCTTGCCGATGAGCCACGAATAAAAAGTTGGCTTCTGGGTGCTGTTTATAAAAACGGGCAAAATCAAACGCTGAAATAAGTGTTTTACCTGTGCCCGTTGCCGCAACCACTAGATTTTTATAGCGCTGATGAACTGTGCGCTCAACATCCAGCTGTTCAAGGATTTCTCGCTGATGTGCAAAGGGTTTTATATCAAAATGAAATGCGCTGTCGTCACTGTAACCGCCCTTAGCCTCACGTAATGCTTCTTGAAGCTTGTTTTTAGATCCAATATCGCCCTTAAATAATTCAAATTCACTGGATTGCCAATATGATTCAAAGGTGTTGAGGGATTTATCTATTATGTGGGGGATTTCTTGGGTGGTTATTTTTAAATTCCATTCAAGGCCACTGGTTAGCGCAGAATGGGACAAATTCGATGAACCTATGTATCCAGTATGAAATCCTGTATTACGCAGAAATAAATAGGATTTCGCATGCAGGCGCTCGCGCTTAGTGTTGTAACTCAATTTAACTTCTGTGTTAGGCAGGCTAGCTAAAAACTCGACCGCCTTAGCATCTGTCGCCCCCATATAAGATGTGGTGATGATCCGCAGGGTTTTCCCGCTTCGAGTGAACTCTTCAAGTTCATTTTTAAAAATTCGAATGCCGGCCCACTTAATAAAAGACACTAACCAATAAATTTTATCCGCTGAACGGATCTCGCGCTTTAACTCTGTGTCCAAAGAAATTCCGGCATTGCTGCCACAAAAAAGTTCACTTTGACTTAACCCTGTTAACGGGTAAATAGCCTTAGTAAACGCTGGAAAGTCTGTCGCTATAGGATTTGTTTTATCAAATAGTGCCGTTAATATACGGCCTTTACTATCGAGTAAATTTTCAGTGATCAATTGATCATCTTGAACATGATCTTTTAACCACAGCACCAACTTATTTGCTAAGCCGATTTGCTCTGTGAGTTGATTATCGCCACTGGGAATTGCACCTATGGCACACTCGATAATCTTGCTCAAAAACCTCGACAGCCAAACACTGGCCTCCGCGCTCTCTAATGGCCGCTCACCTAGATAAAACACATCACGATTGATGCTTTTATCTATCAGCTGAGTGATGAGCTTTTCATAAATACCAACTTGTTCCATGTCAGATAGGCCTTTAAAAAGTAAAGAGGATCAGAAGCATGATATCAACGCCAGTGCATTATGACTATTAATGATATTTATCAATAGTTAAACATGTGACAAGGTACTGAATAGATGCGCCATGGCAATTTGCCAGCAGACCGTCAGCCCCATGGCCGCTCTTTGGCATCTGACTTACATGGAAGTGGGAAATGTCATTATGATGATGGGATCATCATTGACCATGCCATCGCGGCATTTATGAGTCCTTTCACATCAGACGAGGCTGTTCGACTTAAGTTTAAATCAAGTGCCATGGACGACTTTGGTTTACATAACGTTGGTTTAAATAGATGCGGTTTACACTGAAGGCGGCGTGTCAGTACTTCTTGGTTGTACTCAAGCATCATGGTCAGCCAGTACTCAGGGTTCCTGTTAAACACCCACTCGCTGTAGATAGCTATCAAGGCGAACTAAAAGACGCTACTAGCCTGTACTGCACGCCTTTAACCAACACTTTTTTACGCGTAAAAGTGCGCATGAGTAGTCCGGTTAACACCTACCAAAGCTATGAAGTTCAAAGAAATAGGACTAACCCATATCAAATGGATTTTTTGCTGTTCCGTCATTAAGTAATTCAGACGCGATGGCATTTACCTCAGCCTGAACATACGCCCAGTATTCAGGATTATCTAGGGTTCTCTCTTTAATTTGCTTAGGGATAAAGCGGCTCATTTCCATGTTGAAGTCGTTACGTACTTCATCTTCTGTCATCAGTTTGCCCAACTGTACAGACAGTGCTTGACGAAAATCTTCGGTTTGCTTCTGTCTGGCGACGAGTTTTTTTTCAACCAGTGTCTTTGATAAGTTAATGCCGCGTTGCTTGATCCAAACAATATCCCATATATCACGAGGCTTTATGCGCCTTGCGCGATACGCTAACGCGATCAGCTTATCAGCCAGTGTTTCTTGTAAAGACTGTACCGGAACCAAGATCCCTTCTGTCGGTACAACGATGTCGTAATGATTGAGTAACGGGCGCTTTTCGATATCGAATGACGGAATAGCACAGACGTCAATATGCATTTTTTGCCGAGGCAAATCAGGTCGATTAGCCTCTTTTATAATACTAATTTTCCAAGAAACTGTATCCCCCTGCTGCTCGCCGGAAGGTTTGTTGACCCAAACTTCTGTTTCATACTTGTTCTGAATATAGGTTTGGATTTCGGACTCCAACCCATCAAACTCCGAGGGTTTGAAATCATGACCGCCGTTAAAATCAAGGTCTTCCGACAGTCTGCTGCTGTTGTAGCACATACGTAATGAGGTGCCACCAATAAAGGTCAATCGCTGCATAACACCCTGTTTGATCAGCACATCCATAATGTCATGATGCAAGATCTCTTTTTCTATAACAGGTGTCACTGCTGCATAGTCAGGGTTTGCTTGGACGATTTGACGAATTTGCTGCTTCAACATACTTTCTCTCCCACACTCTGCCTCATACTTAGCTCTCCAACATATGTAGATTGCGCTGACAGTGTTTTAGGTCAGCAATCGCTTGTTCTTTGTACGCTCGGTACATTTTGATATCGGGGTCATAGTACAAATTGGGAGCAACTTGCTCGATTGGCTTTTTAGTATGGGTAAATTCGATCACGCCATAGGGCGTATCAAAACAACCACTTCGACCTTTAGTCACCACAGTAACTCTGCCCATCACGATTTGTGAAATATCGCCTGTATGACTGAGCTGGCTTTCGAGGCTGATGTAGTTCAATACGCCACTTCGCAGCTTTTTGATAATTTTATAAATGGCAGTCTCAGGCTCAGGAGGTGTAATAACGCTTTCATAGAAACCTTTAATCACTCGTCTTAGTCGTCTTTTCTTTACGCAATCTGTTAGGAACTTTCTAAAGGCTGGGTCACAAGGCACACCAAGCATAAAAGCCAGCTCAGTTGCACTGTGAATGCCGCCGCCCGCTTTAACCGCTTTTGCTAATACGTTTAATAGCTCATCTGATTTTGCCATAGGTCTACACTAAGATACCAATAGAGTAACTTAGTGTAGTCCTACGCCTGAGTTTGGACAAGATAAAAGTCTATAAAATATCATTTTTACCCTGCCATCGCGGCATTTGTGAGTCCTTTCACATCAGTCGGGGCTGTTCGACTTAAGTTTAAATCAAGTGCCATGAGTTTCTGCAGCACACCTAACAAAACACTTTTACGCGCGTAAAAGTGCCATGAATCACACTTTTATGCGCATAAAAGTGCGGATTTACACATTTTATTGCGCATAAAAGTGTGGTCATTGCTATACTCTTCGCTATAAATGCACCCTCTCGGTAAAAAGCAAAGATGCAGCGTACGTTACTAGACTCATTGATAGCATGGAAAAATCAGCCTATGCGTAAACCATTGCTGATTGATGGTGCTCGCCAAACGGGTAAAACCTTCTTACTGAAAACGCTTTTCGGTAAAACATTTACCCATATATTGCGCATAGACTTTCTGGAAAATCCTGCCTACAAAGAAGCCTTCGATGGCTCACTTTCACCAGATGAGTTATTGATGAACCTTGAGCTTATCACCAACCAATCCTTTAACCCCGAAACAGACTTACTTATTCTGGATGAGATTGGCGAGTGTGAACGCGCTGTTACTTCTCTTAAATATTTTGCAGAAAAAGCACCGACCTACTTTGTGGCGGCAAGCGGCTCAAACATAGGTTTACTTAACACCTTTCCGGTTGGCAAGGTCGAGCAATACAATTTACGTCCTTTGACCTTCCAAGAGTTTATTTATGCATCCAAAGAAGCGCCCTTGATCAAGGCATTTGATACACAAGTGAACTCACCTGCAGCGCACAGCAAATTAATGGATAAACTCACGGATTATTTTTTTACTGGCGGTATGCCTGAGGCGGTTGCCGCCTGGTATCAATTCAAAGATATCAGCATTTTGGAACGCGTTGAAAAGGTGACTAAAATACATTCTGACTTAGTCGCTGGATACCAACGTGACTTTGGTAAGTATGCCGGTAAAGTGGATGCGACCCTGATAGAATCCGTTTTTAATAGCATCCCAGCGCAGCTTTCTTTGGTGATGGATGATTCTGTTAAACGCTTTAAGTTTAAAAACGTTCACGAGCGTAAATCTCGCTATAGCGATTTTGAAACGGCTATTCACTGGCTAAGATGCTGCCGTTTAGCCCTAGCTAACTACGCCATTGAAGGCACACCCAAAGCGCCACTTGCCGCCTACAAAAAAGACAATAGGGTTAAGTTGTTTCTGTTTGATGTGGGCTTGCTTAACCATATGCTCCGCTGCAGCTATAAAGAAATAAAGCAACAAAACTACGAGTACAAAGGCTACATTGCTGAAAACTTTGTTCAGCAAGAGCTCACCGCCATGGGTTTAGACCCGAGTTACTCTTGGAATGATGCACGAGCAGAAGTCGAGTTCATTGCCTCAAATGATGAAGGTGCCATTTTCCCAATTGAAGTAAAAAGCGGTAAACGCACTCGTGCTAAATCGCTGGCATCCTATATAGACAAATGTGCACCGAGCAAAACATTCAAACTCACGGGTAGCCAGGGTTCTTCAGCATTAGAGCAAACCAATATAGTGATGCCGTTATATTACACCCAATACTTACCTTCAAAATGGTAACTGAAATCTCCATCCTAAATTTAACCAGCCACACATAGTTAAATTTTCACGCAGGCTTTTTAACGTCAGCAGGTTACGCCAATGCTGAAAAGGTGAGCCATGACGCTTCACCACGAGAAAGGTGAGACGACCATCAGCCCCATGGCCGCTCTTTGGCATCTGACCCAGTTTTTAAACAGTGCCCCAAGTAATAACAGTATTGTGGGCATGGTTGATTATTGGCTAAGCCAGTTTTGCTGAATGTTATGGATTGAGTCTTGATATGTCGACGGAATCGACACAGAAAAAAGTTATGTCGAAAAAACAACAAAAAATCGACATATCAATTTGAAGCCATACACCCTTTTTATGACGGAAATGGCCGAACGGGTCGTATTTTAAACGTTTTGTACCTTATTGAATCTGGTCTTTTAACGCTACCTATTTTGTACTTAAGTCGTTTCATCGTTCATAACAAACAAGACTATTATCGCCTTTTGAACCAAGTAACCAAAGCTCAAAATTGGGAAGAGTGGCTGTTATTTATGCTAAAAGGTGTCGAGCAAACTGCTATATGGACCTGTGAAAAAATCACAACGATTAGAGCACTTATGGAAAGTACAACAGATCACATAAAAGCACAGCTACCCAAAATATATAGCCATGAGCTTGTTCAGCTTATTTTTGAACAACCCTATTGCCGTATCAGCAACCTAGTTGAACGTGATATTGCAAAACGCCAAACTGCTTCAAGCTATTTAAAGCAATTAACTGATATTGGTGTGCTGCAAGAAATCGACTCAGGAAAGGAAAAATTATTTGTACATCCACGCTTGATGAAGCTAATGACAAAAGACAGTAATAGTATTAATGCTTTTTGAGGCGAGCAATATCCCTAGCCGCTTAACAACGACTTGCCATTGCTTAACCGCATTTAATACTTCATCGTAAATTTGAGTGGCTTAGGCTTGAGAAAGCCGAGCTGCTTGATGAAACAAATGCTGGGATCCCAAGCGACTTGCGCTTACAAAATACTGCTGAAGCAGTAATGCCAAGCTGTTTGGCTAACATGGGATCGGGCATTGTGCCTAATTTGGCCACGGCCTCAGGATTGGCCCATGTGCCTTGGTGACCGGTCCAGATAGGAATGTTGAGCTTAATACGTTGTTTCGATATCACGTTCGAGGTCACTTTAAAGCGATATGCTAGGCGCTCATCGGCCATGGTGCCCAGTAGAGCGAGGCGTTTTTTAGTCCAACGAAACGGCTTGCTACTCAACAAAGGTTTTATCTTCATTTCAATGCGTTTGTTGCGCACCGCCGTTGAGCTTATACCGATAAGTTTACCCGTTTGGGGATCAGATAATGTTCCCAACAAGGCTAATTCACTCGCCAGCCAACGTCTAGGTCCATGATGGGCAGGGATCTTGAGTGATTCGCGCTTGTGCCTCACCGCAGCGACATCACAATGCCACATTTGAGCTAAGGCTAGGTCTTCACTGCGACCTAGGGCTGACAATCTTAACGCATTCCATTCGGGCTCTGACAAAATTCGATAAGGCTTTATATGCAGCGCTTCCCGGCGGTACTTCACACTCAAAGGACTCACGGCCATCATCTTGGCAATTTCACGATCGCTCACTGTGCCTAGCAGGGCTTCCTGCTCTGGGGTCCACTTTATTTGATTTTTCCTGGGCAGTTTCGGCGCCGGTGCCAAGCCTCGAAATAATCGATTGACTCTTATGGGCCAACGACTGATATCAAACGTCTTTGCAAGCTCGACATCAGACTTGATACCCAATAGGCTCACGACGGCTGGCGGTATACTGGGCGGCGAAGGCGGATCGATAGCATTCAATGCAGGAATCGACAACAGCAGACGCTTTAAATACACAGAGGCCACGCAAATCTCAAAATATTCAGCAAAATCTTTATCCGAAATCTCGCCTAAATTATCTAGCATCTGTTCACTCCACTCGATAGTGGCGCTGCGGCGAAACGGATCTACGCCTAATTGATAGCGCCTATGAGTGACCTGCAAATGATTTATGTTGAGTTTTTCTGCGATAATATTATCAAAATCAGTCCCTAAGAGCAGATCCTCTTCCGACGTCCACTGGTGGCGCGCACTGCCTTTTCGCAATAACTCAAATATGGGGGGTACAAATGCTAAAATGTTCAATTGATCTCGACGAGCGTTAACGATAGCGCGGGTCGTCTCCAGCAAGCGGGCCACTTGGGTGTCTGGCATAGTGCCCAACAGGGCATCCGCTTGCGCCGTCCAGTCAAAGCTGCTGCGCTCAATATCCGCATGAACCGTTGGGATTTGATGCAGCACACGCAGATCCCGCACTTGATAAGGGCGAACACCAAACGTCGCCGCCACTTTAAAATCACTCATGGTGCCTAATGCGGCCAGTAATTCTTGGGATGCGTGAATAACCTCTTTCATGTTACACCGTCATATCTATTTGAATCATAGCCTTAGATTAGCAGTAGATTTCATTAACACCAGCGCCCAGTTCCTTGGCTTGTTGGCGGCGTCTCATAAAATTTAACGAACCACCCATTGCTAAATTTTGGATGTTATCTTTTAAGTCAACAGATTACGCCAATGCTAAAAAGGTGAGTCATGACGCTTCCCCAAGAAATAGGCGAGACGACAGTCAGCCAGAGCTCAGGGGCCCTGTTAAACACCCACTCGCTTTAGTAGTCATAACTATCAATCGAGCAAAAGCCGCTCATGAGTTTCTGCCCACAGCTAACAAAACACTTTTACGCGCGTAAAAATGCCACGACCAACATTTTTATGCGCATAAAAGTGTGGCCATGGTTAAGTTGTTTCTGTTTGATGTGGGCTTGCTTAACCCTATGCTCCGCTGCAGCGATAAAGAAATCAAACAACTACGCTACGGCTTTGTGTCCATGAAGAAGGCGGCTACATTGCTGAGGTTCAGCTACTAAAAACTTTGTCCAACAAGCGCTCACCGCCATGGGCGTTGACCCGAGTTACTCTTGGAATGATGCACGAGCAGAAGTCGAGTTTATTTTGGCAAATGATGAAGGTGCCATTTTCCCAATTGAAGTAATTGGCTACGTTTGTCTTTTTATTCAATCCATTTTAGCTGTGTGCGATTAATACTTGGCACAGTGGCGAGTTGATGTAGTAATTGGCTCGACCGACTTTTTGTTTCGCCAAAAAGCCGTGCTCGACCAGTTGTTCTAAATACTTGGTGGCGGTGATACGCGTGACCCCAAGCTCTTCGACAATAAAGTCAATTTTGGTGTAGGGGTGGTTAAACAGGTTATTGAGTAAATCTTGGCTATAGAGCTTTGGCAGTTGCTCACGAATACCCTGTTTGACATTCGCCATGAGGGTTTTCATTTCGGTGATCAGAGAAATGGTATTTTGCGCGGTGTCGATAATGCCATCGAGCATAAACAGTAGCCAAGGTTCCCAATTGCCACTATCACGTACCGCTTGTAAGTTGGCGTAGTAGTTCGCTTTGTGATGAATAATAAAACGGCTTAAATACAACACGGGTAAATTGAGCAGATCTTTGGTGACCAAGTACAAAATATTGATGATACGACCGGTGCGGCCATTGCCATCGTAAAAAGGATGAATAGTTTCAAACTGGTGGTGGATAATGGCCATTTTAACTAGCGGGTCGGCATCGCACAATTCATCGTTATTGATAAATTGCACTAGGTTATCCATCAAGCTGGCGATCTCGTCGGCATGTTGTGGTGGTGTGTATACCACTTCGCCGGAACGGGCATTTTTCAAGTCGGTTCCCGGTAGCTTACGTAGCCCTGCGGTGTTGTGCTCAAGGTTTTGCTGAATGGCGAGAATATCGCTCAGGCGAATGAGCTTGCTTTGTCTGGCGCTCTGAAAGCCTTGTTTTAATGCATAGGCGTAATCTTGTACTTCTTTGGTTGCGGGGTTGGTAATGGCCTCTTCAAAGAGGTTGGCTTTGTAGAGTTCATCATGGGTGGTGACGATGTTTTCAACTTCAGAGCTGTCTTTTGCCTCTTGTAAGGCCAACGTATTGATTAAAATAGCCTCATTGGGAATGCTTGCCGCCACGCCTTTTAGTTCGGCCAAGTAGCGATGCGCTTCAGCCGTTTTTTTGAGCACAGCACGGGTCTCCCATTGCTCAATGTTGGCCAGTGGTAAGGGGGCAATGGGGGTAGACATAGCTAAATTTCTTCCTTTTTTATACGCGATGATAATTTAACACATAGATTTTCCCGTAAATTATACATTTTCCATATGTAATGTATAGTTTTAGCATTTATTTATACATTTTAGCATTATGCTTGCCGCGCTTTGACACTGTTGCTTAGGCGCAGGCCTCGGCTGGCCCCTCTCTTTGTATAAACCTAGGGCCTGTTGATCTTTCAAGGTTGTTTTTGCAGCGAATTGTTGGCCATTTGTACAAGGCAGAGACTTTGAGGTGTAGTTATTCTACATAAAAAGTCGATAACGCCGTAAAAATGGCCAACAAACGCTGCCCGAAGGGTTCGGCTAAAAACGTTTTACTCTTTGTTGAATGGATTTTGCTTAGATGACTAGGCATCAATCCATTCGCCTCGATTAAAATGTCTTTAACTCGAACAAAACTCAACCAGCAAAGATCAACAGGCCCTAGGCATAAAGGTACTGCGGCCAAAGTGCGGTTTTGGCCTTCACATCGAGCAAACGCAAAGAAGAAAGAGAGCAATTGAGAGACTGCTTTATACTCGGCTAGAACGTAATAACACTTTCATGCGCATAAAAATGTAAAATTTCACACTTTTCGGCGCGTAAAAGTAAAACTCCGCGACTTGAGTACTTGCCTGCACATTTTGAGTCCACTGGGGATCCAACAATCAGAGGTCTACACAAAGTTACCTTAATTGGTAACACTCGCGTATTAAATTGTGAATTTAAAGGTTTGTGTCAACAGTGGCTGTATCTGCACTTTTCGCGGTTCGCGCGGCTCTGCAAACAACCGCTTAGGGTCGAGGGTAATAAATCCCCAAAACTGTAAAAAACGTTTCAGAAAGCGTGAATCAATACCCATGCCGAGCTGCGCTTGTGGCGTGCGGTATTTATCCGCTGGAAACTGATGCAGTAAATCAGGGAAAGCCGTGGCAACCTCATCAATTAACTCATCTACGCTGGCATGGCTTTGCAAGCGCCACAGCATAAACAACCAGAAGGTGCTCAAAACAGCATCATGCTCCCAGCTATCTAAGTATCCCCAGTTGTACTTGGTTATTGCCGCTTCCAACATAGGTAGAAAAAACGCCGTTAAACCTTGGCTTTGATACTGCTTCTGGGCGGCTTTCTTAACATGATAACTTCCGCTTTTACGGTAAATAATCCCTGAAAGCTCGGCCAGAATGCGAGTGTAATGAAGCGCGTTAAATTTATCTTCATTACTGCCAGCATACTCGCTGATACTGATATTAGTGCTAAATTGTGCCACAGCAAATTCAGGCAGCAACCCACTGGCTTGTTTTACTAATTTAGTGGGTAAGTTGCCTTTGCTCGTCGCTTTGAATGAGCCATTTTGCGCCATGGCCTCATCTAAGATCACCTCCAAATAGCGCATCACAGGGCTGCTCGATAAGTCATCGGGGGGGCTTATTGCTACACAATTGAGTTCATTGAACGGCGCATACAGCCAATTAGCCATTTGCGCTGGCGACAGGCCACAAAAGTCAGCAATGGGGCGGTTATTTTGCGCGAACGCTTTTTGTTGAAGCACAAGATCCAACTCATCATGGGTCAAGTTGGGGTTCATTGCGGTGACCTGTGAAATATCATCCAATAGCGCTGAATTCTGCTTTGAAATCGCATCCATACAACAATTTTTGTATTTTTTAGCACTGCCACAAGGGCAAGGATCGTTACGCCCAGTCTTCATTATTTTCATTCCCGTTACTTTTAAACTCTACTATTATATCAGGCACTTACTCCAAACAAAAAGCAGTTTAATCTATGATAGTCATGCACTCTAACCAATTGCAATTTGGAGTTATTGAGCCTTTTACTCCGAGATCTTTGCCGAATGATTTACGCTTTGTATTTAGCTGCGATGCAGTGAGAAGTGATGGCTATAGCCGCAAAAAACGACTGAGCCACTACACTCATAGATAACTTAGCATTGATAAACCTTATGAGGAGTACCATTGGCTGATACAGCATTTTTACAGCGTAAAATGGTGCTCTATTATGACGATAGGGGGCACGCCGACACCCTTATCCATGAGTTATCCCGCTATCAGGATGTATCTCTCGTCAAAAAGCGGCTAACGCTCGGTGATTATCAATGTCATGATTGGCTTATTGAGCGAAAAACCTTGGCCGACTTGGTTCATTCACTATGTGATGGACGCTTATTCTCACAAGTGGCTAGATTGGCAGCAAGCTCTCATCATACCGCTCTGCTCATCGAAGGCTGCGCTCAAGATATTGCCAATTACCAAATCCACCGAGAAGCCCTTATGGGGGCGATTTGCGCCATTACACTCAATTTTCACATCCCAATACTGCGAAGCCTATCACAACGTGAAACGGCAAAAGTACTGTATTTTTGCATCACTCAATTATACCGTAATGACACTGATTTGCAGCTTACTGGGCGTAAACCCAAGCGCAAAAAAGTCGCCAACTTTTTATACTACAAAGTTTGCCTGATGTAGGCCCTAAGCTTGCCAGCAGGCTTTTACATCACTTCAACAATGTTGAAGCTGTGTTCATCGCTTCAGAGGCCGCATTAATGCAAGTTGATGGCATAGGCAAGCAGAAAGCCAAAAAGATCCGTGAAATCCTAACCCACAGCTGAATTAAACAAAAAAAGACGCCGAGGCGTCTTTTTTGTGTTAGGCCTAGGTTATTTTGCTAGCCTTGGCACTTGTTTTACCCAACCTTCTGGTGCAGGGCTGTTGCCTTTTTGCAAGTCAGTGTAGAGCTTGTAGATGCGCTGAGTAAAGGGGCCTACTTTGCCATCCCCTACAGTCACAATACGGCCATCTTCAAAGATGTATGAGCCTACCGCCGATACCACGGCTGCGGTGCCAAAACCGCCGGCTTCAATGATTTCGCCAGATTCTATGTCGGCAATAAATTTATCCAACATCACGGTTTCTTGCCTGACTTCACAACCCAATAAATGCCCGAGTTCGAGTATCGATTTCGAGGTGATAGATTGCAATATGGTGTCGGTGAAGCTTGGGATGATCACTGTGCCATCTTTAAGCACATGGAAATGGTTCATGGCACCCACTTCTTCAATCTGGGTGTTGCTGGCATCGAGATACAATACCTGAGCCGCACCGTACTCGGCCGCCGCTTTACCTGCTCGCAATGACGCCGCATAGTTACCCGCCGCTTTTGAGGCGCCAGTGCCACCCGCTACCGCACGGTGGAACTTCTTACTGATAAGCAAACGAATGGCATTATTCACCCCAGTGGCATAATAAGCACCGCTTGGGCTCATGATGACGCAGAAGGTGTATTTTTGGCTTGGGCTAACAGACAATCTGTCTTCGGTTGCAAAAATAAATGGCCGAATATATAAACAGGCGCCGTCTTGCTGTGGGAACCACAGTCTATCCACATCGATCAGCGCATTAATTGCCGCAAGTTGCATCTCTTCAGGCAGATTAGGAATACAGACGATATCCGCAGAACGGTTCATACGCTCGGCATTCTTGTCCAATCTAAAAGTATAGATTTCACCGTCTTCATGCATAAAGGCTTTTGCGCCTTCAAAAATCGACTGACCATAATGCAGCGACATAGCGCCTGGGGCCATCTCAAACGGGCCATAAGGCACAATACGGGGATCGCGCCATTCACCTTCGCTGTAATCCATCATAAACATGTGATCGGTTCTTAAGCTGCCAAAGCCCAAATTACCTTCTGGAATAAAAGCTTGTGTACGACGCTCTGAAACCGGTTTTAAGTTATATTTTATGTCCATTGCATACCACCTTTAAGTCTATGCTTGCAGCCTATGGAGGCTTGATAATAAAGTCAAGCAATCGACTTAAAAGCGCAGGTTAATTAGCGTTACGCACAGTGCACAATCGGCCGCCAATCTAAGTCATTTACTATGCAATTAACTATCGGACTAGCTAAGCCACTAACTAAACCTCTAGCTAAGCATTAATTGCTGCGATCACAGATATTTCTACCCGATATTCAACTTCGGCGATAGCTGCCTCGACACAAGCTCGAGCCGGCGCGCATCCTTGTGGCACCCAAGCATCCCAAACCAAATTCATCTCATGGTAATCTTGCATGTCCTTGAGGTAGATGGTGGCCGATAGCATTTGCTCACGGTTACTGCCCGCTTGCAATAATAAGGCGTCGACCTCTTCTAGCATGGTGCGTGTTTGCTCAGTAATATCACTGAACTTATCTTTGGCAACTTGACCACATAAATAGACGGTATTGTTATGGATAACTATGCTGCTCATGCGGGCGCTAACATCAAGACGTTGGATCATGTTTTCTCCACAAAATCGGTAAATTAACAGTCTGGGATCGAGTTTATCAATGCTTTGCTAAAGGCGCCAAAGTTTATTCGAAATAGATGGATATGAAAGTGAGGAAACAAAGCCCAACAAAATATGTATGAAAAACACGCAGCAAATCACAACGACACCGCCGAAGACGGTGACTAGCAGTAAAAACACCACAAATTGAGTATTTTATTGAGTTTTTTTTACATGCGGGCCGCTAAAGGCTGTTCCTAACGCCCAAGTCACTGTTAAAATCGGCGTTCCATCCAGAAACCATAGGACTCCCCATGAGCCTCGAATTATTGTCCCAACTGGAAACCAAAATCCAGGCCACGCTTGAAAACATTGAGCTACTAAAAATGGAGCTTGAAGAAGAGAAGCAAAAGAGCACACAATTGGCTGAAAAGAATCAAAAATTACAACAAGACCTAAACTCTTGGAGTGACAAGGTTAACGGTCTTGTTGGTTTGCTTAATAGCGAAATCTAAACTGCACTCGTTTGCTGTTGGGATTCTATCAGCGCATTGAGCTCACTAATAGCCTGCTTTACTTTTGGCAGGCTTTTTTTCGGCATTAAAAAACGCCCTTTTTCAAATTCCAATCGCCCCAAATCCTGCACCCAGACGACACCCGTTAAAAATATGCGGGCATGCTTTACGATGAGCTTAGGCGCGTAAACAGGAAACATCCTCATACAACCTCCGTTTTCATATTATCTGTTTTACTCCCCTTGTTGGCTTAATTTATGTTTCACACATTCATTTATCAACACTGAGCTCAGGTGTATGAGCATCACAAAGCCGTTCAAAGGTTACCAGTCAGTTCACTATCATCCTTTTTGACCATGAAGCTTAACTGAGAGTTCATTTTTGGCTGATTATTTTTCACACTTTTTATCCATCTAAAAAACAACATAAAAATGACACTTGCCAATTTTTTGACGCTCCGCTAAATTACAATGGTTACTCAGGGTAAAAACGAGTCATTTGACTCAACACCGTATTGTCTCTTGCGAGCATACGGTTTTTTTTTGCCTTTTTTAGGAAACAAAAAAGGCGCCTAAGCGCCTTTAAAAACTAAACCAACGGCTTACTTAAGTTTTGTTAAATGGTATGCAATCGCTAACACTTCATCGAAGGATTTAACCGCACCTGTTTCAACGCGGTACTTGCCGTTAACCACCAGTGATGGCACCCCTGAGAGTTTGGCATTTTCTGTATCACGCTTCATTTTAGACATCTGTGCATTCACCATGAATGAATTCGCGGCAGAATCAAAATCTTTGCCTTCTACGCCATTTGCCACAAACAAGGCGCGCACATCATCACGATTAATTAAGCGCTTACGTTCGTCATGAATAGCGGCGAAAATAGCCGCTTCCATTTTCTCATCCACGTTTAACTGGTGAGCAACGGCGAACGCCCGTGACATCTCAACGCCCATTTCATTGCCGATAAACTCAACGTGCGATTGGCTAAATACAACACCTTCTGGCAAGGTTGTTTTTATTTTCGGGACAACTGTCTTAGAAAAATTGTAACAGTGACCGCAAAAAAAAGAGAAAAACTCGGTGATCTCTGGCTTCTCTGTGGCGGGGCCATCATTAATCACTGTGTAGTGAACGCCTTCTTTATATTCGGCGGCTACGGCTGACAATGGAGCGATTAATAGCGCAGCGGCCATAAGTAGTGCTTTTTTCATGTAACTTCCTTCTTTATTCAAGGCTATAAATTCAACAATGGGGTGTCGTTATCTTGGCAAACCTTATCATAATCCTAAACTTAAGCTAGGCTCAAATGCTAAACATGAAGCATGTTTAACAAAAGCACTAAACTTAAGCGCAACAGATTAATAGCCCAATAAACTCAGCGGCGGCTCATCGAGCGCACTTAACTGCTCTTTGAAACTTAAGGTCTGCTGCTCCCAATACTTAATGTCGCCAAACCAAGGGAAGTTCATTGGAAAGGCACCATCAGACCAGCGCTTTGCAAGCCAGGCGTTGTAATGCAGCATTCTTAAGGCTCGCAGCGGTTCAATGAGTGCAAGCTGACGCATATCAAAATCACAAAATTCTTGATA
Organism: Shewanella denitrificans OS217; assembly: GCF_000013765.1. Classification (NCBI taxonomy): domain Bacteria; kingdom Pseudomonadati; phylum Pseudomonadota; class Gammaproteobacteria; order Alteromonadales; family Shewanellaceae; genus Shewanella; species Shewanella denitrificans. Next base: position 320,560 of record NC_007954.1, on the reverse strand, counting down.
GCCTTCAAGCAATATATCCAGTTGTAACAATTGCTGCAGCCTGTCTCCGGTAACCATCATCCATAAATCTTGGATAGCGGGCCCTTGCCTAGCATCATCTAAGTCAACAAAACCTGGGCCGTCTGGGGTCCAGAGAATATTGCCTGGGTGCAAATCGCCATGTAACCGTATGCTGTTGAAATTATGCTGTTGCCAAATGGCCTGCGCTTTGGCGAGCACTTGCTCGGCGACGGTAAAAAACGCCTCTGCCATGCCCGCTGACACCATGCCTGATTGACGTAAATACGCCAAGGGTTCAACCCCCAAAATTTGTGGATTTAACCCTTCTCTGTGGGCGAATTTTTCCTTGGCGGCATATTGGTGGATGCGGCCAACAAAACGCCCTACGGCTTCAAGCTGATCTAAGTTATCCACCTCGAAGGCGCGCCCACCGATAGACGGAAACAGGGTGAACATAAAGCCTTTATAGTGGTGCAGCGTCTTACCCTCATACACACAAGGCGCTGCAATAGGAATATCTTCTGCCGCTAATGCCAGTGCATAATCATGCTCTTCTTGAATTTGAGCCTCGCTCCAGCGCTCTGGCCGATAAAACTTGGCCACATAGCGCAGGCCATCATCACAGCGAAATTGATACACACGATTTTCATAACTATTGAGTGCCAAAAGCCCGGTCTCAGGATAAATCCCTAGGCTCTCTATGCCATCGAGAATGAGCTCGGGGGTCAGGGCTTGAAAATGAAACGCAACTTCAGTCATTTTTATTCGCTCCTTTAGTGATCAACGGCTGCAACAAACCAGCAAGGTATTGCAATACATCGAACTCAGCTTCATTTTGGGTCGATAACCAGCAAATATCGCCATAAAATTCGTAATTCAGCCACAAGGGTGAACCTTCAAAATCCAATAACCATTGATGCCTGTCTGCGCCCCATTGACGCTCACGCACTTGACAGTCGAGCGCCTGTGCCAGAGGTTCGGCAAATGCCTCGAAGGCGTCAAAGTCTATGTCTGCCTCGATAAGCAAGCTCAAGGCCTGTTGGTTCAATTGTACAGACGTTATTGTGATCACTTAATCGACTTCCTTAGTTCTTTAACATCATACTTATCAGATAGATAAAAATTAATTGCTGCTCTCGCTTGTGATGACCTGTTGGCAGCGGAGGCTATTATCCGGCTCCACTCGGCATTCATTGGCACAGCGATACACCCCAGCTGGGCTTTGAGGCTGCATTTGCGCTAATTTCATCAGACCTTGCATCTTATGCAGGCATTGAGCCTCTGTCTGATAATACCCTTGAATATCTGCCACCACTAAGGTGTTTGCTGAGGCGTTGGCCGTCACATTTTGCAATGGCGTGAAAAATAGCGTCCATTTTGGCGCTTGTGTGCAAGCGGTTAACGATGAGGCTAAGATTACCCCAAGGCACAGCGCCAATAATGCCTTAGATAGCCTCACATTCTGAACCACTTGCCTCATGGCTTTAGCCCTCTTATCTGCACAAATACGACTTGTATAAATCAGCACACATCACCAGTAAAAAACCAGCCTATACAAAGCGGCGGCCATAAAAAAGGCGAACATGAGTTCGCCTTAAACGTTAATCCATTGGCGCAGTCCTTGCGGTGACATCCGCGAGCCTGCATATCATGGCGCTATTTTATAGTATTGCGGTCACTTAAGCTTGTGCTTTAGCTTTGGCTTTTTCCACTCGCGCCAGTCGGCCGGCATAGCCTGTGACTGTACCGTCATCGAGTTGATAATCTATCGCTTGCTGACACACCTTTATCGCGGCGTCAAAATCTTCGACATCATTGAGTAAAGTGGTGAGCTGCATAAACGCCCCGCCCTTAAGCTCCGACTTGAATGTGTCATCTGATTTAAGCTGCTTAAATAACCTGAGGTAATTGTCACTTAACTTGGCACCATAGGCACAATAATCCGCTTGTTTACGCAACTTATAACAATGGGCTATGACCTCTTCGAGGCACTTATGCTGAGCCTCAGGCTCAGTTTGCTCTGTATAAGCGTCCACCAGCTGAGTAAAGGTATCACTGGCCCAATTGCCGCTCAATGGCGCTAAGGCTGAACCAGTCTCTGGGGCTGTGGCCACCTGAGCCTTAGTTTGATTGTCGGCTGTCACAGCTGTGTCTGTATCTGTGGCTAAAGGGGCCGTTTCTAACGAAGCCTCGGCGCTAGTTTCAACCACAGAAAACGGTGATGGACTGACGTCCTCAGACGATGTTTCTGCAGCACTGCTTTCTGCGCTACTTTCTGTGCTACTTTCTGTGCTTAATTCTGCTTGCTGACTGTTTTCTAGGCTAATGTCTTGCACACCAATGTCTTTAATATCGGGGCTATTCTGGGGCTTGACCTTAGGAACATCTAATTCTTTTTCAGCCGTTTTTTGGGTACGTCGATAGAGATAAACGGCAATAATCACCAACACAATCACGAGAACAATTTTCATCTATTTCACCATGCTAATCGTGGGTTCGAGCACGAACCTAAGGCAATGCTACGCAGGTAACCACGTTAGCATCGGCAATGTTAAGCTGCTTTTTTAAGCATGCAAAGGTTATTAATAAGCCATTAGCCAATATAAAATCAAGTGTTTATGTGAATTTTGTCACTAAAAATCAGCCTAAGTCTCAATCTAAGCCTACTAAGGCCTGTTAGCCTTAGCTTAATGAGTTTGTCTCAGCCCCCTTTAGGCTAAGTTTCAGGTAGACTAGCACACACAATCGCAGCACTTAGTGCCCCAGAGCACAGGAGTATTACCTTGTCATTTATTTTCACTCAATCACCCCCACGGGATGGAATGAGCCGCCTTTATATTAGCCATAAGGCACGCCTGCTCTCATTGCTGCTGTTTCTTCCCTTGGTTGCCATGAGCCTAAGTGCTCACTCTGCTCAGCGCGATCATCAAATCACCATCGATGACTTTTTTGGCTTGTCGACCCTAACCCAAAGCCAACTTAGCCAAGATGGCAAGCAAGCCGTTTGGGTAGAGAGCCGCTGGGATAAGGCACTAGACAGGACTCAGACCGAGCTGTGGCATATCGATACCAACAGCCGTAAGACCACCCGGCTGACCTTCAGTGATGAGAATGAATCTAACCCTGCTTGGAGCCCAGATGGCCGTTATGTGTATTTCATCGCAAAAATAGGCGAGAAAGACCCGCTTCATCCATATCAAGGGATAGCGCAAATTTACCGCATTGCCGCAACCGGTGGTCAGCCGCAGATGATCACTAAGTCCATTACTGGCATTAATGCCTTCGAGCTCAATAAAAGCGGTGACAGCATTTATTTTTCCACCAATAAAGAAGTCACAGACAAAGACCACTTTGCCTCTTTAAGGGCCGACCACAGCAAGGTCAACTATGCCCAGGGTAAAAAAACCACCAACCCCATCTACCGTTTGAACTTGCAACACTTTAGCCAAGAATTGCTCTTAGATGATGACAAGGTGGTTTGGCAATTTAGCGTTAATGACAATGAAACCAAAATTGCTCGCATCACCACCACAGATAACGAGCTTATCTTCCTTGAGGGCCGCTCTAACATTGAAGTGTTCGATATTAAGCAAGCTAACAATATTCTCCTGGCGGATGATAAGTGGCGCGAAAAGGCACCTTCAGCCTACGGTTGGCTCCTGGGGCTAGATTGGCATCATGACAACCAAAGGCTGGCTTTTAGGATAGATTTCGATGGTTTCCCTGGGCAATTGTTTGTTGCCAATACCGCAGCCAAACAGGCTGTTATCAACCGAGTAACCCCTCCAAGCCAAGTCACTTTCTTTGGTGATGACCTCCTTTGGCGTGGCAACAGCAATGACATTTGTTATCGCGGCGCATACAAGGCCAGAGTCAAACTCTATTGCACTGAAATGAAAGCCATGACCCAAGGTAAGAGCCGCGCCGTGATTGAAGGGGATCTTGTCATAGGCAACTACAGTTTTACCGCTTCAGGCAAGCAAGTCGGGGTCAGCCACGATGGCTTAGATCATGTCAGTGACTTGTTTATTGCCGATGCCGATAGTCCAAGAGCCCAACTAAAACGCTTAACCAATATCAACCCGCAAATAGACAGCTGGAAACTGCCACAAATTTCCATCGTGAAGTGGCAAGCAACCGATGGCACCCAAGTTGAGGGCATTCTAGAACTGCCCTTTGGTTACAATAAAGCCCAAGGAAAATTACCCTTAGTGGTACAGCTTCATGGCGGCCCAACGGCTGCGACCCCCTATGCACTGCAACACAGATCCTATGGCCGCAGCACCTTTAGCGCCCAAGGCTGGGCGTTATTCTCGCCCAATTACCGTGGCTCTATCGGCTATGGTGACAAATTTTTAACTGACTTGATTGGCCGCGAGCACGACATAGAAGTCCAAGACATACTCAGTGGTGTCGATAAGCTCATTAGTGATGGCTTAGTGGATGCCGATAAACTTGCAGTTATGGGTTGGAGTAACGGTGGCTACTTAACCAATGCGCTGATAAGCAGTAGCGAGCGCTTTAAAGCGGCAAGCTCAGGGGCGGGCGTATTTGATCAGCGATTAGAGTGGATGTTAGAGGACACGCCAGGTCACGTAATAAATTTCATGCAGGGCCTACCCTGGGAGCAAGCAGAAGCCTACACTAAGGCATCGAGCCTTACCCATGCCAACAAGATAACCACCCCGACATTAATCCACATAGGTGAAAATGATGAGCGTGTGCCTTTAGGTCATGCACAAGGTTTGTATCGAGCATTGAACCATTACCTTAATGTCCCTGTCGAATTGATAGTCTACCCAGGTGAAGGCCATGGCCTAAACCAATACCAACACAGAAAGACCAAGATGGAGTGGGATCGACGCTGGTTCGACTACTATGTACTCGGTAAAGACTAGTACTAGGTAAAGAATAAGTGTATTTGGTAATAGAGTAAGTACGGAAACGAGAGTCAGAGACAACTGAATTTATTTTATAATGAAAGTGAGAATATAATGCGAAATTTCAAAGTATTAGTGAATACCACCTTGGCTTTATTCGCGCTAGTCATGGGCTCCCAGGCCGCGGCCGAGCCATACAGCAATGCCATGGCAAACTTTAAGCAAGCCGCAGAAAGCAAAGCCTTTTTCAATACGGCTTATGGCTATGCCATCTTCCCTACTGTGGGCAAAGGCGGTTTTGGTATTGGCGCCGCTTATGGTGAAGGCCGTGTGTATCGTGGTGGCCAGTTCACCGGTGAGTCGACCATGACCCAAGTGTCCATTGGTTTTCAAATTGGCGGCCAGGCTTATAGTGAAATCATTTTCTTCAAAAATGCCGAAGCTTATAACAACTTCACCAGCGGTAGCTTCGAGTTTAGCGCTCAAGCCTCTGCCGTGGCCCTTAATGCTGGCGCAAGCGCTCAAGTCGGCACTACAGGTAACTCTGCGAATGCTGGGCAGTCAGGTGGTAATCAGTCGACTAAGGCATCTTATGTCAATGGCATGGCGATATTCACCTCTGCCAAAGGTGGGTTAATGTACGAAGCCGCTATCGCTGGGCAATCTTTTAGCTTTAAGCCCAAATAACTAAGATAACCTGATAAATTAACTAGATGAGACAAGCGAGTTTTACCCTATGTAAAACTTGCCAATAAAAAATGGCCCTCACAGTTAAGCGTTAGGGCCATTTTTTAATTTTATCCCTGTGTATTATATCAATGCCCCCTAGGGGCTGCGGGCACCTCGACAGGATTAGACAAATCAAAGTCGACCCTAAACTCTCTGTCTTCACGGCTTAATCTGTAGGTGAACACCTCTGGTGACAGATACAAATGCCAAACGTTAGTCACAGACTTATCTAAGCCATTAGCCATAAAGTTTTCGATAGACTCTGCATCCACTGGGAAGGACTGCGCTATGGCGCTACCCAAAAAACCTGCTGGGGTGTCGCCACCATAAAAGGTGACCGCATCTGGGCTACCGTCTTTATGTCTATGATCATGCTTTAAGCGTAATCCGCCTGCTGTCTTAGTAATAACCCAAGTACGTGAGCTGTCATCGCCCACATGAAATGGCACCTTAAGTTCAGTGTCAGAACATTCACGCACGTGCATCACTAATCGCTGTTCACTCATGGCCTTATCTGCGCTGTCGTTTGATACCACTTTACCCACAAATGCCTTACCGCAATGGGAGGCCAAATCGGCAAAAAAATCATCTTGCACTGTCTGCGCGGTAACAGATGAACTCATCAAGGCAAGTGCCCCGACAGAAGTCCAAATCGTCTTATTTAAGCTCATGTTTAGCTTCATTATGCTTTCCATTATTGTTTTTACGTCATTTTTGGAAGGTATTTGTGCCATTTTTTTGCTGTAATTACAAATTACTGTACAAAACTACTTTCTAAGCACTATCGAAGAACATAGATTTAAGAACTTTGATTTAAGAGCTAAGCTTTAATTTAGCTATTAGCAAAAATAAAGGATATGAGTGATGTCATTACGTTGGATAGACTCACAAGAAATCGCACTGGCGTTAATTGATAAACACCCTGAAGTGGATCCCACTGCGCTACACTTTCCCGAACTGATGCAATGGATATTGGCGTTGGAGGATTTCGATGATGATCCTAAGCATTGCGGTGAAAAAGTGTTAGAAGCGGTGCAAATGGCCTGGATTGATGAAGCAGATTAGTGCGCTAGCCTAGTTAAAAAAGCCTCTACATTCATTTCAAGCACTAAGCTATGACATTTGTCACTGGTGTTTTAGTCTGAAAAACGCAAAATAGCTCGAACAGACATCAAAAGTATTCAATAAATAAGGAATCACAATATGAACGCGGGAACCTTGGCGCTACTTATCCCCATTTTAGCCATAGTAGGCAGTTTTATTGTCAGCATAATGAAACTCAGGGAAAAACAACTCAATGCCAGCACAGAACATAACAAGCACAATCAAGCCCTCCATGATGAACTCAACAAACTGCGGGAACGGGTCGAAGTACTAGAGCGTCTCGTCACGGATGACAGCTTCCAGCTCAAACGTGAACTGGATAAGTTCTAACCTAAAAGGGGCAAGCTAAGCTTTTCTTTTGCTAAACAACAGTGTCGCAGGCAACATGATGAGCAGGTTAAGTAGCAGGCCCAAAACAAGTCCAAAGCTTAACCCTGCGGGATCAAGTGGGATACCCAAGGTAAAGTTTTTACTGGTCTCAATGAGTGCATCAACCCTTTTGGGATTGAACATAAAGACCAACTGCTCAAATAGGTTGCCACGGTTGAATATATCCATGCCTAAGCTTAACTCGTCGAATAACTCGAGGGTGGCCAGTTTCTGCTTGGCATCTGTTTTAACGCTAGGTTCATCGAGCTGAAGATGGCGCGCTATCATGGCTCTAGCATTGGGGAATTGATGCATTTTAGCGGTCATCTCATAGCCATCGACTTGCCACTTAGTGGCCTGATACTGACCAGACAGATATTGTTGATAATGATCCGCCAGCAGCGGCAATTGCAGCGCAAAAATTAAGGCTATGCCAAACACTAATTTATCAATAACGTTTTTAATCACACAACCTTCCTAAGCCCTAAATCCCAATAATAAGTTACGTTCAACCTACTTCCACAGGCCATTAAACGCCAAGCACTCAGTAATAACAAGCCATATCCGCAAGCACCTAACGGTGCCAGTCACTTTAACCATATAGGGCCCGTGCATGTTTTCACTCACAGTAAAATGATGACTCTAGCCTCTAAACCACAGGTTAAGTCAGAACTTAAAAGGCAAACCATGGCGATTTGCGAGACGACCGTCCATCCCATGGACGGGATGTTCGAGCCCTCATGGACGAGTTTACGGCGTGTCGGTGAGTGAATGCCATGGCTCGCCTTAACCGCGTGGCAAGTGACGACTCACAACGAATGCTTTGCTTTATACTTTTTCCATGACTTTTGCATCAATCGAGCTTATAGATTTTAACCCGGTAAGCTCACTACGCAGAATCAAGTTTGAGCACTGTACACATCTTCGAGACGGCCATCAGCCCCACTGCGCGCCCACAAACTTGAGTCAATAGCAATATCACAGATTATCAATGCAGCAGATGCAAAAAGGCCCCGCATTGCTGCGGGGCCTTTCTGGGGTATGAGGTGAGTTGGCCTATAAGCCGGGTCTTGTCTCTCCGTGAGGAGCGACAGTCATTCATCTAGGCCTGCAATCGCTCACAGGCTCAAGCAACCTACCCGGTTCCAACGCGAGCCACGCATCAGCTTACCTAAGTAAGCACTGGAACCCTATTTGGTCTTGCTCCGGGTGGAGTTTACCTTGCTACGGACTATTACTAGCCGCACGGTGCGCTCTTACCGCACCCTTTCACCCTTACCATTTATAGCCGAAGCTTAAAATGGCGGTCTCCTCTCTGCTGCACTTGTCGTCGGTTCGCACCGCCCAGGCGTTACCTGGCACCCTGCTCTGTGGAGCCCGGACTTTCCTCCCCGTTCCGAAGAACGCGGCGACTGTCTGGCCAACTCGGCGCGGATTATAGCCCAAGCCTTAACACAAACCAATCAATTGCTGCGGTAAAGACTATAAATCTATGCTTAAACCATATTTATACAGGGCATTTTTCTTCAACCCGTGAATTTGCGCCGCTATCGCTGCGGCTTTCTTCAATGGTAATTCTTCGCATAACAAGGTTAAGGTATTTAGCGCTACGGTAGGAATGGCCTCTTCATCTTGAGTCACAAAGCCGTGACACATGAGTACAATTTCACCTTTTTGCTGATTGGGATCGTGACGGACGATGTCAAGAATTTCCTGGGCTGTGCCAGATAAAAACGTCTCGAAGGTTTTGGTCACTTCGCGGGCCATCACCATTTGCCTGTCTTCACCCAGCACTTGCACTATCGAGGCTAAGCTTTGCTCGATGCGATGAGGTGACTCATAAAAAATCAAGGTGCGCGGATCTTCACGCAGGGCTTCGAGTTTATCGCAGCGACCTTTTTCTTTGGCGGGCAAGAAACCCTCAAAGCTGAATCTATCCGAGGGCAAACCAGATGCACTTAAAGCCGTAATCGCCGCGCATGGTCCAGGCAAAGGGATCACATCGAAGCCAGCTTCACGCACATGCTTAACTAAGTGATAGCCGGGATCTGAAATCAACGGGGTACCAGCATCTGAAATCAATGCAATCGATTCACCAGCTTGGAGTTTTTCAACAATCCATTGCGCGCGGTCACGTTCATTATGATCATGCAGCGCGATTTTTCGGGTGGCAATACCAAAGTGGCTCAGGAGTTTTCCGCTGTGGCGCGTGTCCTCACAAGCAATCAAGGCGACTTGATTTAGCACCTCAATGGCACGGGAACTCATGTCTCCAAAATTACCAATTGGGGTGGGAACAACGTACAGTGCGACCCTTTGATCCATATCTTCCTCAATATTCAATATACCCAGACTTTCGCCAAACGTAAGAGCGGGTTAAACTAGTGCCAGCATCTTACCAGAGTAAAGCCAAGTGTTAAAAAGCCCAGTGATAAAAACCATGAATTCAGCAAAAATAATCGGCGCAGTCATCTTAGCCACTGTGTTGTTCGGCTGTGCTTCACAAACGCAAGTGAAACAGCCTGCGCTCAGTGCATCATTAGGTTCGGCGACTCATAAGCCTACGGCTTATCTTGCTGAAGCCTCAAATGCCAAATTGCCGGAAAAACGCGATCGCTACCGGCTATTGGCGGCTCATGCCTATATTAACGATGGCAATTATGTCGCTGCAGAAAAAGTGCTTAATGCCATGCTCAAAGACAGGGTGCAAGAACATACCCTGTTGGCCGAGCATATTTACTTAAGCGCCCGTATCGCCGAGCAAATTGCCGGCCATGATGCTGCACTCGCCTTGCTGGATTACCCGCCCCATTGGCAATTACCACAGAGCCAGAAGATCACCTATCACAGGTATAAGGCACGGCTTTATAAACAAGCTAATCTTCCCATAGATCAAGTGCGTCAATTAAGCTTGTTAAGCACTTTTTTGCCTAGCTTCGAAGCGGCTAAGGTTAGTGACACCATATGGAATATTTTACAACCTTTACATGAGGATACCGTAAAGGGCTTCGCTAAAGATGCCCTTAATCCGACGTTTGCCGGTTGGTTGCAATTAGCCTATATCGCCAAGCACTATGCGGTTGACCCCAATCAATTAGTGCTTCATTTAGGTCAATGGCAGCGTAATAACCCCTACCACACAGCAGCGGTTAAATTGCCGTCAGATCTTGAAAAAGCCCTTAATGCTAAGCCGTTTAGACCTAAGAACATTGCCGTACTACTGCCTTTGAGTGGTCCACGCGCCGCCGTTGCCGAGCCAATTCGTTTAGGGATTTTATCTAGCTATCAATCACAGTTTGATAGTAAAGCCAGCGTGAACTTTTATGATACTCAGCTAGGTATAGAGCAGGCCTATCAGCAAGCCGTCAGCGCTGGCGCCGAGTTTGTCATAGGACCATTATTGCCTGAAGAAGTGGAGAAACTGCAGAACCTGAATGATAAAGGCAAATTATTGTTGCCACAGTTGTTCTTAAATCAAACCGACAATTTCACCCCCAAAGCACACCAATTTTATTTCTCGTTATCGCCCGCTCAAGAGGCCAGTGATGCGGCCCGTAAATTATTCCAAGATGGCATAAACTTGCCGTTATTATTGGTCAGTAACGACCCTGTGGGCAAACGTATGGCTGAAAGCTTCAATCAGGCATGGTTTGGCCTGACTCAGTCCAATGCCGAGATCCACTATTATAATCCTGGCGATCAGATGAAACTGACAGTACAGGAAGCCTTAGGTGTCAAAGACAGTGTGGCACGCATCGACAGAATGAAAGCCTTACTGGGTAATAAGCTGGAAGCAGATTTTCGCTCACGTCGCGACATCGATGCCATCTACATGGTGTCAGCCGCGCAAGATTTGTCATTGCTAAAAGCCTTCTTGGACGTGAACTTCAGCGTATTTGCCAAACCTGTGGCACTGTACACCACCAGCCGCAGTCGTCTTGAAAATGACTCAGGTCAAGCGGTACAAGAACTCAATAAGTTAATGATAAGCGACATTCCTTGGTTAATGCGTGACAGCAGTGAGACCCGCATGGTCAATGAACTCTGGGCACAATGGAGTTACAGCCAAAAACGCCTCTATATCATGGGTTTTGACGCCTTAGATCTGGTGAACCGTTTAGCTCAGATGCGCGCTTTCCCAGGGTTCCAGTTTAATGGGCGTAGTGGTGCCTTGTCGGTAAAACCCAATGGTGTCATTGAACGTCAACTCAGCTGGGGACGCTACCAGCAAGGGGTATTAACGCCTCAATGACCACAGGACAGGAAGCCGAGCAATTGGCTAGAACCTATCTAGAAAAACAGGGGCTAGAGTACGTGGCACATAATGTGCGCTACCCGTTTGGTGAACTGGACTTAGTGATGCGCCACCAAGACTTTTGGGTCTTTGTTGAAGTTAAATTTCGTACTAATACACAATTTGGCGGCGCATTACAGGCCATCAGGCCTAAGCAAATTCAACGAATACGTAAAGCTGCTAACCACTACCTGCAGCTCAATAAGATTAATGCCCCGTGTCGGTTTGACGTCCTTGCCATAGATGGCTTGCAAATAAACTGGCTACAGGGCTGTTTTTAAAAACTTTATTATGACCTAGACTCAAGCCAGAGTTATGGCATGATAGCAATACTTGACCTTGTAAGGATTTTTCATGTTAGAACGTATTAAAGACAGCTTTACCGAATCCATTCAGACTAAAATCGATGCGGCTGAGGCACTGCCTGAGTCAATCGAAAAAGCGGCTGAAATGATGGTGCAATGCCTGCTTGGCGGTAAGAAAATCCTTGCCTGTGGTAACGGCGGCAGCGCCGGCGATGCCCAGCATTTTTCAGCAGAATTGTTAAACCGTTATGAGATTGAGCGTCCCCCCTTACCTGCTATTGCCTTGTCTACCGATACTTCAACCATCACCGCGATTGCCAATGACTACAGCTATGATGAAATTTTTTCTAAGCAGATTTTTGCTCTAGGTCAGCCTGGTGACATTCTGTTAGCCATTTCTACTAGCGGTAACTCAGGCAATATCATTAAAGCCATGGAAGCGGCGTTAAGCCGTGATATGACTATCGTTGCCCTAACCGGTAAAGATGGCGGCGCCATGGCGGGCCTGATGAGTGCTGGCGACGTTGAAATTCGTGTACCGTCTAATGTGACAGCCCGCATTCAAGAAGTTCACTTATTAGTGATCCATTGCCTTTGCGACAACATAGATAGAACCCTATTCCCACAGGATGAAGCATAATGAAATATGCACTAATACTGCTCACCTTAGCCCTGTTACAAGGTTGCGCTGGTGCAGTCGTGCTGGGCGCCGTTAGCGGCGCTAAAATGGCCAACGACGAGCGCAGTGTTGGTACTCAGCTCAGCGACACCAATGCGGATTTTCAAATTTCCAGCGCCCTGTCTAAACACAATGATATTAGCAATCAAACTAATATCACCGCTGTGGTGATGAATAACAATGTGCTTATGATAGGTCAATCGCCTAATTCCATGTTGCGGGATAAAGCGATTAATGCAGTGCAAGGTTTGCAACTTGGCGGCAAGATCCATAATCAAATTCGCATCGGCAACCCGACCTCTTTCACTACCCGCAGTAACGATACTTGGGTAACCACTAAAGTGAAGGGGCGCATGCTCAATGAAAATGGCATAGATGTGACCCGCATAAAAGTCATCACCGAAAACGGTGAAGTGTTTCTACTTGGATTAGTGGATCGCAAACAAGCCGATTTAGCCGTGGACATCGCACGAAATACCGCAGGTGTGCGCAAAGTGGTTAAAGTGTTTGAATATGTAGACGTATCTAAGGACTAACCTTATTCGCTCTAACAAAAAGGCCTCAATTGAGGCCTTTTTGTTGTACTTTTATTGAGTTAAACGAATGCTATACCAATAAACCTATCTTCTCGTAGACCTTCTTTAGGGTTACTTCGGCTCTCGCTTGCGCGCGTTCGGCGCCATCATGCATCACCTGGTTAAGCAGGCTTTGATCCGCTCTGAACTCGCGATATCTTGCTTGCAAAGGCTCTAGCATAGCCACAACCGCTTCACCGGTGGCGCCTTTTAAATGACCATACATCTTGCCTTCAAATTCAGCTTCTAGGCTCGCGATAGACTGACCAGTAACGCCGGACATTAGGCTAAGCAAGTTAGACACCCCAGGCTTTTGTTCCATATCAAAACGCACAACGGGCGGCTCTTCGCTATCAGTCATCGCTTTTTTTACTTTCTTTAGGATGGCTTTAGGATCCTCTAATAGGCCAATGACATTGTTACGATTGTCATCTGACTTTGACATCTTCTTCAACGGCTCTTGCAGTGACATCACCTTAGCGCCATGTTCTGGAATAAATGGCTCTGGAATGGTGAAGGTGTCACCATAGGCATTATTAAAGCGAGTGGCGATATCGCGAGTCAGCTCTAAATGTTGCTTCTGATCTTGACCTACGGGTATTTCGTTCGCTTGATATAACAAGATATCCGCCGCCATTAATACTGGATAGCCAAATAAGCCGACGTTAATGTTGCTGGCGTGCTTTTGTGATTTGTCTTTAAATTGCGTCATGCGGCTTAGCTCACCCATCTGGGTGTAGCAATTTAGCGCCCAACCCAGTTGAGTATGCTGAGGTACCTGCGACTGAATAAATACTGTGCTCTTTTTTGGATCAACGCCGCATGCCAGGTAAAGTGCTAAGGTATCTAAACAGGCTTCACGCAGGGCTTTTGGGTCTTGGCGCACGGTAATGGCGTGTAAGTCGACCACGCAGTAGAGGCAATCATGGCTGTCTTGCATGGCAACCCACTGACGGAGCGCGCCCATATAATTGCCTATGGTGAGTTCGCCTGATGGCTGCGCGCCGCTAAGTACTATGGGTTTCGACATGGGTCTGGTTGCTCCAATTAATAAAATAAGATTTGAGAATAAAAGATATCACACACAGGCTGAAGGCAAGTACTCACTAATTTGAGCCAAGTCATCACAGACCGCATTGGGTTCACTTAAGCTGATATGTTCACCGTAGTTGTAGCCATAGGTCAAGCCTATTGAGCTCACCTTGGCCGCTCTAGCCGCTAAAATATCATTCTTAGAGTCACCAATCATCAATAATTCATCAGGTTGCATCTGCCAAGTCGCTAATACATGCGCTAAAGGCAGTGGATCTGGCTTCATTTTCGCTAACGAATCACCGCCTAGCACTAAATCAAAAAACTCTATCAGCCCAAAGGCACGTAGCAGTGGCACGGTGAACTTGTGGGGTTTGTTGGTGACGAGTGCCAATTTAAAGCCTGCCTGTGTTAATGCGGTTAAGGTCTCGATAACATTGGGATAAAGGCTACTGTGCTTTTCAAGATGATACTCGTAATGGATAAGAAACGGCACCATAGCTTGTTTGAGTTCGTCTTTTGATACCTCACGACCCAAGGCATAGCTAATGGCCCTCTCCATCAGCGCCTGAGTTCCATTACCGACCCAAGACCGCACTTGAGCTTGACTCACCTCTGCGAGGCCAAGCTCTGCTAAAGTGGCGTTGGTTGCCGCGGCTAAATCTGGCACGCTGTCGATAAGCGTGCCATCTAAATCGAAGGCGATGGCCTTGATTGAATTCCATTTCGTCATAAATTTAGCATTACGCCTTGGCTAATTCGGCGCGCATCTTATCGACCACGACTTTGTAGTCTGGCTGGTTAAAAATGGCTGAGCCCGCGACAAACATATCGGCACCCGCAGCTGCAATCTCGGCGATATTATCCACTTTAACCCCGCCATCCACCTCTAGGCGGATATCAAAGCCACTGGCATCGATGCGAGCGCGCACTTGGCGTAACTTATCTAAGGTCGCAGGAATGAATGATTGACCGCCAAAACCCGGATTTACCGACATCAGTAAGATAACGTCTAGTTTGTCCATCACATGATCGAGATAATGCAATGGCGTTGCCGGATTAAACACTAGTCCCGCTTTACAGCCTGATTCTTTGATAAGCTGCAAAGTACGGTCAATATGCTCTGAGGCTTCTGGATGGAAAGTAATAATCGAGGCGCCAGCCTTGGCAAAATCAGGAATAATGCGATCCACAGGCTTAACCATAAGGTGTACATCAATATCGGCGGTAATGCCGTAATTGCGTAGCGCAGTGCAGACCATAGGGCCTATGGTTAAATTGGGCACATAATGGTTATCCATCACATCGAAATGCACCACATCGGTACCAGCATCTAATACCGCTTTAACGTCATCACCTAAGCGGGCAAAATCTGCAGATAAAATAGAGGGAGCAATTAAAAATGGGCGCATAGTCGTCTCTGGCAAATATAAGGAGGCTTAGTTTACCCTTTGGAACGCTTTGCCTCTAGCCTAGTGGAGAAAAAATCAACTTTTTCGCCATTAAAGCGTGAACCAAACACAGGTTTTAGCTCGGTTTATTAGGCTCATGGCCATCCAAGGTTCAGCAGCAAGTCGTATTTTAGCGAAACCAAGTGAAAAACTGTGTTCAATATCTAGCCAGCTTTGGTATACTCGGGTGAGAAATTACAGTGATAGGCCTAGCTTGGCTTATAAAAGGATGCTGAATTAGATGGATTTACCCAACAGAGGCACTCAACAATGAGTAACCAAATTAATAATTTATCTCAAATACCTACCCATGGCCGCCGCGCTGCAGGTTTTGTGTTCATTAAACCTCTGCTTGCATTAGCCGTCTTAGGCCTGACTATTATTGCCACCCAATACAGTTTAACTGTGCAAGCTAGTTTAGCCGCAAATAATGCCTGCCAATGCAGTGAAAACGCCAGCTATAACGCCTTACTCCCAAGTAGCCATCCCAATAACCGCTGCGCCACTGAAAATACCGACGTCAGCTGGAAAAATTGGCTTACCGGCAAGAGCCGCTCAAATCAGTTTCATTTCTTAGATTTATTAGAGCTGCTTCACGGTCATAAGAGCAATACCACAGACGACATCCCCACCAATAGTGACACCCCTCTTTAGATGCGGGTGCTATGGCAAGTTTTCACTAGTACCCTAGCGGCTTTTTTTGGGGTGCAATCCAACGACAATCGCCAGCGGGACTTTCAAAACCACTCGCCACTGGCCTATATTGCCATGGGCATTATTATGGCTGTGTTGTTAGTGGTGTCACTTATCTTACTGGTTAATCAGGTACTGGCTTAAGCGCTTTTTTAACTAAGCTGAGATTAACTCGCCACCCTGCTAATCTTCGAACCACCCAATCCTAGTAGGATTTCATTCTTCATCTTCACGGTAGTGATGATCATACAACGCCATGATTTCATCCACTTTCTTACGTGAACCACCATTTTGACTTATGTTTCTCTGCACTGAGATAGAACCCAGCTTAGCACCACGATAAAGCTCTCTGGTCAGGGGGATATCATGATTACTGATAAGCACAGGTATGCCTTTAACTAAGGCCGTATGACGGGACTCTCTTGCGAGGATAGCTTGATCATCCAGACTAAAACCTGGGCCCACATAAGTGGTGAAACTGGCCGTTGTTGAAAGTGGTGCATAGGGTGGATCGCAATAAATGACGTCATCTTTTTCAGCTAGGGCAAATGCCTCTTCATAACCAATACATTTAAATTCGGCGCGCTGGGCTTTCTCAGAAAAATAGCGAATTTCATTTTCGGGAAAATAAGGTTTCTTATAAGTACCAAAGGGGACATTAAAACCACCTTTGCGATTATAACGGCATAGGCCATTGAAGCCATGGCGATTCATATACAAAAAATACACAGAGCGGGCGAACGGATCTTGTGTCTGATTAAATTTTTCACGCACGTCAAGATAGGCCTGCTTGTCATTCATCTCTGGAATAAACAAGGCCTTCGCTGCAGTAATATAGGCTTCAGGAGTTTGCTTGATGATATTGTAGAGGTTGATCAAGTCCGGATTAATATCACACAACAGATAGTCGTCATAATCTGTGTTTAAAAAAACCGACCCTGCGCCAACAAAAGGTTCTATTAACCTTTTACCTTTAGGTAGCTGCTTTGCTAGCTCATCAACGAGTTTAAACTTCCCGCCAGCCCATTTAAGAAAGGCTCTATGCTTTTTTGTCATTAATGATACGGCCAGCAAAAATAAAGCTCATGATTATACTCTGTTTAATTCTATTTTTCATCGTCACTGTGCTCTATTCGAAGCTATACTGCTGCAAATCAGCCCAGCGCCTTAACCAAGGGTCACCCAAACCTAAGCGCTTCAACTCTGCAGCTTTATTTCTTGCCTGTGCCTCCGATGAAAAATTCCCTACAAATAACAAGAAATGCCCCGTTTGACTGGCATGTATCACCAACTCAGAACGAGGAATTTGAGTTAAAATAGGTCTCAAGGAAGCTCGCTGGGTAACGTTTGCCAATTGTAATGTATAACCATTTTTATAGGGTGCTTTGCCTAAGTTTGCCTCCGGCTTTACCTTAGCTGTGGGGCTTTGGCTTTTAACAGCGGCGACGTTATTCTGAATTCTAGAAGCAGGTACCGCTTTAGTATTTTCTGCAGCAACAGATACATTGCCGACCACTGACACTGGGGCTAATTTTGCCAACGGCGGGCTGGTTTCACTATTGAGTTGTCGCTGAGCTAATTCCTGAGCTTGTGCAATGTCTTTATCTTGCTGTGTTGCTTTCTCTTGCAGGCCGAGGGGTTGCGCCCTATCTGGACGGCCAATGGATACGCCCCCATTATCTGTCTGGTTTAGTGTGCTAGTCAAAGGCTCATCATCGTTCTGGTTAGCGTTAACAAGCTCAGTTTGCAACAGCTCGCCTGGTGATAAGTGTAAATTTAACGGGCTATTTCGTTGCCACCAATAATGGCTAAGCAACTGCTGGCCATAATCTATAAGCCAATTGTCCTGTAGACGCTCAACTTCTGAAGCAAACTTAACCTTGCTAAAGCCTAACGATTTACCCTCATTCCAAAGACTGGGATTAGTAAACAACCACCAAGCTAATATGGCTGCCAGTATGCCCATAAAGGAAATTAGCCGTGAATGACGTTTTGGCGAGTGCTTGTTTGCATTTTTGGTTTCTAATGCAGTTGCAAGTAAGCTCACCACTTCAGCTGGGGTCCCCGCTTGCTTCTCCAACAACCCAGACACTATGTTTCTTGGGGTGAAGGCATCTTGTTCACTTCTTAATAGCAAGCTTTGATATAAGGCCTCACGTTCTGCTATCGGCAAAGGCTCAATTATCACTTGCAGTACAGAATCATCTACCGCTTTACCTAACTCGGCCAACAAGGGCTGCCAAAACTTATTTTCTATGGTGAAGGTCACTGAAACATGCTTACCGCCACAGGACATTTGGCTCAGTAAAATACACTCAGCCCACAGTACCTTAGGTAAAAGATGGGCATCGTCGATAATAATATGCAGTGGTTTCGTTAAGTAGGATTGAATGCGCAACAGGGTATCGGTAAGCGGGAGTTCATCATCGAATATGGGATCTGAAATAAGTTGAATAAGGATCTTACGGCGGATTTCATTACTGTCTACATGTTGAGGGCAAACAACCAATGCTGAATTAATCTCTTCAAGCTCACTGGCAAGCGCCGCAGCAAGGGTGCTTTTCCCCGAGCCCTTAGCACCACACAAAACCAATAATTGCTCGCTATAACTAGCCATGTGTTGCAAGCGTTGGACCAGCATTTCCTGTGTTGGCAGCAATAACATATTCAGTAGCTCACTATTCGGCGTGCTAATGTTAAGACGGGTTGATAACCTGCGCTAATAAGGCTTCATCCACATCACTATAAATTCCAGCCTGGCCTATGGCTTGAGGTAATATCAGCCTAATTTTACTCGCCAGTACCTTTTTATCCCGGCGCATATGTCGCATATAGTCAGAAAACGCCATGCTTTGCGGCCCATCAATAGGTAAATCAAATGCACGAAAGAGGTTTTCTATTCTTTGCACGCTGAGAGCATCCAATAGACCCAGCGCTAAGGCAGTTTTGGCCGCCAGCACACTTCCTGCGGCAACCGCTTGACCGTGCAACCAATTACCATAACCCATTTGCGCTTCAATAGCATGGCCAAAAGTATGACCTAAATTCAACAATGCCCGCACACCTTGCTCTGTCTCATCTTGAGACACAATATCGGCCTTAATAGCACAACATTTGGCGATAGCATAAGTCAGCGCCTGCGTATCTAACGCCTTAAGTGCTGCGATATTGTTTTCTAACCAGAGGAAAAACTCGGCATCCCAAATGATACCGTATTTGATCACCTCAGCCATACCTGCGTCAAACTCCGCTTTAGGCAAACTGTGTAAACACTGGGTATCGATAATCACACATTGAGGCTGATAAAATGCCCCAATCATGTTCTTACCTAAGGGATGATTAACCGCAGTTTTTCCACCGACAGAGGAGTCGACTTGCGCTAATAAGGTTGTGGGAACTTGAACAAAAGGCACCCCTCTTTGATAACATGCGGCGGCAAAGCCTGTCATATCACCAATCACACCGCCACCTAAGGCCAGCAATGTGGTATCCCGAGCGTAGTTTTTTTCTAATAACGCCGAAAAAATCTGCTCTAAATGGGCTAAATCTTTATTTTTTTCACCATCAGGCAACACAAAAACGTCCACAGAGGCACAATCTGCCAACGCGGCTTTGACTTGAGTTAAGTACAAAGGCGCGACAACATCATTTGTGACAATGAAGACTTTCTTGGATTGAAGCGATTGAAAGGTCTGCTGCTGTTTTAACAGATCTAAGCCAATGTGTATGGGATAACTTCTGTCACCTAAATTGACTTGGATCTGTTGCATAAGAGGACCTAAAAACCGAGTTGCTCAATAATTTGATTGGCGACTATCTTTGCGCTTTGCTCGTCTGTCTTAACGATAACATCGGCAATCTCTTCATACAAAGGATTACGAGTTTCAGCAAGATTTTCAAGCACTTCTCTCGGATCGTCTACCTGTAACAAGGGGCGGCGCTTATCTCTTTGAGTACGAGCTACCTGCTTGTCTATTGTGGTTTCCAAATACACAACGATGCCGCGAGCTGAAAGATGGTTACGTATGTCTTTGCTCTGGACAGAGCCGCCACCGGTCGCAAGTACTATACCTTGCTTCTCGGATAAGTCGGCTATGACTTGAGCTTCACGACGACGGAAGCCTTCTTCACCTTCAACATCGAATACCCAAGCAATATCCGCACCTGTGCGTTGCTCGATTTCGTGATCTGAATCGTGGAATTCTAAATGCAGCAGTTGTGCCAGATGGCGACCAATTGTGCTTTTACCTGCGCCCATAGGGCCTACCAGAAAAATATTGCGTTTTTCAGCCATTTCGTATACGTCTGAATCTTATATGAAAAGTATGCCTTATCGACTTAATATCAAGCCGACCTATTATTTAACCTTGCTCTAAATGAGTCTTGACGGAGGATTATCTCAGTTATCACATGCTGCTTGCAAGCTAAGACGAGCATTAACAGCTATTTTATTAGTTCGGTCGTCACAATATGGCTAAGGAAACTTAAGTTTAGTAAGAAAGCACCGACGCCAACCTTATAATAAACAAGCTATTAATATTAAAAGCCAGCCATAAAGCTGGCTTTTGCCGGTTCTAAACTCATTTGCTTTTGTTTACAGCTTTTCTGTCACTATCTTAGGTGTCACGAAAATCAGCAGCTCTTGGCGCTCATTTTTGTCCGTGGTATTCCTAAACAAGAAGCCAACATAAGGAATATCACCTAAAATTGGCACCTTGCTGACGCGGCTAATGAGGTTCTGTTGATAAATACCACCTAACACTATGGTTTCGCCGTTATCAACCAAGACTTGAGTGCCAATACGTTGGGTGTCGATAGCCACGGCAGGCCCCGTTGGGGTATCAACGGTTTTACCCTGTGAGTCTTGGGTAATTTCAAGATCTAGGATCACTCGATTGTCTGGAGTAATTTGCGGGGTTACCCGCAGTGACAACACGGCTTTCTTAAAGGTCACAGATGTAGCACCACTGGATGTGGACTGCACATACGGAATTTCAACACCTTGCTCAATGTAAGCGGCCTTCTGATTTGACGTGGTGATTCTTGGGCTGGCAATAATTTCACCTTTATTCTCCTGCTCTAAGGCGCTTAACTCTAAATCGAGAATGGTGCCGTCAGCTAATTTGGCCACATGAAAGGCTATGCTGGTGTGGTTGCTCGCGGCGGCAGGTAAATTGACATTTAACCTGTCATCAATGCTAGGCACAACCCCATTAGCAATGTTCTGCGAGCCGGTTAACGATCCTGATGTTCCCTTAGTACCTTGTTGATCCGTTATGCCCCAACGTATGCCTAAGTCTTCTGAGACATCGTCTTTAACTGTGACCATGCGTGATTCAATCAATACCTGCTTGATCGGAATATCCAGCACTTCAATAAGGCGGTGAATATTATCTATGATGTCAGCAGTGTCTTTGACCAGCAAGGTATTGGTTCTTTGATCAACCGCAACGCTACCCCGAGTGGATAACAGGCTAGAGTCTTCACTCTTAAGCAGCTCGGCAATGTCTATGGCTTTGGCGTAGTTAATTTGTAAAAACTCAGAGTATAGTGGTGCTAGCTCTTTCACTTCTTGTTTGTTCTTTAAATCTTGGCTTTCACGAATGGCTAATTCTTCGCTTGGCGCCACCATAAGGATGTTACCTTCGATGCGCTTATCCAGCCCCTTGGCTTGTAAGATAAGATCTAAGGCTTGATCCCAAGGCACATCATCTAGACGCAGAGTAATGTTGCCTTCGACCGTATCGCTAGTGACTAAATTGAAGTTGTTATAATCGGCAATGATCTGTAATACCGTGCGCACAGAAATATTTTGAAAATTTAGCGATAATGTTTTACCGCTGTATTTTTTATCTTCTTTAGCTATGGATATCCGCTCGACTTTGTCGATATCGATTTTAAACACATTGCCTTCTTGGCGGTAGTCATAGTCATAATTACCATCAACATCGACAATAATACGCGTGGTTAAATCATCTTTAAAGGTTTCAAAACTGACCACTGGCGTCGCAAAGTCCTGCACGTCCATCACATAAAGCAACTCTGATTTTATGTCTGTGTTATACAGTTTGATTTCAAGCTTTGAACCCACTTGCTCAACATTTGCCGCAACAGAGCGATTATTTAATTGGATAGATAATTGACCACCGCCGGTTTTGCTACGGCGAAAATCAATATTACTCACGGCATTAACGAAAGGATCATCAGCTTGTTGAGGGCCAGCTTGGGCATCATTAATCGTCAAACGATAGCTATTACCGACTATCTTGCCTTGATAAGGCTTAACGCTGTTTAAGTTTAGAGTCACTCTCAATGCCGAATCATCTTGCTCTGTGATTAAAGAGTCAACCCCAACACTGTTGATGACTACTTTATCACTAGATAATTCTGACACTGTATCGGCAAAGTTGAGCATGATCTGCGCGGGTTCGGCAGATAAATCCACTTGCGGTGACATTATGTCTGACTCAAATACCAGTTCTAATTCTAATTGGTGATCCACAAGCGAATGATATTTCACATCCATTAGTCGGTTTGCGGCCAGCGCATTAGGTAAGATGCCAATACTTAAGATTATGGCGAATAGATATTTCATCACTGATTGACTCTTTTTTACTGTCGTTATCGCGGCAGAAGATTTCATCATTCCTTCATCCTTCGCTCGTTATTTACCGGATAATTCTAAGTTGCTGGATCTTTCCGTCCAGCAACCTGAACCATCAGGTATTAATTCTAATATTTCTATAAATTGCAACGTCACTTTAGCAATTCGGCCATGGTATAAACCCACAAATTCCCCTACCCCTAAACGATATACGTTTCCATCGGTGGACTCCAATAACGCCCAAATAGTGTCACCTTCACTTAAGGTCCCCCGCATTTTCAAATTATCTAGGGCGTAGGTTTCTAAGCGGCCTTTACGTCTTTGTAAATCAGGCTGTAAACAATCTTTGCTGGTGTCGACCACTTCTTCGGTCAATTCCCGCGAAGGCGGAACAAATGGGCTACGCATTAATTGAGCTTGATAAACAAAATGCTCAAATTTAGGCGGTTCTTTTAACGGTGGAATCCGGGCTACGTGTTGCGCTTTTGTGGTAGTCACAAATAACTCAAGATCGCTACGGTCACCCACACAAGCGGTTAGCAAGAATACCAAAGCCAATAAAGACAAATGTTTCATCATTATTTCCCCTTAGCCTTAGGTAATTCTTTGGGTAGTTCGGCCCCTTCTTTAAATCGATAGGTCTTGGCTAGGATATTCATTGATAATTCGCCAGACTCGTCTTTTACAATTGAAAAATCATGCAAACTGACAATACGTGGCAATTTGGCTACGGCGCTGACCATATCGCCGATTTCATGGTAATTACCATTCACTGTCATCTTAATAGGAAATTCAATATAAAAGTCACGCTCGATTTCAGCCTCCCAATCTAGGCTAGTGATCTTAAGGCCTGCATCTGTGGCAACAAAAGTAAGATCATCGAGTAATCCTGGCATTTCATTTTCCGAGGGCAACATTTTTAATAACTCAGCGAACTGCGCTTCCATTACCACTAGTTGTTCTCGGTATAATTTTAGATTAGCTGCTAATCGGTATTTATTCTCAAAATCTTGGCGTAATTTAATTTCTTCATTTTGCTCATAAGAAAGGGTATCTATGGCATCGGAAATAAATAAATAATAACTGCCCGCAAGCACCACTACCGAAAGTATGGCAGCAAAAACCAACTTAACTAATTTTGGCCAGCCACCAATGTTTTCGAAATCAATATCGTTAAACTGTTCAAGGTCGAAATTCATTTCTTCGCTCCTTGGGCGGTATTGCCACCAGCATCGAGCTCAAAACTACTCGTTTCACGAATGGCTATTCTTAACTTAAAGCGCTGTAACAAGCGAAGCTCTTCATTTTGCGCCACGATAGACTGCATACTCGGGTCGTCCAAATATTCAGAGGTCTTTACCTTACGCATCATATTGGCAACATTATTATTAGATTCACTGCGCCCTTCTATCCAAAGTACGCTGCCCTTTTTATCTATGCTTGATAAGTAAATTCCCGGCGGCACGATACGCACCAATTCATCTAAAACATGAGTGGGAAGATTCCTAGATTGCTGCAAATTGAGAATAATTTCTGTGCGCCGCTCGATGTCTTTTTTCCGCTCGGTAATTTTACTTATCTCTTCTATTTGCGCATCGAGCAAACTAATTTCGGATTTCAAGTAGGCATTGCGTGACCTTTGGTTTTCAGTCATTCCCTCTATCAAACTTAAAGAAAGATACGCCACCAATGAACTCATGAGAAAAACCAGCGCAAGTGTCCCCATATAATCACGCTTTTGCTTCTCTCGGGCTTCTTCACGCCAAGGGAGTAAATTTATATTCGCCATTGAGCATAACTCCTTAGCGCCAAACCACAGGCAACCATGTATTTATTCACATTTGGCTGTAATTGAGACTTAATGAGTTCATCCCCATGCAAACAACCTAAAAATGGATTAGCAACCACAGTGTTGATGCCCAATTCATTCAAAAGTAATGCTTCCATACCCTCTAATTTGGCCGTGCCGCCACACAGCACTATATAATCTACTTTTTCTTTACCGCTGGCGGTCGCATAAATTTGCAAGGTACGTTTTACTTGCTGCAATAATTGAGTTTGAAAAGGAGATAACACTTCGAAGGTATAGTTCCTTGGTAATTCGCCTTTAATTTTAGCGTTTTCAGCTTCATCGTAAGACATACCATAGGTAGACAAAATGGCCTGAGTAAACAGTTCACCACCAAAGGCTTGCTCTCGAGTGAATATGGTTTCACCTCGTTCAACCACAGCAAAGGTAGTCATATTGGCACCAATATCGACTAAGGCGACAGACTTTTCTTCCGCGCCAGGGGGTAACTGAGCCATGATTAGTTCGGCAGAACGCCCCAAAGCATAACCTTCTACATCGACCACTTTTGCATCTATATCTATGGCATCGAGGGCATCGACTCTAGAATCAATATTCTCAGTTCGACAAGCACTCAATAGCACGTCCACTTTAGTGGGATCGGTTTTATTGGTTTTTAAGGTTTCGAAATCTATGCTAACTTCATCGAGGGAATAAGGAATTAAGTTATCGGCTTCAATTTCAATTTGAGCTTCCATTTCCTCTTCGGTGAGTGAAGAGTCCATGTAAATAACCTTGGTCATCACAGCGGAACCAGAAACAGAAACAGCGGCAAATTTTGCCGATTTAGGTAAGCCACGTTTGACTTGCTTTAGCGCCTCAATCACGGCTGCGGAATCGCGAATATCATGATCAACTACCGCACCTTTTTTTATCGGTACGCAGCTGTGAGCTTGAATTTTATAACCGTCAGCAGTTTTGCCCAATAGGATAGCTTTGATTTCATAAGAACCAATATCTACCCCTATCATTTGCGGTGCCTGAGGACGCCAAAATTTTGAAAGCATATTCATCATCACACTATTGTTATGTGTTAAAAGAGATTAGCACAAAATCAACTTCTTATACGTATTTGCAACAAATGTTTGTGAAATACATAAATAGTCTATTTTACTTGTATGTTTTTACTTCACCTCCTTCATTCACGCTTATATACTAACGCTTCTATTTTTTGTTTCTGGGATTTCAGGTTGAAGTGGTTTAAACGATTTATCATAGCCCTATTTAGTCTAGCCTTGCTCGGTATAGGTACCATTACCGCCGCATATTTTTACGTGCTACCTGAATTGCCTGATGTAACCACACTCAAAGACATTCAGCTGCAAACGCCGCTGCGAATTTACAGCAGTGATGGCAAGTTGATCTCGCAATTTGGCGAGAAACGCCGTATCCCCCTTAAACTCGAAGAAGTGCCTAAGCCATTAATCCAAGGGTTTTTGGCCATCGAAGACACCCGTTTCTATGAGCACAAAGGCATAGACCCCATTGGCGTGCTCCGCGCCGCTTTCGTCATGATAGCGACCGGCGAGAAGAAACAGGGTGCCAGTACCATCACTATGCAAGTGGCGCGTAATTTCTTCTTAACCCGTGACAAGACCATTATTCGTAAGGTGAAGGAAATATTTATTTCTTTGCATATAGAGCAGCTGCTCAGCAAGGATGAAATTCTCGAACTTTATGTTAACCGCATTTATTTAGGTCAAAGAGCCTACGGTGTTGGCGCCGCAGCGCAGGTTTATTTCGGTAAAGAAGTGCAAAACCTAACCTTGGCTGAAATGGCGGTTATTGCAGGCTTACCCAAAGCACCTTCGACATTAAACCCTATCACCTCTGCGACTCGCGCCTTGGCAAGGCGCAACTTAGTCTTGATGCGTATGCATGAGGTGGGCTTCATTAACCAGTTTGAATACCAAGACGCGCTGTCTCAACCTATTACCGCCTCTTACCACGGCGCCGAAATTGATCTTTATGCCCCTTACATCTCTGAGATGGCCCGCGATTACATGGTGCAAAAATACGGCGAAGAAGCTGCTTACACTAATGGCTATAACGTCTACACCACGATTTCATCTGACCTACAGCTGATGGCCCAAGATGCATTGCGGGATAATGTGTTTGCCTATGATGAACGCCATGGCTATCGCGGCCCAGCTGCGACTCTATGGGCAACGCAGCAGCCGAGCACAGAAGAAATCACTAGCGTGTTGAATAAGACTGCCTCAGTTCAGGGCATTATTCCTGCTGCGGTATTGAGCGTCACTGAGCAGCAAGCTAAGGTCATCGATGCTCAAGGGCAAGAAATAACTCTTGAATGGCAAGGCCTTAAGTGGGCTCGCAAGTTTATCAACGATAAGCGTCAAGGTAATCCACCTAAAACCGCGGCGGAAATTTTAACCCCAGGTCAGCAAGTCTGGATCAGGAATAATGGCGAGTTTTGGCAGTTATCCCAACTTCCAGAAGTGTCCAGTGCCACTGTGTCTTTGGACCCTAAAAATGGTGCGATCCGCACGCTTGTAGGTGGATTTAGTTTCAGCCAAAGTCAATACAACCGTGTGACTCAGGCAAAACGTCAATTAGGTTCGAACATCAAGCCTTTCATCTATGCCGCCACCTTAGAAAAAGGCTACACCTTAGCGACCTTGATCAATAACGCGCCAATTAATAAGCCGGATACTCGTCAAGGCACGGCATGGCGCCCGAAAAACTCTCCAGATATCTACGGAGGACCGACGCGTTTACGTGTGGGTTTAGCTCAGTCTATCAACGTCATGTCTGTGCGCGCGATGCGACATGTAGGCATACCCGCCACAATAAAAAAACTCACCGAGTTTGGTTTCGATGCCAGTGATTTACCTAGCAATGAATCTTTAGCCTTGGGGTCCCCTTCGGTAACCCCACTGCAAGTGGCCGCAGCTTTTAACGTCTTCGCCAACGGTGGTTATTTGGTTGAACCTTATTTCATCGATAAAGTTACCGACGCCTTCAGTACGGTTATCGAAGAAGCGAACCCGACGTTAGCTTGTACACCAGCGGCGCCAACCTCAGACGCTAACCCGGCCTATGATGAATTTGGCGCTCAAACAAGCACCATGAACCAAGTGGATGGACAGAGCCAATGCGGTAACGACACATCCCGCTTTGCCCCTCAAGTTATCTCTGAGCAAACAGCCTTCCTCATCACCGAAGCCCTCAAGAGCGTGATTTGGGGCGGTGGCGACTGGAAGCACGGTACAGGTTGGCAAGGCACGGCATGGCGAGCGGCACGCTTAATTAAACGCCATGATATTGCAGGTAAAACCGGTACCACTAACGAAGCTCGAGATACTTGGTTCAGTGGTTTCGGCCCGACGCTCACCAGCACCTTCTGGGTTGGATTTGACGATCATAGACGTCAGCTTGGCCGCACCAGTTGGTTGGCGAATGGCCCTTCCGATCAAATATCGGCGGGAGAAGCCGGTGCTAAGACTGCAGGCCCTGGCTGGAATGACTTTATGAATAAAGCCCTGAAAGGCGTGCCAGAGGTTGCAGTGGTGCCGCCAAAGGGCATAGTCTCGGCTCGTATCGATTTAGCCACGGGCAAGCTCACTCGTAAAACCGACCACACGACAGCATTTGAGTATTTTGCCGCCGGCACCGAGCCCAAAGAATATGTCGCTGACACACCGCAACATGACACTAACTTTACAGATAATCCTGCGGAAGACTTATTTCAATAAGTTTGATTTTCACCCATAAAAAAAGCGCGATTATCGCGCTTTTTTTATGACTTCAAATTTTGTTGCTTCGAGACTGATAGCCTCCCAAAGATATTAATCCTGTTTTTTGACTGCGATGGCGGCGCTCACTTGATTAACCGCAGTGCCGCCCAGAACATTACGCTTTGAAAGACACGCCGCTATGGTGAGGTTTGGATACACGTCATCACTGATTTCTTTAGCGAATGCCTGCAACTGGGTTAGCGTAAGGTCTTCAATAGGCTGTTGCTGCGTAATGGCAAATACCACCACTTCGCCCACCACATGATGAGCCTCACGAAATGGCATGCCTTTAGCGACGAGATAATCGGCCAACTCAGTGGCATTGGCATAGCCTTGTTGTGCGGCCTGGAGTGCAGGCTCACGGTTCACTTTCAAGCCCGATAACACTAACGCCGCCATGTCTAAGCAAATGGCCCAGCTGTCTACCACATCGAACAAGCCTTCTTTATCCTCTTGCATGTCCTTGTTATAGGCCAGCGGCAAGGCTTTCATTGTGGTGAGAATACCCATTAAACTGCCATACACACGGCCGGTTTTGCCACGAATAAGCTCAAGAGCATCGGGATTTTTCTTCTGCGGCATTAATGAAGAGCCTGAAGTGACGTCATCCGCTAATGAGATAAAGTTCGCCTCCCCTGAATTAAAGAAGATTAAGTCTTCAGCCATACGGCTCAAGTGCATCATACTTATGGATGCCGAGCTGCAGAGTTCCACCACGTGATCCCTATCGGACACGCTGTCTAAGCTATTGAGGGTCGGGCGAGCAAAATTCAGCGCCGAGGCTAATGCATGTCTGTCGATGGGATAGGCGGTACCCGCTAAGGCGCCTGAGCCAAGGGGGCAAGTATCGGCGCGCTTTAGTGCATCTGTTAAACGGCTTAAATCACGCTCAAACATTTCCACATAAGCTAAGCACCAGTGACCAAAGGTAATGGGTTGCGCCCGTTGTAAATGGGTATAACCTGGCATTACCGCATCCACCTCGCGCTCAGCAAGGGCAATGAGTTCGCTGCGCAATGTATTCAAGCGCGCCAGTAATGCCGCCCCTTCACGTTTACACCAGAGCTTTAAGTCTGTAGCCACTTGATCATTTCGTGAGCGCCCCGTGTGCAACTTCTTACCTAAATCGCCCACTTTGGCAATCAATTTTTGCTCAACGAAACTATGAATATCCTCAGCGCCAGTGCTGATAATCACCTGTGGGTCATCGCCGACTTCCGCCAGCAGCTCCTTAAGTGCAGCTTTTAATTCTGTGCACTCTGCAGCGCTGATAACCCCAACGCTTGCGATAGCATCTGCCCAAGCGATGGAGCCTATGACGTCTTGTTCAAATAAACGGTAATCTACCGGTAATGAGTCATTAAACAATTTGAACAGTGCACTGGTTTCACCTTGAAATCTTCCGCCCCATAATGCCATTTCAATTTCCTCTGCTGCTTCATTCTCTACGGCTAAAACTAAGGGCGCCGTATTATTGCGCCCTATCGATTAACACTGACTAAATAATTAATATGATTAGTTACTATTCATGGCGCGAATGCGGCTTGCCAAAGAATATAAACGGATAAAGCCTTCGGCGTGTTTTTGATCGTAGACATCATCTTCGCCAAAGGTGGCGAAAGATTCTGAATATAAGCTATTGGGAGAGCGTTTTTTTACCGCCGTTGCCTGGCCTTTATAAAGCTTAATCACCACATCGCCATTAACGGCTTCGGCTAACGACTCAGATGCCGCCAATAAAGAATTACACAGTGGCGTAAACCAGCGGCCATCGTAGACCAAGTGAGCCATCTGGGCTGCAACTTGCTCCCGCCATGTGCGGCTAGTTTTATCCAGCACTAACTCCTCGATAGCACGAAGCCCAGCAAACATCACAGTGCCGCCTGGGGTTTCATAACAGCCACGAGACTTCATGCCCACTAAGCGGTTTTCGGTAATATCGATACGGCCAACACCGTGTTTGCTTGCGATATCATTTAATTTCATCAAGGCATTGTATGGAGATAGTACTTGTTCGTTCACATGGGTCACGCGGCCATGTTTGATCGACAAGGCCACATATTCAGCCTCATCAGGCGCATCTTCTGGGGCAACAGTGAGTGTCCATACGCCTTTTGATGGCTCATTCCATGGATCTTCTAGTTCACCACCTTCATGGGAAATGTGCCAAGCATTGGCATCACGGCTGTAAATTTTGGTTGCAGAGGCGCTGGTTTGAATGTCCCTTGCGGCCAAATACGCTAACAAGTCTTCACGGCTGCGCATTTCCCACTCACGCCAAGGAGCGATGACTTTAAGATCTGGCGCTAGTGCAGCAAAACAGCCTTCGAAACGCACTTGGTCATTCCCTTTGCCAGTACAGCCATGACACAGAGCATCGGCGCCGACTTTACGGGCAACTTCAACCTGAGCTTTGGCAATAATCGGTCTTGCCATTGAAGTGCCTAATAGATAAGTCCCTTCATAGATGGCCCCTGTGGCTATGGTTGGGTAGATATAATCTTTAACAAATTCTTCTTTTAAATCGACAATATGACATTCACTGGCACCTGAGGCTAAGGCTTTTTCAGTCAAGCCCACCAGCTCTTCTTCGCCTTGGCCCACATCGGCGCAGAAGGCAACGATTTCACAATCATCATAGGTTTCTTTGAGCCAAGGAATAATGGCCGAGGTATCTAAGCCGCCTGAATAGGCAAGCACCACTTTTTTAACGCCGGTTTTTTTTACTGTTGAAGACATAATTTTCCTACCCGTTATTCCTAGCTGTTATTCCTAGCTGTTAGGAATAACCGTTAATAGATGAAGCTAAAAGTTTGATGTAAATATGAATTAGGTAAGTAGACTCACCAGCAAGGCATTTTGTGCATGCATGCGATTTTCAGCCTGAACTAAGATCAAGGAGCCTTCGCCGTCTAAGACTTCATCTGTCACTTCTACGCCGCGATGGGCTGGCAAGCAGTGCATAAAATAGCGGGCGCCGGCTTTTGACATCAAGGCTTTGTTTACCTGAAACTTGGCAAACTTTTGTTTGATATCATCTAAGTTTGTACTGTCACCCATGGAGATCCAAGTATCAGTATAGATGGCATCTTGGTCAGATAACTCAGCAATATTAGTACTGAGTATTATCTTGCCGCCATGTTGTTCGGCTAATGCCTGGGCTTCACTGACTATCAAGCCATCAGGGAAGTGACCTTCTGGACACACCACTGTCATTGTCATGCCAAGAATGGCGGCGCCATACAGTAAGGAGTGAGTCACATTATTGCCATCGCCCACATAGGCAAGCTTAACTTGACTTAAATCATCAAACTGCTCGGCCAAGGTAAGGTAATCCGCCAATGCCTGACAAGGATGATACAAGTCAGACAAGGCATTAATCACAGGCACTGAGCCATATTTAGCCAGCTTTTCAATTGTGCTATGCCGGTAAGTACGGGCCACTATCGCATCGGCCCAGCAAGATAAATTAGCGGCAAAGTCTGCCACAGATTCACGCTTACCTATGTCACCATTTTGCTGATCTAAATACAGGCAGTGGCCGCCGAGCTTATTAATACCGATATCGAAACTGACTCGGGTTCGCAGTGAGGGTTTTTCAAATAACATCACTATGCTTTTTCCCGCTAGCGCATGGCGATATTGAGCAGGCTGCGCCTTGATCTCTTTTGCCAATTTAAGTAACGCTAACAACTGAGGTTGAGTAAATTCTTTTATCGATAATAAGTGCTTCATACCACTGCCCTAAATAGTCTATCTGTAATTTTACATGTGATTTATCTTGTTTACGGTTGGATTTGAGTGCCAACAGACTGACCTAATACCAGTTTTTTTAGCTGCTCTGCATCGCGCCATGAGGCCACTTGTACTGGTTTGCCCATCCACTGCGCCACTTCTAATGCCGCTTCCACTTTCACTTTCATGCCTTTCTCGATAACGCCTTGCTTTACTAAGGTTTCGATTTCGGTTTTGTTTAAGCTAGCGATAAGCTGGCCTTTACCATCCAGCACCCCAGACACATCAGAAAGTAATACCAAGTTGCCGTTAACCAGTTTAGCTAACGCCGTCGCCGCTTGGTCAGCATTAACATTAAGCATGAGTCCGTCGGCAGATACCGCGATGGAACTGCATATAGGTAACCAGCCTTGATCTAAGATAAAGTTCAGATAGGTGGCATCATTTGGACTCACTTCACCCACCAAACCTAAACGTTCATCTTTAATCTTTGCATGCACAGTATTGCCGTCACCTAAGCTCATGCCCACGCTCACAAGGCCAGCTTTAGCCGCTGCCGCTTGCAAAATTTTATTAGAGGTACCGGCTAATGCGCCCACCACAATAGGAATTTGATCCTCAGGTGTAACGCGAAGGCCATCAAGCTTAATGGTCTCTTTGCCATTGGCGGTTAGCTGTTCATCCACCAAACAACCGCCGCCATGGACCAATAATACCTTTTGCCCTGTGGCTATCATCTGGGCGGCTGCCGTCATCAAACGTGACATGCCCATCTCACACTGAAGTAAAGCCCCGCCAACTTTTAATACCAACACACTCTTGTTATCAGACATTCACTGCCCCTTAAATATGAATAATTAGAGATTGAAATGAATCTTTATGCACTGAAGCCCTTGGCTCGCCGCACCTTTCATTAAATTGTCTATGGCGCTCGCAACCACCAAGTAACCTGAATTAGCATCATACTTCCAACCTAAGTGACAGTTTGGGGTATGCACTACATCATCCACTTTGGGAAACGCATTGTGTTTCACCGTCACTAACGGCGAATTATCGTAAACTTCATAGGCCTGTTTCACTTGCTCTTCTGTGGTGCCTGGCTGTAATTGCACGGTAATTGTCGCCAAGATGCCACGTTTGAAATTGCCTAGATGCGGGGTAAAAATCACCTCTTGCCCTAATTGAGTGGCAATCTCAGGTTGATGCCTGTGACCTAGCACGCCGTAGGGGGTTAAGCTCACTTCACAGAAACTGGTATGAAGGTGTGCTTTACGACCAGCCCCAGTGACGCCACTAACGGCATTAATCACAGGGTATGCCGAGGTTAATAACGATTTTAATGGCTTAAGTGCGGTTAACGAGGCTGTTGGATAACATCCTGGTACGGCTATCATGCGCGTTTTAGCTATTTCCGCCGCATTCCATTCCGCCAAACCATAGACAGCTTCGGCCAAGACGTCAGGATGTGTATGCTCGAAACCATACCACTTAGGGTATTGAGCCACATCGGCAAATCGGTAAGCACCGCTTAGGTCAAATACGGCTAAACCTTGTTGGTAAAACCAGGCTGCAAGCTCTAAACTCACAGAATGCTCAGTGGCGAGTACCACGGCATCTGACTCGGCGACAATCTTTGCTTTGACATCATCGCTAAGTGGATTAAGCACATAAGGTAAATGGCTGTATAGCGGGTATAACTCCGATAGCTCACGGCCTTTATCTAAGCTGTTTTCAGACACGTACAGCCCTTGAACAGACAAACCCGCATCAGCATGAATTAACGAAGTGATCTGTGCGCCGGTATAACCACTAGCACCAATAATTGCGATATTTTTCATAATCTTGTTATCTTAGTCTCTGATTAAAATGTCAGCATAGTTTAGCACAGTGATCTACGGCTGATTTTCAAGGGTTTGAAAACACCCGTTTGATACCTAAGTTAAAGGGCCTGTTTTATTGACTGCGTGTGCTTTTATATTCGATTAAAAAGCAAAGCACATAGTGCCTGCTTCAAGTTTTTGCTAGACTAGCACAATCAAATTGTTATGCAATATATGTGAATACATATTTATTAATTTATTTTCAGGATACTTAAATGAGCCCGCTACCAGATTTAAAAAAGCCGCTTTATTCAGTTGATTGGCGCACCTTCCATCAGTGGTTTCGAGACTCATGAGGATATGAGTAATCATGCAGTTATCGAATTGTTGCAAAACTGGTTTAGCGAGCCGTTTGCTGGTAAAGCCGATAACCCTTGGACTCAATTAGTTGCCGAGCTCGCTGGTAGTGAGGCCGAGGTCGTCAAGTACTCCACCGAAGCGCCCTATATCAACAAGCTAGGGTGCCAGACTTTAGTCTTGGGCCCTGGCAGTATCAATCAAGCTCACCAGCCGGATGAGTTTATTGCCACTGAGTTTCTCACCCCAACTGTCGAATTACTCAAAAAACTGGTGCACCATGCCTGTATAAAATAACTATTAATGGGCTAAATGCCGCAGATGTGAAAATAAATAACGGAATAAAATTACAATAATTGCGTTCATCTATTGACCAATCGAGCCGTGACTCGCTATTGTAATTGTCCTTGTGGAATGCCACGAGCTTATAGAAGTAGGGAGATAATTCTTATGTCAGTACAGAGTAAAGCTGAGGATGCAACCGATGTGTATGCATCTTTGCGCGCCAATGTCGGTCAGCTTGGACAGATTTTAGGCGATACCATGCGCAGTCACTTAGGCGACGCATTTCTTGAAAAAGTAGAACAAATTCGTATTCTCGCCAAAAAGTCACGTCAAGGGGACGATGGCGCCAGGGAGCAAATGCTTGCCCTGTTAACCGCCTTGCCCGATGAAGAATTAATCCCCTTTGCTAAGGCCTTCAATCAATTTTTAAACTTAGCCAATATTGCCGAACAATTTCATACCATTAGCCGTAATTGTGATGAGCTAGTCTGTGTGCCCGACCCTGTTGAGCAATTGCTTGGCCGATTACTCAAGCATGACTTAGACAAGTCGCAATTACACCAATGTCTAACTGAACTGGATATCGATCTGGTGCTGACGGCTCACCCAACTGAGATATCAAGACGCACCCTGATCCAAAAATATGCCTCAGTGGTGGATTGCCTGACGTCTTTAGAAAACCCGCTGCTCACAGAGCGTGAGCACAGCCAGCTGCAATTGCGTCTGCGCCAGCTTATTGCGCAAATTTGGCATACCAACGAAATTCGCCATGAAAGACCCACCCCAGTTGATGAAGCGCGCTGGGGCCTTAGCACCATAGAGACATCATTATGGCAAGCGGTACCTGATTTTTTACGTCAACTGAACGATCAATTCGAGCAGAAAACCGGTCTGCAACTGGCTAAAGATGTGTCGCCAGTGCGTTTTTCTAGCTGGATGGGCGGAGATAGAGATGGCAACCCTTTCGTCACGGCCCGTGTCAC
This sequence comes from Shewanella denitrificans OS217, assembly GCF_000013765.1. Classification (NCBI taxonomy): domain Bacteria; kingdom Pseudomonadati; phylum Pseudomonadota; class Gammaproteobacteria; order Alteromonadales; family Shewanellaceae; genus Shewanella; species Shewanella denitrificans. The sequence continues at coordinate 285,058 of NC_007954.1, read as the reverse complement.
CCAAGAAGTATTAGACAGAAACCGCCACGCCGCGGCTCGCCTGTACCTTAAAGACATAGTCACCTTGATGAATGAGCTGTCCATGGAGGAGGCCAATGCCGAACTTAAGGCGCTCACCAATAACAGCAATGAGCCTTATCGAGATGTGCTCAAAGGCCTGCGACAGAAACTGCGTAATACCATAGATTACCTAAACGAGCGCTTAGAAGGTCATCAGCCAGACATAGATTTCAATAGCATTATCTGGGAGCAGAGCGATCTTCAGGCGCCCCTTGAATGCTTATACCAAAGCCTATGTGACTCAGGCATGCGTTTGATTGCCCATGGTCTGTTATTGGATATTCTGCGCAGACTCGCCTGCTTTGGCATACACATGCTCAAGCTGGATATTCGTCAAGACGCCGAACGCCACAGTGATGTTATCGCCGAGCTGACCCGCTATTTAGGCCTTGGGGATTACCATCATTGGGATGAAGACGAAAAACAAGCCTTCTTACTCAGAGAGCTCACTAATCGCAGACCCCTGTTACCCCCCAACTGGAAACCTAGCCCTGATGTAGCCGAAGTACTTAGCACTTGTGCGCTTATCAGCAAACAATCGCCTAAAGCACTGGGTTCTTACGTCATCTCTATGGCCAGTAAGCCATCAGATGTATTGACTGTGCTCTTGCTATTGAAAGAGTCTGGCTGTACTTACCCTATGCGCGTCGTGCCCTTATTTGAGACCTTAAAAGATCTCACAGGGGCCGCGGCTTGTATTAAAGAATTGCTGCAAATCGACTGGTATCGCGGTTATACCAAAGGCATGCAGGAAGTGATGATTGGCTATTCAGACTCGGCTAAAGATGCTGGAGTAATGGCTGCGGCTTGGGCTCAATATCGCGCTCAGGAAGAACTGGTTGCCGTCTGTAAACAGGCTGGGGTCAAACTGACCTTATTCCATGGCCGTGGCGGCACAGTGGGTCGTGGCGGCGGCCCTGCTCATCAGGCGATTTTATCCCAGCCACCTGGCTCGGTGGATGGTCGCATCCGCGTAACCGAGCAAGGGGAGATGATCCGCTTTAAGTTTGGCTTACCTAAACTTGCGGTGCAAAGCCTAGCGCTTTATACCTCAGCGGTAATGGAAGCCACCCTTATGCCGCCTCCAGAGCCAAAGAAAGCCTGGCGCGAGTGTATGCAAGCCATCGCCGATGAATCTGTGCTTGCCTATCGCGGTATCGTTCGAGAAGAGCCTGACTTTGTCGCTTACTTTAGAGCGGCTACACCCGAAGTTGAGCTGGGTAAATTGCCATTAGGCAGTCGTCCAGCTAAGCGTAAAGTCGGTGGCGGCATAGAAAGCTTACGTGCTATCCCATGGATTTTTGCTTGGTCGCAGAACCGACTCATGCTCCCTGCTTGGCTTGGCGCCGGTGAGGCTCTGAGCTCGGCCATTGAACAAAGTCAGCTCAATTTATTGCAAGAAATGGAGCGTGAGTGGCCATTCTTTGAAACCCGTATTTCCATGTTAGAAATGGTCTATACCAAGGCTGAGCCGAATTTAGCTCGCTACTACGAGCGTTGCTTAGTGCCAACTGAGTTACATCATCTCGGAGATAAACTCAGAGCGAGACTGCAACTCGGTATAGATACTGTGTTATCACTGACTCAGTCTGATGAGTTGATGTCACACACGCCTTGGAGCCGCGAATCCGTTAAGCTTCGCAATCCTTATATCGATCCATTAAACTTCCTGCAAACTGAATTATTGGCACGTACCCGCAATGAAGATCAGGCATCAGAAAAGGTTCAATTGGCCTTGATGCTGACCATAGCAGGCGTTGCTGCAGGCATGAGAAATACCGGATGATGAAGCCACTAACACTGATTGGGGTAATGCTATTATTACTACTGACGGGCTGTGCCAGTCAGTACAGCATTACCGAATCTGACATTGAGCAATACTTAAATAAAGACATGCATTTTGAGGTGAAGCAAGGTAATCAGCTTATTGGCGTGTCGTTAAAGCTCAATGAAATACAAGTGGTATTGGGGCAAAAGCCCAATACCATGGCAGTCACTGCGGCAACGGTAATCAGGGTTAACAATCCTTTACTACCTATCCAAGCTAGGCTTAAAACGACCTTTGAAGCCGAACCTTGGTATGACAGCAAAACCAAGAGTGTTTACTTACGTCAGCTAAACTTGGTCAAGGTTGAATCTGAGCCTAAAGATATTGAGCGTTACATTGCCCAAGCCACGCCGCAGTTAATGGGATTCTTGCGTAATTACTTACAGACTCAGCCTGTATATACCTTAGATGTTAACGACAGTAATCAAGCCTTAATGGCGAAGATGACTAAAGCCTTAGAGGTTCATCAAGGCAAGCTAGTGGTTAAGTTTTAACAAACCTCAGCCCGCCAAGCCAGTTTTACAATGTTAAGCTGAGTAAAAACGCCTTCCAGTGGAAGGCGTTTTTTATACTGAATGAGCAGATTAATAAAGTTACTTAGCCAACCTCTGCACTGACGGATAATCCACTATCACGGCTTCGTCCAGCAGTGCTCTGCGAAGCATATCCAGTGCGATAGCCGCGGTGAGGTTTCGCACCAACTCCCGTGAACGCCGGGGCAGCTTGACCATCTGGCTATAAGTGCCAAATTTTGTCGCTAACGCGATCGCCACTGTACCAACGGGCTTATCTTCAGTGCCGCCATCGGGACCCGCGATACCACTGGTTGCTAAAGCAAAGTCACTATCAAGAATATTTCTCGCGCCAATGGCCATGGCTTCAACCGTGGCGATGGAAACTGCACCATGATCGTCTAATGTTTGCGGCAAGACACCTAATAGCTTCACCTTAGATTCATTACTGTAGGTCACTAAACCTTGTTGAAAGTACGATGAACTGCCAGGAAAATCAGTCAACTGGCTAGCTATCATGCCACCAGTACAAGACTCGGCCACACTTAAACTAAAGCCAGATTGAAATAATCGTGCATGGATCTCTGCTGCTAAACTGGTTTTGCCTTCAGCAACGACGACGGCACCTAAGGCATGTTTCACCTGACTAGTAATGGACCCTAGTTGAGCCATGGCCTTCTGACCCCGAGCAAAAATTTTCACTTCGATATAGGGCATAAATGAGCGATAGCCAAAGCTTATTCCTTCAGGTAGCAAGACTTCTGAGAGAATATCACCAATCGCCGACTCGCCTTGCCCGAGCGTCAGCAGTTTCTCGACGCTTGATTGTTCATCGAGTTCGTACTCGCTGCGAATAAAAGGAATGAATTGTTCATGCACCATGTGTTTTAATTCTGAGGGCACCCCGGGAGTGAAGAATAGCCAAGCATTATTAAGCTTAACTCGAAAGCCACAGGCGGTACCCACTGGGTTATCCACCATAATCGCTGATGCGGGCAGCATAGCTTGCTTCAAATTGCTTCTGGGCATTTCACGGTTATAGCGAGCAAACCACTCTTCCAGTGTATGTCGCCACAGGGCATTCTCAACCAAAGGTTCGCCCTTGGCCATTGCCATGGCTTGAGCGGACATGTCATCACTGGTTGGGCCCAGGCCGCCATTGACTAATATGACATCTGCATGCAAGCTTCGTTCGCGAAATACGGCCACTAAATCCTCAAGCCTGTCACCTACGGTAACCCGATATTGAGTTTCGACTCCCATGTCCATCATCACATTGGCAAACCACGCGGCATTCGTATCGAGTATTTGCCCAGATAACACCTCTTCCCCTGTGCAGATCATTTCTAATTTCATGTACGACCCTCAACAACAATTTACTCAAAAATAAGTAAAGAGTGTTTTAAATATCACTGGCTTAAGTCTAAAAACATCCTTTCTACTGGCTAACTTAAGTAACTTATAAATCAATAGCAAGCAATCGAGAACAATTTCACTCAAAAGATCTACTGGTTTAAGTTTACAACCAACAAAGTCGCTATTGTGATGCACTCACCCCTAATAACATCGACCGTCATCAATAATCCTCATTGCTAATAGCAAAACTGATTTAAACACTTTTTATTATAGGGTGAATACTTTACAGTCTTATGAGCGCCTCGATACTTACCTTGGCGATCGCTTTTTTTTGGAGAACGTTTTTGAGCAGCTTCTATCATTCTTGCCGTTATCTAGTCATGCCTATATTATTGACGGCGGTATTGCTTGGATTAATTGAACACTTTCAAAACCAATGGCTTAACTGGCAGCAAACCATAGAACAAATGCCATACTGGCTATTGGGCTGTGCGACTATTATTGCGTTGCAATTTAACCGTAGTCGACTCAGTTATATTGGCGTGTTGTTGTTAAGTTTTTATGCCCTAAGTCAAAATTCAGGTTTTGATCCCAAAGAAAATGAATTAATTTTAATTAGCGGCGGTTTAATTATTGCCGTTTTCAGCTTTATCAAAGACCGTGGCCTTATCAGTGTGCACAGTTTATTGAGGCTGGGAGTGATCTTAGGCTGCTTTTTAACCGCTTATTTATGGATACTGGTATTGAGTCATTTTTCACAGCAAATGTTGAGTCTGCATCAAAATTACCTGCCATTTTTGTCCGCCAGTCACTTCTCAAGATTACCGCTTTATCCCATAGGCTTAATTTTACTCATCAAATTAAGCTTGCAAAGCAGCCTACTGCAGACCAGCTTAGGTGTAACTTTCTTGCTGTGGGTACTGCATTTCAGTGCGCCTAATTGGCTACCCTTAGCCGTACAGCTCAATGTTATCGCCTTATTCTTCCTCGCCACAGTAATCATTGACTCCTACTTTCTTGCCTACCGTGATGAGCTGACAGGATTACCCTCTAGACGCGCCTTATTTAATTTAAGCCTCTCCTTGGGGCGTAAATACAGTGTCGCCATGGTAGATATCGATCACTTTAAAAAATTCAATGACACCTACGGTCATGATGTTGGCGATCAGGTGCTCAAGTTAGTGGCTGCAAAACTCGCCCAAGTGACCGGTGGCGGTAAAGCCTTTCGTTACGGCGGTGAAGAGTTCACCATAGTGTTCCCAAGAAAAGAAGTTAAACGCGTTTTCCCGCATTTAGATGATGTCAGAGAAAGTGTAGAAGAATACGAAATCGTATTAAGGGAAGAGAAGCGTAAGGGTAAAGAAGATAAACAAGCCAGTAAAAAACGCACTAAAAAAGCACCAGCGAAACAACGCACTGTGAGTGTCACCGTCTCGATAGGTTGTGCCCAACATCAAGCAGACCAAAGCTTTGAGCAATGCATGAAAGAAGCCGATAAAGCATTATACAAAGCCAAAGAGCGGGGTCGAAATCAAGTGTGTAGTTAACCTAAGCTATGCGGTTATTAGCCCACCCCTAAGCTTGCCAGTAACTTTTCTGGCTGATTTAGAAAAGCCTTAGTGATTTGATAATGCTCTGTCTCTTGATAAGTAATCTGTACTATCCCTTGGTTGGAGAATTGATAAATCTTCGCTCTGGGGTAAGCCAGTAAAATGGGTGAATGGGTGGCGATAATAAATTGCGACTTATTTTCCACTAGTTGATGTATTGCAGACAAAGCGGCTAATTGCCTGCTGGGTGACAACGCGGCTTCTGGCTCATCCATCAGGTATAAGCCTTGGCCTCTGAACTTATGCAGTAAGGTTGCCATAAATGATTCGCCGTGTGACTGCTGATGTAAAGAGGTGCCGCCATAGCTGCCCAAATACGCCTCTCTGCCATCCTCTTCCATATAAGAGGCTAGATTATAAAAACTCTCCGCCCGCAGGAAATAGCTGTCTTTAGGTTTCTTAAAACTTTTGATGGTTTTAAGGTAATAACCAAGGTTTGAATGACTCACCTTGGTGGCAAAATGGGTATTTTTATTGCCCCCTTCGGCGTTTAAGCCCATAGCGACAGCTATGGCTTCCAATAGGGTGGACTTTCCTGAACCATTCTCCCCCACAAAGAAGGTCACATCGGCATCAAAGTCTAGGCTATCAAAACCTGCGAGAGCAGGTATGGTAAATGGATAACAATCTTGAACCCTGACAGCGGACTCATCATGGAACTCACCATCAATGAGCGTCACCTTAGCCTCTGCCAAACCTTGATGTTTGAGGGCTATGCTACGCAGATAAGGTTTTTCATCAAAATTCATCTACGGCTCCAAAAATCCACCAATAACTGCAAAAAACAAGCTCCCTTTATCTTCATAAAAGGAGCTTATTGTTCACTTCAGATCAAAATAACCCAGTATTGCTGACGGATTATTTCTTCATTTTTGCAAAGGCATCAGCGAAGGCGTTGCCCATAGCTGCGTTAGCAGGGGCCGCTTTGGGCGCAGGCGCTTTTCTGCCGGTAGGTTTCCCGTTATTAGCGCTCGCACCTTTGTTGGTAATGCCTGTGTTAGTGCTCGTTTTATTCGCAGCACTGCCACGATTATCTTGCTTAGGCTTCACGCTGCTAGCGCTGGTATTAATGGCCTCATCCAGACGCATGCTTAGGCCAATACGGCGGCGCTCAATGTCCACTTCCATCACTTTAACTTTAACCACATCGCCAGCTTTGACTATAGTGTGCGGATCGCTAACAAATTTGTCAGTTAAGGATGAAATATGCACTAAACCGTCTTGATGTACACCCACATCAACAAAAGCACCAAAGTTAGTCACATTAGTGACCACACCTTCTAAAATCATCTCAGGCTTTAAGTCCTTCAGCTCTTCAACACCCTCTTTAAAGCTTGCAGTCTTAAACTCGCCGCGAGGGTCGCGCCCTGGTTTATCAAGCTCGGCCAAGATGTCATTGATGGTCGGCAAACCAAATTCATCGCTGACAAAATCTTCGGCTTTGATACTAGACAGTAAACCGCTATTGCCAATCAGGCTGTCTATGGCTTGCTGGGTCTTTTGGGCTATGGTTTCCACTAATTTATACGCTTCAGGATGGACTGATGAGGCATCTAAGGGGTTATCACCCCCGCGAATACGCAAGAAGCCTGCCGCCTGCTCAAAGGCTTTAGGCCCGAGGCGTGCCACTTTGAGCAGTTGCTTACGGTTAGTAAATTGGCCGTGCTCATCACGGTAATCTACGAGATTCTTCGCCAAGGTTTTATTTAAGCCCGCAACCTGTGCCAGCAATGGCGCCGAGGCCATATTGAGATCCACACCGACGCCGTTCACGCAGTCTTCGATCACCGCATCCAAGGATGATGACAACTGACTCTGACTCACATCGTGCTGATATTGACCCACACCAATAGACTTAGGCTCAATTTTGACCAACTCGGCAAGCGGGTCTTGCAGGCGGCGAGCAATAGACACGGCGCCGCGAATAGACACATCTAAGTTAGGGAATTCTTCAGCCGCAAGCTCGGAGGCCGAATACACAGAGGCGCCCGCTTCGCTGACCATAATTTTAGTTAGATTTGGGTGGGTGTCTTTAAGGCTTGCGATGACTTCGCCTGCCAACTTATCAGTTTCCCGTGATGCTGTGCCGTTACCTATGGCAATAAGCTCAACCTTGTGCATATTCACAAGATTAGCCAAGGTGCGAATGGATTTGTCCCACACATTTTGCGGCGCATGGGGGTAAATCACAGTATGAGCCACAAATTTACCTGTGTTATCCACTATCGCGACTTTGACTCCGGTTCTAAGGCCAGGATCTAGTCCCATGGTGGCTTTCGCCCCTGCAGGTGGCGCCATCAATAGATCGCCAAGATTACGGGCGAAGACTTTAATGGCTTCTTCTTCGGCGCGCTCACGCATCTGGGAAATCATTTCATTTTCCATTTGCAGCGCAATCTTGATGCGCCAAGTCGCAGTCACCACAGTTTTAAGCCAAGCATCGACACTAGTATCGCTCAACTTCAAGTTGAAATGATCGGCGATAATCACCTCGCAATAACTGCCATCGATAGCCTGAGTATCAGGGTCGGCATTCATCGATAAACTTAACATGCTTTCATTGCGGCCACGTAGCATGGCGAGCGCACGGTGAGAGGGCACCTTATGAAGGGCTTCTGTATGCTCAAAATAATCGCGGAATTTTGACCCTTCTTTTTCTTTGCCTTTCATCACCTTACTTTCCAGCACCGCATGCTGGGCAAGGTGACTACGTACTTTGCGAATAAGTTCAGCATCTTCGGCGAAGCGTTCCATCAAGATATAACGTGCGCCTTCGAGCACAGCTTTCTCATCGCTAAAGCCCGCAGCAGAATTAATAAATTCAGCGGCTTTTGCGTCGATATCTGCATTGCGATTAGCCAGCAGAAAATCCGCCAAAGGCTCCAGCCCAGCTTCGATGGCAATCATGCCCTTGGTACGGCGCTTTGGTTTAAAGGGTAAATACAAGTCTTCGAGGCGGGTTTTACTGTCCGCCTGATTTATCTCATGCTCTAAGGCTGGGGTGAGCTTATCTTGAGCTTTAATACTCGACAGCACCACTTGACGGCGATCATTAAGCTCGCGCAAATATCCTAAACGGCTGTATAAGTTACGCAGCTGAGTATCATCTAAGCCGCCGGTGGCCTCTTTACGATAGCGCGCGATAAAAGGAACGGTCGAGCCTTCGTCTAGCAAGGCAATAGTCGCCATCACTTGTTGCTCACGGACATTGAGTTCCTGAGCGATGATCTGGGCAATAGTCTGAGATGTAGAATGCATAAAATAGGTCTTATAGGACAAAGAAAATCGGAAATTATGCCAAAGATAACACAGCCAAGGATGAACCCCAAGAAGGGAGCTATCAGTAGTGAGAGGCCCACTTAAACCCCAGCGGTTCAGACGTTAAAATGAAGAAAATTTAAGCTAGCCTTGTACTTCAACGACTAGCTTATTAATTAAGCAGTTACGATTTCAAGTTAAATGCAGCAATAATCGTTATTATTGCCTAAAGGATCGAGTAACTTACACAATAAAGATTATGTCGATTACTTTATTTGCTCTTCCTTGTTAATCTTCCCATGACAAATTTAAGGCCCTGATCATATCCTGGAGCTACAACAGAATTATGATGTTCATTTTTAAATACTTTCTTTGTAACATTTAAGCTTGCATAACCTCTGGACTTCAATTTTCTAGTCATCTTCCTAACACCAGCAACACCACATAGCTCACCGTCAGAATTGCAGACCTCATCTCCCCCAACAAATAGATAAACATGCTTTTTTAAATCTACATTTCCCTCAGAAAAATCATCTTCAAGTTCAAAAATGTAATCATCATCCCACCAAGTAGTTGGACTGCCAATTACATAACGGTCAAAACTTTCTGGTTGTGAAAAAAGTGTATACAAGGTAAACAATCCGCCTAAGGAATGCCCTAATATAGTTTGATCATTTACATCACCAGAATAGGTTGAATTAATAAATGGTTTCAGCTCATCATTAAGAAATGATAAAAACTTGTCAGCACCACCACCTATCACATTTCCATTTTTTTCAATTTCAGTAGGTGTCATATCAAGAGTTCTTATTTTCCAATCATACTTCATTATTGGCTGTTCAATACCAACAACAATTGCCTTGGGGGTTTTACTAGCACCATCATCTCCGACTAATTGTTCTAAGTACATATTAAAGCCTGTCATTGGGAAATGAACATAACCGTCAAGTATATATATAACTGGATATTTTTTATCTTGATCTTGTGGATTGAACCCCGGTGGCAATATAACATCAATCACATAGTCTCGTGCTAACAAATTAGAACTGTATACATGGGATAACACGCCGGCTCTAGAAAACTCGTTATTTACTGCGGTCCCTGCGATGACTGCATATGAAGTGAAAAAACCTAACAAAACAGATATTAAAATACTTGTTTTAAGACTGATTTTTTTTGTTATTTTCAGAAAATGATTCATCATTACAAAACCTCCATTAACCATTAATAATAAAGCAAAAATCACAACATGAACATCTATTAACCAAGTTAATGTGTTGAAGTTAATTTTTATGATGTACAAATATTTTCGCATTTGTTTTTAGTGCATCTAGACGTTAGCCTAAAGGCTAAGTAAGATACATGATGGAAACATTATGGTTTCATTATTTATTAATTAAAAATGTGGCACCTACTGCATGGAAGTAATTGCTAACAACAAATTATCAACACCATTTAATCTTCGATGAACCATCTAAATCTCAAACCAACATTCACAGTTTTATTATCCCTAAACACTTTAATTTATCACATGTTAACAAGTAATTATTATCAACTGAAAAAAGCACTAATAAAATTTTATACTTTGAACTTAATTTTAACCCAGGGCCAGAACGTAAACGTTATTCGAGCGATTTTAGAAGAATATTGACCTGATCATGTGCTTGTGATCTTATACTCCTTTTTCAGGAGTTCGAAGCAGCGCTATCCACATGATAAGCGCTTATGCCTCAGCAAATAAGCAGGTACTTGGACAATTAAAAGCAGAGCAAAAAAGTAATAAAATCACAGCCATTCCAACATTATTAAAAATGCTAGACCTGCGTGGAGTACTAGGGGCAATCGATGCTCTGGGCTGACAAAACGCTATTTCAACAACGATTATCGACAAAGAGGGTGACTACCTACTGGCGGTAAAAAACAATCAAGAAAACTTGGTTAAAGCGGTAAATAAAGCATTTAGTTCGCATCGTTCCGCAGGGTTAAGTGATGACCATGTCAATACAGAAACCGGTCATGGTCGTATTGAAAACCGAACCTGCTATGTCCAGGGTTCAGCTTGACTTGACGGTGATTTTACACATTGGGAAGCACTCAAATCCATCGTTATGGTTGAAAGCTTTAGGGCTGTTAAAAGTAAGACGGCGTGCCTTGAATATCGTTACTATATTAGTTCTAAAGTATAATCAGCAGAGCAAGCCTTAAGTGCGACTCGTGAACATTGGGGGGATCGAGTCAATGCACTGTGCCTTGGATGTCTGCATGAACGAAGATGCATGCCAGATATACAAGAATAACGGCGCTGAAAATCTCGCTTTCTTAAGGTACATGTCTCTAAACATGCTGCCAAAATAACCGACAAGACTCAGCATTGTTGGTAAGCAAAAGCGTTATTTAATGAATCCTGAATTTCTAGAGAAGATGTTAATCGCCGGATTATGTACGCAGGCTAAATAATCAGCACTCATGCGATTACCCTGGATTTTAACCATCGACAAGTACGCCAAAAGTCGCTAGTTTCACTGTTAAAGCGATGACGAGTAGAGTAAGCGTGAAAACCAATCTGATCACGGCTGAAGGTTTAGCCAAGTTAACCCATGAGTTAAATTATCTTTGGCGTGAGTATCGCCCAGAAATCACCAAGAAAGTGGCCTGGGCGGCAAGCCTTGGGGATCGCTCAGAAAATGCCGACTACAAAGAAAATAAGCGTCTACTGAGACAAATCGATGGCCGAGTGCGCTTCCTGCGTAAACGCATTGAGGCGCTAAAAGTGGTGCCTTATGCAGCAGAGCAAGAGGGCAAAGTCTTTTTCGGCGCCTGGGTCGAAATTGAAAATGATGAGGGCGTAAAAAAGCGCTTTCGCATTGTTGGCCCAGATGAAATATATGGCGATGCGAAAGGTTATATTTCAATTGATTCACCCATGGCACGAGCACTGTTGAAAAAAGAAGTCGATGATGATGCCAGTGTGCTAACCCCTACAGGGGAGCAGTTTTGGTATATCAACAAAATATTTTATCAAGGTGGGCTATAGCGGTTAGCAAGCTTTACGACAGGATCCGGAGCATGGATGCCACCTCAGATTGGGGCAGCGCAAACGTTAATTGTTGAGGATACAAGGAACAACTAATTAAAACTGCGTAATCAAAGAGCAAAATATTTAGAAAATTTCATCAACATGCTTCATTTCATTACAAGTCAAAACAAGATTTACCACAAAATCCACTTGCTCTATCACTACACTTTTATGTTCATTAATAAAAAAATGACCTCCCGGTATGAGTGTTATCTTAGTCTCACGTTGAGAAAGTTCCCTCCATGCTAAAAGTTCAAGGTGCGTGACATCAATATCATCCTTCCCACCCAACACCAGAATAGGGCTTTCAATCGGTATTTTTTTTGCCCTATAATCGTGGGCGACTTTAAAGTCAGCACGAAGAGCGGGAATAAAAAAATCAATCAATTCACTATTAGACAACACCTCTTTAGGCGTGCCATTGAGCTCACCGAGTTTTTGAATAAACTCTGATTTAGGAAGGTGGTGAATACTTTCGCGGCGTGACGCTAAGTGAGGAGCTCTACTACCTGAAGCGATAAAATACTGTGGCGATGTGATACCTAAATATTGTAGATTCACTGCTAATTCAAAAGCAATTCGACTACCTAGACTATGCCCAAAGAAAATATAGGGGACATCAGCAAAGATAGATTTCTGCTCCAATAATTCACTTATGATTGACGCCATCTGGTCATGTGAGAGTTCGCTCACTCTAGAGGCTCGCCCTGGGAGAGTAATTAATACTAATTCTACGTCGTCATTAAGGCAATGAACCCAAGGAATATAAGTGGTGAACGAGCCGCCAGCAAAAGGAAAGCAAAATACACGAAGCTTTGGCGCTATTCTAGGTTTTGGTATAGTAAATATTTTAGCTTTTACCACAGTGAGTACTCGTTATTCCGTAATGATAATAAGTTGAGCCCGAATTCAGATAATAACTGCGACACTCTTAATTGAGGCGTAGAAGAAGCCAACTGCTGAAAGTGGTAGGCTTCATCTCGCCAAAGAAAAAAGAGTATCACTATGAGTTATCAGCAGTTGACTGAGGGAAGAAGATATCAGATTTCAGTCCTTTTAGACCAGGGTATTTCGATAACTTTGATTGCAAAAGCTATCAATTGTCATCGTGCGACTGTCTATCGAGAACTAAAACGTTGTCATGCCCTGCAGGGTTATTGTCCTGACAGCGCTCAAGCCAGTGCGTGTAAGATGCGGCGTCATTCAGCCAAATATAAGATCCCCGATACAAGAATAAACGTCGTCCGCTTCCTACTGCAACATGATTGGAGCCCAGAGCAGATTTCACGGGTGTTATCGGGCATGAACCAAGCGGTTAGTCATGAATGGATTTACCGCTTTGTGGCAAGGAATAAACGTCAAGGCGGCAAGCTATATCGCCATCTACGGCAAGGTCATAAGCGCTATCGCAGAGGTAAAAAAGAGAAAGCACCAGCGATTAAAAATGGCACCTCTATCGACTCTAGACCTGCCATTGTTGATACCCGTGAGCGTTTTGGTGATTGGGAAATCGATACCGTATTAGGCAAGCATGGGACAGGTTCAATCGTGACAATTTTAGAGCGAAAGACCCGTTTTTATTTAATAAAGAAAGTGGCCTCAAAATCTGCTGAAGATGTGACTAAAGCGACTATCGAATTATTGATGCCCTATAAGCAATATGTGCACACTATAACTGCCGATAATGGTCGTGAATTCGCTCATCATGAAGTCATAGCCAACGCGCTAGACACCTCGTTTTACTTTGCTCATCCGTATAGTTCTTGGGAACGTGGCGCCAATGAAAATGCCAACGGTTTATTAAGGCAGTATGTAAAAAAAGGGACTGACTTAAGGACAGTAAGCGACGACATCATCTTATTTGCCCAGAACAGGATTAATTACAGACCTAAGAAATGTTTGAAGTTTAAGCAGCCAGCTGTTGTGTTTAAACAATTAGCCGCTTAATTTGGTGAGTGTCGCACTTCGGAGTTGAATTCGGAAGCCATTGGAATGGCCATTTTTGCTTTAGGGATTATTGCCACTTGGGTTATCTAAGCTTAAACAGAATGATGAATACCCTATCCCTGAGTAGCCCAGACTGCCGGCTAATGCTTCATTAACCGCCAGTGATTCAGGACTTAAGGCAATATCACCATTTTAGGTGCAAGGGCCGTTAATTCTACCTGCTGCTTTTTAGTGGCATTCTTAGTGACTGATGTGACGGTTATCTGTATCTGTTGCTCCGTGGGGTTTGTGCCGTACAAGCCAAAATAAAATTCCACCGCCTCCTTTGTAGCCTGCAAAGTGAATTTCCCCATCACAATCAGCTGGGGTTGTGCTAATGCGTCATGGTGTGACAACTCTTCTGCGCCGTGAAGCTGCGGCGACATTATGAGCCCCTGTATTTCACGCTTGCCATCCTTATCCGTTAATTGAATCTGCGCGTTAATCGCCTCAGTGATTACCGCGCGCTGATGATTAAACTCAAGCATAGATACCTCACCATCTAAATTGGTATCTAGGCCCTCGAAGGCACTCAAGGGAAGGGATAGCACCATAAACACATCATTATTGACGATATTAAGGGTGCCATGCTGAGCCACCATTAGGTGCGCTGTGGCTGTGGATGGTACAAATAGGCTCAAGGAGCAGCCCAATAGGGCCGTTGACAAGGTATTATAGCGTGACGACATGCTTATTCCCCTTTAACGCAGCGCTGAAAAAATGGGTAGCTGTCTGTCGCATAATAATGATATATCCCCTCTGGAAACTCAGGAGTGACACCAATTCTGCCGTTACATTCATCTAAATCCCCAGAACCCGCCACATAGACCCAATCTTGCTTAAAAGTGCCTAGAGGATAGGTATCCGTTGAAGGTCTTGAGGCACTGATAGTGCTAACAAGCTGATAGCTGCCTGTCATGGACTTTACTGCTGAGCTTGCATCATCGGCTTGGCTATAACCGTAACGAGCATAAATAGGAAAGCCATCTGCCGCCCAGCCAATCAGTGTCATGGAGCTGCTATTACCACCCTGTTTAGTGATAAAGCCTTCTGGCATGCCGTGATAATGATAGCTGCCGCCAGGTTGTACATGGGCATTGTTGTCATCGGTGCCGAAGTTAAAGCTGGTCTGCCCTAGGGCTTCTATGCTCCAACCACCGCTGTTATCACTCAAGCTACAAACCGCGCCTGAATCATCACAGCTGCCGGCAGTACCGGCATCAATCTTGACACCATTGAGCACATAACCGGTGGCACCTCTTGGCCCGCCTAAGATTCTAACCGTCGACGTTTGCGTAGGTGCAAGGGCTAAGCTTGCCGATACAGACTGCCCTGAAATAGCATTAGGGTTATGGGCATTGGGAAATGTGCCCACCTCATGATCGGGTAATCCATTCGCACTGAGTTCGCGGCTTGTATCAGTACAACTCCACTGGGCAGTACTGTATGCATCTACCGAGGCTGAGTTATTGTAGGTATCATTAAAGTAGTCACACAATACCCCTGCTGTGAAGCCAACCGTTGTCGCGGCCCCCGTATCAGTACCTGTTGTTGACCCCGTATCTATGGTTAAAACTGAGTCCACAGGGACTTCGGCTGGGCTATCAGCACTGTCGCCACCACATCCTGCTAATGCGCATGTCACTAAAAGGCAAAGAAGTTGCTGAGGGGTTAAGCGATTAGATGCATGTCTATATTTCATCACAGTCTATTCCTGTCAATATGGACCATCTGAGTAGCAGGGTGGCCTAAGGTAAATAAAGCTTAGGCTTAGAATGTGCAGCAATTGTGCAAAAATTAAGAAACATACTCAGTAAGCGGTTTTTACACTAAAAATTACTCAATAGATTTCCGACAACACTTTTCCTTTGCACTATTCACCATGCGCTGTGCACAATGTTTACACATTGTGTTGCTATGCTGGTTAATAGCCCAACATAGTTCCGGGCCAACAGTCTTTAAGTTTCATTTGGAGCCATTGATTTAAAAATGAAAATTCATAACAAGCTGTTTTTAATTCTATTTAGCTTCAGCTTAATCCTAGTGATTATGTTAGTGGTACTGATGCAGTGGAGCATAGCTAAAGGCATGGTTGACTATGTAAACACCAAAGAGGTTGAAGCCTTAAAGCCTGTGATCACAGAGCTTGCTCAAATTTATAAAGAAGATCACGGCTGGCAGGCCATGACAGGCAGCCACCCTAGATTTCGCCAGCTCATTGAAACCCAGCTTCAAGGTGATGAATTTGCCCCTAGACGTCACAATTTTCCGCCCCCGCGCAGACCTCTTCGAGATAGGCCGCCAAAAGACGGGCCACATGCTTTGCACAAAGGCCCAAAGGATAAACACCCTGCAGGAAGATTACCGCCACCAGAGCACGAAGCACGCTATGCGCTATTAGATGAAAATGATGGATTGGTTGTGGGGAAATACCTAGATAACTTGAAGTACAGCAAAACCCCCATAGTACTTGATGGTGTAACGGTAGGTTATTTTGCCGTCTCCAAGCGGGAGAGATTAACCCAAGGCTATGAAGTCGAATTTATTGAGCAGCAACAGCAGTATCTCTGGCTTATCGCATTGTTAGCCATTGCCTTAGTGCTGCTTATTACCCGCCCCTTGGCTCGTCACTTAGTCGAGCCTATCAAGGTCATCACCCGTGGAATGCACAAGTTAACCCAAGGGGATTATCAACATACCGTCGATTTAAAACGACAAGATGAATTTGGCCAATTAAGTCGAGACTACAATGAGCTGGCGATCATATTGGCAGCAAATGACAGTGCTAGAAAACGTTGGTTAGCCAACATTTCTCATGAACTGCGTACGCCAGTGGCTATTTTACGTGGTGAGCTAGAAGCCATGATCGATGAGGTCCGCCCTCTGACTATGGATAATGTGGGTTCAGCCCATGATGAAGTGAAGCATCTGCAACGGCTTATCGAAGATCTACACTTACTCACCAGTGCCGATATTGGGGCCATGCATTACCGCAAACAAGAGGAAGAGCTAACTCAAGTTTTAGCTAATGAGCTGGATAAATATCGCAGTTATTTAGCAAGCGCAGGCATAACGCTAAATATAGAGCCGACCATTGAGTCAAAGGCAAGCCAGCACCCTATACTTATCTATGCTGATACCACTCGCTTATATCAATTATTTGAAAATATTATTAATAATGCAGTGAAGTATTCTTCAGCCACTGTGCTTACCCTCTCTGTAAAGCAAGAAATAAGCTCAAGCAACATAGTGTTAATCACTTTTGAGGATAACGGTGTGGGTGTAGAAGAGAAGCACTTAGCGCACTTATTTGAGCATCTGTATCGCGTCGATGATTCACGCAATCGTCAAACCGGGGGCTCGGGGCTTGGATTATCCATTTGCCGTCATATCGTCGCTGCGCATCAAGGCGAAATTTGGGCTGAAAAATCCTCCTTAGGCGGACTCGCTATTCACATCCGCCTTAAGATCATTTAAACCCTAAACACCAGCACATTAAAAAGAGCAGCCTATGTCGCAATCAATTTTGATAGTAGAAGATGAAATCAAACTGGCTAATCTATTGGCCGACTATTTTAAACAGACGGAATATCAGCCTCATCTGATCCATCATGGCGATGAAGTTATATCTTGGGTAAAGACTCACCAGCCCCAAGCCATTTTGCTCGATATCATGCTGCCAGGTAAAAATGGCATAGATTTATGTAAAGAGATCCGTCAGTTTTCCAATGTTCCAATTTTAATGGTCACCGCTAAGGTGGAAGAAATTGACCGTTTACTTGGGCTAGAGCTTGGGGCCGATGACTATATTTGCAAACCATTTAGCCCACGAGAAGTCGTCGCCAGAGTCAAAGCCGTATTGCGAAGAGGACTGGTTATTGAAAATAGAGACGATACTCTGCAACTGGATGAACATAGGTTTATGGTGAGCTTTCATCAGCGAGGCGTTAGCCTGACCGCGGTGGAGTTTCAATTGCTCAAGCCTTTGGCGACTAAACCTGAGCGTATTTTCACCCGCGAACAACTAATGCAAAACATGTACTCAGATCATCGTATTGTAAATTACAGAACCATAGACAGTCACATTAAAAAACTGCGCAAGAAGCTTGCCGATATTAGCCAAGGTAAGGACTGGATCCAATCGGTTTATGGGGCTGGGTATCGCCTAGTGCTATAAGTGAGAGAGATACTAAGTTAACTTCAGTTTTACGTCAAAAGTACATTTATTTGCACATTCTCTCATTAAGCTCTCCTTGTCGTGCCATTAGTGCCGTGCGACCCTTTAATGTGGTTTCACCGAGTTCACTTAAGGCATCAATCCAATTGAGTAAAACCATGATTAGCTCAATAAGTTCAGCAATGGCACCAGTCATGGCCAGCTTCGAGCAAGCTATCCGCGCTCGTTAATTTGCATAAAGCGTCGCTTTATAAACACAAAAAACTCACCCTAGTATCACATGGTATGGCGGCATGCTGCGCATGTACTCTTTATATCTCATGTTGGAGCGGTTATTTTCAGGCGGATAAACGAAAAAATCCCCAGCACGTAGTACTGGGGATTTTCGTTTATTTAGCGCCTGGAAATGACCTACTCTCACATGGGGAGACCCCATACTACCATCGGCGATACTGTGTTTCACTTCTGAGTTCGGAATGGGATCAGGTGGTGCCACAGCTCTATGGTTTCCAGACAAATTTTGTTCTAGGACATGACACTAGATTGTTCATGGTGCTGATACCCAGAGTCGAACTGGGGACCTCATCCTTACCAAGGATGCGCTCTACCAACTGAGCCATATCAGCAAAAATCGATATAACTGATTTTACTTACAGTAAAACTACTCATAAAGAGTAAATTAGGCGCCTGGAAATGACCTACTCTCACATGGGGAGACCCCACACTACCATCGGCGATACTGTGTTTCACTTCTGAGTTCGGAATGGGATCAGGTGGTGCCACAGCTCTATGGTTTCCAGACAAATTTTGTTTAAACAAGGTACTAGGGCGCGCGTTGCGCTGCGAGGACCTAGAACCTAGGACCTGCTGTTACCTTATTTAATAATTCGGAAAGCTGATTGCTCGTTTAGGAGCTTGAGTTCGCACTTTATTAAGCGCTTATATTCTTTACTAAGGTTATCAGTAAAACCCATCTGGGTTGTATGGTTAAGCCTCACGGGTCATTAGTACAAGTTAGCTCAACGCCTCACAACGCTTACACACCTTGCCTATCAACGTAGTAGTCTCCTACGGCCCTTTAGAGAGCTTAAAGCTCTAGGGATGACTCATCTTAGGGCTCGCTTCCCGCTTAGATGCTTTCAGCGGTTATCGATTCCGAACGTAGCTACCGGGCAATGCCATTGGCATGACAACCCGAACACCAGCGGTTCGTCCACTCCGGTCCTCTCGTACTAGGAGCAGCTCCCTTCAATCATCCAACGCCCACGGCAGATAGGGACCGAACTGTCTCACGACGTTCTGAACCCAGCTCGCGTACCACTTTAAATGGCGAACAGCCATACCCTTGGGACCGACTTCAGCCCCAGGATGTGATGAGCCGACATCGAGGTGCCAAACACCGCCGTCGATATGAACTCTTGGGCGGTATCAGCCTGTTATCCCCGGAGTACCTTTTATCCGTTGAGCGATGGCCCTTCCATTCAGAACCACCGGATCACTATGACCTACTTTCGTACCTGCTCGACGTGTATGTCTCGCAGTTAAGCTGGCTTATGCCATTGCACTAACCGTACGATGTCCGACCGTACTTAGCCAACCTTCGTGCTCCTCCGTTACTCTTTGGGAGGAGACCGCCCCAGTCAAACTACCCACCAGGCACTGTCCCTAACCCCGATAAGGGGTCCAGGTTAGAACATCAAAACTACAAGGGTGGTATTTCAAGGACGACTCCACACAAACTAGCGTTCATGCTTCAAAGTCTCCCACCTATCCTACACATGTAGGTTCAATGTTCAGTGCCAAGCTATAGTAAAGGTTCACGGGGTCTTTCCGTCTAGCCGCGGGTATACGGCATCTTCACCGCAATTTCAACTTCACTGAGTCTCGGCTGGAGACAGCGTGGCCATCATTACGCCATTCGTGCAGGTCGGAACTTACCCGACAAGGAATTTCGCTACCTTAGGACCGTTATAGTTACGGCCGCCGTTTACCGGGGCTTCGATCATGAGCTTCTCCGAAGATAACCCAATCAATTAACCTTCCGGCACCGGGCAGGCGTCACACCGTATACGTCATCTTGCGATTTTGCACAGTGCTGTGTTTTTGATAAACAGTTGCAGCCACCTGGTATCTGCGACTGCCGTCAGCTTAGGGAGCAAGTCCCATCACCAACAGCAGCGTACCTTCTCCCGAAGTTACGGTACCATTTTGCCTAGTTCCTTCAGCCGAGTTCTCTCAAGCGCCTTGGTATTCTCTACCCGACCACCTGTGTCGGTTTGGGGTACGATTCCTACTAACCTGAAGCTTAGAAGATTTTCCTGGAAGCATGGCATCAACTACTTCATCACCTTAGTGACTCGTCATCAGCTCTCAGCCTGTACATTAAAGTACGAATTCCCGGATTTGCCTAAGAATTCAACCTACCACCTTAAACGCGGACTACCAACGCCGCGCTAGCCTAGCCTTCTCCGTCTCTCCATCGCAGTTAGCAGAAGTACAGAAATATTAATCTGTTTCCCATCGATTACGCCTTTCGGCCTCACCTTAGGGGTCGACTCACCCTGCCCCGATTAACGTTGGACAGGAACCCTTGGTCTTCCGGCGAGGGGGTTTTTCACCCCCTTTATCGTTACTCATGTCAGCATTCGCACTTCTGATACCTCCAGCGTGGGTTACCCCTTCACCTTCAACGGCTTACAGAACGCTCCTCTACCGCGCACTTCTAATGAAATGCACCCGTAGCTTCGGTGACTAGCTTAGCCCCGTTACATCTTCCGCGCAGGCCGACTCGACTAGTGAGCTATTACGCTTTCTTTAAATGATGGCTGCTTCTAAGCCAACATCCTAGCTGTCTAAGCCTTCCCACATCGTTTCCCACTTAGCTAGTACTTTGGGACCTTAGCTGACGGTCTGGGTTGTTTCCCTTTTGACAACGGACGTTAGCACCCGCTGTCTGTCTCCCGAGTAGTACTCATTGGTATTCGGAGTTTGCAAAGGGTTGGTAAGTCGGGATGACCCCCTAGCCTTAACAGTGCTCTACCCCCAATGGTATTCGCTCGAGGCGCTACCTAAATAGCTTTCGAGGAGAACCAGATATCTCCGAGTTTGATTGGCCTTTCACCCCCAGCCACAAGTCATCCGCTAATTTTTCAACATTAGTCGGTTCGGTCCTCCAGTTGATGTTACTCAACCTTCAACCTGCCCATGGCTAGATCACTCGGTTTCGGGTCTACACCTTGCAACTAAACGCGCAGTTAACACTCGGTTTCCCTACGGCTCCGCTATTCGCTTAACCTCGCTACAAAATGTAAGTCGCTGACCCATTATACAAAAGGTACGCAGTCACGGTCTCAAGAACCGCTCCCACTGCTTGTACGTATACGGTTTCAGGTTCTATTTCACTCCCCTCACAGGGGTTCTTTTCGCCTTTCCCTCACGGTACTGGTTCACTATCGGTCAGTCAGGAGTATTTAGCCTTGGATGATGGTCCCCCCATATTCAAACAGGATGTCACGTGTCCCGCCTTACTCGTTTTCATCTACGGTTAGTTTTCGTGTACGGGGCTATCACCCTGTGCCGCTGGACTTTCCAGACCATTCCACTAACACCCCATAGACTTAAGGGCTAATCCCCGTTCGCTCGCCGCTACTAGGGGAATCTCGGTTGATTTCTTTTCCTCTGGGTACTTAGATGTTTCAGTTCCCCAGGTTCGCCTCATAACGCTATGTATTCACGTTATGATGACCACTTATGTGGCCGGGTTTCCCCATTCGGACATCGTTAGCTCAAATGCTTGTTACTAGCTCGCCAACGCTTTTCGCAAGTTACTACGTCCTTCATCGCCTCTGACTGCCAAGGCATCCACCGTATACGCTTGGTCACTTAACCATACAACCCGGATAGGTTTCATCTTTTCGCTTGTTATTCATCACGCTGTCGTTATTGTGAACCTCATTCGTCAGTCATGTAGCGCTGCTACACTCCTTTCTCATTCGCTTCACGGCTTAGACACCGTATCGAATCACTGCGCTTACCTTATCGAGATAAAGTAAGAAAAACTTGGGTCGTACGTCACTCAATAAAGAGTGGGACCAGCTTGGTTTTTACTTGTCTCACCTCCGGGTAGGAAGTGGACACGCCTTAGTTTTAAAAATATTCAAGACACTTAATAAAGTGTTTTGAGAACTCATATTCATGCTTGCGCACAAATATTATTTTTCGCACTAACCTAATCACACAAACGACAACGAATCATCATTTCTGCGCCTTTTAGTTAGTACTATCAGCTTTCCAAATTGTTAAAGAGCGGGCTTAAAAAAGCCAAAGATAAAATTGCGTTTATCTTTGGCATCTCTGTCCTAATGTATGTATCTCTTAAAGAGAATGGTGGAGCTATGCGGGATCGAACCGCAGACCTCCTGCGTGCAAGGCAGGCGCTCTCCCAGCTGAGCTATAACCCCTTACATACAGTCGAGAATATACGAGTACCTTCTAAGAAGGTGTTATACCAAATATTTTCTTACCAAGGCGGTAAGTGGCGACGTTTAGTTCACTAAACGAGTCACTTTCCAACGCAGGAAAGGAAAGATTTTGGTGGGTCAGAGTGGACTTGAACCACCGACCTCACCCTTATCAGGGGTGCGCTCTAACCAGCTGAGCTACAGACCCATTTATACTTGCATCTTATTTATCGCATATCGCAGTAAATAAGAGTACGTCGTCTAAATAGAGACGCATATTCTCTTTCTTTCTATCAAGTAATCTGTGTGAACACTCAAGGTGATTTCTCACTTTCAGGTATGAGTTAGTCGTATAGGTAAGGAGGTGATCCAGCCCCAGGTTCCCCTAGGGCTACCTTGTTACGACTTCACCCCAGTCATGAACCACAAAGTGGTGAGCGTCCTCCCGAAGGTTAGACTACCCACTTCTTTTGCAGCCCACTCCCATGGTGTGACGGGCGGTGTGTACAAGGCCCGGGAACGTATTCACCGTGACATTCTGATTCACGATTACTAGCGATTCCGACTTCACGGAGTCGAGTTGCAGACTCCGATCCGGACTACGACGAGCTTTGTGAGATTAGCTCCACCTCGCGGCTTTGCAACCCTCTGTACTCGCCATTGTAGCACGTGTGTAGCCCTACTCGTAAGGGCCATGATGACTTGACGTCGTCCCCACCTTCCTCCGGTTTATCACCGGCAGTCTCCCTAGAGTTCCCACCATTACGTGCTGGCAAATAAGGATAGGGGTTGCGCTCGTTGCGGGACTTAACCCAACATTTCACAACACGAGCTGACGACAGCCATGCAGCACCTGTCTCACAGTTCCCGAAGGCACACCTGCATCTCTGCTGGCTTCTGTGGATGTCAAGAGTAGGTAAGGTTCTTCGCGTTGCATCGAATTAAACCACATGCTCCACCGCTTGTGCGGGCCCCCGTCAATTCATTTGAGTTTTAACCTTGCGGCCGTACTCCCCAGGCGGTCTACTTAATGCGTTAGCTTGGGAGCCCAGTGCTCAAGGCACCAAACTCCGAGTAGACATCGTTTACGGCGTGGACTACCAGGGTATCTAATCCTGTTTGCTCCCCACGCTTTCGTGCATGAGCGTCAGTCTTTGTCCAGGAGGCCGCCTTCGCCACCGGTATTCCTTCAGATATCTACGCATTTCACCGCTACACCTGAAATTCTACCTCCCTCTACAAGACTCTAGTTCGCCAGTTCCAAATGCAATTCCCAGGTTGAGCCCGGGGCTTTCACATCTGGCTTAACAAACCGCCTGCGCACGCTTTACGCCCAGTAATTCCGATTAACGCTCGGACCCTCCGTATTACCGCGGCTGCTGGCACGGAGTTAGCCGGTCCTTCTTCTGTCAGTAACGTCACAGTAACGTGCTATTAACACGCTACCTTTCCTCCTGACTGAAAGTGCTTTACAACCCGAAGGCCTTCTTCACACACGCGGCATGGCTGCATCAGGGTTTCCCCCATTGTGCAATATTCCCCACTGCTGCCTCCCGTAGGAGTCTGGACCGTGTCTCAGTTCCAGTGTGGCTGATCATCCTCTCAGACCAGCTAGGGATCGTCGCCTTGGTGAGCCATTACCTCACCAACTAGCTAATCCCACCTAGGTTCATCCAATCGCGAAAGGCCCGAAGGTCCCCTCCTTTCCCCCGTAGGGCGTATGCGGTATTAGCAGTCGTTTCCAACTGTTATCCCCCACGACTGGGCAGATCCCTAGGCATTACTCACCCGTCCGCCGCTCGCCGACAAAGGTAGTAAACTACCTTCTCGCTGCCGCTCGACTTGCATGTGTTAGGCCTGCCGCCAGCGTTCAATCTGAGCCATGATCAAACTCTTCAATTAAAGTTTTTTTGAAGCTTTCTATTAGAAAAGACTTCGGCTCAATGAATTCTGATTGCTTTATTAACCGAAGTTAACAAAGTCTTTTGTACATATTGCTATGGACATTCATCGTTGCATTGAGTTTAAATTTTTTGATTATCTAAAGCAGTTAAACTGATTTAAATAATTGTCGAATAACTCAATACCTGTGAGTGTCCACACAGATTACTTGATTAGATTGTTAAAGAGCGTTGCTAATATAAAAAAACTTAGTTTTTTATTCAGCGGCCGTTAGACGCTAGGTCGTTGGCTTGGGCTGCGTATTCTACGCAATCCGTTGTCAGCGTCAAGTGTTTTTTCAAACTTTCTTTTCGCTTTGAAACATTCTATTTGAAGGCTTCAAACTGACTCGTTAGTTACCGCAATAATGGCCTGAGCCGCTTGCCGTGTCAGTGGTTGCGCATTATAGGGAGCTTAGAATTTTACGCAAGCGCTTTTGCAAACAATAATGGCCAAGCGCTCAGCTTTTGGCCACCGAGGTGTATTTTTGTCTAAAACGGTTGTTTTTCACACTTTAGCTATTGAGCTGATAACTTTTTTTTATCATTTGAGCTCGTTTTTTCTACAGCGCTCTGGTTAATCTTCTAATTATTCATTAGTATATGTGGGCTTTTAACAGATATTTATCATTTATTTTTTTATTAGAGATTATTTTATGCAGAAATCATTCGTGATTGTTTTAATTGCTACGCTTGTTGGGGCGTTTGCAATATTCCAATTTGCAGCTGATGTACCAGCCTATATCACTTTTGTTGCTGGAGCTGTACTCGCAAGCCTTATCCTAACCTTCGTTTCGGATACTTCATCACATTCTGACGAGCCTTATGTTGGCCCAACGATGACACTTTATGTTGGTAACCTTCCTTACCGCGTTCATGAAGGTGAAGTGAAAGAGTTATTTGGTGAATATGGACCAGTTAATTCTGTACGCTTGGTACGTGACCGCAAAACAGGCCGCCGTAAAGGCTTTGGCTTTGTTGAAATGTCTGAGTCAGGCGCCCAAAAAGCGATGACAAAGTTAAATGATTTCAGCTTTCAGGAAAGAACCTTAAAAGTTCGTGAAGCAAAATCTCAAGACAATGAGGCTTCTGAAGCTAACGCTTAAGCTGCCACTTGGAGGAACTCTCGAACGGGAGTTCCTTTATTTTCGACTTATACTATCCCCTAACTTGATGCTACCACTCGCGCGCCAGTCCCCTTCAACCACTTAACATAATCCCCATCTATAACAAGCCAGTGGTTAATCCAGCCCAATTCACATCTCATATACCGCCTATATACCTATCCTATTTAGTGACAATTAAACTGCTATCGCTGATGCCGTACTCTTGTAAGGTGATGTTAAGGCCTGCTGTTATTGCTTGGGTATAAGCGGCGTGTATAACTCCTATGCCTTTTGTTCCACTATTAGCTCCACCATGCAAAGTAGTCCCACTATGCAAAGCTTCAGACAAAGCTGCGGGTTCTAATAAGCTTGCGACTCGGTTTGCTATGGCTTCACCTGAATCCAGTAACAGTACACTTTCTCCAAGATATTGACTCAATTCCTCTTTTATCATAGGAAAATGTGTGCAACCTAAGACAAGCACATCGAGCTTTGAAGCTTTAATCGGTGCCAGTATCTTGGCTAATTGCTGATTATTGACAGGCAGCTTGGCCGCTTTTTGCTCCGCCAACATAACAAGTTCTGATGAGCCAAATAAATCCACCTGACAATCTTCAGCAAACTGACTGATCAAGCCATGGGTATAATCTCGGCTGACAGTGCCTGGCGTCGCCAAAACACCAATATGTTTACGCTTTGAGAGAAGTGCAGCGGGCTTAATAGCAGGAACTACTCCCACTACAGGTATTGTGAGTCTTTGGCGCAGCACCGGTAGCACTAAGGTGCTGGCGGTATTACATGCAACAACCACGATCTTAGCTTCAACTTGCTGTACTTGCTGACAGATAAGCTCAACACAACCGCGGATGAGTTCTGACTCGGATAAATCGCCATAGGGTAAGCGTGCATTATCAAATAAGTAGCAGTAATTCTCTGCCGGCAGTCGCTTGCGAATTTCTGCCAGTACAGACAAACCGCCTATACCTGAATCGAATACTAAAATTGGACCTGACAACACACTCTCCGATACAAATGAAGTTCACATAAATTTCATCATACAGCACGCCTAATACCATGTATCTCAATGACAAAGCGCACATCTTTATTGCAGCCAAGTTTATCATCATATTTGAAGAATGCCGCTAATTTGATTTTTACAAAAACCAGTTGGTGTGATTAAAAGCCCTGTACGTTTTAAATTTGCCGAGTTTACGTATATTATTGCGCCCTTATTTGAATGCTTAAGGTGCACACGATGAATTTAGCCGCTATGGATCCCAGTAATTACGACGCACAGTTAGCCGAGAAAAAGCGCAAGCTGTCTGAGGGTTTTGCCGAATTCGCCCCTCCTGAGCTTGAGGTTTTTGCCTCAGAACCTGCCCACTATAGAATGCGCGCTGAATTTCGCGTTTGGCATGAAGGCGATGACCTGTACTACTATATGTTTGATAAAGTGTTAGACGCTAAAGTCCGCTGCGAGCAATACCTGCCAGCCTCAACACTCATCAATGCCATCATGACCAGTTTAGTTGAAGAACTTAGGCCGAATCACAGTCTGCGTCACAGATTATTCCAAGTGGATTTTTTATCTACCTTAAGCGGTGAAATCTTAGTGTCTTTGCTTTATCACCGTCAGCTTGATGAACAATGGCAAGTTGAAGCCGCAGCATTGAAACAGCGTCTCTCTAGCCAGTTTAATGTCAATATTATTGGTCGAGCCCGTAAACAGAAAATCGATCTCGATAAAGATTTCGTCGTTGAAACCATTAAGGTCAACGGCCAAGATTTGCATTACAAGCAAATTGAAAACAGCTTTACTCAGCCTAATGCTAAAGTGTCGATAAAAATGCTCGAGTGGGCCATCGATGCCACCAAACAAAGCCAAGGTGATTTGCTGGAACTTTACTGCGGCAATGGTAACTTCACTATTGCACTGGCGCAGAATTTTAATCGCGTATTAGCCACCGAGCTCGCTAAACCTTCTGTGGGTGCCGCCCAGTACAATATCGCCATTAATAATGTCGATAATGTGCAGATCATTCGCATGTCAGCTGAGGACTTTAGCGATGCTATGGCCAAGAAGCGCAGCTTTAGGCGCTTAGAAGGCATAGATTTAGACAGTTATAACTGCAATACCATTTTTGTCGACCCGCCAAGAGCCGGCATTGATGATGAAACCCTAAAGTTAATCCAAGGTTATGAGCGTATCTTGTACATTTCATGTAACCCTGAAACCCTCAAAGATAACTTACAAACCTTAAGTTCAAGCCATAAGATCACCCGTTTTGCACTGTTTGATCAATTTCCTTATACCCATCACATGGAATCCGGTGTGCTGTTAGAACGTAAATAATCTTCATTGCTCATGTTATAGCTACAAAAAAGGCGCATTGATTGCGCCTTTTGCATTTCAAACTCAATTTATATTTATGCCTAACCTCGGCTATCCATCTTGTGCTGTAAAGCTTCGGCGCCTGTTGCCACCATACGCAATTGCAACACCAACTGGTCGGCCAATAACTTACGCTCGCTGCGCTTAAGATCCAGTGCCGTTGCGCCCGCATTAAATACTAAGATCACTAAAGCCTCGGCTTGCGCCCTTGCCAACAAAGGATTGCGCTTAGCATTCGCTTCGGTGTAATGGGCAAGTTCAGAAATAAAATGCTCAATCTCTCGTTCAACCGCCGCTCTAAATGCCGCAGAGGTACCCGAACGCTCATGAAGCAAGATCCTAAACACGTTTGGATTCGACTCTAAGACTTCCATAAAGGTGTCCACAGAAATACGGATCACGCTGCCCCCGGCTTCAGCCCGCTGGCGACCTTTACGCATCATCTGCCTTAAGGTTAACCCGCCTTCGTCGACCATGGTCAATCCAAGCTCGTTCATGTCTTTAAAGTGGCGGTAAAATGAGGTCGGCGCTATACCCGCTTCTCTTGCAACTTCTCGAAGGCTCAAACTGGAAAAGCTACGTTCTGCACTGAGCTGATTAAAAGCTGCATCAACCAAGGCGCGACGGGTTTTTTCTTTCTGCTGCGCTCTAACACCCATAAACAAGATCCGTTCAGTAAAAATTAATTCACAGATAATACCGTTTTTAAATTAGAAACACAGCCTTGTTCGCCTTGACCCAAGTGCAGTGCTAAGCTAAATTAGCTTACAGATGTACGCTCAATGCGAAATTTGGAATAATAAATGAAAAACCCCCCTATTATCTGGCTCAACACCCTCTTGTTTGCGCTCACCTTACTCGGTGCTCTGGTATTAGTACCCTGGCGTGGATTAGCTCATGGCTTCGATGCCATAGAGTGGGTCGCCTTTGTGATATTGGCTTATGCCAGTGGCCTTTCTATTACCGCGGGTTACCACAGACTCTGGTCACATAAAGCCTACAAGGCTCACCCTGCTATGCGCTTTTTATTTGCACTAGGTGGCGCATTGGCGTTACAAAACAGCGCATTACATTGGTCATCGGATCATCGGATTCACCACAAACATGTGGACAATAATGATAAAGATCCCTACTCAGCCAAGCTAGGCTTTTGGTACAGCCATATTGGCTGGATGCTACGCGAGTACCAAGCGAGCCGCTATAGTAACTACAATAACGTCCGTGACTTACAAAATGATCGCATCGTTATGTGGCAGCACAAACATTATCTCGTGTTAGTGATTCTGATGAACATCGGCTTGCCTGTTTTCTTAGGTTGGCTTAATGGTGATATCTTATCCATGCTATTGATTGCTGGTTTATTACGCCTAGTTGTAGTGCATCATTGCACTTTCTTCATTAATTCTTTGGCACACATTTGGGGCTCACAACCTTACACAGATAAAAATACCGCCCGTGACAATGCCTTCTTAGCTTTGCTCACTTATGGTGAGGGCTACCACAACTTTCACCATATTTTTGAGAACGACTATCGCAACGGTATTAAATGGTGGGATTACGACCCGACCAAGTGGTTAATCAAATTATTAAGTTGGTTTGGCTTGGCCAAAGATTTGCGCAAGGTGCCTCAAGAGCGCATCGAAAGTGCCCGCTTACAGATGCAGTTGCTCAGAGTACAGAACAAAGTCGCTCATCTGCCTAACTATGATGAAGTGGTGGCTAAGTTAGAAGCTGAGTATGAGCTAATGAAACAACATTTAATTGCATACTACCAAGCAAAAAAAGCGCTAATCGAAGCCAGAGCTAAACCGCTGGCCTACCAGCAGTTAAAATCCCAAGTTGACGAGCTTAAAGCCAACTTACTTGCCCAACAACAAAATTGGTACGCATTAACCGCAAGCTATCGATAATTTGCGCTTTATAAGCCCATATCCGCTACGGCCACCTTGCACGGTGGCCGTATCTGGTTATGATGAACGGCTAAATAGCAAACTCGGGCCAAGTTCATGACAGACACAAAAATCAAACTCACAGAATACAGCCATGGCGCAGGTTGCGGCTGTAAAATATCTCCTCAAGTCTTAAGCACTATCTTGGCTTCCAAGCTTCCTGTATTTACCGACAAAAATTTACTTGTGGGTAATCAGACCCATGATGATGCCGCTGTTTATAAACTCAATGACGACACAGGGATTATCAGCACCACCGACTTTTTTATGCCAATAGTCGACGACCCATTTACCTTCGGCCGTATAGCGGCAACCAATGCCATCAGTGATATTTATGCCATGGGCGGTACGCCCATCATGGCCATTGCTATTTTAGGCTGGCCAGTGAATAAATTGGCCCCGGAAGTCGCCCAGCAAGTGGTTGATGGTGGCCGTCAAGCCTGTGCTGATGCGGGCATTATGCTTGCGGGCGGTCACAGCATAGATGCACCAGAGCCTATTTTTGGCTTAGCGGTAACAGGTCAAATTCCACTTTCTCAACTGAAACAGAATAGTACCGCCAAAGCAGGTGATAAGCTCTATCTCACTAAACCTTTAGGAATAGGCATTTTAACTACGGCGCAAAAACAGAAAAAACTGCAAGCAGAAGATGAGCATATTGCTGTTGATGCCATGTGCACTTTAAATAAAATTGGCGTCGATATCGCAAAAATAGCTGGGGTTAATGCCCTTACTGATGTGACAGGTTTTGGCTTAGCGGGACATTTAATCGAAGTGTGCCAAGGGGCTGAACTGAGCGCTCAAATCGATGTCGATGCCCTGCCTTTGTTAGCCAAAGTGAAGCAGTATCTCGCTTTAGGCTGTGTCCCCGGTGGTACCCATAGAAACTTTGACAGTTACAGCGCTTATTTACCAGAGTTGAATGATGAGCAAAAAGCCATTCTATGCGATCCACAAACTAGCGGCGGTTTGTTGGTCTGTGTCTCTGAGGCGTCGGAAAATAGTTTAATCCAGCTTCTTGAGAGTCAAGGCATTACCGCTAGCTGCATAGGTAGCTTACAAGCGGTTAGCTCAGATAAGTTAGTGGAAATTATTCAATGACTCGCCAGATAATTCCAAGTTCAGAATTTGCTAGCCTATTTCTCCAGGCTCGGCCGCTCATCGATGTACGCGCTCCGATAGAATTTACCAAGGGCGCCTTCCCTAGTGCGATTAATTTACCCTTGATGAAAGACAGTGAGCGTGAAAAAGTGGGCACTTGTTATAAGCAGCAGGGTCAAGAGTCAGCGATTAAACTGGGTCATGCCTTAGTTAGTGGCACGGTCAAAGAGCAGCGCATCGCCGCATGGCGTAAGGCAATTGAAGCGAACCCCAGCAGTTATTTATATTGTTTTCGCGGCGGCTTACGCTCTCAGTTAAGCCAGCAATGGATTAAGGAGGCGGGTTTTGACATCCCTTATATACAGGGCGGTTATAAGGCGTTAAGGACATTTTTAATTCAGATCTTAGAGTCCAGCGCTGCACTTAATTCTATGCTCATTCTTAGTGGCAGAACCGGTAGCGGTAAGACTGACTTTCTGCAGCTTAGGGACGAAGCCGTTGACCTAGAGCAATTGGCAAATCACAGAGGATCTAGTTTTGGTAAAAACCTTGACCCACAGCCTAGCCAAATTAACTTTGAAAACCAACTGGCTATCGCAGTGTTGCAGCATCAAACTAAGCATCATAGGCACTTGTTACTTGAAGATGAGAGCTTTTTGATTGGCCGCTCAGCCTTACCTAAAGCCTTTTACAACTCGATGCAACATGCTGACATAGTGTTATTAGAAGAAGATGACGAGCAGCGCTTACAACGTTTATTATTCGATTATGTGGACAACAAACTAGCAAGCTTTGTGAGTCGATTAGGTGACGAAGCGGGTTTAAAGGCCTTTGGTGATTACCTAAATGCTAGCCTCAATGGTATAAAAAAACGCTTAGGTGGCAAATTTCTACAGGAACTATTGGACTCAGTAGCCCGCGCCTTAGCACATCAAATCAGTCAAAATGATACTAGTCTGCACCTAGACTGGATCTCACAGTTGCTCACTCGCTATTACGACCCCATGTATGACTATCAACTATCCCAAAAACAGCAAAGGGTGTTGTTTAAGGGCGACCATGCCAGCATGCATGCTTGGTTAGATGAACTAAGAAAATAAAAAAGCCTGCATTAGCAGGCTGTTTTATTTACGGACATTATTGCCTTAAGAGCCTGATATCTATTAGCTCATATACATAATTATCAATTTGGCTTGAACGAACTCCAGACTGCTCTCTGCTTCTTTTGGCTCGCTGTTGGCGATACTCATTAAATTGACTTGGCAAATGGGTATTATAGCCATAAATCATCACATACATCTTAGGATTAGTCATCCTCTCAAACTTTAACTCAATTTCACTAGGGAGACTTAATTCAGGCATAACCCCAGTTAATGGTGCTTCTACACTCCAGTCTGCAATCCCATTTTCACCAAGCCTTACAGAAAGCAGTATTTTTCCTTTACCTATTGTTGAAAAATCATAGTTCGTCGGACCATCATTAACCATGCTGCTTAGGATTACATCTGTCTGTTCCAGAAGCTGAAACTGGTTCTGCGGCAATTCTAAAAACTGCTCCACAGTTGGGTTTGTCACTCGCTTTTGAACACTTGAGAAGTAGTATAAATCGCCATACTGATTTCCCCCCATGTTTTCATCGAAATATGAGGACACAAAATTATTCGCATACAAATTTGGAAATATTTGTGGTTCGTGTTGCCATCCAAGCCAATTAATCCGACCATACTCAGTTTCAGAGTATGTTCTAAAGCGAGTATTGAATGGTTGGAATGGAACAACAGAGGCAGTCAACAAGACACCTACATTATTACTGTTACCAAATAAACTACTTGATATCAAAATAGTCTGGCTAGCATCCTTACCGTTTAGATCAAGTTCAGCTGCAAAGCCACTGACGCCAGCCTGGCTAGGCATCAGTACTATAGTCACAGGCGCATAGCGTTCATTATTCTTACAGTAAGTTTGTGTGATTGATTCATTGCTATTGATTAATGGAGTAAATCCGCCGTAAACAGCCTTGACTTCACTGACATCAAAAGTGAAGGTTTCACAACTACAGCTATTATCTAAAGAAGCTTCTCTATATCTCAAAACACCAAAATCACTAGCAACCGCATCGGTATAAGTGTTGATTTTAGTTTCACCATTAACATCCACAGCAATGGATATATGTTTAGCCTCGGCTGGCCAATCAATATTAACCTTACCATCTGCCGCACTTTTAATTTGGCTTAAAATACTGCCATCTTGACGGTGAAAAATAATATCGGCACCAGATACTGGACTGGTAATATCACACTTATACGCTTGATACTGTAACTCTAATGTTAATTTAGCTGTTGGAGTTGGTTTTGCCGTGGCTGCTGAATCCTCAGAGCCGCTAGAGCCTCCGCCACAAGCAATGAGCTGCATTACAAAACTCAACAAAATGACTATTTTTACTCGCATATATCCTCAAATTTTTTGCATCGATAACAATAAATGGAGGCAATAATAATGACAGCTTTAAAAACAAACAAGTTAGTTACACATTTTTTACAGCATTTATATTTTAAACAACTCTCCCCAACCAAGTTGAGGACTGCCCACCACCATGAAGTTAGGGTTTTCTAATGATTCACGTAGGTTATAGCTTAATGGCTGCTGGGTTAAATCCATTAAATTGCCGCCGGCTTCTTGAATAATGATCTGCGCAGCGCCTGTATCCCATTCACCCGTGGGTCCCAAACGCACATAGCAATCTGCTTTCCCTTCCGCCACTAGGCAACTTTTAAGGGCTGCACCGCCCATGATAACCAGTTCTGCATCGGCTTGAGAGTCAAACAAATTCAACACTGAGAAGGGATCTTGCCTACGACTAACAGCAAAACGCAGCCTATCACTTTGAAAGGATGTCAGCGCTTTACTGTGGATCTGCCTTTCACCCTCATGGTCACGTTTGAAGGCGCCTTTCCCAATCATGGCGTAATAGCAAGTTTGTGTCATGGGCGCATACACCACCCCCATAACTGGGCGATTATTCTCGACCAAGGCGATTATTACCGAGAAATCATCACTGCCAGCAATAAACTCACCAGTGCCATCGAGAGGGTCAACCAGCCAATAACGCTGCCATTGACTACGCACACTCAAAGGAATATCTGCCGCCTCTTCACTCAGAATAGGAATGTCTGGCGTCAATAATGCCAATTGCTGGCAAATTATTTCATTCGACGCTAAATCTGCCGATGTCACAGGCGTGTTATCAGACTTCAATTCACGATCATACTCGCCCTGTAAAAAAATATTACGGATAGCAATGCCACCCATTTGGGCAATCTTGATCACGGCTTCAATGATGTCTTCTGGCTTCATATCAACTCCAATAGCCGACTGCATCTTTGCGAGCCGTCTGCTTACTACTTTTGGTACCCAGCTTATTGGATAGGCTGAGGTTTACGAATACGTGTTAGCTAGTTACAGCTTAGATGCTAAATATTGCTGAGCAAGAAATAATGCACTTACACTACGAGATTCGGAGAAATCGGCCGTATCGAGTAGCGATTGCCAAGCGGTCAGCTTCCAAGGTATGACTTCGATAGGTTCGGGTTCATCGCCTTCTAAACGGCTTGGAAAAAGATCCTCGGCGATAAAAACCTGCATCTTACTGGAAAAATAGCCTGGCGCTAAAGATAGCTCTTTGAGTAAAGTGAGCTTATGACTGCCAAAACCTATCTCTTCTTGCAGTTCACGATTAGCAGCTTGCTCGGCAGTTTCACCAGGATCGATTAAGCCCTTTGGAAAACCTAGCTCATAATTGTCTGTCCCTGCGGCATATTCTCTCGCAAGCAGCATGTTCCCTTGATGAATGGGAACCACCATCACAGCGCCTCGGCCACTTCCACGCATGCGCTCATATTGACGCTCCACGCCATTTGAAAATTTAAGGTGTATCTGCTCGATTTGAAATAAGCGACTCTTAGCGATTAATTCCGTGTGCAGTATCTCTGGCTTTATTGGCCCCTGAGTCATTGCAACCTCATCAAATGATGTGATGTTAATAAAGGTCAATCTTATACCAAACACGGGAAATATGTGACCTGTTTTCTCGCCATTAAAATGAATAAACAACGAGAAAGAGTCACGGAATGAATAGATAGCAGTGAACCTTTGCCGGCAATAAATAACAAAAAAGGGCTTACGCCCTTTTCATATTAATACTTCACACGCTTAAGACTAAGCTTAGTGTTATCGACTCAGACTTAGAACTGGTAACGCACACTGAGCTGGTAACTTAACACATCATTTGGCGCCAAGGCATAGTAGTTAATCCCCAGCCCCATAGACCAGTGCTGAGCCAAGGCATAGTCAAAGCGCATGCCAGCGTACCAATCTGTGTCATCGAGTTTAGTGGTCAGGCGCTGACCCTGTGAGTCACTGTGTAACTCAGACTCCCAGATAAACACCCCAACTGGCACTGAGAAGCGCCAGCCTTGATGTTCCATTAAGGTAAACCTTGCACCCACAGTCACCCCTTGTGGTAACACAGGTGACACCAACTTCATCAGCTCATGGTATTGACCCGCATCTAAGCTTTCGCCACTGATTTGCGCCGAGCCTTCACCTAAATCCAGGTAGCCAAGCTCAAATGCCAGCAGTGGCGTCACTTGATAGCCCAGACTTAAGCCCACGCCTGTGTCTGAGTTATCAAAACCGCTGATTGTCCCTGCCGTGACTTCTTGCTGCAGCTCCATTTGGGTTTTATCTGTCTCGCTCACACTTAAGCTCGCGTCCAGATACCAAGGGCTCGGCGCCGCTTGGACCTGCATGACACCCGCCATGGAAAGGAGCCCAGCCAGCAACAGCTTGCCCTTAAGTCTTAGGTTAAGCCTATTGCTAACGCGTAACATCAGCGCCATTAGCAGTGCCGCTACCCAAGCCCAGCCTAGGCTACCACCAGATTGGTTATCCACCACTTGAGCTTTGTACGCTTTCACGCTGACCATCACATTGGCCGTCGCTTCACCGTCCAAACCATCGCTGATGCGGTAGCTCACTGTGTCTATGCCTTCAAAACCCGTTTTAGGGGTATAACGCAGTTGGTTGTTTTCTATCATCACACTCCCTTGCTCGGCACTGGCCGCAATAATGCTTAATGCCTGGTTGTCTGGGTCGCTGTCGTTAGCGAGGACATTCAGTATTAATACCGTCTTATCATCGGTGCTCGCCATGTCATCCACGGCGACGGGGGCACGGTTGGCCACCACGGTTACCGTGAGTTCACTGCTGGCGGTGCCACCCTTGCCATCGCTGATACTGTATACCAACACATCGGTGCCGATAAAATCAGCCGCAGGGGTATAGCTTATCTGCTGGTTATCCAGCACCACTGCCGTGCCAAACTGGCTGCTCACTTGACGAACAGTTAGGGTATCACCGTCTGCGTCGGTATCGTTCGCCAGCACATCAACCTCAGTGCTCTGGTTCACAGGTACTATCACCGCATCGGCAACCGCCACTGGTAAACTGTTGTTATTAAGCATCACAGCCACCCCGCCCGGGTCAACAATAGTGCCATTGGCAATACCGTCATCATCGTTAGGACCGCCATCTTCTATGCTTAACTGCACACACCAGTGACCTTCGGTTAATCCCGGTTGCCACTGTGCAGCGCCAGGCGGTGGGCAATAACCCGAATTACCCGCACTCGACATCACTGAATTGTTGGTATTTAACACAAAGTCCTGCCAGTTACCGCGCACAAACTTGCGATACACGGCATTGGTAGGCACGGGCCGCGCTTGAGGAATAACAACCGCAACACTGGCACCCAATCTAGGGATAGCAGTAAGTTCAAAATCGAACAGACCACCCAGGTTATCCGCTAGCGTATCCTTAATGAGGGCACTGTCTGGCACTTGAATGCCTTGGCTACCATTAAGCTGCGCCGTATTACCTAAGCGTAAACACACCCCAGACTGGCTTTCAGCTAGGAAAGTTTGTTGCGAACTAGCCTGCTCTTGCAGCACGTTACACTCGTTAATCGCATCCAAATAATCCGCAATGCCATCACCGTCTGTGTCGGCAAAGCCTTCTTGGTTATCAGGAATTAAATCGCCATCGCTATCCGCGCCAGTCAACACAGGTAGGCTGTCTTTTACCAACAAGGTTAACTGCACCTTGGTGGATAACTGCGGCGTACCATCGTCAGTCACCACTAAGCTAATGGGGTAACTGCCTGCATCGAGCGTGCTTGGGTCAAAGTAGCTGCCATCGGCATCTGTGTCTAACACCAGTGCGCCTGTGGACCAGACCTCAGTGAGGCTATCTTGCGGGTTCACATCGCGGCTTTTCGCCTTGATGTACACCTTGCCTTCCGCTTTGCTCACTTGAGTGCGCTGTTCATTCGACTGGGTCACCACTATGCTCGCCTGAGGCGCAATATTCGCTTCAGTAATTAATAACCGCGTCTCACGTTGACCACTGAGGTTCAGGCCTGAGTCTAAGCTGATAACTAACTCTTCATCCGCTTCCGTGACCCCATCATCGAACACATTAACGCTAAAGCTTGCAGATAAACCTGAGGTTATCTCCACCACACCATCGACTAAGTCATGGTCATTGCCGTCACTGCTGCCAGACACGGTATAAGGTACGCTCACAGGGTACTGAGGTGATGGGCCGTTTAAGAACACGCTTACCTTAGCTTCACTGCCTTCACTGACCACTTGATTGCGGCTAATGGATATCAGCGGTTTTACCGTCACTTTTTGTGACTTAATCGCGCTGCGACCTTGACTGTCTGTGGCTTGCCAATAGGCGACATGCTCACCCGGTGCAAACAGTTGCTTAGTGTTCACCAAAGATACCGCAAGCTTCTTGCCTGAGGCATCCACCGCTGTCGCGACGCCAAGCTTAAGCTTAGTGAACAAGCCTGTCGCATTCGCAGTAATGTCTGCAGGCACGGTAATCACAGGGGCACCAGCTGAGTTTTCACCGGTAATAAGCAATTGCACCTTGGCATTACTGCGACCCTTATGGCCATCGGAAATGCTATAACGCAGTGCCACTGGGCCAACAAACCCCGTTGGCGCTTGGTATTTAAGCTGTGAGCTAACGATTTGCACGCTGCCCACATCGGCCGCCGCGCCATCGATAGTCAAGGTATCACCATCGACGTCGGTGTCATTGTCCAATACGGCTAAGGTATAGCTGTTGTCCGTGGACAGGCTCTGGCTGATGCTGTCATCCACGGCCTTGGGTTCATCGTTAACCGGATTGACCTTGATGCTCACCACGCCAGGGGTAGAACTTAGCTCGGCATCTTTGGCAATAAAGCGCACACTGTCATCACCGTTAAAGTCCGCATCTGGGGTGTATAACCACACAGAACCGTGCTTAACTAACTTGCCCGATGTCGGCGGGGTTACCACTTCAAAACTAAGTACATCATCTTCTGCATCCGTGGCAGTAAAGCTTATGGATAAGGAAGTATCTTCATCCAAACTCACGCTGGCATTAGTCGCCACTGGCGCGCTGTTAGCACTCTGTGGGGTCACGCTGTTAGATGCAGCAGAGGCGGCACTGACACCGGCTGAATTGGTGGCCGTGACACTAAAGCTGTAAGCCGTGCCGTTACTTAGACCTGTCACTGTAAGAGGCGATGCTGCGCCCGTCGCAGTGAGTCCACCAGGGCTTGAGGTAACGGTATAAGCCGTAATCGCTACGCCGCCATTGCTAGCAGGCGCGCTGAAACTCACGCTAGCCGAAGCATCACCTGCGGTTGCTGTGCCGATTGTAGGGGAACTTGCCACCACGGCATTAACAGTGAAACTCTGACTCACTTGAGCTGCCGGTAGGTAGGCACTATTACCCCCTTGATTCGCATTAATAGTACAAGTGCCCGCAGTCACTAAAGTCAAGGCACCGCCACTGGTGATGCTACACACACCAGCAGTCGATGAGGTAAACACAGGCACTAAACCTGAACTTGAAGTTGCCGTTAGTGTTGGAGTAGTACCAAAGTTTTGCGCACCAGGATTAGCGAAGGTTATTGTTTGCGAACCCATGGGCGTAACGCTATTAGATGCACTAGAGGCTGAGCTTTCCCCAACTAAATTTGTGGCTGTTACGTTAAAGCTGTAGGCAGTACCATTAGTTAGACCTGTCACTGTGAGTGGTGAAGCCGTACCTGTGGCCGTGAAACCGCCAGGGCTTGAAGTGACGGTATAAGCCGTAATTGCTGCTCCGCCATTGCTAACGGGTGCGCTGAAACTAACACTCGCTTGCCCATCGCCAGAAGTGGCTGAACCAATTATTGGTGCACCTGGTATTGTAGCGGCATTGCTTACAGTGATGCCGTTACCAGTCAAATCCGCAATATTAAGCGCAGGATCCGCGCCTGTATTCCAATCATCTGCCGCAGCAATATTATAAGTCACGGCACCATTTGAGCTGGTGCCATTTTTATTGAGGCGACTGATCAGCTCGTTTTTATCAGTACTATTAAGGGGCACTGAAAAACTACTGCCATTGGTAATTTCAACGCTGCTTGACGTTAAGCTATAACTGCTCGCATCACCACTGAGGGTGAATTTGGAGATATCGATATCATTTGTTCCGCCAGTTTTAGACACAAGTCCGCTACCAGTGACCACTAACACTCCAGTACTGGCATCATAAGTTGCACTGCTAATGGAAGGCAAAGAAACATTCGATACTGTAATAGCATTAGAGGCATCTGCAATGTTACCGCCAGTGATCTCACTGTTCCAGTCATCGGCTGCGGCTAAATTGTAAGTCGTGCCACTAGTCGAGCTGGTGCCATTTTTATTGAAAATGGTCTCAACCACGCCATAGTCAGTGGCATTTAGGGTAACGAAAAATGAGCTCGAGCTGGTAGCTTCGACATCTGGAGACGTCAAAGTATAGGTCGCGCCACCTTCTGCCGTAAGAGTTAATAGACTAACGCTAATGTCATTGTTGGCACCGGGAAGACCAACCAAATTGGTACCTGTGGCGGTGAGTACGTGGGTGCTGCTATCGTAAGTGGCAGAGGTAATGGTGGGCGCACTCACATTACTCACAGTGATGCTATTGCCTGTTAAATCTGCTGGTGCTGATTTTGTGATATTCCAATTAGCAGCAGCGGCCAAGTTATAGGCGGTACCGTTAATCGCATCAAAACCGTTTTGATTTAATAGACCGTTAATTGCCAGTTTATCGGCAGCATTTAACGTGACAGAAAAAGCGCTTGAGCTGCTGGCTGTCACATTGGAGCTAGTAAGGGTATGAGTGGCGTCATTGCGACCAGTTAACGTCAGTTTACTCACATCTATGGTGTCACCCGTAGTCATGCTAGGTGCTGTGACCGCTAACACCCCAGTGCTGGCATCGTAATTGGCACTGGTAATACTTGGTGGGGCGGTAACAGTGAACACTAAGTTATCAAGGCCATTTCGCCAACCCGAGGCCGAGTAAGAGTAGGTTAACGATGTTACTCCAATCCAATTAGAGGGTGCATGTGTGGTAACACTGCCCGCCAGCGCGCCGTCGTTATCTGCAATGCTAAAAGGTGTGCCAACATTGGGCGTCAGCACATAATGGTTGCCTGTTGAGTTATTAGTAAACTCTGCTATTTGAATCGAAGATATGGTGATTGGAACATTGAATGTCACTGTATAAGTATCAGCTCCGTTCATGACACTGGGGTCTAAAAATCCTGATGATACACCAGCGAGATTACCGCCATCAGAACGTGTGGCCGTCAAAGTCGTAGTACCATCATCTGCTGTTGTCATTACTGTTGGCGTTCCCCCACCAGTGTATATCGACATAGTAAACTTAGCCGCCATAAGCTGATTGGAACAAAGCAACAATGGCAAGATAAGCAACCACCGAAAGAAGAGTGTAAATGGCCTCTTTTCTATTAATACATTACTTCTTTTACAGAAGCGTTCAAAACACGACCTGTAAAGGTTTTTCAACAAAATATTCATTGGCACCCTCTTAAACTTAATTTGATTATTTTTTAATGTTTATCATTTTAGAGCATAAAAAAATGTACGTCACAATATTTATCAAGTTATACACCGGCTTATCAATATAAACATTGATCAGTTTTGGTCGCTCATATACGGTTTCCCATCACTCACATTAACGATTAAAAATCAACAACCTACTTTAAAGTAGTTTTAATCAATCGTCATAGTGGATTTAATTGTTGCGCTAACAGTATTAAGACCATTTATTAATCAAAAAGTACTAGGTGCCGTTAGTGTTCGAATACACCTTTTGACTGATGTTTTTAAAAAACGTGAATATGCCACGAATCAATATTCCAGCCAAGTCACAATTATCAATATATCGTTAGACAGAAACATTAACAAATAGCCACTTTTTACCTAAGTGGCTTGCAAATAAAACAAATAGCTGGCTATAAGTAAATAGCACAAAATACTAGAAGTACAAGGTTGAAATAATTGTTATCTCTAGTCTAGCTCGTCGCAAACCATAGGATTCAAAATGTTTGATTGGAATACCATAGATACTGTGCTTTTAGACATGGACGGCACCTTGTTGGATTTGCACTTTGATACGCATTTTTGGCTTACACTAGTACCGCAACAATTAAGCCAGCAAAGGAATATACACCTGCACGCGGCAAAGACCTTAGTGGAACAGGCCTATAAAAAGGTGCAGGGCACCTTAGAATGGTATTGCTTGGATTATTGGCAGCAAGCATTAGGTTTGGATATTTTAACGTTGCATTACTCCATTGCAGAACGCATTCAGTTGCGTCAAGACAGCATGCCGTTTTTACAAGCCTTGGGGGCAGCCAATAAAAAGCGAATTTTATTTACTAATGCCCACCCTAAAAGTTTAAGCCTGAAGCTTGAGCACACTGAGCTTGCATCGGGATTAGATGCCATCCTATCTAGTCATGAAACGGGTTACCCTAAGGAACATCCAGAGTTTTGGCGTCATGGATTGGCAAAATTTAACTTAGACCCTGCTCGCTGCCTGTTTATTGATGACAGCGAAGTGATCCTCGCCGCATCGCGCCGCGCTGGTATTGGCCACCAGCTTGGCATAATGAATCCAGATAGCAAAAAGCCTAATAAACGGTTCAGCGACTTCCCTGCCATCGAT
Source organism: Shewanella denitrificans OS217 (assembly GCF_000013765.1). Classification (NCBI taxonomy): domain Bacteria; kingdom Pseudomonadati; phylum Pseudomonadota; class Gammaproteobacteria; order Alteromonadales; family Shewanellaceae; genus Shewanella; species Shewanella denitrificans. The sequence goes on along the minus strand of NC_007954.1, from coordinate 243,117 downwards.
GATTATCACTTACTCTTGATGGATTCACGTTCGACCCCGCTCAGCTGATAAGAAGCGAGGGGAATATCACTGAATTAGTATAGATTCAGCACATCACACTGTTCCTGAACTTGTACTTAGTGCTGCAAACAATGATCTTAGTGTCAAACAAAACAATATCATTGCTAGGGACCGTGACGAAAATACCGCTAAGCCCAGAGAAAAAAATCGTCTAACTCTTCTCGACTTTACTACCGCCAAACCCCACCACAGCCTAAGTTTCAGCAGAGAAGTTCAACTCTACACTTGCTTGCTTTCCCACTCATCACTTAAATCAAAATGCTGATATTGAACATAAAATCGGCTTTAAAATTGCTATAAGGCTGATAATATGTTCAAATAATACTTAGTGCACTAATAGTTACACTTATAATCAGATTGCTTATGTTTTTAGTAGATTATGAGTTCGTCATCATTAGTGTTGTTTTCGAGCAAAAAAGGAATACCCATGACAAAGTTAAAGAAATCTATCCTTACCCCACTTAATAAAGTCCGTAAACAAAGCCGTTACTTAGCCATTGACCTGTTACAAAAAAGCTGCTTAATCGCGGTATTAAGTACTTACGTATTTTCATTTTTAGTTAGCACTAAAGCTAATAACAAGCGTTAAGCTTAGTCATTATCTTTATGTTTGGTCTTAAGGGGTTTACGCCCCTTGACTAACCTCCTCCTCTGCTTCACCTTCAAACCTCACATACTTCAGCTAGAACAAACTCAAGCCTTTTAGAAAAGAGGCCTCTCAGATATTACCCACACCGAAATAAGCACGTTGTTAAACCGCTAACATCATGAGACAAACTCACTACTTCGTCATATAGGCTGACACATCAGCCACAGACATGGGCTCTATAATGGCAAACCCTTGCACTAGATTTATCCCCATTGATTTGGCCTTGGCCATGACTTCTTGCTTTTCAACTCTAGTGGCCACAACTGGTACATTCATCACCTCACCGATGGCTTTTAAAATAGTCGCCAGAGCTTGAGTTTTAATGTTTTTCTTATCATCCATTAGTAAACGGCTATCAATTTTTAGACTGTTCACTTTCAACTTAGTGAGTTGTTTAAGTGATAATAGCCCCTGCCCGAAGTGGTCGATATTACATAGAATCCCATGCTGGGCTAAGGCATTAATTTTAATTTCACTGCGGTTAGCATCGATTGCCAGTGTAGGTTCATCTAAGTCTATTCTCAGCCAAGTTGTCGCGACTTGATATTGCTGACTTAAAGCGCGACATTTATTTTCAATATCTAATGACAGAAATTGATCCGAACGTAAATTAATACTCACAGGAATAGACGCAATCCCCTGCCTTTGCCATTGTTGATAGTCACTAAATGTCGTCATTAGCATCCAATCGACAAATTCAGGATTAAGGTGATTTTTATCTATCGCACTGACAAATTCTTGTGCAGCAATAAACCCAAGAACTGGGTGTTGCCAACGCGTAAAAGCCTCTAAACCAACAATTTTCTTTGAACGACTGTCGATAATTGGCTGGTAAACCATCTCAAGTTCTTTATTTTCAAAAGCCCGCAATAATTGATTCCTAATGCTTTCATCGTTAGTTTTCTCTAACAACATACTAGGCTCAAAGTGTTTAAAGCCATTGCGACCACTTTTTTTCACTTCATACAAGGCTAAGTCAGCCCCTAAGAGCAGTTCAGTTTGGCTTATGGCATCGAGCGGGCAAATTGTGATACCGATACTGGCACCAATTTCAATATTTTTTCCTTCAATCAAAAAGGGTCGCTTGACCTCTTCGACCATCAACTTGGCTATTCTCTCTATATCACCTTTATTACTGATCCCCAGCTGGATGACAGCAAACTCATCGCCACCCAATCTTGCAACCATATCCTCACACCTAAGCAAGGCCTGCAACCTTTGGGTGACCTGAATGAGTAACTCATCACCAACAGCATGACCATAAGTGTCATTGACTGGTTTAAACCTATCTAGGTCAATCATATAAATCGCAAACTGCTGGTTAGCCTCCAAGGCTTGCTGTAATGCTGATTTGAGCTTTCTTTCAAACATTAATCGATTTGCGATTCCAGTAAGTGGATCTTTTAAGGCTATTATTTCTAATTGATTTTTTTCAATCAGCCGGACGAGTTCACAACGAATGTCTTCAGCCATTTCAATATCAATCAAGTTCCACGGCTTAGCTTGCCCTCCCATGACCTCGGCCCAGGTCAAGAAAGAGTTTCTCGGTGTCAACGCACTGGTAGACATGTCCTGTTCATTGTGACTTTGTGGTTTACCAGCCCAATTTACAGTCTCTATTTCTTCACGGCGAAATAGTACGATAAAGTTTTGCTGATTTAGCGGTAAAAACAGTAATCCACTGGCAAATTTGACTAAGGCTTTGTTCTGCTTAAAATCCTCAACAACTGTGTGCCTCGACATCACTTGGTGGCGATCAAATTGCGCCAACCAATTGCCTAATAAACTCAAACTCAACTCATCTGGAACTTGACCATGATAATAATCTTCCCCATCTATGTGGTGCCAAATTCCATCAGCATTGAGTAACGTTTTAATTTCAGATATTTGACTCTTGATCGCTTTAAACGCATCTATACTGCTCTGCATTGCACCTCGTATCTCGGCAAACTCCACCTTGTAGTGATAGCGCTGAAAATCAATTTCGGCTCTGAGTAATCCAGACATGTGCAAACTGGTAATTTGTGATAATTCCTCACATAGTTGTCTGGTTTCAAATGAAAGGTATTTAGCAGTCATATTATGGCAGGCTAGTAATCCCCATAGCTGGCCATTACACACAAGGGAGACACTGAAAGAGGCTTCAACAGCTAAATTTTTCAAATATTGAATATGGACAGGATGCACAGCCCTAAGTTGAGACCAAGTAAGATCTAATTCGATATTATTGTTTACAAAAACCAATGAACTGGTTGGCTCCACCACACTGGCGATTAATCTTTGTTGATTAAGGGTGTAAACCCGCCTCGAAGAGTACACGGTCAAAATCAATTAGAGTCGCAACCTTGTCCATCAATATCCGAGCACAGTCTCTTGCCTTGGTTGCCTTTTTTAATTTGTTGATAAATTCAGCCTTTTCATGGCTTGCGGCTAACTCTTGAGTGTCTTTAGCCCACTCAATCTCAACAATACAGCACTCATTTACGCTGTGATGAGCGATAATACAGGATTTTCCATTAATCTTTGCTTCGGACATCCGACTCATGGTGAGGTCTTGACCTCTGTTTATCTCACGCATTTGTGCTAAGACTATGCCCTGAAGCACGGTATCCCAATGACGGCCTAATATATTGTCACTGGTCAACGATAAAAAACGCTCCACATTGTCCGAGCAGGCAATCAAGGTATTGGTTTGTCTATCTATCACCAACATGCAGCCATAAGACTGGATTTTATCTGTCTTGTGTAGCTCTGCAATTTTACAATTCCCAAAAGGTCCATTTGCCATAAAAATCACTCCTTAATCGAAAAATGTGAATGAAAAATCTCAAAAGTCTTCTTGGCTGCGGCCAACGCTTCTTTCTTTTGGTTATCTAGAATAATTATCTGATTAATGTGGGTTATTACCTCAGGCCAAGAGTTTGCTAATTGGGATAACTGGCTAAAAAAAATTAATGTCTCCGGTGAGCTAAGCTCAAGACTTAGTTGAATTTTAGGTAATAAAAACTTTGCGCCCAAAGCACTGCCCTCCAGCACATAACGCGCACCCCAATAGTGAGCGGCTGTGGAAATTTGCAGTTGGGGGACATCATGACTACCAGGTATAGGCATGCCTAATTGCATGAGCTCATGACGTAAATTGGAAAGGCGTGCCTGGTAAGCTAAGGCCGGTTGTTTGTTCTGCGGACTAGAAATTAATGTCGTTTCTATCACCGAATAAGCCTGATAAAAACAACTAAGGCATTGGTGGTACTGTTCGCGGTCTAACTGACGACTCGCCAGCGCAACCAACAATGGGAGGTTATCTAGTTGAACATGTAACGCGCGGGTATGTTGTTTTAGATAGTCTGTAGCCATCGAGGTCACAGGACTGTTTTTTATATTTATATCAATTTCTTGACTTTGTTTGGCGGCAAGGAAAACCAAGGTGTAAGCTCCAATATCATTGGTAACAGACACAAAGTATAGCCAGCATTATTATTACCGATTAAATCTTTATCCGCTCAATACGCTAACAAAAAAGTACAAGGTAACAGTCATATCGGCTTTCCCAGCGATAGCGTTCCAAATGATGCCTCGCTTAATATATATAGCTTTTAGTTACTCATCATCACATTGCGGCCGGCCGGCGGCATAGCAACTGGGTTGCCTAGGGCAAACTCCGCCTCGAGAGCAGATAAGCCGAGCTTCATTTTTAATGCCGCGCTCTATCCAATTGATATTAAGGATTTTGGCGACACTGGTTAAATCTTGCTTAATGTTTTTCGGAATGACTACAGATCCCCCTGAATCCACACAAGCCTGTTTTAAGTCCTGAGCTATGGTGAGCGCGTCTTTACCTTGAGCTTCAATGGCGGGATTAAGATCAATTCCCGCACAAAGCACATGGGCATTACCGGCGGAATCTTCTACTTTGATTGACTCACAACAGTAAATTCTAGGCTCATTGCCCACATTCAAAATGGAAATTTGCGCCGAGGTTCCGACTGTGGGCTCATTGATCATGCGAAATACCGCCCAGTGCTGACAAGGGTCCTGCACTAAACGCATATTGCCCCAAGGCAGTGGAATACCATTGCCTCGATACACGGCCTGCAGTTTTCCTTGGGCGTAGGCATCAAAATAGTGCCAATGGGGATAAGGGGATACCACAGTCATACGCCGCATTGCCACCGACGCCGATACCTGCAATTGTTTATGCACATCGATTTCATAGCCGCAGCGATCTAAAAGCTGCCTAAAGGGCACTTTGGGGCAAAGTAAGGCTCCGGCAAAAAAGCTTGATTCAAAGTCACGCCATGCATGAAGAATATCCTGAGCATTGAGTGAGTTAGATTGAGTGCCATCATCGGCGCTATCTTCCCTACGTCCAGAGGTCATCACGCTTTTAAGGCCATCTTTATTGTGTAAAACGCAGTGACCTATATGCACGGCCAAGTCGTATTTCAGCCTGTAAGGTCTATTTTTTAGGGCTTTATTGACATAAATGGTGCTTGGAGGCTCAAAAAATGACGTGACCAGCTGACGGGAACTCAGCCCCATTTCGTCGATGACTTCTTGGGGAGTGGCATCTATCCACTTGATACGTAGGCCCATACCCTTAGCGATATCGAGCATATCATCGGCGCTCAGGGGCATGCGCTTCTGGCCAATCTCTTCTGCGGCGCGCTCGAGATCGGGGAAATGGTTTTGATGATGCTCCTGATGCGCGCGGATCAACAAATGGGCGAATTGACGACCTGTGGTCCCGGTTTGTGACAACATTTCAGGGATGGCGATTTGTAAGATATCGTTAGAAAATAAAAAACTTGGCTCTAACGCCATGCCGCTTATCCCCCCATGACGGCCCTTATCTGGGGTAATGGCAGCCTCTTCCGGTACATCATCGAGGAACCACTCTACTTCCTTTTGAAACACAGCGGCAATCACGCTAAGCATAGCGGCGCTTGGTACTCGTTTGCCACGCTCTATCATGGATAAATAGGATACCGAGGGGGCAGAACCCGCATCCATGCGCACGCAGCGCGCCGACAAGTCTTCCATGGTCAAATGGTTGCGTTTACGTAGATTACGTATCTTGGTTCCCAAAAAATGAGACTTTCGCATTAGGCTTTGATCGTTACGCATTTTGTAAAATTCACACTGTAAAATTTTTATTGTGAAATTGTAGCGAAAATTGTTTTAGACTACAAACTAAGCAATGGGAACAAGCGATATTTTAAGCCTGAGCACATACACAATTGAAAGCATCACTTAAATAATTGCATCAACAAGACTAAAAAGGATACAGCGATGAATATGTCATTAATGAATAACGTTCAGACTAATCAATACCTTGACTCTAATACAGAGACAAACAACGTCGCTGCCTTAACTCAGGGTGTGGTGGCAACGTCAACGCCGAGTGCAAAAGCAAAACAATTCCTCGACCGCCACTTCCCACTTTCACAAGGTTCGCACCTAGAAGTGATGAGTTACTTAGTGTATTACACTCACCTGATTGCCTTTATGGCCGATGGCAGCCAAAGTGGCCTTAAACGTCCTCGCCAATTTGTGGCATTAAGTGGTCACAAGAGCGAGCCAAGCTGCCTAGTATTAAAAGATGGTAAAACTCACCTTGCCATCAATATTGACCGACAGGGCCCGTTAGGTAGTCAAGATCTGGCTGGCGTCAATGATGTATTACTGCAGACCATGCCACATACCAAGCTCACTCAAGAATGGACCAGCCTGCTTAACCAAGACATGCTTACTAGGCCATTAAGTGTGACGGCTAAAGATGGCAGTGATTACTGCCTATAAGCTAGATATTTACCTAAAGCCTGAGCCAAGCCCTTAATCGAGGATTTGGCTCAAGTTTTGCCATTCCCTCTCTGTCTTATCATCATCAGCAAGGTTATACTCGGGACCTCATTCAAGGGATCATACAAGCCTACATTCACGCTTTGATCCGCGCTTTGATGGCGACTAATTTTGCCGATGAACCAATTCAATCCTATTAAACACAATGTCAGCCTGCCGTGGGTGATGTTTCTCTTATTAGCAAGTTTATGCCTAACGCCGCTGATCTCCTCTCCCATCGCCTTAGTACTTGGCTTCTCGTTAGCGAGTTTGAATTTAGTCCCAGCGAAGGTGAATTTAACGCTTATTACCAAAAAATTACTGGCAGTTTCCATCGTCGGTTTAGGCTTTGGCATTAATGTGACAGAAGCTATTTCAGCGAGTTTAGGCAATCTAGGTTTGATTGTAGGCTCTATTTTTTTCACGCTCGGCTTAAGTTTTTACCTGACTAAAGCACTTAACTTAGATAGAAAAACCGGTCATTTGATTGGTGCGGGAACGGCAATTTGTGGTGGTAGCGCTATTGCCGCTGTCGCACCGGCCATTAATGCCAAAGGCGAGCAGATTGCCGTGGCCTTAGCCTGTGTGTTTATGCTCAACTCAGTGGCCTTATTTATCTTTCCAGCCATAGGTCACTCACTGAGTTTAAGCCAATATGAATTTGGAGTCTGGAGCGCTATCGCCATTCATGACACTTCGTCTGTGGTAGGCGCCGCTGCAGCCTTTGGCGATGAAGCCCTAAAAACGGCCACCACAATCAAACTTGCCAGAGCATTGTGGATTATTCCTATCGCTTTGTTCAGCGCTTTATTGTTTGGAGGAAGTAAGAGCAAACTCAATGTGCCCTACTTTATTGTGTTTTACTGCGTCGCTATAGCTATAGCACATTATTTCCCTTCCGAGCATTACCAGATACTATTTTTAATATCTAAACAACTGTTAATATTGTGTTTATTTTTTATTGGCGCATCAATAACCCTTAAGAAAATGCAAACCGCTGGTCCGAAACCTTTGCTTTTAGGTGTATTACTTTGGCTAGCGATAGGAAGTTTATCTTTGGGCTATATACTGCTGATGAGGAATTAAAAGGGGCTGGGGACAATAGATCTATATACAGGGGGTGAAAGTCTAGTTTTGGCCACGAATGACCAAGGCCATGAGACCCAAAAATGCACTGAGTTCGATAAGTGCTTGAGTGAGTCCTGAGGTATAAAAAGAGGCAAGTAGTGCCGATATCGCGATAAGTAGTATCACACTTGCGCGTGTAGATGCCGTCATTTCCCCCTCCTTATTGATAATGCAAAAATCGTATTATCAATAAGATGAGCCGTCATATCCAAGATCTATTGCTCATAACACATAGCTAGATTAACTAAGGATAGGCGTGATCAAACCCAGCTTAATAGAAAGGAGTCGGGTCAACATCTAGCGTCCCAGGAGAGACTCCTCGTTCTATGTTCACTTCAGCCTTGCGTAAGTCGACCATAGTGACTTCGGTATAACGCTTATGCTTAAGAGAATAAAAACACTTCACCACAGGATGCAGTGCATCACGATCTTTGGCTTCCCATACTATGCCTATTCGCTCATCAGACAGCTGAACCAAGGATCCAACAGGGTAGATACCCACGCAGCGAATAAACTCATAAACCAAAGCTTGATCTAAGTGAAATGGGGTTAAGCTTATCAAGATTTTAAAGGCTGCGGCTGGGCTCATGGCCTCTTTATAACAACGTGTTGCAGTTAACGCATCGAATATATCTACAATACAACTCATGCGCCCATGGAGGGGAATTTCGTCACCTTTTAAACCTTTTGGATAACCACGACCATCAAGTTTCTCATGATGCATCAAACACACATCTTTACTGACTTGAGCTAAACCTTGGGTTTGCTCCATGATCTCAACCGCATACACTTGATGCAATTTAATATGCGCAAATTCTTCAGGGGTTAACTTACCAGGCTTATGTAAAACTTCGTTATCCACTTTGATTTTACCAATATCATGTAAAATACCTCCCACGGCCATCTCTTTGAGCATGGTTTTGTCTAAGCCCAAATGCTTGCCAAAGGTTACCAACAGAAATGCGACGTTAACCGAGTGTTCTAATAGGTAGGCATCTTTAGTGCGCAACGCCGAAATGCATTTCATCGCATCGGCATCATCCATCACAGATTCTATCATCCTATCGGCGATTTCTTCGAAGGGGGCCACCTCTACCGCCTTGCCCTCATAGGTTTCCGACAAGACTTTACGAACTAAATTTTTAGCCTCATTAAGTATGACCTTAACCTGAGCCTGCTTACTATCACGACTCGGTTTAGCTTTGCGTGCTAGGGGATTGCCTTTTGTTGGCTCAAAAGATTCTGCGGATGTTTTCTTTAATCCACAATTATCTGCAGAGCGCTCTACATCCACCCAAACACTTTTAATGCCGCTTTTCAGTAGTTTGTTAATCGCATCTTGCGTCTTTATTTGGCCCGGATTGGTAATAGATAGAGCGCCTTTAGCATTGTCGATAGCTGTAACGAACATACCTAAAGCAAGATGACTCACAGATATTTTAATCACATCATTAGACTCAAGCTCATTACTCATGGACTACACACTCCTACAAAACCACAACATCTTATAAAACGTGATCTGAGTCACGCTCAAGCCCGCTCATTCTAAGAGGTAAAGGTAAATTCACCAAAGTTATTCTGAATCCAGTCATAACGCCAAAAACTTGAATCTATGTTCCACTCGAATAGAGCTTAGCAGAGCCACAACAAAATCCAGTTTTTAGTCACCATTTGTTTTCCCTATATGATGTAAATCATCTTAGCGAAACCGGTAAAACTTGAAATTTGAATCTTTGCTTTAACTTAGCAGGCTCATACTGCTCATTATTAAAGCTTGCATCTAAAACTGGTCTCATTATAATCCCACGCCCTGACTGACAGCCGAAGGTAATATCTAGGCCAGCAGTAGACTAGAAGATGTACTCTGAGCCATGAGCTTGGTCATTTAAATACTCACTTGCGGGTTCCCTCACCCCGCCTAACCCCAATGAAAAAGGCCACAATATGTTGTTATTAACACCCACGCAGTTTAAGCGTGCACTGATCCTATTGGTCAGTTTTCATATCTTAATTATTTGTGCCAGCAACTACTTGGTGCAATTACCTTTTCAGATTTTCGGCTACCACACCACTTGGGGTGCATTTAGCTTTCCTTTTGTGTACCTAGCTACCGATCTCACAGTGCGAATTTTTGGCCAACAAGCGGCGCGAGGTATTATTTTCAAAGCCATGCTGCCAGCCTTAGTGATCTCATACCTCATGGGAGTCTTGTTTCACCAGGGACATTTTCAGGGCCTTGAAACCATAACTCAGTGGAATACCTTTGTGTTTCGTATCGCCTTCGCAAGCTTTGTGGCTTATTTAGTCGGGCAATTGCTCGATATCAGCGTATTTGCCCAATTACGCAGAGTAAAAGCTTGGTGGGTAGCGCCTGCGGCTTCAACATTGTTTGGCAATTTCATCGATACCTTGGTATTTTTCAGTGTCGCTTTTTATGCATCCAGCGACAGCTTTATGGCCGCGAATTGGCCTGAAATCGCCAGTGTCGACTACGGTTTTAAGCTCATCGTCAGCCTTGGGCTATTTTTACCTGTTTACGGTGTGTTATTAAAAGTCTTATCCGATAAAATCCTCACTGAAACGAGCGATACTGCCAAGGTATAAATCAAGATAAAGCCTGAATAAAATTGAGCTGCATAAACCGCTGCTTTGTAAAGAAAGCGATTAATGTCAAAATATAGCTTGCAAACACAAATGAGAATGATTATTGTTAACTTGCGTTCCAAAACTTGGTTATCATTTAAAGGCCTCATCATCTTTAAACCGATGCTAAGTTCGCAAGCACGACATTGCTCACACACTCTTTGTGGCCGGGGTTAGATCACCCGGCTTTTTTTGCCTGAAATTTGGCCTCGTCCCGATATTTTTATATTAGCCATCACAAATTTACCCCTTGCCTTTGACCTAAGCCCAAGCATGAGACAGACTGCAATAAACTCCCAAGAAAAGGCGTTAATTGTGGTAAATGCAGTGATTTTAGCTGGCGGCAGGGCAAGCAGAATGGGCGGGCAAGACAAAGGCTTAGTGCGATTCAACGGCCAAAGCATGGTAGCTCATACCTTAGGCCGCATTCGCCCTCAAGTTGACAGCCTAGTGATCAATGCTAACCGTAATTTAGATGCTTACCAAGCCTTAGGTTATGACGTTATCCCAGATGAAAATCAAGAATTTATGGGACCCCTTGCAGGCATATTAAGCGCCTTAAATCACTTAAATGACAGCATCTTACTGGTTGTGCCCTGTGATTGCCCTTGGCTTCCACTAGATTTAGTCTCGCGCATGCAAGCTTGTATGGGAGATAGCCAAACCGACATAGTGGTCGCCAGTGATGGCGAGCAAGAGCAACCTGTGGTGCTATTACTCAAAGCAAACCTTGCCCAATCAATTCAGGACTATTTGGATGCTGGCGAGCGAAAACTGGGTGCTTGGTATCGAAATCAGCACTTTAGCGTGTGTGCTTTTACTGATAATCCTGACGCTTTCATGAACATCAATACCCATGAGCAAATCGCTCAACTCAGTACTCGGAGCCATCTATCATGACTATCGCTTTCATCAATCCTCTGACGATACCCGTGCTAGGATTTTGCGCTTATAGCGGCACAGGTAAAACCACCTTATTGACCCAACTTATTCCTGAGTTGAATCGCCGCGGCCTAAGGCTTGCAGTGCTTAAGCATGCTCACCATGATTTCGATGTCGACACGCCCGGCAAGGACAGCTATGAGATGCGAAAAGCGGGTGCCCAGCAGGTATTAGTCGCCTCACATGTGCGCTGGGCATTAATGACCGAAGCGCCTACTGAGGGCGATCCCGATCTCGCTCACCTATTACGTCAGCTCGATGCCAGTAAAGCCGATATCGTATTAGTAGAAGGCTTTAAAAAACTCGCCTTGCCAAAAATAGAGTTACACAGAGCTGCCCACAACAAACCTTTTATTCACACTCAAGATGAACACATCATCGCCATAGCTTGCTGTGCAGATACCCAAACACCCTCAGCACTAACCCGCTTAGACATTAATAACATCAGCCAGATTGCCGACTTCGTTATTGAGTATCAAAGCGGCTATAACAAACAATAAAGCCAATACCCGTATGCATAAGTCCACTAGTTAGCTGTCATTCAAATTCAGTCTTATATTGCTGTTCCAAGGCGTTGCATCTGTGGGTACAATAAAAACACTCTACCCATGCCCCTTGGAGACCTATGGCCCTTTCTCGTAAGCAGTGGAACAACATTATTATTGGTGCCTGTGTTTTTATGGTGCTGGTGTTGTCTTTTATGAATAAGCAAACCAGCGATGTGCCCGCAGATGTTGCGCCACTGTTCGATGAACAGAATCGATTAACCCAATTACAACTCAGTGGTATCTGGCTTGCTCGTGTTCCACTCAGTCAAGGCCAACTTAACCAAGATGAACATGTCACACAAGAGTGGCAATGTGACGAGCGAGTGCTTAATTGCCAAATCTGGGCTGAGGCGTGGAGCCAAGTGCAAGTATCAGCACTGACAGAAAAACCTCAATCTAGCACTAAGCCACAAGAATTGCTGCTGAGTATTAACCAGAGTAATGAGCCACAACTATGGCTTTATTATGCCCCTGAAGGTTGGTTAGTCTCTCCCAGCAGTCAATGGTATCTTGTGCCCCCAAGCCTTCGCGGCTCATTGAACCCCAGCCTCATATTGGAAACTCAACCTTAAATGCCAGAACTCCCGGAAGTTGAAGTCACTCGTCAAGGTATAGCCCCTTACCTTGTTGATCAAACCGTCGTAGAGCTTATTGTCCGCAACGCTTCTTTGCGTTGGCCGGTGCCAGATCTTGCTCACAATATTGTCGGCCAAACCATACTCAGTGTCAGGCGCAGAGCCAAATACTTGCTGATAGATACCGAGGCTGGGATAACCATAGTGCACTTAGGCATGTCCGGCAGTTTGCGCATTCTGCCAAGAAACACCCCGGTTGAGAAGCACGATCATATTGACTTAGTGTTAGCCAATGGCCGCATGCTGCGCTTTAATGACCCTAGGCGTTTTGGTGCCTGGCTTTGGTATGAACTCCCTGAAGAAGCTCACCCCTTACTGGCAAAGCTCGGCCCTGAGCCACTAAGCGAGGCTTTTAATCCACTGCAGTTGCTAACAGCCCTAAAAGGCAAGAAGAAAGCCATTAAACTTTGCCTGATGGATAACCATATTGTAGTGGGCGTCGGTAATATTTATGCCAATGAAGCCTTGTTTGCAGCTGGCATACATCCTGAATCCGAAGCGGGAAAAATAGATATTGAAAAGCTGACGCTACTGGTGGTTGAGGTAAAACAAATTCTGGCTCAGGCCATCAAGCAAGGCGGCACCACCTTGAAGGATTTTACTAATGCTGATGGCAAACCCGGCTACTTTGCCCAAAAACTGCATGTCTACGGTCGAGGAAGTAAAAGCTGCACTCATTGTGGCAACCTGCTCAGTGAAATTCGCCTTGGCCAACGCACCACAGTCTTTTGCGGCCTGTGCCAAACAAAATAGTGTAATAGTTTCGAGTTCAACAAAAAGGCTTCACTGTCACCAGTGAAGCCTTTTTTGCTCATCAAGCTAACTCAAGGTCGCTGTTAAAATTTATACTCGTAAGTACCAAAGATAGAAGCATTAGTTTCATCTTTCTCAGTGACAAATTTAGATTGAGAGACTGTACCGCCAACCGTGACCATGCCCTTGAGCATAGGTAAGCGATAAGAGACTTCTGCCATGGTTAAGTCTTCTTTCAATGGCTGTGGCGCCCAATTCCCACCACGATTGCTTCCGTCATCATTGAGTTTGGCGTAACGCAGCAAGGCGGTAAAGCCTTGGCTATTGGCAAATTGGCCAATAAGGCCCAGTACATAGGTGTTGGCATCACTGTCATAAGTGCTACCTAAGGCGCGGCCATAATGACGATTACCACTCAAATAAGTGCTATGTTCATAGAAACAGTTAAAGCTATTAGCGTCCGCACCGCAATACACTAAGGTATCCGTGTATTCTGCGAATAACTTATATTGCTGTTTTGCAAAGTTAAATCGAGTGTCTACCCCGACCATTTTACCGCAGTCGGTAATTTGCCAAGGGTCGCCCAAGGAGTCTTCACAGGTACGCTCAAGGTATATGCCCACGGGTACATCAAACCAAATATCACCGTAACGCACATCGAAACCTGCCATCTGGTTTCCATAATTGGTACAACCAAAAACATCGGCACTATCTGCTCGGCAATCACGCTGACCTGTGATGGATTTTAGTGCTACATCCCAATCACATTCCTGGCCTTTACCACAAAACTGCGTGGTCCAAGAGAGGCCAATTTCCAATTGCTGCACAGGTTTTACCGAGGCGCGCATGTTCCACAACAGCATTCGCGGTGCAAAACGCTCTTTTTCCGCGACACTTATGCCCGCAGTCAAGTTCCAACTGCCCATCCAAGACAGCCAAGGGGTTTCAAATGCATTGGCATTATTACGACTCATCATCAACGATGGCATTGGCCGCGCGTTAGTCGACTTGTGCAGCGCAGTATCAAAACCTGGGCCCCACCATTGCTCAATGGCTCCTGCGGTAAATACCCAGTTACCTAAGATCATGGCGATATAAGAATTATCTAAACGCAGGTTTTTATCATCATCGGGATGATAATTCATCGATGCCGAAGCCTTAAAGGCAAAGCGCTCACCTAGGTACTCAGTGGAGCCAGAAAGCGCGGCTTTTTCACGATAATCTGAACCAAAATGCTGGAAGCGCGCCGACTCACTGGCGGTTGCCAGTTTCATGCTTCTATTGCCACGGTTATTGATGGCATTTTGGTAATAAAAATTCACTCTGGCAAAGGCATCCATCAGTGCAGGGCTCATCAAAGAAGGCTCAACTTTGGCCAAATTCTCTCCGATCCCCGACCACATTAACGGGTAGGTATTCACAGGCACCTTGATAAAACCCGCATCCGCTAAGGCCTGAATGTCGGCGCGTAAATATATATCGCTGGCGTCGACCCAAGGTGCAGCCTGAGCGCTAGATACCATGCCTAATGCTGCCAGTAAACTTGTGACTAAAAATCCTTTTTTCATACTACTTATTACCTTTATTCGCTTTCATTGCTGCTATTTTTTCTTTAAGGGCCAAGGCCACTTGTGGATGAACAAATTGACTAACATCACCGCCATGTAAGGCGACTTCCTTGACTAAGGTTGACGAAATAAATGAGTTTTCTTCTGCCGGTGTGAGAAACACACTTTCAAGATCTGGGCTTAGCCTGCGATTCATATTGGCCAGCTGAAACTCATACTCAAAATCAGACACGGCCCTGAGACCACGCACTAGCACACTGGCCTTTTGATCTCGGGCAAAGTCCACCAGCAAGCCACTAAAACCAACCACCTCAACATTATCAAGGTGCGCAGTGACTAGGGTGAGCTGTTCGACTCGCTCCTCTAGGGTGAATCTAGGTTGCTTAGAAGGGTTAGCGGCGATGCCGATAATGACATGTTTAAATAGCTTTGCGGCCCGTTCAATGAGGTCCGCATGACCATTGGTCACAGGATCAAAGGTACCCGGATAAATGGCTCTTCTGTGCATAATCAACGCTCCTTGTTTATTTAGTCTTTGCTTGTTTGACTAGGCTTTGAGGTAAAGCACCTAGGCGACCACGATGTAACAGCAAATTCAATTCAAATTTGGCTTTCTGCCAAATACGGGCAAATTGGCGCTTATCCACCTGACGTCTATCGGTCACCTGATTAATTTCACTGCCAAAGTCGCCATTTAAAATCGGGAAAGGGCGTACCACGAAGCTTCGCAAGGATTTTTCATACCAAAACTGAATGTCTATATCGATAGGCCTAGCGATAGGATAAGCATGCTGGAGTAATTTTTTGGCCCCCGTTTGAGAGACAAACTGCCCTGTGGTGGTGGAAGGTAGCTTAATGCACTGGCCTAAAGACAAGCCATCACCCAAGTCGATGGCATTAAGAATATTCTTAGGTTTACGGCCATGGGACAGCTTAATGTAATCCCATTCCGAGGTGGAATCGGCAAGCTTGGCGATATAGGCAGTAATCTCAGGCGTAAGGATCGCGTCATCCTCTAGAATCAATGAATAATCCAGTTTTTGAATAAGGATTTGCTCCCAGCAGCGAGCATGGCTCATGTAACAGCCGATTTCACCGTCATTAAGCTCTTTATCATATTTAGCCAAGTTCACATCGCGGTTATACACGGCCGCTTTTTCAGCGCTTGATAAATTTTTGCCTCGCACGGCAGATACACGCTCAAACTCTATGCCCAATTTGCTGCATTGAGCCTGCATATTTTCAATTCTATCGACACTGGAATCTAAGTTAATGACAAAAATCTTAAAGCTCATGGAAGCCAACCACAGTTAATTTTGCAAAGGCGCATTTTAACACAGTTTTTTGCCATAGCTCAGTTTTGAGATCATAAGTTCCGAGCAATCAAATAGCCTAGTATCACCCAACAAGTAATGGCTTCATAAATAAGCGCTATTTGCTATAATCGTCGTCTTATTTGCTAACTATTAAGCCATCATCCATGACATTACCTATCAGTGTATTCATCATCACCAAAAACGAAGAGAAGCACATAGCGAAAACCCTAGCTAGCGTCAAAGACATGGATGAAGTGATATTGGTGGATTCTGGCAGCACAGATAAAACACTTTCGATCGCGCAGCAATTTGGCGCGACCATTTTCAGTCATGAATGGCAAGGCTATGCTAAGCAAAAGCAATATGCCATGTCTTTGTGCCGTAATGAGTGGGTATTGAATCTAGATGGTGATGAAGCCATTAATCCACAATTAATTGCCGCCTTTAAAGAGATTATCGAGCAAGACAAGGCTGACAGTGTGCGGTTCTGGCGTAACGATATTTTTATTGGCAAACCATTATCTAGCTTAAGCAAAAAGCCCAACAATCACAGGCTCTATAAGAAGTCTAAATCCTTCTTCGATGACTCACGTCTCGCCCATGAAAGCGCCACAGTGGATGGCAAGGAAATCTTCATCAATCAAGTGTTCGACCATTACGGTTATGACTCCATTGCCGCCATCACCAATAAAAACAACACGTACTCGACCCTAAAAGCCGATGAGAAATTTGTTAAAGGTAAATCTTTTTCTCACCTTAAGCTGTTCCTTATCTTCCCCTTGGTCTTTATCAAAGAGTACCTGTTGCAACGTAAACTATTCTCAGGTCGCCGCGGCTTTATCTTGGCGGTCATGGAAGCCTATTACGCCTTCCTCAAAGAAGCTAAACTGTTTGAAAATCATCAAAACAAGCCTAACTGAAAACCTTTGTCCCATAAAAACGCCCTCATTTGAGGGCGTTTTTATTTGGTCATAACTAAAGATGTTAGATACCCAAAAGCTGGCAGGCTTTTGCTTTAATACGCTTCCAACCTACTGAGAAATCTTTCGCCAGTTTACTTTGGCCCACTTTATAACGTATGCCTCTGTGGTAGCCGATATGGCGCACATAACCCGTTGGAAATATCGCCCCTTTAAAGCCATGTTGGAAATAAATTTCGTTCATGGCATGCTCCCCCCCCATCTCACCTATGGGTGCGATGAGTTGGTAATCCTTAGTGCGGCGAAGACCTGGATTTAAAGTAAAGCCATGCCACAGGGCTGAGTTAGCCCGGCGTTGGTGATTGCGCTGCATAATTTGATAACTGCGCCCTTCTGGGTCCTTACATTCAAATAGCTCAGCTTCCACCGGATGCTCGTTAGTATCATCTTGCTCACGCAGCCACACAGTGACCACTTTCTCATCCGTGTCTAATACTTTAAAAGAATCTTCAATAAAGCTTTTGCGGTAAAACTCCCAATCATCTTCGCAATGGAAGATATAGTCAGAAGTCACCTTACTATAAGCCCTGTCTATGCTTTTCATTTGACCCAGCTGCGGCTCATTATTGAGCACCACAAAATCCACATCAGGAAACTTAGCCAGCACCTTGTTGAGCTTATCGAGATTATGGCTGTCCTCAATAATAATGTATTGGGCAATAGGGTAAGTATTAAACTTAAAAAAGCTGATTAAGGTTTCTTCTAATAAATCAAATCGATTACAGCTAGTTAGTACAAATGAGACACTTTTAGTTTCCACGCTTTCACCTTACTTTTGTATGCTTACAACCCATGCTGAAGACGAGTCTATGTGAGCCTTTGTACTAGAGCAAGGCAAGATAGCCTTATTTTGCACAAAATTGTTACGCTAGGTGGCACCGTTAATCACCCCTTTCGAGATTCGCCATTAACCAAATGCTTAATATTACAACCAAGATTCAGTCGCTTTTAGTTCATGTTTAAGCTGTGTTTTCGTCGCTGTAACTTTGTACCTAAGGCTTTTATTTGCTGATGGAAATAAATCGCGCGCCGGTACAAGCGTCGTCAGTAAAGTTATGCACCCTGACTTTTTTATCGCTACTCAGGGCCGTTAATGCGATGGAAAATGCTTGTGAATAGGTAGCCGCAGACGCGGCACTGTCCTCCAAAAAGTATATCCAGCCATTGCAAGGCCCTACACCACCTTCAACTTTGATGGCAAAATTCTTACCGCTACCGGTCGCATTGGTAGCCACTTCCAGCACCGTCGCGCCTATTGTTAACTCACCCGCCGAGGCAAAGCTTGGCAGCAAGAGACAAGTAACGGCTAATAATTTTAGATATTTCATTTTTAAATCCTCAAATGTTTGAATTCAAATAATAAGTGCATGGCTTGATGCCAATTTTAAATTGGGGCCGCGATAAGCTGGACTATAACCATAAGCTTATTTGATATAGAACCGGCCCCACTCATGTTAATCCGTGATCCATAATGTATGTACTATTGGACATGTGAATCGTCAATCACACATTACTGTGCATTTATTAACTAAAGCGTTTGTCCATAAGTCCTAGTCTAATTCGATGTACTGGTTAACCAAGCCATAGCCGTTACTGTCGGCACAATAGCCAACAGTAATCCTTTGTGCCGCCGTTTTCGCTGCCAATAAGCTTGAGTATGCCAACTGCAACATGGTGTCATCGGTAATTAACTGACAGCCCGCCGCATTTCCTGAGCCTTCTCTTACATATAACCATTGGGTGACGCCTGCTGGCATGGGGTTCATCTTAAAATACAGTGTTTTCTGCCCATCCATAGTGGTTCGCAGCACAGTCACAGTGCCCGAACTCACCTCTGCGTTAACAGCAATGCTCGTAGCGAATAGCACTATTGCGCTAAGTATTATTTTAATAAAATTCATATCCTTGCGACCTTTTAGGGATGTTCTGCATCATGGTTTCTTGGTTAAAAACATTACGGTCTCGATTAAGGCAATCCACTTCGCAGCCTACGGTGTCTTTCAAGGTATATATTCAAAAAGACCTTCACAAAAAAACTCAAGTGTGCAGCCGTTAACCGAATACGATTTATTGTAAGTATCCAGACTTATTTTTAAATTTGGCTTCTTAATAAATTTATCAATTCTCCTTAAAATAACGTGAATTATCTTTTACGGATATAGGGTAGCCAGTCGGCTGCTCACCAAAAGCTTCAATCGGCGGCTCTTGATCCTCATTTAAAACGTATAAATCACCATTTTTATTTAGTTGAACACGTAATGTACCATCGAAATAAGGCCCATCAACACCACCATTAGGAATATTTCTTGGGTATACCCAATTGCCTAGCTCTGAACTAATTTCGAACTGCTCACCAGTCATTCTAAATCTATCTGAATTAGCAGGGGCTATGATTTTAGTTATACCCGAAGATGAAACCTCAATAGTTGTTCCTGAATAATTATATATCTCCACATACGCAAACCGCGGACAGCCGCTTAATGCTAATGTGATCACTAAAAAAATAAACATTCTAAATTGCTGTAATAAGTTCATATAGATCATAATCAATTACCAAGGCCAAGGATTTTTTCCACTTTCCGGCCCCATCTCTAACAGATTTTTGTTATGCGTCCCGCCACCAGTAAGTTGCGAAACACCCATCGCCATGCCATGTAAAGGCAGATATAAAGGACCAAGTATTTCTGATTGTCTAGTATGCAAGGTTTCCTCTGTTACAATCGGAGAATCAAACCTATTTACAACATAACTGCCATTTGGATTCTTGTAAGAATTTTGGCCATATACATGAACATGACCAAAAGACATTGCTGAAGGCATCATCCATTCAGGCATATTAGTAAAATGCAAAATCCCCTCACTCCCATCCCACACAGGTGTAGCGCCGAACATCATTCCAATACCACCATAACCCAACCCTATAAGAGTGTTAGGAAGTGACCATATTCTTCCCATAACATCGCCTACGACACCTAGAGCCTTAGTTATCCCTGATAGCTGTGATTGAGAATCACTTGCAACAGCGGCTGAATCTTGGTTTGAAGCTCCTCCAAACACAGCTCTTGCAAATCCGGCTGTAACCGCTCCATTTGCAAATTTACCTCCTGTCAGTTTAGAAATAGTTCCTCCAATAACGGCAGCCACAATGACATTTGCATATTGATTACCTACCTCTATCCGCCCTCCAAATGCTGCACCTATACCCGCGGAGATAAAACCATGTCCAAAATCACCTCCTTGCAACTTCGAAGAGAGTCCTCCTATAGCCGCACTTGCAAGTACTCCACCAGCACTTCCTCCCCCCGGCATAATTGCCGTTGTAAGACCAGAGGTGAAGGTCGATTTTAGACTACCCGTCACCGAATAGGTCGACATCGCATTATAAGCAACTAAGCACGCTTGGCAGTAAACAGCAAAAACTACTGAAATTACTGCATTTAATATCGGAATATCAGCTATCGCTCGAAACAGCCCCTTAAAAAAGTAACCACTCGGATCCGTATAAGTCAGCGGATTATTGAGCACATAGCTATAACGGTTATAGTTCTGTAGGTTAGTCGGTGCCTGTATGTTGGGGTCTGCCTGTAAAAAACGCGCCAAGTTAGGGTCGTAGATACGGCCACCCATCTGGATCACGTCCAGATTGGGTAACATCTCATGGCCAGTATAGCCGCGCTCCATGGGCGTGATGGCCTGCACTAGGCTGGAGCCAGCAAGCTTCATCGGTTTGCCAAATGCGCTATAGAAGTACTGCTCGAGTATGTTGCCGCGCTCATCGGTGATGCTTAAGGTTGAGCCTTGATGATCGCCATGCTGATACTGTACCTGTTCACTGTTGCCTAAGGTGGCATTTTGGTTGCGCACCACCATGATATTACCCAACATATACTTGTGACGGGTATTTTCCAGGTTGCTGCCTATGGCTGCACTGCCCTTATAGCGGCGCTCTTGCTGGTACAACTGTCCGATATAATCGGTATTAAAGGTTTTCCACTCGCCCGCCTCTTGGCGATAATCGCTGCGGCTCAATACTGCGCGACTACTGTCATAGCGATAGGCGCTGTATTGGCTGCCTAGCTGAATGCGACTGGCCTTATCGAAGGCATTGTAGCTAAAGCTGCGGCTGCCATCTGAGGTGATATTGCCGTTGGCATCATAGATAAACTTGCTATAGCTTTTGCCATCGACATTGGCGCTGTCGAGTCGGTTGACACTGGTGCTTTGCAGGTAATTATAACTGGCGAGATTGACCGAATAACTGCCGCCCGCATAGCCTTTACGGCTGTTGATATTACCGAAGCCATCGTAGCTGTATTGCTCATCATAGCCATAGCCCGTGAGGCTGCCAGTGCCAATACTGAGATCGCGGGTTTCGATGCGGTTTAAGCTGTCATAGGTGAAGTTTTCACTGAAGCCCAAGGTTTGAATGCCGCTGCCATTGTAATAGCTGTGGGAGCGATATTCGACATTGCCTTTGGCATCAAAAAGACCATAACTTAGCTGATGAATGTAGCTATTGCCTTTCTTGAGATCGATACTGTCTATGCGGCCCGTGCGCTGGTTAAAGCGGCGCGCCTCACTGGTGCCATTGGCAAAGCTTTGCGCCGTGATATTCCCGAGGGCATCCATGGCGGTTATTCTGCGTAACTCACGATCCGCGCTGTCTTTTTGCAAGTAAAGGTAATGGTTAGCGTTATAGTAAAAGTTAACGTAAAACACCCCATTATTAGAAGGGTAATGCTGGCAATCAATAAATCTAGCCAGCCATTATGAAACAATCACACAATAAATCTAGCCTAACAATAAATCTAGCCAGCCATTATGAAACAATCACATAATGCACTTTCGGCGTGTGCTCAAGCAAGACTAAGGGATTTCCCTGCTAGAAGGTTAATGTGACATGGATTTATCTAAGCCGATTAGTTAAATAGACTGATTTCATTAAGAAACTGTGATTTTTAACCGCT
Organism: Shewanella denitrificans OS217; assembly: GCF_000013765.1. Classification (NCBI taxonomy): domain Bacteria; kingdom Pseudomonadati; phylum Pseudomonadota; class Gammaproteobacteria; order Alteromonadales; family Shewanellaceae; genus Shewanella; species Shewanella denitrificans. Next base: position 221,087 of record NC_007954.1, on the reverse strand, counting down.
CTACCCCAACCCGTTGATTTTGGCAGAGTAGGGAGTCATGAAAGAATCTTTTTACTTAGAGGCGCTGGTCAACTAGCCATTAAGTGCTGACAACAACTGGCGAAATGTCGTCGACGCTTTTCTAGATGCTCGCAATAGCTTGTGAGTTCTTGAAGCGTGCCCACTGGGCCGTGAAATAACTTACCAAATTCTGTGGTAAGTTTGAGCCAATTTTCTTGAAAGATATTCAATCTTGTGAGTAACTTAGCGCTATTGGTGCTGATGGCACCGTGCTTGTCATTGCGAATAATACGTCCCGTATCATCAACCAGCTCAAGATAATCTTGCAGCGAAAACGCAATCCCTTTAGGTTGGTTTTTTCGCTCGTTTCCAATGAAAGGTAATAAGCTGATAGGTTGCTCACCTCTTAAAGCCGCCTGAATCCGCAGCTGGATGCTGGTGTGGTCTGATTGCTCAGGGGTGCTTGCCATCTTGGCCCTAATTGGATTTAGATCGACATAGGCCATACAGGCTAACACTGCGGCCTCATCTAGCAGGGCCTGCGATTTAAAGCGACCTTCCCAGAAGCGGCCTGTACAGCTATCTTCTTGATTTGCTTGCCGTGCAATCGGCTCATTAAGACAGCGCATGAACCAGCTGATGTCGCACAGTCTGCTTCGATAAGTGGCGATGGAATGCTTTAATCTGAGCACTTCATGGGTTTCAACGACTTCACCTTTAACAAATTTCTGGGTTATCTCATCGCCATTAAACAGCTTGTGCCACTGCTCGAGGACTTCTCGGTCTGTCCAGCAATTGGCAGTCTCAATGTCAATACGTAACACCACATGAAGGTGGTTAGACATCACTGCAAAGGCGGCCACATCGATTGCAAAAACGGCTTCGAGTTCAAACAGTCGCGATTCGACCCAGCCACGACGATGGTCAAAATTCTTACCCGACTCACCCAATAAACCAGCGCATCATCACCGCAGACTTTTTATTGGTAAAGAATGCACGGCGAATAACACGACTGTTGCAGTGGTAGAAAGGACTGATGTTAAACAAGAAGCTCAACACTCACCTGACTTCTTCTAGGGCGCGGCATAACAAGCTCCAACATCGACAACTTTTTTGAGTTTAGTAGAAGGAGCTAAATCATGTTATTTTTTGTGGGTGATGAGATGGACGCTCCCTAATACGGCGTCAATGCGCCAAACTGATGTTGAACCATACAGTTACTTAAGGAGCGTCCACCATGAAAGTTAGCACTATTTCGATTGATTTGGCAAAAAATGTATTTCAACTATTGGGGATGGATAAACACGCCAAGCAAGTGTTCAGCAAGCGCTTAAATCGCACACAGCTGAGCGAGTTCATGTCGCAGCAGCCAGTCTGTGATGTGGTCTTTGAGGCGTGTTATTCTTCCCATTACTGGGGGCGTAAGTTTCTTGCCATGGGGCATAACGTTAAGCTCATTCCAGCCCAGCATGTCACGCCCTTTGTACGCGGCAGCAAGAACGATAAAAATGATGCCATGGCGATTTATGAAGCCAATTTTAGGCCCAACATTCGCTTTGTGCCGATTAAAACCGAAGCCCAACAAGAGATATTGATGCTGCACCGCGTCAGAGAGCGCTTGGTAAAACAAAGAACGGCCTGCACCAATCAAATTCGTGGTGTGTTAGTGGATTTCGGTATTTGTTTTCCACAAGGTCACAGTGCGTTTGAGCGAGCCATGTGGGACATCATTAACGATGAGTCACAGCGGCCTATCATCAAGTTAATGGCCAATGATTTCTGGGATGAATACCAGACTGTGAGTACCCGCTTAGACCGCATTAACCGCCTGATAAAACAGCTGGTAGAGCAAGACCCTAATGGCAAAATCTTATTAAGTATTCCAGGTGTTGGCCCCATTATCGCTTCAGCGTTTGCCGCTGCCATTGGTGCAGGGCAAGCCTTTAATAGCGCTAAAGAATTAGCAGTCTGGCTAGGGTTAACCCCACAACAATTCGCCTCAGGCAATAAGAGTATTAATGGCAGTATCACCAAACGCGGCGACGGCTACTTACGCAAACAACTTATTCACGGTGCCAGAACCGTAGTCAGCCATGCAAGTAAGAAAAATGATGATTTAAATCAGTGGATAACCCAATTAAGAAACCGTAAAAGCATCTGCACAACTGTGGTTGCCACCGCTCATCGACTCGCTAGGCTGATGTGGATTTTATTGCACAAGCAAGTGCCCTATGCGCCGCAATACGGCGCTTATCAAGGCATAAGCCATGAAGCCAATTAACCCTGTTATCGCTATCTTGCTCAGCTCGGTCGTGCCAAGGGCTTATAGCCCGTCTGGATGATAAGAGCGGCAAGATAGCACCTAATACTCAAGGTTGTTGTTAACGATGAAGAAATGGCTCAGTCCAACCAGTGTAAGCCCGAACAGGCCAAGGATGGGGTAACCCAATCCGTATGGGTGTTTCACATTTACAGGCGCAGTGGTACGGATTTAATTAGGGGCAGCACATTCAGACGAATGCGTGCATAGCCCGTATATATGGCAGTACAACCGCTTTTAGCGGAAATGAGTCGCATCAATAACAATGGCAGGAGTAAAGCAGTTGAACAGAAAACTAAGGCCCAAAAAGCCTTAGGTGAGCAGATTATTGCCTTGACTCACCGGGAGCGTCCATATATGGCCGAATTTTTCTCTGAGCCTTCTCTGACATATAACCATTGGGTGACGCCTGCTGGCATGGGGTTCATCTTAAAATACAGTGTTTTCTGCCCATCCATAGTGGTTCGCAGCACAGTCACAGTACCAGAACTCACCTCTGCGTTAACAGCAAAGCTCACAGCGAATAGCACTATTGCGGTTAGCATTATCTTAATAAAATTCATATACATTGTGACCTTTTAGGGATGTTAAGCATCATGGTTTCTTGGTTAATACACATTAAGACTATCCACTTCGCAGCCTACGGTGTCTTTCAAGGTATATGACACAAAATGACCTTCACAAAAAAACGTCAAGCGTGAAGCCGTTAACCGAATACGATTTATTGTAAGTGTCCAGATTTATTTTTCCATACGTCGTGATAATGTTAGACGTTTAGGGTTTATTCTGACTTGTTACTTAGAGCCAAGTTCTACAACTTAATGGATTTCCACCGTCATCGAATCCCCATGATTTTATAATATATGTCTTAGGGTCTACTACATAATAAATTAAACATTTACCGACCCAGTCTTTAGTTTTGATGTTTGACAATACTTCTTGATGACTAAAGTGATAAATTAAAAACCCATTTTCATCTGACGTAATATCCGTCAGCCCTTGGCCGCCAATCAGAAAATCACTCCTAATTATCTTTCCTGCATCAGTGGGCTGATAAGGTTCTTTGTAGGGCATTTTACTCCCAAGGCTACTATTTAGATAATTAACGTAATCGTCATGACCAACAGCACATCCACTCAATAAAAATAGTAAGACTGTGCTCATTACCCAAGCAAAAAAAACTCTCATCATCTTTTACCTTCTCTCATTAAATCTAAAGAATATAAGTGTGAATATGGTCGCGCAGCAGCAGCTACTGTAAGTACATATGAAGGGGGCATTGTAAGAATAAGAGATGCAGAATTATCGGATAAAAATGCATAACTACCCAAAGAGTCATGTAAATATTCATGCAACCCATCATGAAATTCCGCAAATGCATCCATGTAAGGGCCTTTTGCAATTGACTTCATTAATCCTGCCTGATCTGATTGCCCCCAAAAATGAGGTTCATGAATTACTCTAGCCTGCTTTCCAACATCGCTTATACCTTCTTGTAGTAAATGCGGTTCTCCTGTTTTGTTATATTGGCTACTTACTTTTCGATATAACTCACCAGCTCCCATAGTTATCGCCTGTGATACCGCAGCCAACTTAGCCCCCTGGCTACAAGAACCACCAGAAGCTTTACCTGCACCACATCCACCTGCAGCGGCCACTGCGATACGTTTGGCCGCATCTCCCCAACCACTCACAGCACCTGCATTTGCATAGCCACCAGCTGCCCCTGAAATGGCACCTGTTAAGGCCCCACGAAACGCCCCTTTAAGGCTACCTGTCGCTAAAGCTCCTCCAACAAACCCACCCGCGGCCCCCGCAATAGCTCCAGTAGCGACAGCTCCTGCGGTCGTTAATGTTGCTGATGTAGCCGCTGTTGCCGCACTTCCAAACGCCCCAGTAGTGCCCCACGATGCAACCCAACTAGTCGCAGCGCCATAGGTCACAACAACTACCACTACTGCCACTATCACTTTCCAGTACTTCTTAACGAAATCAAATATTTTGTCAAAAAAGTAACCACTCGGATCCGTATAAGTCAGCGGGTTATTGAGCACATAGCTATAACGGTTATAGTTCTGTAGGTTAGTCGGTGCCTGTATGTTGGGGTCTGCCTGTAAAAAACGCGCCAAGTTAGGGTCGTAGATACGGCCACCCATCTGGATCACGTCCAGATTGGGTAACATCTCATGGCCAGTATAGCCGCGCTCCATGGGCGTGATGGCCTGCACTAGGCTGGAGCCAGCAAGCTTCATCGGTTTGCCAAATGCGCTATAGAAGTACTGCTCGAGTATGTTGCCGCGCTCATCGGTGATGCTTAAGGTTGAGCCTTGATGATCGCCATGCTGATACTGTACCTGTTCACTGTTGCCTAAGGTGGCATTTTGGTTGCGCACCACCATGATATTACCCAACATATACTTGTGACGGGTATTTTCCAGGTTGCTGCCTATGGCTGCACTGCCCTTATAGCGGCGCTCTTGCTGGTACAACTGTCCGATATAATCGGTATTAAAGGTTTTCCACTCGCCCGCCTCTTGGCGATAATCGCTGCGGCTCAATACTGCGCGACTGCTGTCATAGCGATAGGCGCTGTATTGGCTGCCTAGCTGAATGCGACTGGCCTTATCGAAGGCATTGTAGCTAAAGCTGCGGCTGCCATCTGAGGTGATATTGCCGTTGGCATCATAGATAAACTTGCTATAGCTTTTGCCATCGACATTGGCGCTGTCGAGTCGGTTGACACTGGTGCTTTGCAGGTAATTATAACTGGCGAGATTGACCGAATAACTGCCGCCCGCATAGCCTTTACGGCTGTTGATATTACCGAAGCCATCGTAGCTGTATTGCTCATCATAGCCATAGCCCGTGAGGCTGCCAGTGCCAATACTGAGATCGCGGGTTTCGATGCGGTTTAAGCTGTCATAGGTGAAGTTTTCACTGAAGCCCAAGGTTTGAATGCCGCTGCCATTGTAATAGCTGTGGGAGCGATATTCGACATTGCCTTTGGCATCAAAAAGACCATAACTTAGCTGATGAATGTAGCTATTGCCTTTCTTGAGATCGATACTGTCTATGCGGCCCGTGCGCTGGTTAAAGCGGCGCGCCTCACTGGTGCCGTTGGCAAAGCTTTGCGCCGTGATATTCCCGAGGGCATCCATGGCGGTTATTCTGCGTAACTCACGATCCGCGCTGTCTTTTTGCAAGTAAAGGTAATGGTTAGCGTTATAGTAAAAGTTAACGTAAAACACCCCATTATTAGAAGGGTAATGCTGGCGGCTCAACTGCCCCTTGGTATTATATTCACTGCGAGTGCTGTAACTTGCGCCATCGATAGTGTAATCAACCTGAGCCGGACGGCCAAAGGCATCGTAATGGTAAGTTTCACTGCTCTGCACCGCGCTCGTGGTGGTGCAACTGGTTTGCGCCGCCCACTGCTTAACCCCTGTGGGTTTACCGACATTGCCTTTAGTGGCATCGCTGCCATAGCTCCAACAGGAGAGATCGCTATTATCTCTGCGCCACAGCATGCGCCCCATGGCATCGTATTCTGTGGTGGTGGTTTGACTCTTGGCGTCTGTCTGGCTGATTAGCTCACCAAAACCATTGTAGCCATAGCTCCAGCTCCCCTTATCTGGGTCGTTGGTGGCCATTTTGCGGCCGTATGCATCGAAGTTTGTGGTGATTGATTGCGTCTTCCAGGCATTATTCTTATCTTTTGCCTTAGTGGTGACTTTACGGGCATTGCCAAAGGCATCGTAATAGTAGCTAATCGTTTGATCTTGCGGATCAATACGCGTAATTAGCTGACCGTCGGCGCTGTGGATATCTTTATATTGCAGCCCTTTTTCATCTATTGAAGTGGTCTCTAAGCCATCAATCTTACTGTAAACCGTGACTGTGCCGGTTTCGGTGAGTTTAGTCTGCTTATAGACTCGCCCTAGGGCATCATAATATTGCTGTGACTTAACCGCGGACGCAGTGTCATAGTTAGGCACACTGCTATGGGTGACACGGCCTAACTTGTCGTAGCTTGAGGCTGTGACTATCCAGGCGCCATCGAAACCTTTAACGCGCTGCTGGCGCTGGCGACCAAACTTATCGAAGTAATTCACCGTTTGCGGTTTATTGCTACTGCTGTTGGTTTCGGTAATGTAATTTTCAACGCAACTTTCACAGAGGGTCTTACTGGTTTCTGAGTAGTTACCGTCCGCCAGCAGTTGGCGCACTACTTGGCCCTGAATATCGAAATAGCTGGTTGAGGCTAATTTATTTGGCCCTGTGGTGGTTTTGCTGTAAATAAGCCCCAAGGTGGCCGTGCTGGCTGATTTACCGTTAAGCAGATAGGTTTCAGACTCGCCATTTTGATTCATCTGCCTTGCTAGGTACTGGCCGCGACTGTCATAAAACCAATACTGGCCGCGCTTTTGATAGCTAACCGCATTGTGTTTAGCATAACTTTGCTCGGCTACCTTGTTACCGTATTTGTCGTAGAAAAAGGCAGTATTCAGGCCATCAACAAAGGATTCGCGCAACATGCCGTTCGGGTAATAGCTAAACTTAGTGTTACGTGTTTGTGATTCTGCCGTACCACTGGCGGTATCTTTATAGCGGGTCTTCTTCACTTGGGTGGTGTACAGGCGGCCAAATTGCTTGGCATCGGGCTGAGTGCCCGCCTGAACATCTTGCTGACTGTGGCTGCGCTCTAACGCTATGGCATCTGTGCTAATAATCCCATAGGCCGAACTTGAATAGGTGTTATCCGTTTGAGTTTTGTGTACTAGGCTACCCGCCGCATCTTTGACGTCCACAATACTTTGAGTCAGGTTATTCCAGCTGTCATGGGTATTGGTAGTAATGGTTTCTGCGACTTTTTTATGATCTGTAGCTGTGATGCCGTCGGTAGATAAATCGATACTGTAGCTGGCTTCGGTTGAGCTCTTTAAATATACATGTCGGCCACCATTAGCACTGGTGCCTTGTGCATAAGTGTTAGTTGCACTGCTCAGTAGGTTATCTTGGTACTTACGAGTCGTGGTTTTCGGCATGCCTGTCAACGGATGCAATTGATGATATTGAGTTGTGGTGACGACACCCGATTGTGGGTCAGTGGTTTTTACTGTTTCGAACCCTAAAAAGCCACGGCCTTTCTTATGGGCTAAGGGGCCACCATAGGCATATTGCACTAAGACAGATTCAGTACTGGTTGACTGAGTCGCCGCTTCGGTCACCACGTACATTCCCGCTATCGGGGTAATGTAATCCTTATCATTTGGCTTTTGGCTTGATTCAAGATTAATCAAGGGTACGCCACTGTTTAATGGTGCATAGGCTATTTTAGTCTGCACCCCAAAGGCATTGGTGATCTTAGTCAGCACATGTTCTTTGATATATGGACGAGTGGCTTTTTGCACCTTCCAAGTGCCAGTGCTCGATGATGCGGTTAGCAAATCTAACTTTGCATCGCCATCGACATCCGCAAGACGCAAGGCGGTCTCTTCAGGGGTGGTACTGGTACCAACGGGCAGCGTGCCACGCTTGATAAAATTCGCGCTTTCTGTGGTTTCACTGGGACCTGAGAGAAAAATTGTATAATTTTTGCTTGTCGTAGCCGCTAGTATATCGCTTCTTCCATCGGCATCTAAATCAACAAACTGGTGACGGTTATAGATGCTTTCCGTTTTAGCATCTATTCCGTTGAGCGCTTTTGGACTGGTAAAAATGCCGTTGCCTTTTGATAAACGGTAATACCATCGGTCGGAGGCAATATATGCAATATCCGTTAAGCCATCACCATTAAAATCGGCCACTCTCATGGCTTTTAATGTGGCACCTAGGTAGCTGTTGTCTGTGGCTGTGTAGCTAACCTGCCCCGCATTTACCGAAGCGATGAATGCATAGGTTCCGTAATCTACTGTGATGGTTTCTCTGCACCTTTCTGCGGCTTCATCATCTTCTACCGCTGCGACCGCAAGCATTCTAGGATCATAACAGCCTGGTGGCGGTGGATTTGTGGTAATTTTACGCATTTTTATCACAATGTCGGTAAGGCCATCACCATTAACATCAATCATCGCCGAATTTTTTATATTGGCCGACGTTCTGACAATATCATTACCATAGGCCTCATAAGCGGTTGCGCCACTAAAGCTTGCTGGCATGTCTAGGGATATAGACTTTGCAGCTGAAAACGAGCCACCTAAGTTATGGTAATAGCTAAGCGAAGATCCAGAATTGAAGACGATATCTTGCAGCCCGTCACCATCGACGTCAGCGACTACGGCATTTTCATAATCTTTAGCTAATATACCTAAGGATGTATAGGTGAACTTATTAGTTATCGTATGCGTATCGCAGATAGGCGGAGCGGGGTAAGGTTGAGGCTCACATGTCGTTTGCTCACTAGTGCTAGAGTCTGAACTGAGAATATGCCAATAACCTGAGGCAATAGGGATTAGTAACTCTTGTTTGCCATCGCCATTGTAATCAATCACTCTGGCATAGCCTTTTTCACCTATGCTGGCACCGCTGATCACTTGGGTGCTATTACTAATAGTACTGGTCTTAATACTTCGCGTAGTGGGGTCACTAGAAAGGTAATTCTTCTTAAACCTTTCAGGGATGTTAATCAAAGATTCGGTCGTGGTCACTTGCCAATCTGTAGTGTAATAGTGCCATTTGCCATCCTTGGGGAACAGCATATCGGCATAGCCATCGCCGTTAAAATCTAAGACTTGGGCATAATATCTATCAGCGTTACTCGCAGCAGCACCGTATGAGGCACTCTCAAAAGGCGCTATATCTGGCGTATTATAGTTAACCTCACACCAGCCACCGGACCCGTTACTAGTGGCATCACAATAATTAACACTAGTACAAATAGCTTGTTCTGCCGGTGCATTTATCCTGCACATTTTATAAGTGGAAGTTGGTATTTTTCTTGCTGGTTGTTCAAATTCAAATTTAGTAGCAGGGAGACAATCTGTATTACTTTCATTGAAACATTCTTGTATCCCAGTGACGTAATTTCGTTCTTCAGGGATAGAGGTAAGCAGCCAAGTAAAATTATACGAGCGGAAAACGTCGGAGTCTTGTTTGACTATGACCTGCTTTAATCTTTTATTATTAGTGAGAATACCGCCGTCAGAATAACCTTCGAGCGAACGTGCGACATCGGTATAGATAAATTCAATCCTATTGTATGGTGCAGTGGCTAATGTTTCATTTCCGCCATAGGCAATGCTATTGAGTATATGACTGCCTTTGGTCACATTTTTTATGTAATCATAGCGAATGTAGTTACCCTTATTATCGACAATCGCTTTAAGCGCCCATAGCTTTGCCGCCGATTTAGCAGCATAACCGCCACGTTCTACATAGGCATCCTCAGAGGTAGATATATTGTTAGGGGCTTTACCATAATAGTGTGTTTCATTAGATTGAGTGGTTACCGTGAAGTATTCAGGACCATTGGTGCCATTAAATGCAGTGATGACACTAAAATTGTCAATTTCGGTGTGATACTCATTTGTACTGTTGGCATTTAACATTAATCTTTGGCCATTAAAACAAAGCGCATCACTGGTGTTATATTTAATCCCTTCGATTTTCCCATCGATTGCGATACTTTTTGGGCAACGCGCAATAGCTGATAACCCAGAGATATTCCAGCCCATACCCAATATGCCTTCCCCGCCCTGGCTGTTATAGGACAAACCAACTTGCGGCATTACACCTGCTGTCGCTGGGGGGAGGTTTAAGGGAATACTGTAGGTCGCAGCCCCTGATTCTGTCACTTTAAATTGACCAGCAGTTAAGCCTATAACGTTACCTGGATTTGTAAATGCATCAGTGCCCGAAGTATCGATGAGGCGGCCTGAACGTGAACCTAAATACGTGGTTGCAGAACTGGTATTCTCATCCTTTATAATGTCCTTTATCCCATCGCCATTGATATCTTTAAACGACAGTGCACTACCTTGAGATAGATCTATGCCATTGCGCGCTAAACTGTAGGCATCAACATTGGCTGTACCAGTTAAATTACTGACGATAAAACTGTCTCTATTGCCACTCACATCGCGAACAATCAGGTCATTAACGCCATCCCCATCGATATCCTGAAACTCTAATCGAATATGACTTGCCGCTGTTAATGATAAATTGTCGAACTCACCCTGGGTCATGGGTATTAATGACCAAGTATTGCCGTTTTGAATGAGTTTAAATACCCCATTTTTAGGAGTGATATTGAGTGGAATATTGATATCGGAAGCAATGAGAACAAAAGTCGCAGGGACTCTTAATACCAGATTACCGGCTTGATCTGTGAACACCTGATAGTTTCTATAATCACTATTCAAGTCCGCTTTAGTGAAGCTGCTAAATAATAAAAAGAGTGCTGTAATAAACACAGTCCATTGCTTACACATAGAGAAAAATGTCCATATAAAGGAGGGATCAATTTGTCACGAATTATGCACATAATAAACCACGGCTGTACATTTTTGCAACACTTGTCGTCATTGAGCGAAATTTAAGGTTATTTAATCTAGTGATCAAATTAGCATTATTGGTGCTAATAGCACTACGCTTGTTAGTGCGAAAATACACCCTATGTCATCAACTAATACGTGATTATCATGCATGATGCCTAATTCCAGTTAAGGTCCACTAATACAGCCTTTGACACGCAATGAAATTAAAATCAGATTTTAAAATGCAGGTTGTTACTGCAATGTTTTTGAAATACTCGAGTGGATTTTAAATTTTCAGCCTCAAATTTTAGGCATAAAAAAACCGAGCCTAAGCTCGGTTTTTTAAACTTTGTAAAATTAATTACTCAGCAGCTTCAACATCAACAGCTTCAGCAGCTTCAGGACGACCTACTAGCTCGATGTAAGCCATTGGGGCTTTATCACCGGCGCGTAAACCGCACTTTAGAATACGAGTGTAACCACCAGGACGTTCCTGGAAGCGTGGACCCAATTCTGTAAATAACTTACCTACGACTTCAGCGTCGCGAGTACGAGCGAAAGCTAAACGGCGATTTGCAACGCTGTCTACTTTAGCAAGTGTTATTAGAGGTTCAACTACGCGGCGCAGTTCTTTCGCTTTAGCTACAGTTGTCTTGATAATCTCATGACGAACTATTGAGCAAGCCATGTTACGGAACATAGCTTGGCGATGACTGCTGTTGCGGTTTAGTTGACGACCACTCTTACGATGGCGCATGACCTAAATCCTTATAACCAAAAAATCTGTACAAAACTGAGACTTATAGGTCGTCTACTAAACTAGCTGGAGGCCAGTTTTCAAGACGCATACCTAATGAAAGTCCGCGAGACGCTAGAACATCCTTGATTTCAGTAAGAGACTTCTTACCTAGGTTAGGAGTTTTAAGCAATTCCACTTCAGTTCGTTGTACAAGATCTCCGATGTAATGAATCGCTTCAGCCTTCAAGCAGTTGGCTGAACGTACAGTTAGCTCTAAATCGTCGACAGGACGCAGCAGAATCGGATCAAACTCCGGTTTCTCTTCTTTCTGCTCTGGCTCAGTCACATCACGTAATTCAACAAACGCATCTAGCTGTTCAGCTAAAATTGTTGCAGAACGACGTATTGCTTCCTCAGGATCGATAGTACCGTTTGTGGTCATATCGATAACGAGTTTGTCTAAGTCAGTGCGCTGTTCAACACGAGCCGCTTCAACATTGTATGCAATGCGAGCAACGGGTGAGAAAGAAGCATCAACCAACAAGCGGCCGATTGGGCGATCATCGTCTTCGGTCTGTGCACGAGCAGATGCTGGCACATAACCGCGACCACGCTCAACGCGGATACGCATGCTGATATCATTGTTACCTGTTAAATGACAGATAACATGATCAGGATTCATGATGGTAACATCGCCATCATGTGTGATGTCTGCGGCAGTAACAGGGCCTGTGCCGGACTTGCTTAACGTAAGCATAGCCTCGTCTTTACCCTCGATTGTTACTGCTAAACCTTTAAGATTGAGCAATATCTCAAGGATATCTTCTTGCACGCCTTCCTTGCTGCTGTATTCGTGCAGCACACCGTCGATTTCGACTTCTGTAACTGCGCAGCCTGGCATAGACGACAATAGGATGCGACGCAACGCGTTACCTAAGGTATGGCCAAAACCACGTTCGAGTGGCTCTAGTGTAACTTTGGCGCGTGTTGGGTTAACCTGCTCAATGTCGACGAGTCGCGGTTTAAGAAATTCTGTAACAGAACCCTGCATTGTGTCCTCTCTTGTTTGTTAGCCTTACTTAGAGTAAAGCTCGACGATCAGCTGTTCGTTAATATCCGCAGACAAATCACTACGTTCTGGTAGACGCTTGAAAGCACCTTCCATCTTAGTGTTATCTACTTCAACCCATGTAGGCTTCTCGCGTTGAGCTGCCACTTCTAAAGACGCTTTAATACGTGCTTGAGTGCGTGACTTTTCGCGGATGCTTACAACATCATTCGCAGACACTTTGAACGACGGTATGTTAACAACACGGCCGTTAACCAACACAGTTTTGTGGCTAACTAGCTGACGTGATTCTGCACGAGTCGCACCAAAGCCCATACGATAAACAACGTTATCTAGGCGTGTTTCTAAAAGTTGCAACAAGTTTTCACCTGTATTGCCTTTTAGGCGTGCAGCTTCTTTGTAGTAGTTACGGAATTGCTTTTCAAGCACACCATAAATACGACGAACTTTTTGTTTCTCGCGTAACTGAGTACCATACTCAGACAAACGTGGCTTACGTGCGCCATGTTGTCCAGGTGCAGTTTCCAGCTTACACTTCGAATCGATTGCTCTCACACCGCTTTTTAGGAAAAGGTCTGTACCTTCTCTGCGGCTGAGCTTGAGCTTGGGACCCAAGTATCTTGCCATGATCTTTCTCCAACTATCCTATGAAACGACGTTATACACGACGCTTTTTAGGTGGACGACAGCCATTATGAGGGATAGGCGTCACATCGGTAATGTTGGTAATTTTATAACCAACAGCGTTCAGCGCACGAATGGCTGACTCACGACCTGGACCTGGTCCCTTCACGAAAACTTCAAGGTTCTTTAAACCGTAATCTTGAGCAGCAATACCTGCACGCTCCGCAGCAACCTGCGCAGCAAATGGGGTAGATTTACGTGAACCACGGAAACCTGAACCACCAGAGGTAGCCCATGACAACGCATTACCTTGACGATCTGTAATGGTGACAATAGTGTTGTTGAAAGACGCATGGATATGAGCCATGCCATCTGCAACCTGTTTACGTACGCGCTTACGCGGAGAACGTGACGGAACTTTAGCCATTTTGGTTTACCTTCCCGTTACTTTCTGATTGGTTTACGTGGACCTTTACGCGTACGCGCATTGGTCTTAGTACGTTGCCCACGGAGAGGCAGGCTACGACGATGGCGGAGACCACGATAACAACCAAGATCCATAAGACGCTTGATGTTCATTGAAATCTCACGACGTAAGTCACCCTCTACAGAGTATTTGGCGACTTCTTCGCGTAGGATATCTATTTGAGCTTCGCTCAATTCCTTGATCTTAGCAGTTTCAGCGATAGCTGTAGACGCGCAGATTGCTCTTGCACGTGTACGGCCGATACCGAAGATAGCAGTCAATGCAATGACTGTATGCTTTTGATCAGGAATGTTAATGCCAGCGATACGGGCCACTATGCACTCCTTAAGTTAAAGGTCATCTGGGAAAAGCCCGAAAGGATACTCGACAGATGACAAATTTGCAAACAATATTTGACCAGCCCAAATTTGAGCTGGTCAAAGTTTTTTTTAGCCTTGACGCTGTTTGTGTTTTGGTTCAACACAGATAACGCGTACAACACCACTACGCTTGACGATCTTGCAATTACGGCAGATCTTCTTCACGGAAGCTCGAACTTTCATTTCATCACTCCGTAAAGCTAACTTATCGACCAAAGCGATCTAAATTCGCTTTGTTCACTAAGTTTGCTTTCTTCATCACAGACTCATACTGATGTGACATCATATGGGTCTGAACCTGAGCCATGAAGTCCATGATCACGACTACTATAATTAGTAGCGAAGTACCGCCAAAATAGAACTGTACTTTCCACGCAATTAACATGAACTCCGGAATTAAGCAGATAAAGGTAATGTATAACGCACCTGCCAATGTCAGGCGAGTCATCACTTTATCAATGTAACGCGAAGTCTGTTCTCCAGGACGAATCCCGGGAATGAACGCACCACTCTTCTTCAAGTTATCAGCTGTCTCACGTGGGTTAAACACCAACGCAGTGTAGAAGAAACAGAAGAAAATAATTGCTGTCGCATACAATAATGAGTACAGCGGTTGTCCTGGTGACACAGCCAAAGCGAAATCGCTTAACCATGACATGGACTCATTTGCACCAAACCACTGAGCCAGTGTGCCTGGGAACAAAATAATGCTGGACGCAAATATTGGTGGAATCACACCAGCCATATTCACTTTCAAAGGTAAATGTGTACTTTGTGCAGCGAACACCTTGCGGCCTTGCTGACGTTTAGCATAGTTAACGACGATACGACGCTGACCACGCTCAACAAACACTACCAAATAAGTGACGGCGAATACGATTACCGCAAGTAGCAATAATACGAGTACATTCAAGTCACCTTGACGCGCCTGCTCGGCTGTTGAGCCGATAGCAGATGGTAATCCAGCAACAATACCTGCGAAAATTAATATCGAGATACCGTTACCTATACCACGTTCGGTAATTTGCTCACCTAACCACATTAGGAACATAGTTCCTGTGACTAAGCTGACAACTGCGACAAAGTAAAATCCGAATCCTGCGTTGGCCACAAGGCCTGGCATAAGATTAGGTAAACCTGTTGCAATACCGATCGACTGGAGAGTACCCAGCACGAGCGTTCCATATCTCGTGTACTGACTGATTTTCTTACGTCCTGATTCGCCTTCTTTTTTCAATTCAGCGAGTGCAGGATGCACGACAGTCAATAATTGCATGATAATCGATGCCGAAATATACGGCATGATACCTAATGCAAAGATAGAGGCACGCTCTAAAGCACCACCCGAGAACATGTTAAACATGCCCAGGATGGTATCTTTTTGCTGAGCAAATAGCTCTGCTAATACAGCTGCGTCAATACCAGGAATTGGCACAAACGAACCGGCTCTAAAGACGATAATTGCGCCAATCACGAACAGGAGACGTGTTTTCAGTTCAGATAAACCGCCTTTCGCGCTTTTTAAATCAAGTCCTGGTTTTGCCATCGACGTATTATTCCTCGATCTTACCGCCGGCAGCTTCAATAGCTGCACGTGCACCTTTGGTTACCTTCAGACCTTTTACAGTCACAGGGCGCTCAATGGTACCTGAAAGAACGATTTTCGCAAACTGGATGTTGCGAGTAAGAACGTTCGCATCTTTCAGCGTGTTTAAGTCGATAACATCACCGTTAACTTTTGCTAGTTCGAGTAAACGAACTTCAGCAGTTACCAAAGCACGACGCGAGGTAAAGCCAAACTTAGGTAGACGGATCTTAAGTGGCATTTGACCACCTTCGAAACCGACGCGAACGCCGCCGCCGCTGCGAGACTTCTGACCTTTATGGCCACGACCCGCTGTCTTACCTAAACCTGAACCAATACCACGGCCTACACGCTTAGGAGCAGATTTAGAACCTGCTGCTGGAGATAGAGTATTTAGACGCATTATCTTATCCCTCCACCGAAACCATGTAGTAAACCTTATTGATCATACCGCGAACAGAAGGAGTATCTTCTAATTCAACAGTGTGACCAATACGACGTAGACCTAAACCGGTTAAGGTTGCACGGTGCTTTGGTAAACGACCAATGCCGCTTTTAGTCTGTGTAACTTTTAAAGTTTTAGTAGCCATTATGCATTACCCCCGAATTTCATCAACATTCAGGCCACGCTTGGCTGCGATTTGAGCTGGTGACTTCATGTGCACCAACGCATCGACAGTAGCGCGAACGATGTTGATCGGGTTAGTAGAACCGTATGCTTTTGACAGAACGTTATGAACGCCTGCTACTTCCAATACGGCACGCATTGCGCCACCGGCAATAATACCGGTACCCTGTGATGCTGGTTGCATATAAACTTTAGAACCAGTATGGCGACCTTTAACTGGGTGATGCAAAGTACCTGCATTCAACTCCACTGTTACCATATTACGACGGGCTTTTTCCATTGCTTTTTGAATAGCAGCTGGAACTTCACGCGCTTTACCATAGCCATAGCCGATCTTACCGTTACCGTCACCCACTACTGTTAGTGCAGTGAAGCTAAAGATACGACCGCCTTTAACTACTTTAGAAACACGATTAACTGCAATCAATTTCTCTTGCAGATCGTCTTTTTGCTGAGCTTCTAATTTAGCCATTTTATAACCCCTTAGAACTTCAGGCCAGCTTCACGAGCAGCGTCTGCTAATGCAGCCACACGTCCGTGATACTTGAAACCAGAACGGTCGAACGCAACTATTGCTACGCCCTTCTCGATCGCACGCTCAGCAACAATTTTACCTACTGCTTTTGCCGCATCTACGTTACCGGTACTCTTTAGTAGCTCTTTAACCGTTTTTTCAACGGTTGAAGCAGCTGCCAACACCTGAGCTTCAGGACTGATCACCTGAGCATAAATGTGACGCGGTGTACGATGTACAACCAGACGGTTCACGCCTAGCTCTTGGATCTTCTTACGTGCACGTAAAGCGCGACGTAAGCGAGATGTTTTCTTATCCATATCGCGTTACCTACTTCTTCTTAGCCTCTTTACGGCGTACTACTTCGTCGTCATAGCGAACACCTTTGCCTTTGTACGGCTCTGGTGGACGATATCCGCGAATCTCAGCAGCAACCTGACCAATTAACTGTTTATCAACGCCCGAAAGCACGATTTCAGTTTGGCTAGGACACTCTGCAGTGACGCCAGCGGGGAGTTTGTGTACCAACGGATGTGAGAAACCTAATGTTAGGTCTAAGTCACTACCAGCGATTTTCGCACGGTAACCAACACCTACTAATTTCAGTTTCTTCACAAAACCTTGTGAAACACCAACAACCATGTTGTTTACTAGTGCACGTGCAGTACCAGCCTGTGCCCAAGCGCCATCGACGCCTTCGACAGGAAGAAACTTAACTTGTGCATCTTCGATAACAACATTTACCGCACTGTTGATTACTCGAGTCAGACTACCCTTACTGCCTTTGACGGTAAGTGTCTGTTCGTTTAAAGTCACCTCTACGCCTGCAGGAATAGTGACTGGTGCTTTTGCAACACGAGACATATCTAGCTCCTTTACGCTACGTAGCAGATAACCTCGCCACCCGTGCCATTTTGGCGGGCGGCACGATCAGTCATCAAGCCTTGAGAAGTGGACACAATTGCGATACCCAGACCGCCCATCACCTTAGGAAGTTCGTCTTTACCTTTGTAAATACGAAGACCTGGGCGACTTACGCGCTGGATAGTCTCAACGACTGGTTTGCCTTGGAAATACTTTAAAGTGATTTCTAATTCAGGCTTAGCTTCATCTGCTACGGCGTATCCAGTAATAAAACCTTCATCTTGAAGTAATTTCGCGATTGCTACTTTTAACTTTGCTGAAGGCATCTTTACAGATACGTGGTTAGCAGCTTGGCCGTTACGAATACGGGTTAACATATCCGCAATAGGATCTTGCATGCTCATATTAGCTTACTCCGTGACAAGTGCTTACCAGCTGGCCTTACGTAGGCCAGGAACTTCACCACGCATGGTAGCTTCACGTAATTTAATACGGCTTAAGCCGAATTTACGTAGGAAACCATGTGGGCGACCAGTTTGACTACAGCGATTACGCTTGCGCGAAAGGCTAGAATCACGTGGTAATGCTTGCAACTTAAGCACAGCATCCCAACGATCTTCTTCAGAAGTTGCTGGTGCGCTGATGATAGCTTTAAGTGCTAGACGCTTTTCAGCGTACTTAGTCACGAGCTGTGCACGTTTTGCTTCACGTGCTTTCATTGATGTTTTTGCCATTATGCTACCCTTATTTCTTGAATGGGAAGTTAAAAGCGGTCAACAAGGCATGACCTTCTTCATCAGTCTTCGCAGAGGTAGTGATAACAATATCCATACCGCGAATTTTATCGATTTTATCGTAATCGATTTCTGGGAAGATGATCTGCTCACGCACGCCCATTGCGTAGTTACCACGGCCGTCAAACGCTTTAGCGCTTAAGCCACGGAAGTCACGAATACGTGGGATTGCTATGTCAACTAGACGCTCTAAAAATTCCCACATACGCTCACCGCGCAGGGTCACTTTACAGCCAATAGGGTAGCCTTCACGGATTTTAAAACCAGCAACTGATTTGCGAGCAACAGTTACAATTGGCTTTTGGCCAGCAATTGCAGTCATATCACGGAGCGCGTGCTCCATAACTTTCTTGTCTGCTACTGCTTCGCCCACACCCATGTTCAGGGTGATTTTTTCAATCCGAGGGACTTGCATGACACTGCTATAGCCGAACTTTTTTGCTAGTTCAGCGACGACAGTCTCTTGATATTTATCATGCAGTTTCGCCATCGTTTACTCCAATTACTTAATGAGTTCACTATTCGATTTAAAGAAACGGACTTTTTTGCCGTCTTCGAATCGGAAACCAACACGATCTGCCTTGCCTGTGGCTTGGTTAAAGATCGCTACGTTTGATGTTTGTATCGGTGCTTCTTTCTCGATAACGCCGCCAGTCACGCCCAATTGTGGGTTTGGCTTCTGGTGCTTTTTAACTAGATTGATGCCTTCAACAATTAATTTACCAGTTGGTAGGACTTGAGAAACTTTTGCGCGTTTACCCTTGTCTTTACCTGCTAGTACAATTATTTCGTCTTCACGACGTATTTTTGCTGCCATTTTGAAGCTCCTTACAGTACTTCTGGTGCCAATGACACAATCTTCATGAATTGCTCAGTACGCAATTCACGTGTCACTGGTCCAAAGATACGAGTACCAATCGGTGCAAGGTTCGCGTTAAGCAATACCGCTGCATTCCGATCGAAGCGAATGACAGAACCGTCTGGACGACGTACGCCTTTCTTAGTACGGACTACCACCGCGTTATATACATCGCCTTTCTTCGCTTTAGCGCGAGGAATCGCTTCTTTTACAGAAACTTTGATGATGTCGCCGATGCCGGCATAACGACGATGAGAGCCACCCAAGACCTTAATACACTGAACTCTACGAGCGCCACTATTACATGCGACGTCTAGAGTCGATTGCATCTGGATCATTTAAAGTGCTCCGCTATCGTTACTATACAATTCCCACTATGGGAGTATATTTTAGACCCGAAAAGACTAGGTTTTAGTCGATTTGGGCGCGCAAGTATAACACCACATATTTTGAATGCATAGCAAAATAAAACAAACGGCTCCAGTTACTGGAGCCGTTCACGATAAACCTAATAAAATTAGGCTTTAGTTACTACTTCAACCAGGGCCCAAGACTTAGTCTTAGAAAGAGGACGGCACTGACTAATAGTCACTACGTCGCCTTCGTTACACTGATTTGTTTCGTCATGTGCATGGATCTTAGTCGTACGCTTAATGTATTTCCCATAAAGTGGGTGTTTCACTTGGCGTTCGATAGCAACAGTAATGGACTTGTCCATTTTGTTACTCGTTACTCGACCTTGCAAAGTACGGATTTTATCAGACATTACGCACCTGCCTTAGAAGTAATAATGGTCTTAACACGTGCAATGTTACGACGCACTAATTTCAACTGATTCGTTTGAGTCAATTGACCAGTAGCGTGTTGCATACGCAGGTTAAACTGCTCACGCAGCAGACCAAGTAATTCAGTGTTAAGTTCTTCAACACTCTTTTCTCTTAGTTCGCTCGCTTTCATTACATCACCGTCTTAGTTACGAAGGTAGTCTTAATAGGAAGTTTGGCAGAAGCCAAAGCGAAGGCTTCACGAGCCAACGACTCAGGAACACCATCCATCTCATAAAGAACCTTACCAGGTTGAATCTGACATACCCAGTATTCAACGTTACCTTTACCTTTACCCATACGCACTTCAAGAGGCTTAGAGGTAATTGGCTTGTCAGGGAAAACTCGAATCCAAATTTGTCCTTGACGCTTTACGTGACGTGTCATGGCACGACGTGCAGATTCGATTTGACGTGCAGTTAAACGGCCACGGCCGACTGCTTTCAAACCGAAAGTACCAAAGCTAACTTCAGTACCGTTCGCTAGACCACGGTTGCGGCCCTTGAACATCTTGCGAAACTTCATACGTTTAGGTTGCAGCATTAAAGTTTCTCCTATTTAGCACGAGGCTTACGCTTAGGTTGCTGCTTAGGCTCTTCGATCTGTGGTACTAAACCGTCTAGAACTTCACCTTTGAAGATCCAAACTTTAACACCAATCACACCGTATTGCGTGTGACTTTCAGAAGTCGAATAGTCGATATCAGCACGTAGAGTATGCAAAGGTACACGACCTTCACGATACCACTCAGAACGCGCGATTTCAGCACCACCTAAACGGCCGCTAACTTCAACTTTGATACCTTGAGCACCAATGCGCATTGCGTTCTGTACTGCACGCTTCATAGCGCGACGGAACATAACACGACGCTCTAACTGCTGAGCAATAGAGTCAGCAACGAGCTTAGCGTCTAATTCAGGCTTACGGATCTCAGCGATGTTGATTTGAGCAGTAGTGCCAGTGATTTTAGCCACTTGAGCACGTAATACTTCAACGTCTTCACCTTTCTTACCAATCACAACGCCTGGACGGGCAGTGTGAATCGTAACGCGGATGCTTTTCGCTGGACGTTCGATAACAATCTTAGATACCGATGCGGCTTTTAACTTTTCAGTTAAATATTGACGCACTTCCCAGTCGCTGTTCAGATTATTTGCATAATCTGATTTATCGGCGTACCAGGTCGAGATCCAAGGCTTGGTGATACCCAGACGGATACCATTAGGATGTACTTTCTGTCCCATTGCTCTCTTCTCCTAGCGATCTGCTACAACCACAGTGATGTGACTGGTACGCTTCATGATACGATCAGCGCGGCCTTTAGCACGTGGCATGATACGCTTCATTGTTGGGCCTTCATCTACGAAGACGGCTCCAACTCTGAGTTCATCAATATCCGCACCTTCGTTGTGTTCGGCGTTTGCGATAGCTGAGTCAAGTACTTTTTTAACTAGTACGGCGGCTTTCTTTGGGCTGAAGGTCAAAATCTCGAGGGCCTTAGAAACAGGCAATCCGCGGATCTGATCAGCAACTAGACGGGCCTTCTGCGCAGACGTACGAGCAAAACGATGTTTAGCTAAAACTTCCATCTTATTCCTCCCGTATTAACGCTTCTTCGCTTTCTTATCTGCAGCATGGCCGCGATAAGTGCGAGTTGGTGAAAATTCACCAAGCTTGTGACCGATCATTTCGTCAGTTACGAACACAGGTACGTGCTGACGACCATTATGGACAGCGATGGTCAACCCAATCATATTAGGGATGATCATTGAGCGGCGAGACCAAGTTTTAATTGGCTTTTTATCTCCCGCTTCCATCGCTTTCTCTACCTTCTTCAGCAAGTGCAGGTCAATGAAGGGACCTTTCTTGAGAGAACGTGGCATGGCGAATCCTCTTACTTATTTATTACGACGACGTACAATGTACTTGTCAGTGCGCTTGTTACTACGAGTTTTATAACCCTTAGTTGGCACACCCCATGGACTCACTGGATGACGTCCACCAGAAGTACGACCTTCACCACCACCGTGTGGGTGATCTACCGGGTTCATTGCAACACCACGAACTGTAGGGCGTACGCCTCTCCAGCGCTTGGCACCTGCTTTGCCTAACTGGCGTAGCATGTGCTCGGCATTACCAACTTCACCAAATGTCGCGCGGCAATCAACTGGAACTTTACGCATTTCGCCAGAGCGAAGACGTAGAGTTGCATATGCGCCATCACGAGCAATAACTTGCACGTATGCACCTGCAGAACGCGCGATTTGAGCACCTTTACCAGGCTTCATTTCGACAGCGTGAACAACAGATCCCACAGGGATGTTGCGCAGAGGCATAGAGTTGCCAGTCTTGATTTCTGAACCAACGCCTGATTGGATTGGATCGCCTGACTTCATGCCTTTAGCAGCAAGAATATAGCGACGCTCACCATCGGCGTACAGTACTAACGCGATGTGCGCTGTACGGTTTGGATCATATTCAATACGTTCAACTTTTGCAGGAATACCATCTTTATTGCGTTTGAAGTCAATTAGACGGTAATGCTGCTTGTGACCACCACCAACGTGACGGACAGTGATACGGCCAGTATTGTTACGGCCACCACTTTTAGATTTTTTCGCCAACAGCGCTGCAAAAGGTTTACCCTTATGCAAGTCTGTATTCACCACTTTAACTACGTGGCGACGACCTGGAGAGGTTGGCTTACACTTAATAACTGCCATGATAATTCTCCTTTGCTT
Organism: Shewanella denitrificans OS217; assembly: GCF_000013765.1. NCBI lineage: Bacteria > Pseudomonadati > Pseudomonadota > Gammaproteobacteria > Alteromonadales > Shewanellaceae > Shewanella > Shewanella denitrificans. The sequence goes on along the minus strand of NC_007954.1, from coordinate 198,206 downwards.
ACTCAGCGCCGCCGACGAAATCGATGTCAGCACCAGCAGCTAAAGTAACATAAGCTTTTTTCCAATCGCTACGACGACCTACACGGCCACCGGTACGCTTAGTTTTGCCTTTGTTTACTAGAGTGCGAACTGAATCTACTTCAACTTCAAATAGCTTCGCAACAGCAGCTTTAATCTCTGCTTTAGTCGCATCGATTGCTACGCGGAAAACAACAGTGTTTGTCTTCTCAGCAACCACAGTGCTCTTTTCAGAGATGTGCGGAGCTAGAATAACTTTTAGCAAACGTTCTTCGCGGATCATGCTAGCATCTCCTCGATTTGCTTCACTGCATCAGCAGTAACAAGAACAGTGTTGAACGCAATTAGACTTACTGGGTCTAGACCCGCTACGTCACGAACGTCAACCTTGTATAAGTTGCGAGCTGCTAAGAATAAGTTCTCATCAACTTCAGCAGTAACAATTAGAACGTCTTCTAAGTTCATTGCTTTCAGTTTAGCTTTCAGCTCTTTAGTTTTAGGAGCTTCAACACCGAACGATTCAACAACAACTAAACGCTCTTGACGTACCAATTCAGACAGAATGCTCTTAAGAGCACCGCGGTACATCTTCTTGTTAACTTTTTGGCTGTGATCTTGTGTTTTAGCAGCGAATGTTACGCCACCGCCACGCCAGATTGGGCCTTTAACACTACCGGCACGAGCGCGGCCTGTGCCTTTCTGGCGCCATGGCTTTTTGCCAGAGCCAGTTACTTCCGCACGAGTCTTTTGAGCACGAGTGCCCTGACGCGCGTTTGCAGCGTAAGCTACAACTACCTGATGAACCAGTGCCTCGTTAAAGTCACGGCCGAAGGTAGTTTCGGAAACTTCAAGAGCGCTCTGCGCGTCTTTCAATACCAATTCCATTACTATCTCCTCAGACCTTAAGCTTTAACTGCTGGCTTGATAATCAAGTCACCATTGGTAGCGCCTGGAACTGCGCCGCGTACTAGAATCAAGTTACGCTCTGAATCAACACGTACTACGTGCAGATTTTGAGTTGTTACTTGCTCAGCACCCATATGGCCTGACATTTTCTTGCCTTTGAATACACGACCAGGCGTTTGGTTCTGACCGATAGAACCATTCGAACGGTGTGCCAAAGAGTTACCGTGAGTCATATCTTGAGTACGGAAGTTCCAACGCTTAACGCCGCCTTGGAAACCCTTACCTTTTGATTGACCGGTAACGTCTACTTTCACAGTTTCTGCGAAAATATCAACATTAAGCTCAGCACCTACTTCAATGCCTTCGCCTTCACCATCTGCCAAACGCATTTCCCACAAACCACGACCGGCTTCTACGCCGCCCTTGGCAAAGTGACCTGCTTCAGCTTTAGTGATGCGATTGGCTTTTTTGGTACCAGTAGTCACTTGAAGTGCACGGTAACCGTCAGTTTCTAAAGTTTTCACTTGAGTAACACGGTTGCCAGCAACTTCAATTACTGTTACTGGGATCGACACACCATCTTCAGTGAAGATGCGAGTCATACCCACTTTACGACCGATAAGACCGATAGCCATCTCTCAAACCTCTTCTAAGGATCTCAATTAACCTAAGCTAATCTGAACGTCGACACCAGCCGCAAGATCGAGACGCATTAACGCATCTACTGTCTTTTCTGTTGGCTCTACGATGTCAACTAAACGCTTGTGAGTACGGATTTCGTACTGATCACGAGCATCTTTATTAACGTGCGGAGAGATCAAAACGGTAAAACGCTCTTTGCGAGTAGGTAGTGGAATTGGACCACGGACCTGCGCGCCTGTACGCTTAGCAGTTTCAACGATTTCCGCTGTAGACTGATCAATCAAACGATGATCAAAGCCTTTCAAGCGGATACGGATTCTTTGGTTCTGCATTGACCAGAGCTCCTAAAATGGACATATAAAAAATCACCCTCTAGCGATTTTCCCTAAGGAAAAGCAGAGCGAGATGATTTAACCGTTTGACTCCCAATCGGAGTCACTATGATAATGTTTAGCCCTAAGGCTTCAACATATTAACGCTGCACGAGTCAGCGAGTGGGCAATTATACAGATCTTTATTGCCAGATCAAGCCCATTGAGTAAAAATTCTGCTTACAGATTTGATACGTCTTAATAGCGCGGCATTTTACAGCTTTTATTGTATAAAGCTAGCCATAAAACAAAAAAGGAAGCCGAAGCTTCCTTTTTTTATGTGTGTTATAAAATCAGCAATTAAGCGATGATTTTAGCAACAACACCTGCACCAACAGTACGGCCACCTTCACGGATAGCGAAACGTAAACCGTCGTCCATCGCGATTGGGTAAATTAGAGTAACAACCATCTTGATGTTGTCACCAGGCATAACCATTTCTACACCTTCTGGCAATTCGATAGTACCAGTTACGTCCGTAGTACGGAAGTAGAACTGTGGACGGTAGCCTTTGAAGAATGGAGTGTGACGTCCGCCTTCTTCTTTTGACAACACGTATACTTCTGATTCGAAAGTAGTATGTGGGTTGATAGAAGCAGGCTTCGCTAATACTTGGCCACGTTCTACGTCATCACGCTTAGTACCACGTAATAACACACCACAGTTCTCGCCTGCACGACCTTCGTCAAGCAGTTTACGGAACATTTCAACACCAGTACAAGTTGTCTTAGTCGTTGCTTTAACGCCTACGATTTCAACTTCGTCACCAACGCGAACGATACCACGCTCAACACGACCAGTCACAACAGTACCACGACCAGAGATCGAGAATACGTCTTCGATTGGAAGTAGGAACGGCTTATCGATGTCACGCTCTGGCTCAGGAATGTAAGTATCTAAAGCTTCTGCAAGCTCAAGGATCTTAGCTTCCCACTCTGGCTGGCCTTCAAGCGCCTTAAGAGCAGAACCTTGGATAACTGGTAAGTCATCACCTGGGAAATCGTATTCAGAAAGAAGTTCACGAACTTCCATTTCTACTAATTCTAGTAATTCTTCGTCATCAACCATGTCACACTTGTTCATGAATACGATGATGAAAGGAACACCTACTTGACGAGAAAGTAGGATGTGCTCACGAGTCTGTGGCATTGGGCCATCAGTCGCAGCAACTACTAGGATTGCGCCGTCCATCTGTGCAGCACCAGTGATCATGTTTTTAACATAATCCGCGTGACCTGGACAATCTACGTGAGCGTAGTGACGTGATGGCGTGTCATATTCGATGTGAGAAGTATTAATAGTAATACCGCGCTCACGCTCTTCAGGAGCGTTATCGATTTGAGCAAAGTTACGCACTTCGCCGCCGTATGTCTTAGACAATACAGCAGAGATAGCAGCAGTAAGAGTTGTTTTACCATGGTCAACGTGACCAATTGTGCCTACGTTTACGTGAGGCTTTTTACGTTCAAATTTAGCTTTTGCCACGATATATTCCTTTCTTTTCAGAAGTGTTCGAACTCTTCGAACTATATAACATTATTTCGTAACTATAAATTAGCTACGAGACTCAATAATAGCTTTTGCTATGTTTTGCGGTGCATCAGAGTACTTCAAAAACTCCATAGAGTATGAAGCACGTCCCTGAGTAGCAGAACGCAAATCAGTCGCATAACCAAACATTTCAGCTAGAGGCACTACTGCATGGATGAGTTTAACACCACCGATGCCATCATCCATACCATCAATTAGACCACGGCGACGATTTAAATCACCAACCACGTCACCCATGTAGTCTGCAGGAGTAGTCACTTCTACTTTCATGCAAGGTTCGAGCAAGGAAGGATTCGCTAGTAGCGCCCCTTTTTTAAAGCCCATAGAACCTGCAATTTTGAAAGCCATTTCGTTTGAGTCCACATCATGATATGAACCATCAAACAACGTCACTTTCACGTCAAGGACAGGGAAGCTGGCTAAAACGCCATTCTTCATCTGTTCTTGAATACCTTTGTCCACTGCAGGAATGTATTCACGAGGAATAACACCACCTACAACTTCATTGACAAACTCGTATCCGGCGCCTTCTTCTAGTGGTTCCAGTCTTAACCATACATGGCCAAACTGTCCGCGACCACCAGACTGACGTACGAACTTACCTTCTACTTCAACCGTAGAGCGGATGGTTTCGCGATAGGAAACCTGAGGTTTACCTACGTTACACTCGACACCAAATTCGCGACGCATACGGTCAACGATAATGTCTAAGTGTAATTCACCCATTCCAGATATCAGTGTTTGAGCCGAGTCTTCATCGGTTTCGACGCGGAAAGACGGATCTTCAGCTGCAAGTTTTTGCAGTGCGATTGCCATTTTATCCTGGTCGGCCTGTGATCTTGGCTCAACGGCAATGGTAATTACCGGTTCAGGAAACTCCATGCGCTCTAAAATCACTCTGTGATCGTTATCGCAAAGAGTATCACCTGTTGTTACATCTTTAAGCCCGATAGCCGCAGCGATATCACCTGCACGTACTTCTTTTAGCTCGGTACGATCGTTAGCATGCATTTGCACGATACGACCAACACGTTCACGTTTCTCTTTAACAGAGTTGTAAACACCTGAGCCCGATTGCAGTACGCCGGAATACACACGGATAAAGGTTAATGTGCCAACAAAAGGATCAGTCGCTATCTTAAATGCTAATGCCGCAAAAGGGGCATTATCATCAGATGGGCGCTCAACTTCTGCGTCGTGCTCATCGATACCTTTAATGGCAGGTACATCGATGGGCGCTGGCAAATAGTCGACTACAGCATCTAAAACCGCTTGCACACCTTTGTTCTTAAAAGCAGAACCACAAGTGGCGAGTACAATTTCATTATCGATGGTGCGCTGACGTAGTGCTTGCTTAATCTCAAGTTCTGATAGATTACCTGTTTCTAGGTATTTATCCATCAATTCTTCAGAGGCTTCAGCAGCAGCTTCCACTAAATACTCATGCATTTCAGCAGCCTTAGCCGCCAAATGAGCAGGAATTTCTTCATAAGAGAAGGTCATGCCCTGATCTTCTTCAGACCAGTTTATGGCTTTCATCTTAATAAGATCAATCACGCCCTTAAACTCTTCTTCTGCACCTATATTCATTTGAATCGGTACACAAGTTGCGCCTAGGCGAGTTCTGATCTGGTCAACGACACGGTCAAAGTTAGCACCTGCACGGTCCATCTTATTCACAAATACCATGCGCGGGACGCGGTACTTGTCAGCTTGACGCCATACAGTCTCAGATTGAGGCTCTACGCCAGATGAACCGCAAAAAACCACTACGGCACCATCTAACACACGAAGAGAACGCTCAACTTCAATCGTGAAGTCTACGTGACCTGGGGTATCGATGATATTAATTCGGTGTTCAGTGAACTGAGCATCCATACCACGCCAGAAAGTCGTTACAGCGGCCGAGGTGATAGTAATACCACGTTCTTGCTCCTGTACCATCCAATCCGTCGTAGCGGCGCCATCGTGCACCTCACCGATTTTGTGAGACAAGCCGGTATAGAACAGAACACGTTCTGTCGTGGTAGTTTTACCTGCATCCACATGAGCGACAATACCGATATTACGATAACGCTCAATTGGGGTTGTACGAGCCACTATTTATACCCTCTCAACTAAAACCTCAGTTTTAGCAATATCAACAACAGAGGTGTGAGCCAGGCCCACACCAACAAATTACCAGCGGTAATGAGCAAAGGCTTTGTTAGCTTCAGCCATGCGATGCACGTCTTCACGCTTCTTAACAGCAGTACCTTTGTTTTCAGACGCATCTAGCATTTCACCTGCTAGACGTAGAGCCATAGATTTTTCACCACGTTTGCGAGCAGCTTCAACTAACCAACGCATCGCTAGTGCGTTACGACGCACTGGACGAACTTCACATGGTACCTGGTACGTAGAACCACCAACGCGACGAGATTTAACTTCGACTGATGGGCGAACATTGTCCAGGGCTGCTTCAAGGATAGATAAATGTGCTTCGCTTTTCTTTTCAGCGACAACATCTAGTGCCTTGTAGATAATTTTTTCTGCAGTCGACTTTTTGCCGTCCTGCATGATGACGTTGATGAACTTAGCCAACAACTCACTGTGAAACTTTGGATCTGGTAGGATTTTACGTTGTCCTACAACGCGACGTCTTGGCATAACAATTCTCCGTATGCTTCAGGTATTTCCAAAACTGGAATATTTACAAAAACAAGCTTGGCCTTACTTAAACGGGCAAGTTAAGACTTAGGACGCTTAGCACCGTACTTAGAGCGACCTTGACGACGTGTATTCACGCCGGCACAGTCTAGTGCGCCACGAACTGTGTGATAACGCACACCTGGTAAGTCTTTAACACGACCACCACGGATTAGGATAACACTGTGTTCCTGCAGGTTGTGGCCTTCACCGCCGATATACGAAGTAACTTCGAAACCGTTAGTTAGACGCACACGCGCTACTTTACGTAGTGCAGAGTTAGGTTTTTTAGGGGTAGTAGTGTACACACGAGTACAAACACCACGCTTCTGTGGGCACGCATTCAACGCTGGCACATTAGTCTTTTCGACTTTTGGCGCGCGTGGCTTACGTACCAACTGGTTTACAGTTGCCATGTAATAGCTCCGATCAGTTGAACAATCTCAACAATTAGGTGTGAAAAATCTATATCCCACAATGGTGGGACGCGGAATTTTAGAAAGGTAAGGGCCAACTGTCAAGAAATAGCCAACTTTTCGTGCAAATTCCAATAAAAAAGGCGCCAAAGGCGCCTTTTGATAACAAACTGATTACTTATTCTTCGCCACCGGCCAAGTTTAGTAGGTCTGCTAGGTTCTGCTCAGCTTCGCTGGCAGTGGTTACTGCAGGTGCTATTTTAGCTGCCGCTTTCTTGGCATCTTCTGTAGCACGAAGCGCGTTACGCTTCTTATGGTAAGCATAACCGGTACCCGCGGGGATCAAACGACCCACGATTACGTTTTCTTTCAGACCACGTAATTGATCGCTCTTTCCGCCAACAGCCGCTTCAGTTAACACGCGAGTGGTTTCCTGGAACGATGCTGCAGAGATGAATGATTCAGTCGCCAAAGAGGCTTTGGTGATACCGAGTAATTCACGTTCGAAGGTTGCAGGTGTTTTACCTTGAGCGATGAGCTCACGGTTAGCAATCTTAACCCGCGCGACTTCTGCTTGTTCGCCCTCAAGGAACTCAGTGTCCCCTGCTGAGGTGATTAAGCACTTACGTAGCATCTGACGAATGATAACTTCGATGTGCTTGTCGTTGATCTTAACGCCCTGTAGACGGTAAACATCCTGTACTTCGTTCACAATGTAGTTTGCTACGTTGTGGATACCACGAAGACGTAAGATGTCATGTGCCGCTTCTGGACCGTCAGCGATGACTTCGCCACGTTCAACTTTTTCACCTTCGAACACGTTCAAGTTACGCCACTTAGGGATCATCTCTTCGTAATGTTCACTACCATCAGCTGGAGTGATCACTAGACGACGCTTACCCTTAGTTTCCTTACCGAACGAAATAGTACCTGAGATCTCTGCAAGAATTGCAGGCTCTTTCGGCTTACGCGCTTCAAATAAGTCAGCAACACGTGGTAGACCACCTGTGATATCGCGTGTTTTAGACGATTCTTGTGGAATACGTGCTAATGCGTCACCAACGTTGATCTTAGCGTTATCGTCTTTAGCAACAATCGCGTTACCCGGTAAGAAATACTGAGCCGGTACATCAGTACCAGGGATCATTAAGTCATTACCATCGGCGCCAACTAAGCGAATAGCAGGACGCAGTTCTTTACCGGCTGAAGTACGAGCACCTACGTCTAGTACCACAACAGAAGAAAGACCGGTTAACTCGTCAGTTTGACGCGTCATGGTCACGCCGTCGATCATGTCAACGAACTTCACGCTACCGGCAACTTCAGAGATAATTGGGTGAGTATGTGGATCCCAGTTAGCGATGATTTCGCCTGCTGTAACTTCACTGTCTTCCAATTTCTCAAGCACAGTACCGTAAGGCACCTTGTAACGCTCTTTCTCACGACCTAGCTCATCGATAATGGCAAGTTCAGACGAGCGAGACACAATAACCAGTTTGCCGTCGATGTTAGAAACATGCTTAGCGTTGTGTAACTTCAGAGAACCCGCGTTCTTAACTTGAACGTTGTTTTCTGCAGAAGCTCGCGATGCCGCACCACCGATGTGGAAGGTACGCATGGTTAACTGTGTACCTGGCTCACCAATTGACTGAGCAGCTACAACACCAATCGCTTCACCGTGGTTAATGATATGACCACGAGCCAAATCACGACCATAACAAGCAGCACACACACCAAAGTCTGTTTCACAGGTGATAACAGAGCGCACGATAACTTCGTCAACACTGTGTTCTTCTAAGATGTCACACCATGCTTCATCGAGCAGAGTGTTACGTGGAGCAAGAATTTCTTCACTGCCTGGCTTGATAACATCAATAGCCACCACACGACCCAGTACGCGCTCACGCAACGGCTCAACAACATCACCACCTTCAATTAGCGGCTTCATTGTTAATCCGTGCTCAGCACCACAGTCATCTTCAATGACGACTAAGTCTTGAGCCACGTCTACTAAACGACGAGTCAGGTAACCCGAGTTCGCTGTCTTCAATGCGGTATCGGCAAGACCTTTACGTGCACCGTGAGTAGAAATAAAGTACTGGAGTACGTTTAGACCTTCACGGAAGTTAGCCGTAATTGGGGTTTCGATGATAGAACCATCTGGTTTTGCCATCAGACCACGCATACCCGCTAACTGACGTATCTGTGCAGCACTACCACGAGCGCCCGAGTCAGCCATCATATAGATGCTGTTAAACGAAGCTTGCTTCTCTTCTACGCCATCACGGTTAATCACTGTCTCAACCGACAGGTTTTCCATCATAGCCTTAGAGACTTTTTCGTTAGCGCTTGCCCAGATATCGATAACCTTGTTGTAACGCTCACCGGCAGTTACTAGACCAGACTGGAATTGCTCTTGAATTTCAAGAACTTCCGCTTCCGCATCGGCAACTAAGGTGTATTTCTCGTCAGGAATAACCATGTCATCGATACCCACAGAGGCACCTGAAATGGTTGCAAAACGGAAACCGGTATACATCAATTGGTCAGCAAAGATAACCGTATCTTTAAGGCCTAATTGACGGTAACAAGTGTTGAGCAATTTAGAAATCTGCTTCTTACCCATGTTCTGGTTAACCAAATCATAAGATAAGCCTTCAGGCAGAATAAGCGACAGTAAAGCACGACCAATCGTGGTATCTACAATACGCGTTGCTTTAGTTTTTTCACCATCAGCATCTATGCTCGTTTCTGTAATACGTACTTTAACGCGAGCATGTATTTCAGCTACGCCAGTGGCATAAGCTTTCTCTACTTCAGACACATCAGCGAAGACCATGCCTTCTCCGCGGCCATTGATGCGCTCACGACTGGTGTAGTACAAGCCAAGTACAACGTCCTGAGACGGTGTAATAACAGGCTCACCGTTAGCAGGTGACAGAATGTTGTTAGTCGACATCATCAGCGCGCGAGCTTCTAACTGAGCTTCAAGCGTTAATGGTACGTGAACAGCCATTTGGTCACCGTCGAAGTCGGCGTTGTATGCCGCACAAACTAACGGGTGCAATTGAATTGCTTTACCTTCAATCAGCACAGGTTCAAATGCTTGAATACCTAATCTGTGAAGTGTTGGTGCACGGTTAAGCATGACTGGATGTTCACGAATCACTTCGTCTAGCACATCCCATACTTCTGCCTGCTCACGTTCAACCATTTTCTTAGCCGCTTTGATGGTAGTAGCTAAGCCACGACCTTCTAACTTGCCATAAATGAAAGGCTTGAACAGCTCAAGTGCCATCTTCTTAGGAAGACCACACTGGTGCAGACGCAAAGTTGGACCTACGGTAATTACCGAACGGCCTGAATAGTCAACACGCTTACCAAGTAAGTTCTGACGGAAACGACCTTGCTTACCCTTGATCATATCGGCAAGAGATTTAAGCGGACGCTTGTTAGAACCGGTAATAGCACGACCGCGACGACCGTTATCCAATAGCGCATCAACTGACTCTTGTAACATACGCTTTTCGTTACGTACGATAATGTCAGGCGCAGCTAAATCTAACAGACGCTTTAAACGGTTGTTACGGTTGATCACGCGGCGGTACAAATCGTTAAGATCTGACGTCGCGAAACGACCACCATCTAACGGCACTAATGGACGTAGATCAGGTGGCAGAACCGGTAATACTTTTAAGATCATCCACTCTGGCTTGTTGCCAGAAGTGAAGAATGCTTCCATCAGCTTAAGGCGCTTAGTGACCTTCTTGCGACGGGTTTCAGAGTTGATTGACGGCAACTCTTCACGCATTTGCTCGATCTGCTCTTCTAAGTTGATAGCACGTAGCAATTCTAACACTGCTTCGGCACCCATCTTAGCTTCGAACTCATCACCGTATTCTTCTAACGCATCAAGATACGTTTCTTCAGTCAGCATTTGGCCGCGCTCAAGCGTGGTCATGCCAGGCTCGATAACGACAAATGATTCGAAATACAGTACGCGTTCAATATCACGCAACGTCATATCCAGCATTAAGCCGATACGTGACGGAAGTGATTTCAAGAACCAAATATGGGCAACTGGGCTTGCAAGATCAATGTGACCCATACGCTCACGACGTACTTTAGTCTGGGTAACTTCTACGCCACACTTTTCACAGATCACACCACGGTGCTTCAAACGCTTGTACTTACCGCACAAACATTCGTAATCTTTCACTGGACCGAAGATACGCGCACAGAACAAACCTTCACGTTCTGGCTTGAATGTACGGTAGTTAATGGTTTCTGGCTTTTTAACTTCACCAAATGACCAAGAACGGATCAAGTCTGGCGAAGCCAAACCGATTTTTATACCGTTAAATTCTTCAGTCTTACTTTGCTGTTTAAGAAACTTTAATAAGTCTTTCACGTTTCTCTCCTGAAGGAGTTAAACCAGGTGCTTTGCTGGGCAAAGCACCCTTGGTTACCAAACACTGCTTAAGAGCGATGCTTACTCTTGATCCAACTCGATATTGATACCGAGTGAACGAATTTCCTTCAACAATACGTTGAAAGACTCAGGCATGCCTGGTTGCATCTGATGATTGCCGTCTACGATGTTCTTATACATCTGTGTACGACCATTAACGTCATCTGACTTAACCGTTAGCATTTCCTGCAGAGTATATGCAGCACCGTATGCTTCAAGTGCCCACACTTCCATCTCACCGAAACGCTGACCACCGAATTGAGCTTTACCGCCCAATGGTTGTTGAGTCACTAAGCTGTATGAACCCGTAGAACGAGCATGCATCTTGTCATCAACTAAGTGGTTCAGTTTGAGCATGTACATGTAACCAACGGTTACTTTACGCTCAAATTCGTTACCGGTACGGCCGTCACATAAGGTCAACTGGCCAGACTCTGGTAAGCCTGCAAGAGCAAGCATTTGCTTGATCTCTTTCTCTTTAGCACCATCGAATGCTGGTGTTGCGATTGGAATACCACCCTTAAGGTGAGTCGCCAAACGGACAACTTCATCATCGCTGAATGAATCGATATCAACGCGCTGTAGCACGTCATCACCTAACTCATACACTTGCTTGATGTAACCACGAAGCTCGGCAATTTCACGCTGCTCTTCGAGCATAGCAGTGATCTTATTACCTATGCCTTTAGCGGCAGCACCCATGTGGACTTCAAGTACCTGACCTATGTTCATACGCGATGGTACGCCCAACGGGTTAAGCACGATATCTACTGGATTACCTTCTTCATCGTATGGCATGTCTTCAACAGGACAAATCTTAGAGATTACACCCTTGTTACCATGACGACCGGCCATCTTGTCACCAGGCTGGATAGTACGTTTAACTGCAAGGTAAACCTTAACAATCTTAAGTACGCCAGGTGCCAAGTCATCACCTTGAGTGATCTTGCGACGCTTGATTTCAAATTTCTTATCAAAGTCAGCTTTAAGTTCTTCATGTTGCTCGGCTAATTGCTCAAGCTCAGTTTGCTTAGCTTCATCGTCAATCACTTGGATTAGCACGTCTTTACGTGGTAATTCAGCAAGTTTAGCTTCTGAGTAACCCGCAGACAGTAGCAAGTTACGTGCACGGCTTAATACGCCTTCTTCAAGGATCTTAAACTCTTCACCTAGGTCCTTACGGGCCTGAGCAACGTGCATTTCTTCGATTTCTAGGGCACGCTTATCTTTCTCAACGCCATCACGAGTGAAGACTTGAACGTCGATAATCGTACCTTTCACTGAGTTAGGAACGCGCAATGAGCTGTCCTTAACGTCAGAAGCTTTCTCACCAAAGATAGCTCGGAGAAGTTTCTCTTCTGGGGTCAACTGTGTTTCGCCTTTTGGCGTCACTTTGCCCACTAGAATATCGCCACCCTTAACTTCAGCACCAATGTATACGATACCTGACTCGTCTAACTTAGACAGAGCAGATTCACCTACGTTTGGAATATCGGCAGTGATTTCTTCGCTACCCAACTTAGTATCACGAGCAATACATGAAAGCTCCTGAATGTGGATAGTCGTGAATCTGTCTTCCTGGGCTACGCGCTCAGAGATTAAGATCGAATCTTCGAAGTTGTAACCGTTCCAAGGCATGAACGCGATACGCATGTTCTGACCTAACGCCAACTCACCTAAATCGGTAGAAGGACCATCGGCCAATACGTCACCACGAACCACAGGCTCGCCAACGAAACAACATGGACGCTGGTTGATACAGGTGTTTTGGTTAGAGCGGGTGTACTTAGTCAGGTTATAAATGTCGATACCCGCTTCGCCTGGGCGTAGCTCATCTTCATTAACCTTAACTACGATGCGACTCGCGTCAACATAGTCAACCACACCGCCACGCTTAGCCACAACCACAACACCTGAGTCGACAGCAAGCGTACGTTCAATACCAGTACCTACTAACGGCTTATCAGCACGCAGTGTAGGAACGGCTTGACGTTGCATGTTCGCACCCATCAATGCACGGTTAGCATCATCGTGTTCTAGGAACGGAATCAAGGACGCTGCCACAGAAATAATCTGCTGTGGCGATACATCCATGTACTGGATGTCAGCTGCGCGCATAAAGGTAGATTCACCTTTGTGACGACAAGCAATTTGTTCTTCAACCATGCGGCCAGTGCTATCAACTTCGATGTTAGCCTGGGCAATCACATAGCGGCCTTCTTCGATGGCTGATAAGTACTCAACTTCATCGGTGATCACGCCTTCAACCACTTTACGGTAAGGTGTTTCTAAGAAACCGTAAGAGTTAGTGCGGGCGAAACTCGCAAGCGAGTTGATCAAACCAATGTTTGGACCTTCAGGCGTTTCGATTGGACATAAACGACCGTAGTGAGTTGGATGTACGTCGCGGACTTCGAAGCCAGCACGTTCACGTGTCAAACCACCAGGACCAAGCGCAGAAATACGACGCTTATGCGTCACTTCTGATAATGGGTTGTTCTGATCCATAAACTGAGACAGCTGCGAAGAACCAAAGAATTCTTTCACTGCCGCAGAAATAGGCTTAGCGTTGATTAAGTCTTGTGGCATTAGCTCGTTTAGATCGCCTAAAGATAGACGTTCACGAACGGCACGCTCAACACGGACTAGACCAACACGGAATTGGTTTTCAGCCATTTCACCTACGCTACGAATACGACGGTTACCTAAGTGGTCAATGTCGTCGACTTCATCATAACCATTACGGATTTCGATGATTTTCTTCATAACGCAAACGATGTCATCTTTTGACAATACGCCGTTACCTTCGTCTTCAGCAATCTCAAGACGACGGTTGAACTTCATACGACCTACTTTAGATAAGTCATAACGTTCTTCACTGAAGAACAAGTTCTGGAATAATGCTTCAGCTGCATCTTTGGTTGGCGGCTCACCAGGACGCATCATACGGTAGATTTCAACTAAGGCTTCTAAGCGGTTAGTTGTTGAATCTATGCGTAGTGTGTCAGAAATATAAGCACCGTGATCAAGATCGTTGATGAACAGGGTGTCAATTTCTTTAATGCCAGCAATCGATAACTTAGCTAAATCTTCTAAGCTAATTTCGTTGTTAGCAGAAACTAATACTTCACCTGTATCTTCATCGATATAGTCTTGAGCAGCATACTTGCCAACGATGTAATCTACTGGCACTTCAAGCTCAGTAGTGTTGGATTGTTCAAGCTGCTTAATGTGACGGGCAGTAATACGACGGCCAGCTTCAACTAATACACTGCCATCAGCAGCCTTAATGTCATAGCTTGCAGTCTCGCCACGGAGGCGATCTGGCACAAGTGCCATCACTAAAGAATCTTTCTTGATCTTGAACTGAATGCGTTCGAAGAATAAGTCTAAGATGTCCTGAGTCGAATATTCTAGTGCACGTAGCATGATAGTCGCTGGTAACTTACGGCGACGGTCGATACGAACGAACAAGGCGTCTTTAGGATCGAATTCAAAATCGAGCCATGAACCACGGTAAGGAATAATACGTGCGTTATACAGCACCTTACCTGAAGAGTGGGTTTTACCACGGTCATGGTCGAAGAACACGCCTGGAGAACGGTGTAACTGAGACACGATAACACGCTCAGTACCGTTGATAACGAAGGTACCGTTATCAGTCATCAATGGGATATCACCCATGTAGACTTCTTGTTCTTTAATATCTTTTACTGTGCCGGCTGCGGCTTCACGATCGAATAACACCATACGCAATTTAACGCGTAATGGAGCCGAATACGTAACACCACGGATCTGACACTCTTTCACATCAAATACTGGCTCACCTAGCTTGTAGCTGACATATTGCAGCTCAGAGTAACCAGAAAAGCTCTTGATAGGAAAAACGCTACGGAAAGCGGCTTCAAAACCACGCTCACCGGTAGGGTCTTGATCGGTGAATTTCTTAAAAGAGTCTAGTTGGATAGACAATAGATAAGGGATATCCAACACCTGTGGACGCTTACCAAAGTCTTTGCGAATACGCTTCTTTTCAGAATAGGAGTAAACCATGGGTTTCCTCTGCTTACGGAATGTGACCAAGACTGAAATAAATTTAATTAAATCAGCACGTTTGCCTATCACCCTTGTTGACAAGAACCTAACCAGTAATCTCTGCTAGGGACTGTTAAAACTGGCGAAAAAAGGTGAAAAAAATCGCCTGCGCATAAAGCGCAAAAAAGGCCGACGGTTAAAAAACCGCCAGCCTTCACCCAATTGCTTGGGTGATCAAATAAGCTAAAGCTTACTTGATTTCAACAACAGCACCAGCTGCTTCTAAATCTTTCTTAAGTGCTTCAGCTTCTTCTTTAGAAACGCCTTCTTTGATGGCGATTGGAGAAGATTCAGCCATAGTCTTAGCTTCTTTCAGGCCTAGACCTGTAGCGCCACGAACGGCTTTAATTACAGCAACTTTGTTGTCACCGTGTGAAGTCATAACTACGTCGAATTCTGTCTGCTCTTCAGCAGCAGCGCCAGCGTCACCGCCAACAGCAACAGTAGCAGCAGCGGCAGAAACGCCGAACTTCTCTTCCATTGCTTCGATTAGTTCAACAACGTCCATTACAGACATAGCTGCAAAGGCTTCTAAGATTTGGTCTTTAGTGATAGACATTAGAAATATTTCCTATTGTTCTGAATTCAATTTTATTAAGCTGCCAGCTTGAAATTAAGCGGCTTCTTGTTTTTGATCGCGAAGGGCGGCCAATGTACGTACGAACTTGCCAGCAGATGCTTCTTTCATAGTCATCATCAACTGAGCTAGTGCTTCGTCGTAAGTTGGTAGTTTCGCTAAACGATCAATGTCAACTGCAGGGATAAACATCCCTTCAAAAGCTGCACCTTTAACTTCAAATTTTGCATTTCCTTTAGCGAAGTCTTTTAAAAGACGCGCTGCAGCACCTGGGTGCTCGTTAGAAAAAGCAATTAAAGTTGGGCCAGTGAATGTTTCAGCTAGGCACTCAAAAGCAGTACCTTCAACCGCACGCTTGGCTAGAGTGTTACGTACAACACGTACATAAACACCATTAGCGCGAGCAGCTTTACGCAGAACAGTCATAGCACCTACAGTTACGCCACGTGAATCGGCAACAACTGCAGAAAGCGCACCTTTGGCAGCTTCGTTGACTTCAGCAACAATTGCCTTTTTGTCTTCGAGTCTTAATGCCATTAGGCTTTACTCCTGGATTCTACCTAGGGAAATCCCTAGAATTTACCAAACCAAACACAACATGCATTTGATTACTTACGGTGCAGATTTCCAGTAAAAAAATTTAGCTGGGGCCTGACACCGTCTACGCAGGAAATTAAGTATGTCTGTTGACAACACCTGCGGTCTTGGACGGAAGCCGGTCTATTAGTCAAATCAAAAAGTTAACTTTAAGAAATCACACTAATAACGGCTTCAACCCACAAAGTGCGCGCATTATAGACTAATGCCCGCTCTTTGTAAAATTAGTTAGCAGTTTCAAGCGTAGCCTGATCAACCGCAACACCTGCACCCATAGTGGTAGAGATGCTAATTTTCTTCACGAAAACGCCTTTTGCAACAGCTGGCTTAGCTTTCTTCAGTGCTGACACTAAAGCTTCTAAGTTTTCTTTCAACTGTTCAGTCGTGAAATCCACTTTACCGATAGTAGTGTGGATAATACCGTTCTTGTCATTTCTGTAACGAACTTGACCGGCTTTGGCATTCTTAACTGCTTCAGCAACGTTTGGCGTTACTGTGCCAGTCTTAGGGTTAGGCATTAAACCACGTGGGCCTAAGATTTGACCTAACATACCAACAACGCGCATTGCATCTGGAGATGCGATAACAACGTCAAAGTTCATTTCACCGGCTTTGATTTGCTCAGCCAGTTCTTCCATACCTACAAGTTCAGCGCCAGCAGCTTTTGCAGCTTCGGCATTGGCACCCTGTGTGAACACAGCAACACGAACATCACGACCAGTACCGTGTGGAAGTACAGTAGCACCACGCACGTTTTGATCAGATTTACGTGGGTCAATACCAAGATTCACAGCAACATCAACACTTTCAACGAATTTAGCAGTAGCCAATTCTTTTAATAGTGCCACAGCTTCGTTTATATCGTAGCTCTTCATTCCATCCACTTTGTCGCGGATTACACGCATACGCTTAGTTAGCTTTGCCATTATCTTAGTCCTCTACTACCAAACCCATTGAACGTGCAGTGCCTTCAATTGTGCGAGTCATCGCTTCAACATCGGCGCCAGTCATATCAGCTGCTTTCAGCTCTGCAATTTCTTGCACAGCGTTACGCTTGATAGTACCTACTTTTACTGTGTTCGGACGAGCAGAACCAGACTTCAAGTTCGCTGCTTTAAGCAGTAAGTAAGATGCTGGAGGCGTCTTAGTTTCGAACGTGAATGAACGATCGCTGTATACAGTGATTACCACTGGAATTGGCATGCCCTTTTCCATTTTTTCTGTACGTGCGTTGAACGCTTTACAGAATTCCATGATGTTCACACCTTTTTGACCCAAAGCTGGACCAACTGGTGGTGAAGGGTTAGCAGAACCAGATTTAACTTGTAGCTTAATATAAGCTTCAATTTTCTTTGCCATGTCGACATTTCCTCAGTTTGGGTTCAAACGCCTATTGACGACATGCCAATATGCTCCCCGTGAAACAACGGGTGCGGATTATACAAAACTCCATACCCGCAAACAAATGGTTTTTGTGGTTATTTTAATCAGCTTTTTTCAACTTGATGAAAATCTAATTCCACTGGAGTCGAACGACCGAAGATCATTACCGACACCTTAACGCGATTCTTCTCGTAATCCACTTCTTCAACGGTACCGTTAAAGTCAGCAAATGGACCGTCACAAACGCGAACAACTTCACCTGGCTCGTAAATGATACGGTGAGTAGGCGACTCAACAGTGTCTTGTAGACGCTGCAGGATTGCATCGGCTTCTTTATCAGAAATCGGTGCTGGACGATCTGAAGTGCCACCAATGAAACCCATTACACGCGGGATACTTTTCACTAAGTGCCAGCTGTCATCGTTCATTTCCATCTGAACTAATACGTAACCAGGAAAGAACTTACGCTCACTCTTGCGGCGCTGACCTGCACGCATTTCAACCACTTCTTCGGTAGGAACTAAAATCTCACCGAAATAGTCTTCCATGTTGTGCATTTTGATATGTTCAAGCAGGGTTTTAGATACACGACCTTCATACCCAGAAAAAGCTTGGATCACATACCATCTTTTCTTAACTTCTTTAGCTTCAGTCATTTAAGATGCCTATACGCCAGTGATTAAATTTACGAGTCGTAACAATACCGCGTCAAATCCCCACAGGATCAGCGCAACGATAGCGGTAGCAACCAGTACTATAAAGGTGGTGTTTAACGCTTCTTGACGCGTTGGCCAAACAACCTTGCGTACTTCAATATGAGCTTCTTGAGCAAAAGCTAGCGCTATCTTGCCCTTTACAGTCTGAAGTGCAATCAAACCAGCAATCACAAACGCGACGATTACGCCTAAAGCGCGAACGACAACACTTGCCTCGCCAAACATTTGGTTGCCAATAATAGCAGCAGCGAGTAATACAATTACTATGCCCCACTTCACGATATCCAGAGAGTTAGTCTGGTTTTCAGTATTAGTTGTCATCGGTTTATTCCGTTACTTACAGCGACCTAAGCTTATGGCTTGAAAGATATTTATATCTTACAAATATGCATTTCCGAGTTTTCCCTTAGAAATGCGTCAGCACAGGGTCAAAAATTCGGCCATAGATTGTATTCTTATTCAGCTTTGTTAGCAAGACAGTGTGCTTGGCTTAGGGGCAAAAAGCCGAAATCTTAAAGCGCATTTTGCTCCCCCCATCAAAAGTGAAGCTTAATTGCACAACTTCGCATGTATTTTGAATATCATCGCTGAAAAATAAAAAACAGAAAAAACCTGAGCCAGGCGTTTTTTATTAATGAGAGAAATAAATCGAATAAAACAAGAAGTGACGTTTGAAAAGTTGGAGCGGACAGCGGGAATCGAACCCGCGTTATCAGCTTGGAAGGCTGGAGTAATACCATTATACGATGTCCGCGCACTAACTCGCCTGATGGCAAATTAGTATATAAAGTGGTGGAGGGAGAAGGATTCGAACCTTCGAAGGCTGAGCCGTCAGATTTACAGTCTGATCCCTTTGGCCACTCGGGAACCCCTCCACAGAAATATGGTGCCGGCACCAAGAGTCGAACTCGGGACCTACTGATTACAAGTCAGTTGCTCTACCAACTGAGCTATGCCGGCGCATCATTTCGGGGACGGATATTATGGAAATGTGCCTTAGAGTGCAAGTGTAAAATGTAAAAAAAGCTAAAAAATTCGCTTAAGCGTTGCTTTTTTATCCTTAATGGCTTTTTTTGGCTAAAAACTCGCCGAGACAGCCAAGATGACATTGCAAATACCTGTGTGACTATTGTTCCCACTAACACCTTGGTGTACTGTGCCAAACCAAGCTAAGAGAAAGGTTAAGATAGTGGCAAACTCAATACAAGACGCCCTTTATTTATCGTTTGAGCGCGAACAGTGGGCTGAACTTAGAAAATCAGTGCCGCTCACCTTGAGTGAAGCCGAGCTAACCCAGCTTAAAGGCATGAATGAAAAGCTGTCCCTCGATGAAGTCACAGATATTTATCTGCCTCTAAGCCGCTTACTGAATCTTATTGTCGGTGCCAAACAGCAGCGCGGCCTGGTTATCGATAAGTTTTTGTCCCAACAAGCGCCCAAAAGCCCCTACATCATCAGCATTGCAGGCAGCGTGGCCGTTGGAAAGAGCACCACAGCCCGTATACTGCAAACTTTGCTGCAACGCTGGCCCGAGCATCCTAAAGTCGATTTAGTCACTACAGACGGCTTCTTATATCCATTAGCCGAATTAAAGCGCAAAGGCTTACTGCAACGCAAAGGCTTCCCCGAAAGCTATGATACTAAGCTGTTAGGCGAATTTATTTCCGCGGTGAAGTCTGGGGATAATAATGTCAAGGTGCCGCTCTATTCCCACATCACCTACGACAGATTAACTGACCAGCATCAAGTGATAGCACAACCCGACATCATCATACTCGAAGGTTTGAATGTGTTACAGACAGGGCTCGATACCTTAGTAGAGACCCGTAGACCCTTCGTGTCTGACTTCGTAGATTTCTCTATCTATGTGGATGCCGATGAGAGTTTATTAAAAGATTGGTATCAACAGCGTTTCTTGCAGTTCCGTCACGGCGCTTTTAATGACCCTAGATCTTTCTTTCATCATTACGCGACGCTTTCTGATGGTGAAGCCAATGCCATCGCCGCCAATATTTGGGACACCATTAACGGCCCAAACCTGCAGTTAAATATCCAGCCGACCCGTGAGCGCGCCAAGCTTATCTTGAAAAAAGGCAAGGACCACCTTATCAGCCAAGTGTTAATGCGCAGATAATGCTTTCACAGGCCAGAGGTAAACTATGAATACCATCCTAGTCACTGATATTTTTGGCAAAACAGCAGCATTAGATGAAATCGCTGCAAACATTGCACATGAGGTCGAAGTACTAGACCCTTATAATGCAAAAATCATGAATTTTAATGATGAAGCTGAGGCGTATCGTTATTTCGCATCTGAAATAGGATTAGAGGCTTATGCGGCACTCCTTTTGGAGACAATAACGGCCAAGACTGGCCCAATTATGCTGATAGGTTTTAGTGTTGGCGCTGCTGCCATATGGAAAATATCCGACCTTGCAGCCGCGAGTAACATCGCTTCCGCAATCGGTTTTTATGGCTCGCAGATCCGTTATTCAGCAGATATAGTCCCTTTATTCCCAGTGAAACTGATATTCCCAGCGGCTGAACCGTACTTTTCAATTTCTGAACTAATTGCCACTCTGTCGAACACAGATAACGTGCAAATACAGCAAGTGACTTCACTACACGGATTTATGAATCGTCACTCACAAAATTTTGATACCGCAGACTATGAGCAATTCATGAAGGAATTGAGTGCTATCTAGCCCTAGCTTACACCCCTTAAGCCATCTTATTAGTCGCTCTCAAGCTTATCTCGCCGCCGACAAACGCCTGAAGCCCTTGTGCTGTTTGCAGCAGCACTGCGCCTTGCTCATCTATGCCTTTATAAATCCCAGTCACTTCATTAGGTGCCATCAGTAAACTCACTTCCCGGCCCATAAAAATATCATCCGCCTGCCAGGCATCAATAAAATCCTTAAGGCCCGCGGCTTCAAAGCGTTTAAGATCCTGTTTTAGCTGCTTATGCACCGCAATTACCAACTCGGTTTTGTCGGGCATAGACTCGAGGGTAGACAAGTCGCTCCAAGGTTGGTCGATAAGCTCACCTTGACTGGCAGACATGCTCATATTAATCCCAAAACCTATCACCAATTGGCACGCCTGCTCTGCACTATTAATAAGCTCAATGAGAATACCGGCCAGCTTCTTGTCATTAAGGTAAATATCATTCGGCCATTTAAGCCCGAGTCCGCTCACCCCCATTTGTTTGAGCACAGTCACAATCGAGCACGCTACCACTAGGCTTAAGCCCATGGCCTGAGGCATGCCCTGCTCCAAGCGCCAGTACAATGAAGCATAAATATGGTGACCATAAGGAGATAACCACTGACGGCCACGGCGGCCACGGCCAGCAGATTGATATTCTGCCAAGCAAATATCCCCACTTTTGAGTTCTTGGCCGTGAGTGAGCATAAAGGCATTGGTGCTAGGTATGTCGTTAAAGTAAAAACAGCGGTTAGATAACTGCTGCAATAACTGAGTTTCATCTAAGAGACAGATGGGCGTTGCCAGCTTGTAGCCCTTGCCCTTCACAGAATAAATATCTATACCGAACTCGCCCATGGCTTCGATCTGTTGTTGAATCGCCGAGCGTGATATAGCTAATTCTTGGGCTAATTGCTCGCCGGAAACAAAATGATCGGAAGATAATAATGCTAAAATTTGTCTTTTGTTATGCCACTGTATACTCATAAACTTATCTCTCCCTGCCTTCCCATGATCCTAGGTTCAGCGGCTAGTTTTACCCCGAATTTTGCTTCAACCTCTGCCATGACTTTCTTGGCTAAGTCGCAGATGTGCTCACCTGTTGCATTATCTTGATTAATTAACACCAATGCTTGGGCCTTGTGCACCGCGGCGCCGCCGACACTCATGCCTTTCAGGCCCGCTTGGTCAATCAGCCAAGCTGCGGCAAGCTTTATCTGACCATCCTCTTGGGCATAACCCACGATATCGGAATGCTGCTTCATCAATTCAAGGTATTGCTGCGCCGAAATTAGCGGGTTTTTAAAGAAGCTACCCACATTGCCTATCACTTGCGGATCGGGCAGTTTTTCCTGGCGCACTTGGCAGACACAGTCAAAAACGTCCTGAGGCGTAACGCTATCGGCTACTAGATGTTGCAGCGGACCATAATTGAGCACCGGCTGCCAATGTTTGGCTAACTTAATTTGTAATTGGGTAATGACGGCACGGTTTTTAAGCTGCTGCTTGAAAATGGACTCGCGATAATCAAACTCGCAAGCCGCATTATCAAGCCTTATTAGTGTCGCTGTTGTTAAATCTTGATACTCGACCCAGTCACACACTTGGTTAAATTCGACGCCGTAGGCACCGACATTCTGGATTGGCGCGGCGCCAACCGTACCTGGGATCAAGGCTAAATTTTCAAGTCCCGGCATATTGTGAGCTAGGCAATATTCCACCAGCCCATGCCAAGACTCTCCTGCTTGTACGCTAAGATAGAAATAGTCCTCATCTTGCGTTACCGCTATGCCCTTAGACAGCACCTGTATTACCACGCCATCGAAATCATCGGTGAAGACTAGGTTCGAGCCACCGCCCAACACCAACATAGGTTTAGCCCCATCGAAGGCCTGTTGGCTTAATTGAATAAGCTGCTCGGTGGTACGGGCCTCTAGCAAGGTATGGCAAGTTTGCGCCAAGCCTAAGGTATTGTGCATCTTGAGTGAATGCCAAGGTTCAGAAACAGTCATAGGGTTAAATCAAAAAATTACCAGTAACAGATAACTCATTGTAACCACTCGCGCCTAAGAAAGCTGCTAGCAAAGATGCAAAATCTATCTCTTAGGCTAAGTCCGGCATTTATACCAATCTCATTACTTTGCCATGATCAGTAATGTGGTAGGAAGTAGGGATTTTTGTATGCCATCACTGACGCTGACTTGCAAGGTATACCAACCTGGTAGATCCGGTGTAAATTCGGTCACTGGCTGAGTAGGAGCACTAAATGTGCCATTAGTGCCAGGATCTTTATCCACCAAACGCCACTCAAAAGTCATAGGTTGACCTTCAGGATCCGTTGCAAGTGCTTCAAGCTTAGTGGGGGAGCCCGCTGTTACCTGAATGTCGTATAGCACCTTAGTGATCACTGGTGGATGATTAACGGCCACACTAATTTTTTTAGTGGCGGGCTCTGACGTTAACTCATTATCTGTGGCAATCAGTGATACTAGATAATCCCCTTTGGCATCTAGGTATAACTGAGTATTCTGCTGGGTTGGGCTGGAAAATTCGCTGCTACTATCACTAGGTTTAGACACTAAGCTCCACGTATAACGTAAGCTATCATTGTCAGGGTCGACTCCCACGCCTTGCAAGTTAATGGTTTCACCTTGCTTAGGTGAGTTTTGGTTTAGATTAATGCTGACAACAGGGGCTCGATTAGTCGATGTCACCTGTAATTTCAGTTGTTTTTTACCTTGTAGCTTACCATCACTGACAGTCAGCTCCACATGATACTCACCTAAAGAACTCGCGCTAAACTTAGCTAGCTGCGTTGTTGCCTGTTCCAGTTTGACATTGGCATTGTCCGGTTTTTGAATCACCTGCCAGCTGAAACTTAACGTATCGCCATCAGCATCAGTACTTTGAGCCGCAGACAAAGTGAGCTCTTCATTAACTTTAAGCACTGTACTCGCAGCTGTAATCGATGCCACTGGAGCCGTATTACTAGTAACGCTAGTGGCGGTGATCACACTTTGAGCCACATCGGTATTATTATCTTGATCTTTCAGGCTTAATTGCACCTTATATTCGCCCAACTTGTCGGCGGTAAAATACGTTTCCACTGTATCTATACTAGTCAGCACTGCCTCACTGGCTGCAGGTTTTTCTAACAAACTCCAGCTAAAGCGAGTGTCTGTTTTTAGCCTACTGCTTTCCCCTGAAAGCGTCACACTATTGCCCTGTTTTACCGTTGCAGCAGCAGAAATAACAGCGGTAATCGCTTTAGCCCCTGCAACTTTCAGTACTAAACTTGCCTTGTCATTTGCGCCTTTACCATCGCTGACCGTCAAGCTTACTTGATACTCTCCAGCCATGACTACGTTAAAGCTTAGCTGTTTATTACTCGCATCATTTAAGGCCAACGTCGCGCCTTGAGGATCGGTAACCTGCCACAGGTAACTTAAGCTATCACTATCAGGGTCACTACTTTGACCACCTTGAACTAATACAAGATCGCCCATGTTAACTGAAGTGTTGTCTAATGAAACTCTAGCTGTCGGCGCATTATTCTCGGCTATGGATACAGCTGGCGTGCTGTCACTGGATCCGCCACCGCAAGCGATTAAACTAAGCGAGATAAAAGGAAATACTAGATAAGATGTTATTTTCATGACACGTCCTTGTTATTGTTGAAACTCCATTTACCCAGCTACCCTATTGTATTTATTGATTATAATAAAGATAAAAATGTTACATAATATTAATGTACTAACCTGTATAAATTCAACTCATCAATGCAACATCCATTCATGGCTAACTGTTTGCCTGTGATCGAGCAATAATACTCACTTAGTTTTCGAACATTGCTTCCAGTCAAAACAGAGTAAAATCGCGCCGAGAAAAAAATCATCGACAAAAAAGCCTGCATTAGATGCAGGCTCTTGGTTTAACTGTTTATTTCAATATGCAGGGATTAGCTGCGCACTTGACCTGTGCCGTTAACTAGGTATTTCTCTGCCGTCAATGACTCAAGCCCCATGGGGCCGTAAGCATGCAGTTTCGAGGTGGCAATACCAATCTCGGCGCCTAAACCTAGCTCGCCGCCATCGGAGAAGCGTGACGAGGCGTTTACCATAACCACAGAGGCATCCACTGTGCGTTGAAAACGCATCGCCGTGGCGTCATTTTTGGTCGAAATCACTTCGGTGTGATGACTGCCAAAGGCGCGGATATGATCTATTGCATGGTCAAAGTCATCGACAATGCGAATGGCGATTTCAAGATCTAAATACTCTTGGCCAAATTCGCTGTCATCCAGCACAGTGCAGCCTGTAAAGTACTTAGCAGCACGTGAACAAGCATTAATTTTCACCTTGTGGCTTGCAAGCTCAACAGCCGCTTTTGATAGGAAAGCCTCCGCCACATCTTGATGGACGATTAAGCCTTCGAGCGCATTACACACCCCGGTACGCTGAGTCTTGCCATTAAGCAGTAATGCCATGGCATTATCTAAATCGGCATCTTTGTCCACATACAGGTGGCATACACCTTTAAAATGCTGAATAACCGGGATTTTGCTGTTATCTGTGACGAAATTAATCAGCCCTTCACCGCCTCTGGGAATGATAACGTCGATATAGGCTCTCTGCTGCATCAGCTCCATCATTAGGCCGCGGTCAGGATCGGGAATTACTGTGATAAGCGCTTTTGGTAGCTTATGCTGTTGCAATACCGCTTGCAGCACTTTGGCGATAACTAGGCTAGATTGCAGTGCTTCTTTACCACCACGCAATACCACGGCATTGCCTGACTTAAAGCACAAGGCACCCGCATCGGCCGTCACATTTGGGCGTGCCTCATAGATCATGCACACCACCCCTAGAGGGATGCGCATTTTTCTAATTTTAATGCCATTAGGGCGCTCGCTTAAATCACGAGTAATCCCCACAGGATCCGGCAGTGAGACAATAGTTTCTATGCCTTGTGCCATGGCTTCGATTCGCTCCGGGGTCAGCAATAATCTGTCTAACATGGCTGAGCCTAAGTTATCTTCCTCGGCGCGGGTTAAATCTTGCTGATTCGCCGCTAGGATTTCTGCAGTGCTAGCTCGTAATGATTTCGCCATATCAAGCAGCACAGTATTCTTGGTCTGCTCATCTAATACCGCTAAGGTTTGCGCCGCTGTTGCAGCATCACGAGATAAGGTTTCTATTAAACTTAAAGATTGATTATTCATTAAATTTTCCAATTAAGTATTTTCTAAGATGGCGATATGTTTATCAGAAATTATCGAGCCAGTCTTTTGTTGAAATTCGTCGGCAAAGGCGCCATCGTCTTGGTCGGCAATAAAATTAAGCAGGCAACTACTGTAATTTGATTGGGCCTTGGCCAACTTAGTGCCATCGTCTCTACGGACTAAAATGGTATCGCCAACGGAAAATTCGCCATTGACCGCCATCACATCATCGCTAGTCAGTTGGTTGGGCAATCCATCGAGGGCGCCATCAAAATCATTTTCTACGACTAACTCCCCTTGCACCTGCGAGGTGTGCGTCATCCAATGCAAGTGTTCCTGCATAGGTTTGTCGAAGGGCGTAAACAAGGTGCCAGGGTTTTCACCCTTGAGCAAGCGGTTAAAATTATCCGCCTCAAAACCATTAACAATCACTGTTTCTATACCGTGTGATATGGCTTTTTCCGCCGCTTGGATCTTAGTATGCATACCGCCAGTACCCACGCCGCCAGCGGTAGCACCGCCTGCCATGGCATAGATCTCGGCATCGATATGGTTGACTTGCTTGATAAGCTTAGCATCGTCATGTTGCTGTGGATTCTTAGTATAGAGTCCAGCCACATCTGAGCAGATGATCAGCGCATCGGCGTCTGCAGCTGCTGCTACCATGGCCGATAGATTATCGTTATCACCCACTCTCAACTTGTCCGTGGTTACTGCATCATTCTCATTGATGATGGGCAATAAACCGTGTTCAAGCAAGGTTAAGATGGTGTCTTTAATGCTGACGTAACGCTCTCTGTCACGCAAATCACCGTGAGTCACTAACAGCTGCGCCGAGGGGAAGTCAAATAACCTGTCCCAAATCGCCATCATGTCAGCTTGACCTGCCGCCGCCATGGCTTTTTTCAAGGTAACATTAGGTTCAGCGACCTCGCTAAAATGGTGTCTACCCGCAGCTACTGAGCCCGATGACACTAATACCACTTGTATACCTTGAGCGCGACAATTTGCAATAAACTGCGCTATGCCCAATAAATAATGACTACTACAGCCCTGTTTGTTAGGCGCTATAAGAGCACTGCCGACTTTGACGACAATGCGTTTCCAATTTAACTTTGACATCTAAATCTAAATCCCGTTATTTTTGCTCGGCCATGACACGGCCGGCTTCATGAAACAATTCTGTGGTTTGTTCGCAAGGTGCACTATCTAAGTATGAAACTACCCAAATCACTACGCTGCTGACTACAAATCCTGGGATCATTTCGTACATTATGCTGGTTAAACTATTGCCATCGGCAAGCACTGGGGCGTAGATCCAAAACAGTACAGTCACTGCACCCGATATAATGCCCGCCATCGCCGCCTTGTGGGTTAAGTTCGCCTTGTAGAGGCTAAATAACACTAGCGGACCGAAGGCGGCACCAAAGCCTGCCCAAGCGTTACTCACTAGGGATAAAATGCTATTGCTGCGATCAAGCGCTAACAGACTGGCGACAATACCCACCCCAGCCACACCGAAACGCCCTAGCTTAACCATGTCTTTTTCACTGGCTTCTTTATTAGACATCACGCGGTAGATGTCTTCTGTCAATGAGCTCGATGACACCAATAACTGGCTGGAAATCGTGCTCATGATGGCCGCTAGAATGGCTGCCAATAAGAAGCCACTAATCAGTGGGTGGAACAACAACTCAGAAAATACAATAAAGATGGTTTCTGGGTCGGTTAAGGTCATTTCAAATTTGTTGGCGTAGGCTATGCCCACAAGACCCGTCGCTAACGCACCGACTATGGTCACTGTCATCCAGCTCATGCCTATGCGTCTGGCAATTTTCACATCGCTCACAGAACGAATAGCCATAAAGCGCACTATGATATGTGGCTGGCCAAAATAGCCAAGGCCCCATGACAGGCTTGAGATCAATCCCAACATGGTGACATTTTGCATGCCTTCAGAGAAATGCGGAATCGACTGATACGCAAAATCCATCATCTTATCCGCACTGCTAAACTCTTGAAAGGCCACCACAGGCACTAAGATGAGGGCAACAAACATGATGCAACCCTGAACAAAGTCCGTCAGGCTCACGGCTAAGAAGCCGCCTAGCAAGGTGTAAGACACCACCACGCCTAAGGTCACGATCAAACCCAGCTCATAATTCAGATTAAAAGCAGATTCAAACAACTTGCCGCCAGCCACTAGGCCCGCTGAGGTATATAAAGTAAAGAACACTACGATAATGACCGCCGCCACTATGCGTATATTGCTGTTAGGCGCGTTGAAGCGCTTGGCAAAAAACTCAGGGATTGTCAGCGAGTTATGAGCAACCTCTGTGTAGACCCTAAGTTTAGGGGCAACAATAAGATAATTCACCAAGGCACCAATAAGCAGGCCAACGGCGATATAAATCGTCTCAAATCCCACCAAGAACATGGCACCAGGCAGACCCATCAACATCCAGCCGCTCATATCAGACGCGCCCGCCGACAATGCAGTCACTTGTGGGCTCACCTGACGGCCGCCAAGAATATAGCCAGACACGTCACTGGTAGAACGGCGATAAGCAAATAAACCTATGGCCAACATGACCACGAAATACAATCCTAGGGATACATAAGTTAACATCGGCATAAATTACGCTTCTCCAATCGCTTTGTTATTTTGAATCACATTTGGTTTCAACATGACAAAAAGATAGGTGCTTAATAGTGTGCCTAAGCACAAGAGTTGAAACGCTTCTTTAAGTGATAAACTCAGACGGGCTAACCCCTGAGTGATGATAATTTCTTCGGTTGCATTGTCAAATGACATGCTTCCCTCCAGTTTATTTTTGACAAAAAAAAACACCAACATAGTTAGTGCTGTAACTATTGTACCTCATTTTGCTAGTCACTTTCTACCCACTGACAGTATTTAAGCCGTTTAATCATGGTTTACACAAGTTAATCAGCACTAAAACATGATTCGAACTATTAGTAATTATCGCTGTTTTATCGAGTGTACCCCTTAACCCTAAAGGCCATTGCTGGGCCATGAAATAAACATTAAAAAAGCCCTGAACCGTTAGGCTCAGGGCTTGATATTCATGATGAAGGCTTGAGAAAATGTTAACTTAATAAGAGGTATCTAAAGTCACGTATGCCAGTTCACAGGTCGGATGACCCTCTTTCACTCGCAACATGATTTTCTTGTTCGACATGTGCGCGGCTAACACACTAGCATACATCTCTTTGGCGTTGCCTGCTGTGGGATTGAGGGTAAAAAACGCCCCAGAAACCGAGGTGCAGTTAGCTAAGGATTCATCCAACGGGGTGCCGACATAGATGGCACCATCGGCATTGGTATACAAGGTGGAAACGGTTGAGATACAGCCCCAACTGGTGCATTTATCCTCCGCCAATGCCGCCGCAGAGCAAGCCAGTAGTGCCAACCCCAATAATACCTTTATCTTTTTCATATCCCTTCCTTTATTTATACGCTTCAGTGCATTTTTTTAGCCTGAAGGCGAATTGAGCATAGTATTTTCATAGCGATAGACACAACAGGATTTAATGAATAAATATTATCACTACCTATAACAGTGATTCCCTATAATAGAATATGGCTGCAAAAACTCATTACACGATTTAGATACTCATAATACAAACCAATATTAAAGGATTTAGACCATGATTAAAGGATTAAGTGTTGCTATTGCACTGCTAATATCAACATCAGCACTCTCACAAGAGTGGGTTGAGGTAGAGGACGCCAGCAAGCTCCTGTGGCAGATGTCAGCCAATGGCACAGTCTGGTTTAGAAACCTAAATGAATTTGATGCGAAACAAGCTGGCTGTTGTTATTCCTACGCCTTAGACACGACTACGGCTGGGGGTAAATCCATTTGGAGCACAATATTGGCCAAAATGGCAGCACATAAACGCATCACATTGGGATTTCCTGCGGTTGGAACTAATGCAAACTTACAATTACTTAACTATATCGGCCGTCATTCCCATGCTTCAAATGAATAAGTAATTAATTGCTCATTTATACAATAGGGATGCGGCCGAATAGTCCAATCAATTACTCAGCGGGATCAATTTGTCCTACCTCGCAGAATGAACTGGCACGCTCCTTGGTATAGACAGTGAATGTCTTCTTACCAGACATCCACATTGCCAGAGTCACGGAAATCATCACTGTATGCTCTTGCTTGATTAACATCCAATTATAGGGTGTGCCTTCACAATTGCCTGGTACTCCAGTATCTAGCATAATTAACATGCCTTGCTCTACCGCAGTAATGTTAACGATATTTCCAGTTAAATAGCTCTCCGCACCATGAGAAAAAGTTGAAAAAAACAAACTTATGGTCAACAACATCATTCTTAAATTCACTGTATACTCCATATACAAATCTGGTTTTTTAATTAAACAATCATAAAAACATGCTTCAGCTACTGCCTTCCACCCAGTTCAACTTCACCAATTCGACAAGTGCTATCGGACAGCCAGACCGCAATGGGTTTATCTGCCATAAATGCCGCCAGCACGATTGAATGAATCTTATCTAGTCCGGGGTGATCCGGATACAGTGAAGCATAGCGTTCACCATAGCCGCTTTGCGAAGTGCAACCTGAAAGCGCTGGGGAAAGCGCAATATTAACGCCACCATTTGCTGTGACTACTACTTTTGTTACTTTCGCGTAAGTTATCCATTCTGGCCCTGCTGCAATAGATTGATGGCTAGATAGAATCAATGCACTTAGCATCAATGTGGCTATTATTTTTCTCACTGTCGTAATCCTAAATTAATGTAGTAAATTTTATCCAGCCCTAAGTTTGTACTCAAGACACTTGCTTGACGACACAAAGCCATGTTGTTGGCACTCTCGTTATGGGGCGGTCGTTATATACACATGCCTTAAATCTTCAGAACCACCGGCCACAGTGCAAGTGCCTTTACCGCCAATTGTTATTAATTGTTTTGAAAGTTGCGCCGCCAGTATAATTGACAACATATTCTTCCCTTCAGCGGTAGTGCCAACAAAACTATAATGCCAACCGGATGTCGCGCATGCAGCCAAATTCACAGTGCCATTCATGGACACATGACAGACTGGCGATACACTTGCATCGTGGCAAACCATTTGTTTAATAGTCCCCGTAGTATCAGCATACGAACACCTACTGATAAATAAAAAGGTTATCAATAATAACCATAACGCTGACCTCATAACGTACTCCATATTCATTCAGTTAAGAAATATTCTAATTCATCCAGTCGATGCTAATTATTATTGTTTTACACCACTCCAATGATCACTTGTGGCTAAGCTTCGGCTTTACAACACGCCAATCAAGCCAAATCAACAATTAATATCCCCTACACAGATACCGAACATGGCACTCAAGGAGTGACTGAAGTTTTTTAGCCATCTATTCTTATGTGATAAAAACCTATTTTATCCAGCTCCATCCAGCTTTGAGTGCAATGATTAAAGCTAGCGGATTGAAACCATAGCGTCGCATTTTTTTGCATCGCCGAACCTGACAATAATAGAGACAGCAACCCCTTACAGGATTCGCCATTATAGTTCCCTACGCTTTTGTTCAGATTGCAAAACACGACATCCGTAAATTTTGTGCTGCCACCATTTGATACTGACGCATATACACTGCCACTAGCTGAGATCGATACACCTGATACTTTTCCATGACAGGTTGGATTTGCTACTGCACTTAAACTAACCGAGAGTAACAATATTATTGAGCTGAGCTTGTTCAACATTACGAGTACATCCTGTAGATAATAGAGCACTGTTAAAAATAATAATTATGTAATCAAGAAGCCTTTAAAAATTACATGCTAATTGCAGTCCAAGGGGTTATGAATCATAAACGGTAAACAATAAGCTCCACTTACGATCTCATAGCCCAGAAGCTTTAATTGGTTACGATATGCTTTAATGTTTCTATTCCAGAATAGACATCACATTGATCGCTTCCAGCTAACCAAACATTCTTCCCTGAAGCATATGCAGTAAGAACCACGCTTAAGGTGATTTGTCCAACTTCTGTGCTGGCATCAAATACATAATTATACCCAGGGTTAGTTTGGCAAGCTGGGACTTGGGCTGGCTTGTTACTGATGGTTAAAATAACGTTAGTCCCATAGTTAGGCCCAACCAAGACGCCAGTAATTTGAGTCGGATTGACACTACTTGCCTGCGCAGAAGAAACCATCATTGCTAGAAAGATAAATAAGACACTTATTATGTTTTTTGCACCCATAAATATTTCTCGCCTCTTTATTCAAGAATAATTGTATTAATGTCTTCGCCATCGCCCCAGCGAGAGCAGGTACCATTACCATTAATGGTTACCTTTGATTTACTGGCATACGCCGTTAGTAACATAGAAAACTGACTCTTACCGTATACTGAGTTTTCATCTTTAATCATCCAATACTCATGCTGAGCGCTACAAGCTGGACGCTCGCTGCGTGCACCCTCAAGGTAAAACCAATGTAGGCCATCAGTCCTGACAAGCACTTTTTTCACTATGCCAGTCTGATTGCTGGCCAATACAGTCGTGGGCGCCATTAATCCAACGGCAGACACTAGTAATAGTGTTGATAAACATTTCATTTTCTTAATCATTGTTTCATCCTTTAAAAATCCGTCCATTTACTTACTAGATACACTATTACATTTACTCGCTAAATTAACATCTTACCAGGGCATGTCGCCCATTTTTATGCCGGCTATATCTTCGGCATTACCCCAGTAATTGCAACTGTCATTCACTAGAATATCGACCTTAGTATCCGCCTTGGCATAGGCCATTAGAGCTATGGCGACCAGTTATTTAAACTGTGGCGTGCTGCTATCAATAGCGAGTCGCTTGGTCGTTGCACAAGCTGTCATGCCAGCTTTATCACCGATAAAATCAACAAACAAAATGCTCTTACCGCCACTGCCATATATCCCTGCACCTGTTATGGTCACATTGCGGTAGTAGTGGTCGGCATTAGCATTAACGCAAAAACCAAGTAATAATACGATTAATAATTTTTTCATTACGCTCTTTCCTGAGACTGAATCGATTAAAAGTTTAAGGTGTGGTTTGTTCGAAATAACGCTGCCACATGGCCTGTATCGCCGCTTGCATCAGCTTATTTGCAAGCTTGCCATCGGTACGCAGCTGCGCTAGTGGCGCATTGGGGGATAGTTCAAAGTCATTGGGATAATGGATCTGCTGCAGGGCATGGTTATTGTCATGCCACTGGATTATTAACTCAGCACTAGTGGCATCATTTTCACCTGGGACAATTTTATAGCCAAAGCGCACTAACTGTAGCTTGGGCACCTTGGCCGCATCTTCAATAGAGAGTTCAGTCGAGGGCTCAGTCGTGTGTTCAGTTGAGAGCTCAACCGCAGGCTCATTTTCAGAAACGGAACTAGGCTCAGCAGCACTGATCTTAAGTTGGTAGTCTTGGGTGGTTGCGGCGCTTAAACCCTGTTGTAACATGGCGTCAATATCAAAACCTTGTTGCATTGATACCGTGCCTATGTCCTTAGCAATACCCGCATCGATTGCCACCCCAACGGCAATCCCCACCGGCCCCATGGCGGACATTAATGCAATACCGGCACCCGCGCCTTTACCCTGAAACACTATCTGCTTAGGTTCAGTAAAACCTATTTCAATTTTCGGCTGTGTTTGTGCTGACGCTTTAGCCAATTCGGGGGCCGACTGACAGCCACTCACCAACACAGCGCCAAACACAAATGTGCAGCCCAAACCCAAGCGTTTTATCGCTTTAAAGCTGTTAATCATAGTAGTCACAGCTCCTATTGAATGTGCTCGATTGCATACAGCTTGCACCAAAAGCTACCAGTGCCTTGCCATTTTTGATCGTTAAGGCCATGAACCCGCACTGGAGCTTTGGCGTGATAGGCGGCTAAAATCATACTCATATTGGCATCGAAACCAGGATCCGCCTTGTTAATCCAATAACCATCACAACCAGCAGATGGATGCACAACAGTAAATGCTACATCGCCACCGCCGTATTGGTTGTAAGATATCAACCGATTTATACTGGTGGTTGCAGTTGTTTCAGTCGCTGAAAAGGCGGAAAAACTGCTTACCAATAAACCACACAAGGATAATAAAATAGTAACGCGCACAACAATCTCCTTAAAATGATCCTTCATGACGCCGGTTTAAACAAACAGTTCAAACGCATTCGCCAATCCCAAGCGTTCACTGAACCCTATTTCATTATCACCCAGTAACCTTCTAGGCTGCGATTATGCTCCCAACCATCTTTGCAAGTTGTGACATCTGTGGCCGCCCAATACAAAGACACGGGTTTGTTGGCTGCAAACGCCATCAATGCCATGGCTTCATCTGTCTTAGTCGGCATATTGATCCATTTATTTGTGGAACTTAACATGATCGACACCCGCTCCATACTGTTCCACTTATAGATTTGATCTACGGTGCCAGTACAAGTTACCGCCGCGCTCGCGCTGTACGAGGTTAGTAATAGGCTTAACAATAGTATCGTTACAAATTTGAACATCTTATCTCCACAGGGTAAAAAGTATTAATCGTTTAATTGAGGGTCAAAATACCAACCCGTTAACGCCAACCATGTTGGATGACTGGCGGTGCTACAATCTTTGCTGTCGTTAAACCACAGGGCTAATTTTTTATAGAAGGATAATAACTGCAGACAGGAAAGGTAGTGACAGCACCAGTAATGGTGCTGCAATTATTTACTAATGGAAATAAATCGCGCCCCAGTACAAGCGTCGTCAGTAAAGTTATGCACCCTGACTTTTTTATCGCTGCTAAAGGCCGTTAATGCGATGGAAAATGCTTGTGAATAAGTAGCCGCTGACGCGGCACTGTCCTCCAAAAAGTATATCCAGCCATTGCAAGGCCCAATGCCACCTTCAACTTGTATGGCAAAATTCTTACCACTGCCTGTCGCATGGTTAGCCACCTCTAAAATAGTGGCACCTTTCGTCAACTCACCCGCCGAGGCAAAGCTTGGCAACAGGAGGCAAACAACGGCTAATAATATTAAATATTTCATTTTTAAAACCTTATAGGCTTGGATTCAAATAATAAGTGCATGCCTTGATGCCATTTTATTCAATTACGGCGCTTTACGCTGCACAATAACCATAAGCTTATTTGATATAGAGCCATTTGATATAGAACCAGCCCTAATCATGTTAATCCGTGATCCACAATGTATGAATTATTGGACGAGTGAATCGTCAATCACACATTACTGTGCATTTATTGACTAAAGCGTTTGGCCATAAGTCCTAGTCTAATTCGATGTACTGGTTAACCAAGCCATAGCCGTTACTGTCGGTACAATAGCCAACAGTAATCCTTAGTGCCGCCGCTTTCGCTGCCAATAAGCTTGAGTATGCCAGCTGCAACATGGTGTCATCGGTAATTAACTGACAGCCCGCCGCATTTCCTGAGCCTTCTCTTACATATAACCATTGGGGACGCCTGCTGGCATGGGGTTCATCTTAAAATACAGTGTTTTCTGCCCATCCATAGTGGTTCGCAGCACAGTCACAGTGCCCGAACTCACCTCTGCGTTAACAGTAAAGCTCGCAGCGAATAGCACTATTGCGGTTAGCATTATTTTAATAAATTTCATATACATTGTGACCTTTTAGGGATGTTAAGCATCATGGTTTCTTGGTTAATACACATTAAGACTTCAATTAAGACTATCCACTTCGCAGCCTACAGTGTCTTTCAAGGTATATATACAAAAAGACCTTCACAAAAAACTCAAGTGTGCAGCCGTTGAACAGAAAACTAAGGCCAAAAAAGCCTTCGGTGAGCAGATTATTGCCTTGACTCACCGGGTGCGTTCATATATTTCCATATTTCCACACAGTTCGAAGCTGACTAACTCATCGACTTTGCTATTTTTGAGCAATCTGGCCAAATATTTCTTATTTTATTTATGAAGAATGCGCTTTAAGTAACACTGATAATCAGGTTTTGGCGCCCTTGTTTTGTAATTAAATGATCCTTCCGCTAAAGCTAAAACTGTTTCGCTTGCAGTGATTTTTTTAATTTTGGTAATCAATAGATTATTAGATAATCCATTTCTACCAGCATAACCTAAAACACCTACACCACAAAAATCAAGATGTTTATATTCGTTATAATCACTTTTTGTCAATTCAACATAGACAAACTTTCTACCCAAAATGAAGTCGGAGATGTTTTCGTATAAATACGCAACTTCTGACATTCCACTTTCAAATAAAATAAAACCATCAACTACAATATACTGCCCTGACAAATCATTTTCAGAATCATCCAATATATCACCAACCATGTATCTGTTTGGATGTTTAATTGCCTCGGCAGTTGACTGAGAAATATAAAAAACAAACAGGAATGTGATTATCTTACATAAATAATGATTAACCCTCATCTTAAAATTCCTTTGTAACAGCTGAGAAACCGCTTTGAGTTGTATAAAACCATCTTAAATTATATCCGGCCTGCGCCATTTGATTTGATACGTAAGTATCAGCCTTTATATTTGTATTATAACCAGCACCATGAGAATGCCAGTTTGCTTTCCAAGTCCAACCTTTAGCGGTACCAATGTTAGCAGCAATTACATTAACTCCATGACGGTTATAACTAGTTCCTATACCATCGATAGCCCATAAGCCGTTTGTCGCTTGGCTTAAATTGGCGTTAATCTCTACATCATATTTGACCGCTAACTGGTGAACTCTTTTTTCTAAAAATTTTGTCGCTTTGTCTAATCCGCCTTTACCACTAAAGGATTTCAAATTTCGTACTTCCTTTTGCATTTCTTTAAATTCACTTTCAAAGGCAGCTCTTTTTTCACCAATGAGTTCACTTTCACCATCATAATCACTATCAGATGTAACTGTCTTCGCACTCTCAGCATTAAACAAGTGTGCAAAGCCAGCTGTTGTGGCGCCGTTAGCAAACTTACCCCCAGTCAACCTAGAGATTGTGCCACCGGCTATCGCCGCAATTAAGGTGCGTACTGGCATGTAGGCTTCGGCGCCGCCACCTATGCCCATGATATTACCAGAGACTACGCCGCCGAAACCGGCACTGAGGAAGCCATGGCCTAACTCGCCCCCTTGTATGCCATTAGTAAAGGCGCCGACGACACCCTTCGCGAACACATTGGCAACCGGACTAGAATCAAAGGGTAGTGAGCTGCCTATTTCGCCGAAAGCACCCGCAGAAAAGGCCCCCACAAATGCACCTATCACTATGTTGCCCCCATTCGCGGCAGCCCCTGCGGCGCCAGCTAAAGCGCCAATCATAGGGGCGGTACACCCGCCGCAAAAAGCACCTAACGCAACGCCGACTATCACACCAACGAAAGGCTTAATGTTATCCCACAGCTTACTGAAGAAGTAGCCACTGGGATCTGTGTAACTCAAAGGGTTATTAAGCACATAGCTATAGCGATTTAAATTTTGGCCATTTTCAGGTGCTTGCACCATAGGATCGGCTTGCATAAAACGGCCAGTATAACTGTCATATATTCGGCCATTCATGTGGATAATGTTGGCATGGTCCACATGCTCGTGCCCGGTAAAGCCACGAATGCTTATCGCTCTAAGCTCGCTGATCTTATTCGAAAATTGCGCCGCTGACCAAGGTGACCAATTCTCTGCGGCTCGGCGCTCACCAAATGCCCCAAAGCTCATGGCTCCCACAATGGCATTGCTGTCATTTAACACCACATCGATAGAGCCTAAATGGTCTTTAAGCAAATACTGTAATTGCTTTACCCCTGTCGACGCATAGTGGGTTTGCAAACCATAGCCTGCAATATAGCGCTTTAGATCATAGCCGGTACCGAGTTCATTTTGATTAAGTTCAATGTTACCAAAATAGAAACTCGTGCGTGTTTTACCCTCTTTGATATTCTCGCGTTTATAACGATTGCGATCGGCACCATAAGTAAAGCGGGTGGTCTCATTATTGGCAGTGATAGCAGACACTTTATCGAAGCTGGTATAGCTTACTGCTCTGGTTTGGTTTGTGCCGCTAAAGGTGCGAGTTTGATTACCGTTGGCATCATAGCAGTAGCTTAATTGCCCCACTTGCGTTAATGCATGGGGGCCTGCTACAACATCCGTTGTGGCATTACATTGTGCCGCTTGTGTTGCATATTGATAGCGTGCACCAGCTTCAACATTGGATTTAGACAGAATATTGCCATTACCCTCATAGGTTAATCCTAACGTCTCAATGCCATTTAACTGCACGGTTTCTAAGCGATTAAGGCTGTCGTAATCAAACTCTTCGGTTAGGGCCTGACCATTAACAGTGCGATTATAATTAATTCGCTGCTTTAAGTTGCCTAGGCCATCGAAACTATAGGTTTGATTTTGATGACTTCCAGCCAAGCCATTTAGCTTACCGGTTAGGTTGCTGTAATTTTTAACAACATGGGCGCCATTACCTAGGCTTTCATCGGTGATTTGTCCCAGGGCATTTATGGCATTGATGGTGTAATACACTTCACCATTCATGCCCTCTCGAGCCTCTTGATGCTTAAATACGTACCCGCGGTCGTTGTAATGATAACGTATACCTTGGAAGTCACCGCTGGCATCAAATTTTTGGAACACTCGGCCAAACTGATCGTAAGTCTGCGATTCAACGAAAAATTGCTGCTCTGCGTTTAATACCAGTTGGGTCTGTATTTGCCGTCCAAAATCATCATATTGATATTGTTTAACATAGCCAGTGGTAGTTTCTTGCTTCAATAGATGTGGTCGGGTGTCGATAAAACGCCACTGAGCCGTCCCCTCTGCGTCGGTACGAGACAGGGTTCTGCCCAAGGCGTCATAGGTGTAACTTATACTCTGCTGCTTGGCATCGGTCTGGCTTACCAATTCACCCAGGGCGTTATAACTATAATGCCACTCCCCCGAATCAGGATCATTCATCCACTCTTTTTGGTAGCCTTTGGCATCATACTGATTGGTCGTCACTTGCTGGTCGACACCTGTCACAGTTAATAAATTACCCATAGCATCATACGTGTAATCCAGGCGTTGATTATCGTTATCTATGACATAGAGCAGCCGGCCTTGTGCATCAATTTGTTTGCTAGAGCTTTGACTAAAGGTATGAATCGCCCCTGCAGCGTTGCTGACAGTAGAACTTGTCACGCGGTTGTCGTAGGTAAATTGAGTGACTCGCTCTGGCGTGGTAGTAGAGATAACCCTATCGAATACATCATAGCCAGTACGAACCCATACTGGACCATACAGAGCAACACTCAACGTGCTGGGTATAGATTCATGAGTCTTACGCCCGTATGCATCGTATTTATGGCCTTGATAAATATCCTCAGAGAAACCTTGGCTAACTTCGGCAATCATTTGCCCATTATCGTTGATGTACTGCCACTTACTCGGTGCACCTTGAGCACTAATGCCAATGACATAAAAATAATCTTCCGCGATTGATGGGGCCGCAATCGAAGCTGAATCGCTAGACCATGCCTTAGTTGTGTGTTGACTTGAACCGGTACCATCCCGTTTGAAATACTCATTGCCAAAGTCGTCATAGCGTACATCGGCGGCTTTATTATTAGCATCTAAGATTGTTTGAGGTTGGCCAAATGCATTGAAATTTTTGAACCTTGCCTCAATAAAGAGATCATTGCCACTACTGATAAGGTAGCGCCCTTGGGCATCATAATTGTTCACTGTACTACGGTGTATTGATAATGGGTCATTAGTATTCTGTTGCCCTGCACCACATGTGGTTTCAAAATGCTTAGAACAGACAGAGGTTTTAATCACATTCCCTAGCGAGTCATAGTTATAATGTGTTTGAAGATAAAGCTCATTCCCGCCATTTGGTTCTATAATTTCATTTTCTAATAATAGATTGCTCAGGTAAGTAAATTCACTCTCGCGCATGATAGTATTTTGACCAGTCACCCCGTGAGTCACCGTGGTCTTAGTTAAACGACCAAATCGTTTATACTCATCTGTACTGCCATACTCGTTATCTACAACCTGAGTCGTCACTTGATTACTATTAGCATAATCTGTCGTCGTGACCTGTTCTTGGGTGATATTGCCAAACAAATCGTATTGACGCTGAGTAATTTTCTTA
Source organism: Shewanella denitrificans OS217 (assembly GCF_000013765.1). Classification (NCBI taxonomy): domain Bacteria; kingdom Pseudomonadati; phylum Pseudomonadota; class Gammaproteobacteria; order Alteromonadales; family Shewanellaceae; genus Shewanella; species Shewanella denitrificans. The sequence goes on along the minus strand of NC_007954.1, from coordinate 157,660 downwards.
CTGAGTGATTGAAGCAAAGAAGCGCTGCTGATGCTGCTATTATTTTCTGTCACTTTTTCTATGACAGGTTGAAAAGGCGCAATGGTTCTTTCTAGCTTTAGCTTATTTATCACAGAGCCTAAACTGATATCACCATAGTAACGAAAAGTCACTTCAGCCATTCCGGTAAAGGGGAAATCTTGTCTATATGATGTTGTCGTTTTAAATTCCGAGCCTGATTTATAATACCTTGACTCTATGTGTCCAAAGCCAAGAAAACCTCTACCGCCACCCTGTAGCAAGGCTTTATAGTATTTATAATTAACTCTTTGCTGACGATTTTCTGTAGAAGCCACCAGAGACATTGGTGACAAAAGATTGAAGATACGACTGCCACGACCCCAATTAAGTAAATTCAAATTTTCCGGCGTGTAAAAGGGCGAGTCTTGCGCTTGTGAAACCTGGTAGACAGTCTTATCCAACATAGTACGGTATTTTATTGCCGTAGATTGACCATAACCATCTACTATGCTTGATACTTTGTTAACTTCATTATCCGGTTGTGATTGACCTCTAATAATCTTCAATGATTTAGCACTGATATCCACATAAGAGATATCGTTGAGCCCATCGCCATTAATATCAACAACAAACACTTGATCGACATTGGTCCCGGCGCTTACTGAGGCATCGAGCAACTCACTGTCACTGAATCCATTGGCTGTTGATAAATGGTATTTAAAGCGTCTTGTGCTGGGAATGTAATAAACAAGATCGGCTCGACTATCCGCATTAATATCGACTAGTTGTACATGCTTGAAACCTTCCTCTAAGGACAGTGTCTCACCATCAGTAAATCCTTTGCCTGTTGCATATCGAGTTCTAATTTTATTATGGACACCATATTCATACACAAGATCAGATAAACCATCACCATTGATATCACCGACGACAACATTGATCATGTTGGTGGATATAAAGCTCCCATTTAATCGCCAATCTACGGTACAGGTTCTGCCCGGATCGCACTGAGTATAATTTGGTCTTGATTTATATATGCGATCGACTTTGCCATCACCATTAAAATCTCCATATATCGACTTATCAAACTCCACCTGATTACGTGAACTGCCATTAACATGCAAGGTAACAAAAGCATCAAAACCATTACCGTTGTTTTTTCTATAGCCATAGGTAGTACCGTCTTTACGACCAGCGATAACATCAGCGAGTCCATCACCATCGTAATCATAGACAGCAACAACTAGGGCTTTATTTTCAAAGGTGGGTAAATCAAACTCTACAGGAGTAAATAATCGTTCTCTATGATCCGTTTTGCCGGAATTTTGATATAAGAACCATTGTTCTGGATTAGCTTGGCTTGTATATTTTGTCGTTCTTTTACGCTTTAGCAAAACATCCTGATAGCCATCACCGTTAGCATCTATGATGTGCCATTCGGGGGTATTATCATTTGAGAAATATAAGCGTTCACTGGAATTCGAATGCGGAGCATTTTCCCCAGTTAATACACCGTTATTATTAAGCAAGAAGTTTAAATAATAATAACTCCCTTCAGCGACCAAATAACTTAAATCAACAAAACCATCGGCGTTGAAATCAATGGGTTTTGCCCCGTAAAATGTACCATCCGTCTTAGGTAATTTACAGGTGCCGGTATCGGAAACATAGGGATTGGGATCAGTGCTAAAACACCTACCGGTAGACATTAAGTATGGGTTTGCAGGTTTCCAATTAAACCTTATGGGCTGCAGGCAACTATTTCCAGAACCATTACATTGTACCAAAGAAAGCAACTGACTGAACCCACTTGCAACATTATAATCATAAGACGTCAGATATTTTGTTAAGGGCACATTATTATGATTTTTAACAAGAACATCTTCCAATCGCAGTGTTTGCTCTTTTAATGTCCCTAGCGAATACCCCTGACTTACGTCGGTACGATGTTGATAATTAAATTCAACTGTGTTGCCGCTATAACTAATGGTATCGATCAAAATCTCATTATTACCAGCCAACATTGAAGTTGAACGACAATTAAGGCCACCATTGATATAACAATAGCTGATCTTGTTGTCATCTAATTTTAGGTTATCTTGCTGGCTTGATAGATACCAAGTCTCTATGGTATCCCCATCAAATCCGAATAGTTGACTATTACCAGCTTGACCATATGTTTCAAAACGGCCATCTTTATGTGTCACTTCAAAATGATCCGGACCGTTACCACTACTGCCTACTGCAACGACAGAAATAAAGCTGTCGACTTCAGTCGCGTATTCCGAGCCCGCTGCACCATACTCGCCAGTATTTTTCTTTAACACCAACTTTCGTCCATTGATGCAAAATCTATCAGCTTTGGTCAGTGTTAATGTTCCTGAAACACCATCTTGCTCAAAGGTTGAGCGGCAACGAGTAATGGAACTCAGCCCAACAATGCTGCTGCCAATGCCTAATTCACCATTACCTGAATTGGAATTATAAGATAAGCTCATTTGCGGTGTAACACTGGCAATTCCGACAGGGAAACTCAGCGGCATATTAAATGTAGCCGCACCTGACTCGTCGACTCTAAAGTCCCCCGATGTGATACCTACACTTGATGAAGCAACATTGATACTTGGTATAGGCGCTACTTGTACTGCAGGCACAGCCTCAGGAGAACCTGCTACAACACAAACACTTTCGCTACAATCCCAATACGTAGCCTCATGAGTTGTTGCATTGATATCATTGACTACAATGCTATCTGCGAAATTGCCACTTAGCGAAATGATGAGGTCAAGGCTGGTATTACCGGTTAAATTTTCGTATCGCACTGAAGCTTCACGAACGATATTAGTTTGTAAAGCGATAAACTCCTCATAGGTAATTTCTGTTAATGACCAAGATGCACCATTCTTAGTCATTACAATCACATTGCCTTTATCGGCAATAAAAAGAGGAATGAAAATATCACCCGATATCGGAATAAATGTAGCAGGGCGGACAAGATAGATATTGCCGTTAGCATCTTTATGAATGCTATAATTTAATTGTTCAATCGTGCCGCCACTTCTGTTAATACTGTTCGATAACGCATAATCACTACAGCTAGCAAAGCTGCATGTTTTAATTCTAAACTGATATTGCCCAACAGATGTTGGTAAGATTATTGAAGTTTGTTTGCCCACATAAACTTTAGTCCAAGCTGCACCATTAACACTTTGCTCAACGACGCTATCTTGATCTCTCAATGAAATTCTATTCGGCAAACTCCATGTTAATTCAACACTGGAATTGGAAGGGGTTTGCAACAACAGTTGCTCTGGTTTGGTTATCGGTTGAACTGTAATAGTTAGCGGGGTTGAATATCCTTGGCAATACCCAGATGCAGTGCAGCTTTGATAACGGTATTGATATTCACCTAAATCTAATAATCCTTGGGTAATGCTGTTATTGCTTCCTGCCAACAACTCGCCCGGTATAGGCGTAAGAGTCGCGACTTTTGTACGGTACCATTTTGTGGTTCCACAATTATCTATCGGGTAGTTACCATCAATAGGTAAAGGCACTGCACGGTTAATCGAAATCGATGTGCTTACAAGCTTATTGCTCTGGGTTTCAACATCGCAGGGGGCAACTGCCATAGGTTGGTTTGTGAAGGGATCGGAATAAATGCTCAAAGAGAACTTACCTTCCCCCATATATACTTTTGAAATGCCACCATCGCTAATCGCATTCGCCTTAAAGGATATCGCCTCAAGTAAAAAACACACAGAAATGAAGGCTAGTTTTTTGAACATGTTATTCATCCTTAAACGATGCTGAGGCCGTGAAATCCTTTTCGGATATACCAGATCACCAAAAAACAAAATGTTAACACGCGACTCAGTTATGTAACACTGTTTTTTCTCAAGATGATATTATTGAATAGATTTAAATCAACAGCTTAAAACCCGTAATAATAAAAAGCCCTGACCGATTAGGCACAGGGCTGGATGAAGGCGGTTCAGAGTGTAACGACCCAATATTGGGCTGTATATATTTACATCAGGTGACTACTGTTAATAAATCAGGACGACCATAATAAAACAGCTAACAAGTAACGAAAATGCGTCAGAATGGTTTGCCTTGTTAATATTAGTTACCGAGTATATTAAGAGAGCCTCCTGGCGTTAAAGTGTTAAACGTTATATCAGGAGTTACATACCAGCCTCTAGTTTTACAAGAATGCACATAAGGCTGTACTCGTTTTCCCGACATATATGCAGCCAATACTATTGCATAAATTTCATTGTACTGTGGGTGCTCTTTTTCAACAAATACCTTATCAGCTATCGTACAGTTACCAGGGTTACCGAATGCTCCATAAATCATGAAACCACCTCCTTGGACAACATCAATTCTTATAGGAACAGCTGGTGTTGCCCAGCCTCCGGCAAATGTAGCAGAACTGACTAGCGTCAATATTATTGCTAAATATTTCATTTTCTTCCTAGTTTAAAAACTTAAATAGACATTACAAACTGATAACATGAAGCAGTTTCGATATGCACTTAGAACCTAAATCCGGGAAATAAGAAGTTCGATACTAATCTGAGATTTAAGAGGACGTGACCATAATTAGCTGACCACGACACCCACATCGACAATTTTCTTGCGCTTAGTGGAAGATGCATACTTTCAAGTGCAGTTGATATTTAATTCTTCGCCATTTCTACATACTTCCTATCCTAGGATTGTATAGGTGAATTCCCTCGCAATACCCTGGAGCTCTTTCGGCAATTCTAATCTCTTTACCTGCCATAAGGGCTGCTAGCACTCTAGACATATAAAGATTATAATTCGCGTTATCCCTGCTCATCCAAAACCAGGTGCCGCCACATGACGTTGGGGATTCGATTTCCACTTTAGTAAATCCAACATCCCATTCATCAATAAATTTCACTTTAGTGACTGTCACGCCATCAAATGCGAAAGCACTAAACGAAAGTAGTGAATAGACAACTGTACTCAACCATATAGTTTTTTTCATTCTCGATCCTATTTGTGTATTAGGCACTAACACTTTCGCATTTATGAGTTTTGATGTTTGCGGTACATCAATCCCTTGTTGGACTTGGCCAATGCCATGCCTAACGTAAATTAGTATGCTTTATGTTAAAGGAATTTTTCGATAGTGGTATTTTACCCCAAATCTAGCCAGCCATATTAAAACAATGCCACGAATCTGACCAGCCATGTTAAAACAATAACATAGTGCCATTATTGTTTACGATAAAATAAGGGGAGTAACTTAACAGCAAAATGACCGATAAACCGCGGTTCAAATGGATGATGAGAAGCAAAATAAGCAAATATCAGCGAAAAGTAGGAGTTTCAGGCAACAGTATGCCAACCCATGCAGTTTCAGGGGCCTAAGCAGTCATTGGTGCGATTAATTTAAGTTAGCCCACTTTTAAGTGCTGACAACAACTGGCGAAATGTCGTCGACGCTTTTCTTAATGCTCACAGTAGTGAGCTCTTGAAACGCTATGCCTTTGGGTTCAACGATTTTCGAGGCCCTCTGACGTTCTTGACAAACTTTCTACAAAAAATCATCGGCTGCACACTCTGCAAGGTTCATGTATAGCCCGCTTATTTTATAAACATCAGGGCAGTACAACCGCTTTTAGCGGTACATGAGTCGCATCAATAAACAATGGCAGGAGTAAAGCAGTTGAACAGAAAACCAAGACAAAAAAGCCTTCGGTGAGCCTCTGGTGGACAAAGCGATGCCTTGACTCACCGGGAGCGTCCATATATGGCCATGTTTATTCTATGCCCTTTAACTTTCATTTTTTTCATTCTTCTTAAAATATTTATCTAATTTAAGGCTCTTAAAAATATAAACAACAATCCAAAACCACATAATAAATGTCGCGTATTGAGGGAACAAAGTCCCCAAAAAAGATATCATAAATGAAAATATCAGAAAAAATAAAATATGATCATTAAACTCTTTAGAATCATTTCTCATTGATTTAACTTGAGGAACAAAATTAACATAAGCAATGATGGTAAGAAATACAAACACTCCAATCACTAGTTCCCCTACTAGCAAAGTAACTGTCGACACGGCTAATAAAAACAGGTATAAAACCCATAAAAAATACTTCATATTGAACCTTGTGGCTGTAATATCATAATTTTGTATTCCAATACTAACATTTATATGGTGAATAGCACTTAGTCATCATATCTGAAGACAAATCACCTGCTTGAATAATGGTACCAAAAGCACCCAATATATTTGAAACTGGTGCTATTGGGGTAAAACTAGCCCCCATGATAACAGTATCAAAAGCAGTACCAGAAAATGCATTCACGTCACCACTACCTCGGTATCCATGATAACCAGCCCCCGCACCAAGACCTAGGGAAAAAGGTGCTGATATTGGTGCAACAACAAGTGAAGCAATTGCTAGAGCACGATTCCATTCAGCATCAGTCGTAATATTATAATCAGGAACAGACGTGGCGCCAGCCGCTTCAGCTAATAATCCCTCGGCAGTTCTTCTAGGCATACCACCTCGAGATGAAGAGCTATAGTTTTGCTTTGAAATCATATCTTTAAATTTATTCCAGTTATTAGCAAAGTACTTATCCCAATTTTTTTCACTTTGTGATTCAGTTTTATTACTCCCAACTCTCTCAGCATTAAACAAGTGTGCAAAGCCAGCTGTTGTGGCACCGTTAGCAAACTTACCCCCCGTCAACCTAGAGATTGTGCCACCGGCTATCGCCGCAATTAAGGTGCGTACTGGTATGTAGGCTTCGGCGCCACCACCTATGCCCATGATATTACCAGAGACTACGCCGCCAAAACCGGCACTGAGGAAGCCATGGCCTAACTCGCCCCCTTGTATGCCATTAGTAAAGGCGCCGACGATGCCTTTCGCGAACACATTGGCAATCGGACTGGAATCAAAGGGTAGTGAGCTGCCTATTTGCCCGAAAGCGACAGCAGAAAAGGCACCCACAAATGCACCTATCACTATGTTGCCCCCATTCGCAGCCGCCCCCGCGGCGCCAGCTAAAGCGCCAATCATAGGGGCGGTACACCCGCCGCAAAAAGCACCTAACGCAACGCCGACTATCACACCGACGAAAGGCTTAATGTTATCCAATAAAATAAATCTGGCCAGCCATTATGAAACAATCACATAATGCACTTTCGGCGTGTGCTCAAGCAAGACTAAGGGATTTCCCTGCTAGAAGGTTAATGTGACATGGATTTATCTAAGCCGATTAGTTAAATAGACTGATTTCATTAAGAAACTGTGATTTTTAACCGCTCTACCCCAACCCGTTGATTTTGGCAGAGTAGGGAGTCATGAAAGAATCTTTTTACTTAGAGGCGCTGGTCAACTAGCCATTAAGTGCTGACAACAACTGGCGAAATGTCGTCGACGCTTTTCTAGATGCTCACAATAGCTGGTCAACTCTTGAAGCGTACCCACTGGTCCGTGAAATAGCTTGCCAAATTCAGTGGTGAGTTTGAGCCAGTTATCCTGTGGAATGTTCAATCGAGTGAGTAACTTAGCGCTGTTAGCACTGATTGAACCGCGCTTGTCATTGCGAATAATACGCCCTGTATCATCGACCAACTCGAGATAATCCTGCACCGAAAACGCAATCCCTTTAGGTTGGTTTTTTCGCTCGTTGCCAATGAAAGGTAATAAGCTGTTAGGTTGCTCACCTTTTAAAGCCGCCTGAATCCGCAGCTGGATACTGGTGTGGTCTGATTGCTCAGGGGTACTTGCCATCTTGGCCCTAATTGGATTGAGATCGACATAGGCCATACAGGCTAACACTGCAGCCTCATCTAGCAGGGCCTGCGACTTAAAACGCCCTTCCCAGAAGCGGCCTGTACAGTTATCCTCTTGATTTGCTTGCCGTGCTATTGGCTCGTTTAGGCAGCGCATGAACCAAGAAATATCGCTTAATCGGCTGCGATATAACGCAACTGTATGACTAAGCTGCAACTGTTCATAATCTTCAAGCGTTTCACCCTGAGCAAATTTTCGGGTTATGTCAGTACCCTTAAACAACTGATGCCAATGGCTTATTACCTCAACATCAGACCAGCTGTTAGCTTGATAGATGTCGATTCTGAGCACAACATGCAGATGGTTACTCATCACTGCATAGGCCGCAACATCAATAGCGAAAACCTCTGATAATTTAAGCAGTTGAGCTTCTACCCAAGCACGTCTGTGGTCGTAGTTTTTACCGGAAAACATATCATCGCCGCAGAGAAAGGCGCGGCGAACAACGCGGCTACAACAATGGTACATGGGAGTGTCTTCCACACTCACCTGACTTCTTCTAGGGCGTGGCATATGCTCACCTTCGTCAATGTCTGTTCAGATTTTAAGCTTAGTTTAAAATCTTAAGACTCTCCACTAACATGGATGGCTCCTTATTTATTTCTACAAGAGTGCAAAGGCGGCTACATCGATTGCAAAAACGGCTTCGAGTTCAAACAGTCGCGATTCGACCCAACCACGACGATGGTCAAAATTCTTACCCGACTCACCCAATAAACCAGTTCATCATCACCGCAGACTTTTTATTGGTAAAGAATGCACGGCGAATAACACGACTGTTGCAGTGGTAGAAAGGACTGATGTTAAACAAGAAGCTCAACACTGATTTGAGTTCTTCTAGGGCGCGGCATAGCAAGCTCCAACTTCGACAACTTTTTTGAGTTTAGTAGATGGAGCTATATCATGCTATTTTTTGTGGGTGGCCACATTTTTATATTTATAACATTTTTATAGTGGGTGGCCACATTTTTATAACATTTTTTCTTCGGGTGGCCACATTTTTTCTTCCCGCAGACGATGTAATAAATGCAGCTTAATATTTAAGCAAAGAGTGACAACTACCTTGAAAAACACCGATTTTCAGCCATCATGAATTAGCCAGCTCATTCATAAATCCCATAAAACTCTTTAATTAATGACTCGTTGTCATCAGGTATTAAAGTATCTCTTTGGTAGATAATCAGATCTCCACCTGCCAAGTAGGTATCCGGATAATAAGCGAAATTACCATCTAAAAAAACCCCGCAATTTATGCACTTCATATTTACTACTTTTTCGTCCAATGGCGGACCAATATAAACCTCTTTAACTACAGTTACCGCGTACAACTCACCGCAACTTTTGCATGTTATCAATTCGTGACCACTATTATCTTCTGGGTAGGTAATCAAAATGTGGTCAATGGCGCTCGCACCTGGCCGATAATTTTCAATTTCCCAGCATCTTACTGAAACTTTATTCATGGCAATATCTCTGTCGCTCTAGCTGAACCATTAAGAACATTCGTATTTATTGTTCCTGGTGCTCTTACTGAAGGAGCAGAAATACTGTTCACATTCAGAGGGAGTTGATCTACGTAATTCTGCGGAGCTACAACCGCGTTCGCATTAGTGCCAGGATTGTAATTAACCTTTAAGACTTTTGGTGTAACTCCAGGGTTATGATGAGCAAACTCAGCAATTGCACCCTCTGGCGTGTTATTTACATATGTTCCGCCAGAGCCTAATCGGCCGGGCTTAGTCCCTTTCCTGAAACCACCTTGTAAAATAGCTTCGGCAGCCTCGGGATGAGTAGCGTGATACCCTCCCTTTACAACTCCAAATTTTCCGTTGGATCTCGCAATACCTAAAAGCATACTTAATGAGCTAAGTTCACCTAATTGCAACTGCTGGAACATTTGCTCTTCGACGATACGTTGACCTAAACTGACTCCTTCTAAAAAATTATAGTTATAAACAGAATTCTCAAATGTCGCAATTAAATTAACATCTTCAGCATTGAAACCTATCCCTACTGAAATACCTGCAACATATTCTTCGTTGTTTCCTGTAGGATCGATATATTTATATGGGTTATTATTTGCATATGCATAACGATTAAAGCTATGTACTCCTCTATATGAGATGGGGTCATTAGAGTAAAATCGCCCGATAAGTGGATCATAGTATCGTGCCTGCATATAGGTAAGACCTAAGTCTTTATCCTGCAAATGCCCAGTATAGCCGATACCTGCTTTGTCGCCCCCAAGGCGCTTACCGAAAGGTTCATAATGACTGCGACTGATGATATTACCCGCCTCATCAGATTCGGCCACTACAGAACCTAAAATATCTGTGTGCTGATAAATGACCCTAGTCGTGATCGTTACCGTGCCAGCTAGGTATCTTATGCCACATTGGTTATAAGCATTACAGGCCTGTACTTCAACCTTGTTATTACCCAATGGTAAGCCTGCCAGCACATAGTCGGTATCTGTGGTCTGAAAAATGCGCTGCAGGCCATGCTCATCAGTAATGATAATTTGGTAGTAACTGGCATTGCTAACAGCAGACCAGCTTAAGTTGTGACTGCCGCCTGTTGTTGATATCTGGGCAGTACTTGCGGTAGGCATGATCGGGATAAAGGTGGTGATATCCCCCACCGCAATGGGGATAAATACAGTACTTCCTTGCGCCGCTTGAGCTGGCATACTCGTAAGCCCAACAACTAACAGTAATGTGGCGACTAAACGAATTATAAACTGACTCCGTGCGATGAGTGTCATAGCAACTTTTTCACATCCTTGCTTGAAAGCATGAGCATTAGCTCCAAATACGCTTTTTATTGTTCTAGGGTTTTGAGTGAAGCCCATTTTTGGAGTCGGATTCATGACCCTTGTCCCCTCGACCGCGAACGCTAGGAAATGCTTATTCCAATCCAGCACAGCTGTAGTTTTTGCATGGGTTGCCTTACTCAAGATCAACTTAAGCCGTAAGCCAAAACGAATCAATGTATCCACTAGCTGTACTCCTTTACATTTCATTTGGCAAACCTACACCACTCAGAATACGCTGAGCAGTGGATTGCCCACCCGCGCCAACACAAGTTAAATTGATAGTGTATACTGTTCCATTAGCTGGATAGCTAAGCTTACTCGCTGTACCCGATATCGAAATAGAGCCTAGAGGGAAAGCATCTGGGTTTCTAACCACATTACCAGTGCAACTTGTGGCATTTTCCGTCGTCCAGCGAATATTGTGATAAGTAATACCATTGGTCGCACAGACCATTTTGGGGGGGCAGCTACTGCCAACCGTATATTGGGTAATATTAAAGTTGATTGATGGTTTAGCAACTGATGGATCGGATGTCACCAGCGAGCTATCACCGTTTTCAACCTCAGCAATAAGTTGTTTACCTAAATAGACACTGTCTGTATGACTGCCATGCTCCACTTTACGATGTAACAATTGCCCAGCACTACTATAAACGGAGTAATGACTGCCCTCAGGCTTTGTTTGTTTCACTCGGCGATTGTGACCGTCATACACATAAGGTATCCCCTTCGCTTCACTGACTTGATTAGCACGGTTGAAAGTTAAGCCATAACGGCCATTATGAGACACATTGCCACGGCTATCATATTGATAACTATAACCATAGGCACCGTTGAGTTTATTTAAACGATTCAGATTGTCATAACTGTAGTTGATGGCCGCACCACTTATACTGCGGCTTGTTATGTTACCTAAACCATCGTAGCTGTAACTGCCTTTGCCCCAACGACCATCCGCCGATTTAAGCCTATCCAAGCCATCATAGGCTAAGTTACTAATGTTATTAGCGGTATCGACGCCATCTATCAAGCTTGCTAAGTTATCGTTGTAGTCGTAACTTGGGGCGAGGCTAGTTTTCAACACACCACTCTTGCTATCTTTGAGCAAATCCATGCGCCCAGTGCTATCTAAGGTCACATTGCGCACTATGCCGTTACCATAAGTGAATTGCTTAATTTGACCATTGGCATGGTAGCTAACGTTTGAAGCATAACTGCCTGCCTTGGTAGGTTGCCCTAAAGCATTAGGAGCATAATCAATGATAATGCCCGAAGGATACTTAAGTGAACTGGCAGATCCTAGACCATCGTAGGTCCAGTCGAGTTCAAAAGACTTTCCATCCAAAGATAATATTTCATTTTTCAATCGATTCTGGCTGTCATAGAGATAATTCCAGCTGACAGATCCTGCTTGCAAGAATATCAAATTACCATTGGCATCATAGCTATAGGTTTTACTTGGTGTATTATCAGGAAAGACTTCTGTGCGAAGTTGACCTAAATTGTCATAATTGAGCCTAGTTTTATGACTTTCTAAAACAGAATCTGCATCACAGGCATTAAGATCGCCGGCAGTCGCTTCAGCTCGCCATACGAGCTGATTTTGTGAATTATATTTGAAAGCTGTCTGTCCAGTTTCAGGTCGTACTTGTTTGCATAATTTATTCTGGGAATCATAGTAACGCTTTTCGGTTATATTGCCTTGAGTAATGGTATCAACCTGATCAAATAGACTATAAGAAATAACCGTATCTTCTGCATCGTTAGCTTGAATTAAAATTGGCTTATCGTAGCTAGGTTTTCCATAGGATAAATATTTCGTAGTGACGTTATTTCCCTCAGGATCTTTAACTACGACTTGATTCATCGCCAGATACTCGTGAGTCAGTTTAGCATTATCAGTTGTACGCGTTATGGATTCGGTTCTACCGAGAGAGTCGAACTCAGTAAAAACCCCTAAATTATTTGAAGCTATGGCACTAGGGAATGATTCAAGCACTATTCTATTATCACTATCATACTCGAACATTTTATAAACCACAGAATTCTCTGACGATTTATCTTTCACGCTAGTAAATTCACGTCTAAATAATCCATCAAAATAGCTGCGCTGCTCATAATTACCACGGGTAATGACTTTCCTTAATTGACCTAGAACGATTCCGCTTCCTAATACTCCATCATCGGCATTGGTTACTTTATCAAAGGTAATAACTTGCTTCGTCACTTTTGGATCTGAATATTCGACTCCTGTTAGCCATCCGATGGAGTTGTAACTAAATGCAGTTGAATTACCATTGAAATCTTTTTCTGCTTTTATCGTTCCATCCCAGTTAATCTCTTTGCTCGCTACAATGGTATTTACAGTACTACCATTAACTTTATTACAAGCATTAGCAATAGAACATGGCATAGTTACTTTTTTAGGTTCACCACGAAAATAATCATCAAATAATACATAATTATTTGAACCCGTATAAGTTATTTTTTTTACATTACCATCAGGGTGATAACTATACGCCATCACCTTTTTCCCATAAGAAAACTGTTCTTCTGGAAGATTTAAATCATTAAAATTAAGGTTGTAAATTTTAGACCAGCTTATATTGTCTGAAGATATACTAATATTTTTTAGTCGTCCTACATACCAGTTTAATGGGTCATAATGATAAGTATACTGGCTGTACCTAACACTCTCATCTTCAGATGTGGATTCTTCTTTTACACTTAAATTATGATAACTGTCATAAGTAAATTTTTGACTATAAGATACGCTATCCTGTTCCTGTTTAACCTCTGATAATTGTCGAAAAGTTTTCTCTACATCAAGATCATTACCGCTTACAACATAAATTTGATCACAACGCTTTTCAGAAAATGGGCAATGGTTTCCAGCCATTCCCTGATCATCGTAGACAAAAGTCGAGACCACTGACCAGCTATTTCCATAGTACACTTTTGACTCAACCAGTTCACCATAGCTTTTACCTTGTCGCTGGTTATACTTATTTTGATATATGCCTGATGGACTCGTTGTTTTTATGACGCGAAATTCTGGGCCTTGCCACCAATTTGATTTTGACCAATTCCAACGTGAAGGGGCATTCTCAGAATTAACCAAACCATCAGTAATTTTATAGCTCCAATCATAACTTTGATTTTCAGATACAGATATTTTAACTTTTGATAAGAATGGTATGTTCTTTTTCCCTAAATTAAAGTCAAAGTCACTATAGCTACCAGAAAAATTATATATACAATCAGAGAATTCAAGCATCACCCCTAATTCAACAAATACTCCATTGCACATATCATACTTAGAGAAGTCCATTCTTAACTTGGCGCCGAGAGGATTTGTTACTTCATAAAATGGAACGGTATCTTTAATTCTTTTCGTATCATCAACCAATTCTTCACTAGGTAAGTAAGAATAAGTCAACCCTTCTGGATCTTTCGCTGATGTTAGGTAATTCAAAAAATCTGATACACTCCAAGAAACACGACCCAAGCTACCTGAAATAATTATTTTCTTGCTTTCATAACCATAACTCCAAGTTTTGTCATTTGCGGTAATAGAGTCAATTGAAAATATATTAAATCCACTAAAATCACTAAATATGTAGGGATATACCCCACCTTTTCTCGATGATGCGATGGTTATTACTCTACCATCATTCGATTCAATCCTTTTTAAAATACCATTATTAAACTCATACTTAACCCAGTTACCAAAACTGTCTTCGACTTTTGAAGCATAATATCGTGTATAGGGATGATCTTTATCTCTCCATCTAACATCGAAAGTATACTTATCACCATTAGGTGACTGTACTAGAAATCCAATATTTTTATTAGGGTTATTTTCATCGAAAATACACTTAGACACCCAGTTATCTTTTGTAACAAACTTAGTATCAGCCGGAAATGGTGCTGTTCCCTCCTCAATTTTATAAAGTGGCTTGCTGATACCGTTTACTCTTAGTGTCGGCCATTTTATAGCCCTATACATGCCTAAATATTCTTCAGCATTATACCCAATTGGAAAATTTTCAGAACAGGCATTGTCAGGATAGACATACCACCGTTCTGCATATTTGTAGTTGCCTGAATAACTATTTTCTCTACTAGTCACAGTTCTCATCATAATAACGGGAACATCTACATCCCAATCTCGCATCTGATTGCCGCTATTTCTACTTGGCTCTAGCTCAGACCTGATACGTGTAAACCTGACTGGAAGTTTTGAGTTACCAGGTATATCAACATCTGTATGAGATAGGTAAACTTGACCTGAATTGATATCATGTCTGACACCGAAACTATCTAAAGCAGAATTTGTTCCTCCACTTTCCAAAGAATGTATTTTTTCATTTTCACCCTTTATCGCTTCTTTGAACTCAGCACCATTCAAGCCAAAAGTTATAAAGAACACGCTAAACAAACAAAATCCCTTTATCATTTCCATCTCAATACCTTACAAATATTATCAATATTATTTTACAGTAATCGTTTTTTATAAAAAACTACAAGCTTATTCAAACACACGAATTTAATCTTAATATCTCTATTCATTAGTCTATTCTTATAAGTTATTTCTTTGAAAATCACCTTACTTGGGCCAAACTTATATGAACATCAATTTTTATTTATGGGTACTTTATTATAGCCAACTCAACGTAGCACACACGCCAACACATTACAAATCAAGCACTTAAGAAACATAAATTTCTTTTACATTAAGCAGATTTATCCTACTTAAGACTGATGATTAACAACATGGTTATCAAAGAGGTAAAAATAGTTATTGTTTAATATTAGCCTAAGCTTTATGTATAAATGAATTCACGTTATTACACTAATTTTGAATCTATATTAAATAAAAAGCCCTGACCGATTAGGCACAGGGCTGGATGAAGGCGGTTCAGAGTGTAACGACCCAATATTGGGCGGTATAATTCATAACGAGTTACTCAGGTTGAAGAACTGCCTCAGTTACAAGCCAGGTATGCGGCCTTGGTAGTTAACTGGGTAGTAACCTTGACTGTCGGGTTTACCTAGATAGGCCAGAGAATTGCGCATATCTTGGGGCTGGCCGTCGGTGGCTTTGACTTTAGCCGTGACCTTGATGCTGTTGTCGCTGCCAAGCAAGATGATACCGCTGATCCCAAGCTTGTTGTCTGCCTCTAACATGCTGATGGCCACTTCCCCGCCTTGACAGCTCAGGGTGAGCGCCATATTCCCCAGCGGGTATTCACCAAACTGATTGCGCATATCGGTATGATTTAAAAATAATTTACCCGATAACTGCTCACACAAAGGTTTGCCTTGAACAAAGTCAGGCACCATCAGGCTTATCTCGCCCTGCACTTGGGTGGCAAAAGGTAATTTAGCCCCGGCAATCAAGAAGCTGTCGGGGGCATCGAAACGCAAGCCTTGCACCTTAATACCCGATAAAGACCAGCTAATGTCGGCTTTGGCACTCACTGCAGTGGCGCGATTACCTATGTTAATGTCGACATTGGCTTGCCCCAGCAGTAACGCCCAAGGGTTTAGGCTCCAGTTCACTTGCTCAAGTTGTCTTGGGCCAAACTGCACCAAATCGGCTTGACCTTCCCACAGGGTGCCGCTCACTCCAGCTAGGCTGATATTGGCTGGCATAGGTAAGATGCTGGCTAGCCACTTTACCGGCATATAGGCCAATAAAAACACTAAGTACAGTAAGACAGCTAAGATAATTTTTTTACTCAAACTCACGATTTACCTACTTATTGAGACAACTGAATGCGTCTAACTTTGACTATGCCTTGGGCATCGGATTCTGCCAAATCTAGGCTATCCAAGGTAAGGCCTTTATCTTGTACCAAAAAATGTAAATAGCTTAACAGTGCCTCGAAGGGCACATCATCCATCCACAACTGGACCTTATCGCCCTGGGGCTGCATGCGAGTAATGACCAAGCCAAACTGGCTGGCCGATTGATTGACCACGGCGCTTAAGCTACCGCTCACCTTGGCGGTCGCCCCCGCTTGCTGCAGACCAACTAATTTATTGGCGGATTGCTTAACATAGTTCAGTGTTTTCACCGCAGCATTATGGTTACGCTCTGCATCTTGCTGAGCCTGGCTGATGGGGCTCCAAATGCCCCAATAGAGCAGGCCTATCACCAAACACACGCCCGCCACGCTGACCAATTGTTGTTCACGCTGGGCCAAGCCCTGCCACCAAATACGCAAATTTTCCATGTTATTTGCTCCTCACAGTCACAGTGCTCGTCACCTTGTCTTCGTTGCTATTCATGGCACCTGTGTCTATTTCAAAATCTTTACTGACCAGGTCTTTAAACTGCTCGATTTGGCCGTAGGAGTTAGCTGTGATCTGCATTCTTATCTCATTGCGATTAGCATCAAACCTTAAGCTATTGGGTTTCAGATCGGGGATCTGTTTAAAGGCCGTCTGCAGGCCGCTGAGCATTTCAAAAAATGCCACGCCGCCGCCCTGGCCCTGCATGCTTTTTAGCATGGCGCCCATTTGCGAGTGTATGTTAACCACTCTTTGGGTGCTGGGGCTGACGCTCTTAAAGATACTCTCGCTCTGTTGGTTCAGCTCCATGGTGGCTTGATTGAGCTGGCGAATATCTAAGCCTTTATTCACTAAGGCAAGCACTATGGCAAGCACACAAATAATGGCGCTATTTTTCCACAATAACAGCTGCTTACTGTATTCACGCTTCGGCTTATAGACACCACTGAGTAAGTTAACCGGTGCATTGAGTATGCCCTTAGCAAACACTAGCATGGGCAGCTCTAAGGGCTTGTGCTCTATATTGGCACTGGCAAACGCAAGTTCTTGACTGTAGCTGGCGACATTAATGCTTTCATCCCCCGTCGGGGTCGATGCCATTAACTTAGGCAAGGCAAAAGATTGCCAAGCCTCTGGCAAGCTCACCCCAGTGCCTTGACCTGTGCGAATCACCAACTCATCACCACAACGTATGGCGGCCCATTGGCACTCATCTAAGGGAAGCGCCAAGCAATCGGGCACTAGACGCTTGGCTTTAAGGCCAGCGTCGCTAAGCCAGGTTAGCCAGTCTTGCATCTGCTGATGGGCCACGGCTATTACACTGAGCTTTTCACCAGTGCGAGGACCCACCACAAAATGCATATCTTCGATACTTGTGGCTAAGGATTCTTCCATCAGGAAAGGCAGTGCCCTTAAGGCTTGACGCTGGCCTTTTTCTGGCAGATTGATGTCGGTTAACATCATGCTGGACGTCGGCACTAAGATATCCACAGGCCGATTGCCGACTCTGTCTTTGAGGCTCGCTAAACTGGCCGCATCACTCAACTCACCTGAGGCGATAATCTCTTGTTCTTGTTCCGACCACACCAACCAAGAGCAAGCTTGCTCCTGATGGGATCCTAATCGAATAAATAAGCGTTCTGACACTGTTATTCTCCAGCAAGCGGTTTAGAGTGAGGCGACAGAGTCTGCCTAGCGCTTGTTATTGTTTTCATTTGTGTTATTCGAGTTATTATTGGTGCTGCGCTCGCTGCTACTATTTGTACTGCTACTGGCATTTGGGCTGGCATAAAAATCTTGATTGCCATACTGACGTGTTAACACGTCCATGGAATTACCAGAGCCTTTTTTCAGCACAGACTCCATTCTAAAAATGGCTTCGTTCACCTTAGCACCCGCTTTTAGCAAGAAATAGTCACTGTCGATAACAAAGCTCGATTTTGCATCGGCATCCACCTTCAAGCCCACAATAGATGAGTTTTGCCAAAACTCATCTATCTTCTCATAACCACTGGCAGGCACTTGGCCTATGATATTCTCGGCTTCGCCTAAGGATATTTGGTTATCAAACATGGCCATTAACAAAGGTGCCTGTTCAATTTCTAAGGTATTTACATTCAATAATTGCCTGTCGTTACCTGGGATGGCGCACACTAATGGCCCTAAATGCCGGTACACTTCTTTGGTAAAACCTAATACTGCCCTGAGCTCACTTTTATGATTCATCAAGGTATTAGCGGCACGATAAGGCACATTTCGTGACTCGTACTCCGCATCTTCGGCGCCATAGGGGCTATTGATGCTGTCGGCATCCACATAATCCTTTAGGGTGTGAGTCAAGCGCTCGGCGGCAAAATCATCCATGCCCAACCCCACTAGCAGGGCTTTAAATTGCTTAGCCGCTAAGGGTAACTTTGGCTGACCATTGTCATTACTTTTTGATACCGCCGCCAAGGCATTAAGATTAAAGCAGGCGCGCATATCACTCACCTGGCCGACAATTTCACCGTATTCGGCAGGGAACACCACATCGGCCAAGGCCCAAAACTGTTGCCTATGGACTATGCCTTTGCTGTCGTCTAAATCTTGCTTTAATACTTTTTTGGTTAGCTCTTCTGCCGATAAGGCATACCAATAGGCTTGATCATATTGGGTTAAGTTCATAGTGCGGCGCATGGACAGCTGGTTACGAGCACTGATGTTAGTGGCTATGATAACCACCATGGCCACTATCAATATCACAGTGATTAACGCGACGCCGCGCTGCTTACTCGGGCCCATTAATCACGCTTCCTTTGATCTTCATCACCATCATCGCGTTTGTCTCGACCATCTCCATCGCCCGGCTTAATGTCTTGTCCGTTATCTGGATTTTTAGGGTCGTTCGGATCATTTGGCGAACCCGAAGCACTGTCTACAACTGCTGCGCCCTTAGGCAATAAAAACTTACGTTCGATAAAGCCTAGACCCTCCACTTCCACCTTAATGGCGATACCTTCTGGCAGTTGGGTGTTCGCCACTTGTTTCTGCCATTTGTCGCTGCTGAAAAACGCGTATTCCACCGACAAGACATTATCGATAATCACGCTTTTTAGTGGCTCGGCGCCACTGTCAGGCTCTGGATAAGGATGATACCAGCGCTCCAAGCGCCCTTCTTGCACCACATAAGCCACAGACTGCAGCGTGCCCCGTGGCAAGATGCCGGCGGGATTAAGCCAACCTAGGCGGTAAAAAACTAACGACTCTGATTCAGAATCTAAAATATCGCTGCCATATTGAAACACTGCGGTGGCACGACTCCCATCCAGTAGCCTTGGTGTGCGGGCCACAATCTGTCCCAAGTCCCGCTCTATGGCGCCAAAACCTTGTTGCAAGGATTTAAGTCGCTTAGCAAAATCTGCGGTGACTTCATCGTTACGCATTACA
Source organism: Shewanella denitrificans OS217 (assembly GCF_000013765.1). NCBI lineage: Bacteria > Pseudomonadati > Pseudomonadota > Gammaproteobacteria > Alteromonadales > Shewanellaceae > Shewanella > Shewanella denitrificans. The sequence continues at coordinate 137,764 of NC_007954.1, read as the reverse complement.
GTGGACAGCACGCTGTTGGCCGCAACCCCTAGCATGGCAAAAATCGCCACCGCAATGAGCATTTCTAATAAGGTAAAGCCGCGGCTGCCTAAGTTACTTTTGATGTACATAGCTGCTCAACTGGGCTTGGATACGTTTATACCTGTCGTCATCGCTGACACTAATGCGAATTTGGCGAAACTTATCGTCTGTGGTTTTGACCACATTCTGGCGCCAATACCATTGCTTACCGGCAAGCTCCACTTGGCCTTCTTTCTGGCCAATATCTGGGAATTCGCTAGTGAGTCTGGCTTCGACCATCTGATTACTGGCAACCCATTGTGCCAAGGTGCGCTCTTCCAAGATGGGCATATTAGCCATCTGTTCACCCAAGCTTTTAGTCACGGCCACAGCGGCGATGGAAAACACCGCCAAAGCAACGATGACTTCTAATAAGGTCATGCCTTTAGTACGTTTCATCGGCGCGCCCCAAATGTAAACGTCCCATGGCATCGCCACTGATAAACACATCTACGACTTCGAGCTTGTCGTTCTTAGCACTGACTCTTAACTCGAAGGCGGTAATTTCGCCACTGGGGAACAATAAAATTTGCGGATCGGGGCGTTGTCTCTGTGTCTTAGTTAACTCGGTTTCGGCTTCTATAAAGGGCTCATCGAACCAAGATTCATCCTCTAGCTCATCTTCTTGCACTAACGGCAAACCATCTATGGTGAGATCTAGCGTGACAAACTCAGGCAACTGACGCAAGGCCAGCAGTCTGTCATCTTCTATGGGTAGCCATTTTTCTTCTTTATAATAAACAAACTCGTAGCTGTTCTCTTCCACCACTATGCCGACAAACTGACCGCTGAGGACAGTTTCATCTAACACCACCTCAGTGGCGGCAATAAATTGCTGCGCCGCACGTTTGAGTTCCTTCTCTGGGCCAGCGTCACCCATGGTCATGGTTACCGCAGCCGCAGTAAGCCCCATAAGCAAGGCCACGAGTAACACCTCGAGCAAGGTAAAGCCCCGTTGGCGGGAGTGCTGCATAGTATTCAACTCAGTGTCATGCTTTATTGAAAGTCTTGCAGGTTCCAGCTGCCAATATCATCTTCTGTGCCCGGCTGACGATCCGGTCCTGCACTGAAAATGTCTATCTTACCTTGCTCGCCTGGGCTAAGTAGCAAATAGGCATTATCCCAAGGGTCCTGTGGCAGACGCTTCACATAACCACCTTCACGATAATTACGGGCTTCAGGTGACGAGGTTGGCGCATTGACTAAGGCATCTAAGCCTTGATCTGTAGTTGGGTAATAGCTGTTGTCTAACTTGTACATGTCTAAGGCATTCTCTAATGCCACTATGTCTGACACGGCTTTTTGTTGGTCAGCCTTGTCTTTGTTACCCATAAGGTTAGGCACTACCATAGAGGCCAAAATACCTAAAATCACGATAACGACCATGACTTCTAATAGGGTAAAACCTTGTTGTTTGCGATTCTGTTTCATTGAGACTATCTCCGTTAAATAATTTGATGACGCTAAAGAGGGTTAATGTATTTGCATACTCGCCAGTGAGATAAACACGCACTAGCCACTGATCAAGTTGTTCAATTCTAATATGGGCTGCAAGATGGCCATGACAATAAACAAGACCACAGCTGCCATGCTGACAACCAGCATAGGCTCAAACACCCCTAAGGCGATATTGACGTTGGCTTCAAATTCTCTGTCTTGGTTATCTGCGGCGCGCTCGAGCATGTTTTCCAGCTGACCACTCTTCTCACCTGAGGCGATCATATAGAGCATCATGGCGGGAAACAGTTTGGTTTGCGTGAGTGCAGCCCCGAGGCTAGTACCTTCGCGAACCCTAGCGGTGGCTTCATCCACAGCGGCGCGCACTTTCACATTTTGCAAGACTTCGCTAGCGATACGCATGCCATCCAATAAAGGCACTGAGCTTGCCGATAGAATACTTAACGTTCGAGCAAAACGAGCCGTATTTAGGCCCTTACTGACTTTACCTATCACAGGCATGCTTAGCAGCAGGGTATCCCATTTCATTCGGTATAAGGGTTTGGTGAGTAACCGTTGCAAACCAATTGATAACAGCACAATCAGGCCTATGACTAAGACACCATAACTTTGAACAAAGTCCGATGCCAAAATCAAAAACTGTGTGGTGCCCGGCAACTCTTGGCCCATGTGCTCGAACTGGCCGACGACTTTGGGCACCACTGCGGCTAAAAGTACCCCAATCACACCTATGGCGACCAGAGTTAATACCACAGGATAAATCATGGCTTGGGTGAGTTTAGATTTAAGCTGTTGGCGTCTTTCTGTGTAATCGGCAAGACGATTAAGCACCACTTCGAGATGGCCCGACTTCTCACCGGAGGCCACCATCGCGCGGTAAAGATCGTCGAAAATATGCGGAAACTCGGCCAAGGAATCGGCTAAGCTATAACCTTCTACCACCCGTGAGCGCACCGCCATGATCATGCTGCCGAGACGGTCTTTCTCAGATTGCTGACCCACGGCTTTTAAGGCCTCTTCAATAGGTAAACCGGCCGCCACTAAGGTGGCAATTTGGCGAGTGATCAAGGCTAAGTCGGCCACGGGAATGCCGCGCTTAAATAGGCTAAAGCCTTGACCTCCGGCCTTAGACTCTTTTTCATTGACTTGGCTAAGCTCTAGGGGCATTAACTGCTGATCCCTAAGCTGGCTGCGAGCGTGTCTGGCGGTATCGGCTTCGATAACGCCTTTTTGCTGCTTGCCCTGTTTATCTAAGGCTTTATATTCGAAGGCTGCCATGTTTACTCCTCGCGGGTCACACGTAGCACTTCTTCAAGTGTGGTCACCCCGGCGAGCACCTTGCTCATGCCATCGTGACGTATGCTAGGCACGCTTTGACGAATATAACGCTCGATAGCAAGCTCGCCCTTACCCCCATGGATAAGTTCACGCACGCTGTCATCCACTGTCAGTAATTCATGAATACCCGTACGGCCACGGTAACCGTTATTACCACAAGCCTTACAGCCATTGGCACGGTATATATGCCTTGGGTCACTGTCACTAATCCCTAACAGCTCACGCTCTCGCATATCGGGCTCATGCTCTACCTTACAACTTGGGCACAAGGTTCTGATCAAGCGCTGGGCTAACACCCCTAAGAGACTCGAAGACACCAAGAAAGGCTCGACCCCCATGTCTTGCAGACGGGTAATGGCACCAGAGGCAGTATTGGTATGCAGGGTTGATATCACTAAGTGACCGGTTAATGAGGCTTGCACCGCAATTTGGGCGGTTTCTAAGTCACGAATTTCACCTATCATGACCACATCGGGATCTTGACGTAGAATCGCACGCAGACCACGGGCGAAGGTCATATCAGCCTTGATATTTACTTGCGTCTGGCCGACCCCATGAAGTTCATACTCGATGGGGTCTTCAACGGTTAATATGTTGGTATCTTTAGAGTTAATTTCGGTAAGGCCGGCATACAAGGTAGTACTCTTACCCGAGCCTGTGGGGCCTGTGACCAAGATAATGCCGTGAGGTCTGCGGATAAGCGCATCAAATTTCTCACGTATGCCTTGCGTCATGCCTAACTGTTTAAGATCTAAATTACCGGTGTTTTTATCCAGTAAACGCAGCACCACCCGCTCGCCATGACTCGATGGCATGGTCGATACCCGCACATCCACTGCACGACCCGCGATGCGCAGCGAGATACGTCCATCTTGGGGCACACGTTTTTCGGCGATATCCAGGCGGGCCATGACCTTAATGCGCGATACCAGTAAGGAGGACAGTTTGCGATTAGGCTTGAGCACTTCTTTGAGCACACCATCAATGCGAAAACGCACGATTAATTGCTTTTCATAGGTCTCGATATGGATATCTGAGGCTTCTTCTTTGATGGCTTCAGATAACAAGGCATTAATCAGCTTGATGATAGGCGCATCATCGTCCCCTTCTAATAAATCTTCGGTCTGAGGCATTTCTTCGGCAAGGGTGAATAAATCCATCTCGTTGCCTATGTCTTCCATCAGCTGCTGTGCTTCGGAGGAATTCGCCTGATAAGCTTGAGTGAGTTTAGACTCAAACTTATTCACCTCAAGCTTAATCAAAGGCAGCTCGGCGGCGGTATAGCGGCGTACTTCTAGCATGGCATTGAGCGGAGTATTGTCAGTATAAAACAGACTTAACACCCCCAGTTCCTTAGCCAGTACCAATTGAAAACGCTGAGAAAATGCAAACGGCAAGCGCTCCTTGCTATTGGAGTGAAACACCTCATCGGCATCTTCAAGCTCTAAGGTTAAGTCGTTGGACACTTGTGCCAATTGATCAGTCATCAGTGCCTCACTCATCGGCCGATGCTTTATTGTCTGAAATGGCCTTTAGCGCCGCATCGCTATTGCGTAAGTCTGTATCTAGGCCTTTGCCATCCTTGTATCTGTCAAGCACACGATTAACGTCTTCAGGGATATACGCATCCTGGTTCCACTCTTCCAGCACTGGCACTTCGGTATTTGGCATTAAGTTAACGCCGCGCACCTGCTGCTCAAGTTGTAGAGCTCTGAAATAATTGTATTTACGACCCGCGATACCTTCCATAATCACACCATCACGAATAATGGTGGGCTTGATAAACACCATCAAGTTTTTCTTTTTCTTACTGCTAGACGACGACTTAAACAGATGACCAATAAAGGGAATGTCGCCCAAGAAAGGCACTTTCTGGATGCTTTCTTGCACTTCTTCGTTAATCAAACCGCCTAAAACAACAATTTGACCCGAATCTGCCATTACCGTAGTCGTAAGACGGCGAGTCGCGAAGGTGACATCCACCCCGGTCTTACCATTGATACCTGACACTTCTTGTTCAATGGTGAGCTTAACCGCCGTGCCTTCGTTGATCTGCGGTGTCACCTTAAGCTTAACGCCGACCTCTTTACGCTCAACCGTCTGGAATGGGTTAGCATTGCCATTACTGGAGTTCTGGCTGCCAGTTAAGATAGGCACTTCGTCACCCACGATGAAAGAAGCTTCTTGATTATCTAAGGTGGTAATCGAAGGTGTGGCTAATACGTTAGAGTTAGTATCGCTGGACACGGCTTGGATAAGCGCGCCAAAATCGCCGCTTGCCACACCCCAAGCCATACCGTTAACCTTGCCTAACGCTTGGGCTAGCAAGGTGTAGTCCCCTTCGGTTTTAGGATTATTACTCACTACAGGCTTATTATTCGCATCAATCGTAGTCACCTGAGCAACGTCTTTTTCACGGGCAGCCCACACACCCGCACCGACTTCACCTATGGTGGCGCCTAAGTTGTTAAACTGAGTGCCGCCGCCAGCCATGCTGGCCCATTGAATGCCAAAACCAACATCATCATTCTCGGCAACTTCAACAATAATGGCCTCAACCAAAACTTGCGCACGGCGAATATCTAGCTGATTAATCACGCTTTCTATGGTGCGCATCTGATCAGGCTCGGCGCTGATAACCAAGGCATTGGTGTCCACATGGGCCATGATATTGATATCATTACGACGCTTAGCGCCGCCCTGCTGGGCACCCTTATCACCGCCTTCTTGTAAACGCTCGGCAAAACCGGTTAACACTTCGACTAAATCTTCGGCCTTGGCATAGTGCAAGTAACGCACCTTGGTATTGCCGGTACTGGCTTGCTCGGCATCCAGTTTACGAATAAGTGACACCACCCGCAGGCGACTCTTCTCATCACCACTGACAATCACAGCATTGAGACGCTCATCGGCGACCACTTTCGGTGACTGACCCGGCATTTGCGATTGGTTGGCTGTGGCGCGGTAAAGGGTGTCGATAATACGCACCATCTCGCCGGCTGAAGCATATTCGAGTGGGACGACTTGAACTTCAGTGTCCCCTTGTTTATCGACTCGGCGAATGATTTCAACGATCTTATTCACCACGGCGGCACGGCCGGTTATCATCATCACGTTCGATGGGTCATAATTAACTACGTTACCGCCGCCAGCGTTATCGTTAAGTTGGCGCAGTAATGGCGCAAGTTGCTTCGCCTCTGTGTTGTAAAGCGCCACGATACGAGTGACCATTTCATCGCCAACCCCAGGGACTTTATCATCGGCAATACGGATTGCCGACACTTTAGCGTCTTTATCTTTGATAACCTTAATGATGTTATTTTCCATCTCAACAACCGCATAGCCATAGACTTGCAATACGTTGAGGAAGAAACGATAGTATTGATCATCATTGAGCAGATCATAACTGCGGACATTGATTTTACCGCGAATAGTGGGGTCGACCACTATGGTCTTATTGAGGTTTTTACCTACAATATTAATGAATTCTTGAATGTCTGTGCCTTTAAAGTTGGCAGCATATTGTTCCGACCACGCTAGTTGTGATGTGAGTAATGCAGCGCCTGTCAACGCACTCAGCAGTAGCTTACGGCGGATCCCTTTGTTATTCATTATGCTTTTATCCCCTAAAACCAGTATTATTCTGGCAAACTAAACATGATTTCGACCAGCTGCCCATCGCGCTCAACCATGACTGCGATTTCGGTCAACTCAGATAATCCGGCCATCACTTCTAATGCCTGACTCATTTCGGTCAGATCAAATCCATTAATTGATTTGGCTAAGTCATTAGCCTGAAAACCCGCCTGCTTAAACAAGGCGGCATCTCTGCCAGCATTGAGGCGATAACCCGCGAGTGAGTCACCATTTCGCACTGGCGAAATGGCTAAGAAGTCTGTAATTTTGCTTGGGTCTGCCAATAACTCATCACGGGATTGGCGTAATTCCTGTGAGACTTGCTGATTATTGCGTTGATCGACCCGAGACACGTCTTGGCTTTGCTTGGCCTGCTGTAATTGCTGATTAACTTGCCCATTGGTTGTGTAAGGCAGGCCGTCTAGCATCAAGGTTTCATAACGACCCGCATTAGTGATAATAATGCGATCCGCATACACCTCTTTTAATGAGGCCGACGTCCCACTGATTTTATCCCCTAGGCTATAGGTATCTTGTACGCCGCGAGAATCGATGACGGCTAAACCTTGAGTCTCTGTTGTCGACGCGACAACGCCTGTCAACAAAATTGATAAGCTGGTCTTAGGGGCGTCGGTTATGGTTTCAACCACTGGGGCCCGACTCACTTGGCTGGCATCATGATTGCCAAATAAATGTAAATTATGCACACCTTGAAGGTTAATCGACTTTGCGGTAGTTGAAGCAATAGCTGACGCCTGCCATGTTGCAAGCGGCGCATTGGCAGGTATTAACTTCCATGTAACTTGTGCTGCCAGTAATGACACAATCACAAATAAAAACCAAAAAACAAACAAACTCAGTTGCTTATGAGGTATTCTGGCGGCTTTTGCTAATAAGTTATCTAATACATCCATATTAATTCGGGCCCTCTGCCAGGCCTCTGTTCTGATTATGTTAATTTATTGAACCCGTCTAATGCTAACCCAGCCAGCTTTCAGCAACAAGCCCACTGTATAAGGATTGGCGAAAATAGCCTAAATATGCTATGTTGACGGCCCTTAAATGGCGATAAAGCCACCACAAGTTAACAATTAATAGTGGCAATATCACAGTACTTTTTCATCCGTTTGTGAACTCATACTTTCTTGGAGAAAAAATGAGCGACGACCAAGACGAAAACAACAAGATTCGATTAGACAAATGGCTATGGGCAGCACGTTTTTATAAGACCCGCGCAATAGCCAAAGAGATGATTAATGGCGGTAAAGTACATTACAACGGCCAGCGGGCTAAATCCAGTCGCAATGTCGAATTGGGTGCCCATTTAAGAATACGCCAAGGTATGGAAGACAAACACATAGTCATACTGGGTTTATCGGAACACAGGCAAGGCGCGGCCCTAGCTCAGACACTCTACCAAGAAACCCAAGAGAGCCAGCAAAAGCGCGCCGTCAATGCCGAGGCTCGACGTCTAAACATCTTACTTAATCCGGCTCCTGTGCATAAACCGGATAAGAAACAGAGACGTCAATTGCTAAAAGTTAAACAATATTAGCCCGCAAGAGTTCATCTGCGAGTTAACTTAAATTACAGAACACCAAACCACGAGATAGTCATGAGTAGAGATATTTTACACCGTTACCTGTTTGATAATGCCGATGTTCGCGGCCAATTAGTCCAGCTTGAAGACAGTTTTCAAGCCATGTTAGCCGCCCAAGACTACCCTAAAGCGCTGCAGGTATTGTTAGGCGAGCTGATGGCTGCCACTTCGCTGCTCACTGCAACCATCAAATTCAGTGGTGATATTAGTGTTCAACTGCAAGGTGATGGTCCTGTGTCATTGGCGGTTATCAATGGTAATAATGAACTGCAGCTGCGCGGTGTTGCCCGCTGGAAAGGCGAACTTGCTAAAGATGCCAGCTTGCCGACTTTACTGGGCAAAGGCTATATGGTGATTACCCTGACCCCAGATGAAGGTGAGCGATATCAAGGCATAGTCTCTTTAGAGCACGGTACCTTGGCCGCCTGTTTAGAAGAATATTTCAATCAGTCCGAACAATTGCCGACCCAAATCCACTTATTCGCCACAAACGCGCAAGCCGCCGGCATGCTGCTGCAAGTTTTGCCGAGCAAGCAAGAGCAAAATGATGATTTCAGTCATTTGTCAGTGCTGACTCAAACGATTAAGCCTCAAGAGTTATTCGACCTAGGCGCTGAAGAAGTATTGCACCGCTTATATCATGAGGAAGAGGTCAGGTTATTCGAGCCCATGGATGTCAGCTTTAAATGTACTTGCTCACGAGAGCGCAGTGCTGGCGCCCTTAAAACCTTAAGTCTTGTAGAGCTTGAGACCATATTAGCCGAAGAAGGCAAAATCGACATGGGCTGTGAGTATTGCACCGCAAGCTATAGCTTCGACGCCATCGACATTGCCGCGCTTTTTAGTGATAACGCAGACACCAGTCAGACTAAGACCCAATAGTCTGCCAATCCACTCAATAAAAAAGGCGCCAATAGGCGCCTTTTTTATTGTCTTCCAAACCCGCACTGCGTCCCAAATCTAGAACACACATATCACGACAAAGGCTGTTACAGCTGAGTTTCCATAAGATACAATAGCCGCCATAAAAATCAGGCCATGTTCACAAACCTTGGCAGCTTTTACTGAATACAAACTCAACCAGCAACAGACTGGTACTCTGACCTAAAGACATGGAGATTTTATTTATGACAGATGGAGCACCTCGCACTTTCCTTAACCCAACCAGCGCCGAGTTAGTTGAAATTGCACTTCAACGTGGCGAAGGCCGACTCACTGCCAATGGCGCACTGGTAGCGTTAACCGGTGCTCGCACTGGCCGCTCTCCTGCGGATCGTTTTATCGTTAAAGAGCCTAGCTCAGAAGCTGATATCGAATGGGGTCCAGTCAACAAGCCATTCGATGCCGGTGCCTTCGATGCACTCTGGGGCAGAGTTGAAGCCTATCTTTCTGAAAAAGAATTATTTGTATCAGAACTCGAAGTCGGCGCCGATGACGAACATTATCTACCCGTTCGTGTCACCACTGAATACGCTTGGCACCAGCTATTTGCCCGTAACTTGTTTATCACTCCTGAGCACTTCAATCGTGGTGACAAAGGCGTGTGGCAAATTATTAACGCCCCAGGCTTTGTCTGTGACCCAAGTCGAGATGGCACCCATTCTGATGCGGTGGTGATTTTAAACTTTGCCGAGCGCAAAGTGCTGCTTGCTGGCCTTAAATATGCTGGTGAGATGAAAAAATCCATGTTCTCGGTACAGAACTTCCTCTTGCCAGCCAAAGGCGTATTGCCTATGCACTGCTCGGCCAACGTAGGTCAAGATGGCGACACCACGTTATTCTTTGGTCTATCGGGCACAGGCAAGACCACCTTGTCAGCCGATCCAAAACGTTTTCTTATCGGTGATGACGAACACGGCTGGGCCAAGGGTGGGGTATTTAACATCGAAGGCGGCTGTTATGCCAAGTGTATCGACTTAAGCCAGAAAAATGAGCCGGTAATTTGGGATGCGATTCGTTTTGGTACTGTGCTTGAAAACGTTATGCTCGATGAAAACCGCGTGCCGAACTATAAAGACAGCAGCTTAACAGAGAATAGCCGCGCGGCTTACCCCCTTGAGCATATCGCTCAGCGTAAGGTAGAAAACCGTGGCAATGAACCTCATGCCGTGGTGTTCTTGACCTGTGACGTGTCTGGGGTACTGCCTCCTGTGTCAATTTTGACTAAAGAGCAAGCCGCCTATCACTTCTTGTCGGGTTACACGGCCAAAGTGGGTTCCACTGAAATGGGCTCAACCTCAGCCATACAATCAACCTTCTCCACTTGTTTTGGTGCGCCATTTTTCCCACGTCCAGCCGGTGTTTACGCTGAGCTATTGATAGAACGCATCGAGTCATTCAACAGCCAAGTGTACTTAGTCAACACAGGTTGGACTGGTGGTCCCCATGGCGTAGGCAAGCGTTTTGACATCCCAACAACACGTGCCATCGTCGATGCTATCGTGTCTGGTAGCTTAAAAGATGCACCGACTGAGCACTTAGCCACATTAAACCTTGCCGTGCCATTAGCCATTGAAGGGGTGGATAGCACACTGCTTAACCCTATCAATACCTGGGCAGACAAAGACATGTACGCTAAGTATGCTAAGCAATTAGCCCAGGAGTTCAACAGTAACTTCGCTAAGTATCAAGTCTCTGAGGCGATTAAGCAGGCAGGCCCAAAAGCCTAATCTGTTAAGTTGTTAATGGCTTAAATGCTTAAGAGAATAAGAAACCTCAAAACATTCATTGTTTTGAGGTTTTTTTTAGCTTAATCCAAAGCTCAGGACGATCGACTAAGCTGGCTGGCAAACTTGGATTAACTAACTCGAATATCCGGCTATTATGATAGCGACTCAAGGGGAAGATGCCTTGAGTCACCTTATGGCTCAAGATATATTTTTTTAGTTCCCCAGAAGCCACCATGGCCTCCAATCCTGAAGTCAAGCGCTGCTCCAGTTGAACATTTTCCTGACTAACGAAAAAGTACATAGGCATAGAATAGCGCAGCAAGATGCCTTCAAACGCCATTAACTCATCTCGTTCTGGGCCATCGAGTTCGGAAAATACCTCGTTTATTCCTCGAGGGAAATAATCACAGCGGTCATGATTCAACATGGTATACATGAGTTCGAACATGATAATCCGCTCAACCTTGTAACCGTTGGCTTCTAGTATGTCAGAGTCTGGCCATTGTGAGCCTTGGCAGGCGGTGAGTTTTTTAAGTTGCTCTGGCATACGAATGGCTTGAAATTCGGCTAACCGAACTCGCTTAATCACTGGGACTCGCATGCCTAATAAGCCACCAACCAATGGAATACGTATGGGAGTATAGCGCTGCTCTCTTTCTATATTTGTGCCTGCCCAGATGATATCAATGAGACCAGAATTGAGTGAGCTTAAGCCACGGGATTGAGATAGAGCGCTCGGAAGCGTTTCCAATATCACAGGGCCATATTCGGCCTGAGTTTTTATCAAAATCAATTCAAGCAAGTCATAAAAATAATCATAACTGGATGCCATATTTAATGGCGGCGGAGGCAGTCTTATCCGCTGAGAAGCGAGGGGGATGTGTTGATGCTCATGCCCCCCTTCGATTAGCTCCTGCGGGGCGGCTTTCGCACTTTGTTCCACACTGGTTATGGTTGAAGCTTTTGTTTCAGTTAAGGAAAAGCTACTAAGTAGGGTTAACCAAAGCCATGAAGGCAAGCATAAATATCCCCTAGACTTGCGGGGTGAGGATGAAGCTTGGGTATGCGAGACCAGTTGCATGAGATTATTGATGTCCATTAATCAATTGCAGTTTTTGTGCCCGTGTGAGTTTTTTAATCATTAACTCACGTTTTAATGCTTGGCTTTGGCTACCAACAAGCTCTTGATAAACCAAGGTTAACGGCCCTTTTCCTTTTAAAAATTTTGCGGCCTTGATGCCACCTTGCTGATGCTCGCTAAAGCGCCTAGCGACATCTTTAGTGATCCCTGTATATAGATGGCTATTGGCACATTGCACTAGATATAAATACCAAGGCGACTGTTTTTCATTTTCCATACATTATTTCTGATATTTTTATGTCGTTATTTAAACCTAAAATAGCCAAAGCATTGCCGAGATCATAGTTATCTACACTCAGCATGGCATAATAACTCATCTATCATGAAGTTATGCTTTATGTTTGCAATTTAAAGCCTACGAGGATGCTTGTATGACTAACCCAATCGATGCCTGTGCCCAGCCCGCCTTACTCCATCCTGTGGATGCCATTAAGTTATTGTTAGCACAAGTGAAACCTGTAGCTGATACCGAAGTGCTGAGTTTAAGCCAAGCAGTAGGCCGGGTGTTGGCAGAAGATCTCGTTTCTTGCATCGACCTGCCTCCTTTTGATAACTCGGCCATGGACGGTTACGCCTTTCGGTTCGATGAACTAAGTGGCCAAGACACTCACCGCCTTACCTTAGCAGGTCGCTCATTTGCCGGACACCCTTTCCAAGGCCAAGCTGGGGCTAACACTTGTATCAGGATCATGACTGGGGCGCCCATGCCTGCAGGTTTTGATACCGTGCAGATGCAAGAAAAAACCCAGCAAGAGGGTGATAAAGTTTATATCCAGCCCCCTAAAATGCGCGGCGCCAATGTGCGCCTTAGGGCTGAAGAGCTGACCTCTGGTACTAAGGTACTTAAAAAAGGCATCACCCTAAGGGCGGCAGAACTTGGGGTATTGGCCACCATAGGCGTGAGTCATGTGCGTGTCAGCCGCAGGCTTAAAGTGGCATTTTTCTCCACCGGAGATGAATTAAGACCCGTCGGCAGTGAGCTGGCAGCTGGGCAAATTTATGATTCTAATCGATACTCTATCCATGGTTTATTGCACAGAGCCAATGTGGAATTAGTCGATTTAGGTGTGATTTCCGATGATAAAGAAGCCATTCGCGCTGCATTTCGCACCGCCGCGAGCGCTGATATGATTTTAACCTCAGGCGGCGTTTCTGTCGGAGACGCCGACTACATCAAGCAAGTGCTCGCCGAGGAAGGGGAAATTAACTTTTGGAAGCTAGCCATCAAACCCGGCAAACCCTTCGCCTTCGGTAAAATAGGTTCAGCTGTCTTCTGTGGCCTCCCTGGAAACCCTGTCTCTTCTATGGTGACCTTCTACAAGTTGGTGTGGCCCTTACTGCAAAAGATGCAAGGCCTTGAATTAGTGCCCAGCTTAACCTTTCCCGCTAAGCTCACTAGCCCAATACGCAAGCAGCCTGGGCGGGTGGAATATCAAAGGGGGATCCTCTCCTATGATGCGGGTAACCAGCCCTGCGTTGCCATCACAGGCGGCCAAGGTTCTGGTATGTTGACCTCCATGAGTCTTGCCAATTGCTTTGTTTTATTAGAGCAAGAGCAAGGTGATCTAGATGCTGGCACCATGGTCAGAGTCGAGCCTTTTAACTCAGTACTATCCTGATAGTATGCTGGCTGTATACATCTGATAATAAACGATAAAAGGTAGCCGTTAATGTTTGAAGCCGAGATCCTATCCCATACTGAGATGATGCGTTACAGCAGGCAAATCTCCATTAAAGGGGTGGACTTAGAAGGTCAAGAAGCCCTAAAGCAAGCCAAAATATTAATGATAGGGCTGGGCGGCCTAGGCTGTGCAGCCAGCCAATACTTGGCCGTAGCCGGTGTGGGTGAACTCACTCTAGTGGATTTTGATACGGTTGAGTTATCTAATCTACAGCGACAAGTATTACACCATGATGAGAATATAGGTCAAAACAAGGTCGATTCGGCTAAGCAGAGTCTGCAGCAGCTTAACCCCCATATCAAATTGAATAGCATCAATGGCAAACTTAACCAAAACCAGTTAACTGAGTTAATTCAGTCCCATGACTTAGTATTAGATTGTACCGATAACCTGGCCATCAGGCAGGACCTAAACCTGAGCTGCTTTAATCACAAAACGCCCTTAGTGTCAGCAGCTGCTATTCGCATGGAAGGGACTGTCACTGTGTTTGATTATCAAGCAAGCAGCCCTTGCTACCATTGCTATAGTTCACTCTTTGGTGAGCAAGCCCTGAGCTGTGTCGAGGCGGGGATTTTAGCCCCCGTGGTTGGCATAGTCGGCGCCATTCAAGCCACCGAAGCCATCAAGTACATAACTCAATTGGGTCAAGGTCTGCAGGCTAAGGTGCTGCTGATTGATGCCATGACCATGGAGTTTAGGCAGATGAAATTATTAAAAAATCCTGCCTGCCCTGTATGCGGTGCTAGCAGAAATTAGCAGCTAATAAAGCGAGCAAGGCTGAGCAAGGTATACACAGGCGATACCGGTTTGAGCTTTGGTGCTAATCGACCTCTGAGCCCACTTCAACTCCCACGCTATCATTGGCTTCCACAGAAGCATTCGCTTGCTCTCTATCTGCTTTAGCTATGTATTTTGGCTTATTGGCAGGTATGCCGGCTTTTTTAGCATTGGCTTTTTTCGCTTTTGCCTTTAGGGTTTGGTTTATTTTCTTCTTGCGATTCATAACAGCCTCAATACGCCGATCCGCTCGAGGTTTATTACACTCGAATAAGCGAACATTATAACCACGCCGCCAGCGTAAGTCTTTATTGGCATAACCTCTTAGTGCATACGGTACAGCTAATCATCTTTCATCTAGCGTGCAGCCCAAGATAATAATTCAGGGTGAGACCACTGTTGAGTAAGCTGTTGCTGCACAGCTTGCATCTCAAAAATATTGCCTTGAGTTGGCATGCAAAGATAATGAAAGGCTTTACCTTGATAGCTAAAATCCAAGCAATAGGCGTGTAAGTAGCATCTGTCATGCTCCGCCGAGTTCACGCCGTAGAGCTTATCCCCTAAAATGGGCACGCCAATACTGGCTAAGGCCACCCTAAGTTGATGTGTCTTGCCCGAATGAGGTTTAAGCAGATATAAACGTAATCCTTCGACGATGGAATGGGAGAAAAACTGTGTTACTGCAGGATTCTCAGTGCTGCGAAGCAGCTTAAACATACTGCGGCGAGCCTTAGCCATATCCCCTATTACCCAGCCCTGTTTCTTCTTAGGTTTACCTTGGGCTATGGCTAGGTAGTATTTCTGTACTTTATGCTCAGTGAACATTTCAGTAAAACGCCGCGCCGCTAGAGGATTTTTAGCCAAGATAAGCAGTCCCGATGTGGGCGTGTCTAATCTGTGTACTGCAAACAGCTTAATTCCTAAGTCAGCTTCTAATTGCGCGACCACGCCGGCGCTGCCATCCTGGCTATGAAAATGCACACCAGCATACTTATCTATGACAATAAAGTCGGATTCATCACTGATTATTTGATACATATATCCACTTAACGAATTGATGCCTGTTGGCCTTGAAGCTCAATGGTACTGCTGCGACTCTAGAATTGAATTTCGGCTCTGAGCCCAGGGTGATTATCCAAGAGTGTAATGCGCGCTTGATGGCGCATCAAAATAGCTTTCACCATAGATAAACCTAACCCTGTGCCCTTAAGGTGGCGACTGGGATCTAATCGCACTAGACGTTCGAACACCCGCTCCTTATCGCTGTCGTCGATGCCAGGGCCATTGTCACTGATGCTAATTAATTTACCTTGCTGCCTAAGCTCAATATCAGCACCGATTGGGGAATAGTGTATGGCGTTATCCACCAGATTAAATAGCGCTTGGAACAGCAAATGTTTATCCCCGGCTATGCTAATGTCCTCAGCCAAATGCAGGCTTAATCGCTGAGATTTCGCTTCGGCCATGGCTTCGGCCATTTCGAACAAGTCCTCACATAAGCCTTGCAGGGAAACTTGCTGCAAATCTAAGCTTTGCTGGCCCTCTTCGATACGAGTGAGCGACAGCATGGCATCGAAGGTGGCAAGACAGTGATCTAACTCCTCCAGCAAATCCGCACTGGCGCCAGCTAGCTCAGCACTAGGTTTAGCCTCCAGCCTCTCTATGCCTATACGCAGATGTGACAAGGGGGTACGCAGATCGTGGGCTATATTATCTGTCACACCGCGCACGGCCATTAGGTTGTGCTCTAAGGTATCCAAGACCCGATTAAATTGCTTAGCCAGCATGTCGAATTCATCATTTTTGTTGCTCAGGGGTAAGCGAGTGTCATATTGGCCCAACTCAATTTGCTCACTCAAGCGATTGTAATGCACTAAGCGGCGTAAAATGGCCTTAGAAAATATGTAACCTAAGGCTAAGGTTAAGCCTAGGGTTAATCCCACAGCCCAGAGCGCCGCACTAATAAATTTATCAATCAAGGTGGCGAGATGATCCGTACGGGTAGCAATAAGCACAGGGCCATAGCGGGTCATCACTAGGCCGCCGGTCAATATATGCAGCTTATCCGGCCCGCCGGTAAAAATGGGGAAATCCTTGGTTTCTGGTAGCACAGGCATGTTGTCAGGCACAAAGGTTAACGCCCCTACCATGTCGACGCTACTGCGCCATGCGATAAAGGCGGTTTTAGGATCCGCGGCGCGAATTTGCGCCGCAAAACTGCGACGATTGACGGTTAATGACAACTGCTGATAACGCTGATTTTCCGACGCCAAGTGGCTAGCCACTTGATTTTGTTGCTCTATAATTAGTTGTCTATACAAGCTAGCTACCAGCAATACAATCAAGAGCGTCACTAATATTGAGAAGATGATCGTGATGCGCCAGGTGCTACTCTGGGAGGGTCTAATGCCCTTTGCTGAGGCGATAACCGGCTCCTCTGACTGTCTCTATCATCTCGGGGAAGCCAATTTCCTCAAACTTGCGTCTGAGCTTAGCAATATGCACATCGATGACATTGGTTCTGGGATCGAAGTGATAATCCCACACGGCTTCAAACAATAAGGTACGACTAATCACCTTATTCGGGTGTTCCATTAGGTATTTAAGCAATTGAAACTCCTTAGGCTGCAGCATAAGTTCATGCTCAGCTAAGGTCACCACTCGTGTTAATAACTCCATTCTGAGCTGACCGACAACCAATTCAGCCGGTGCTGCTATACCTTGATTTCTTTGGGTCAGTTTCTCTACCCTGACTAACAGCTCAGCGAAGGCGAAGGGCTTAGTCATGTAATCATCGCCACCGGCCCGAAGACCTTTGACTCTTTCATCCACATGGTTAAGCGCCGAGAGGATCAACACTGGGGTGCTGTTGCCACTGCTGCGTAAGGCGCCTAACAAGGTCAAACCATCAAGCTTTGGCAACATGCGATCTAACACGATTAAATCGTAACTATTGTGCCTAGCAAGGTGTAAACCTTCTTGGCCGTCGGAGGCGGTGTCAGTGGCAATATTCTGAGCCGCAAACCCTTCGACTAAATAGCTTTGTGTGGTGGCATCATCTTCAATGATTAAGATTTTCATGTCAGAACCTTAAGGTTAGTCCCATTTGAGCAGAGGTAATGGGCGCAAATTGTCGATATCGAAGGCGACAGTGTGTTTACTCATTTCAGTGAGCAATTTAAGCTCTAAGTAGCTTATCGCCAAATCATGATCTAATTCGGCTTCCAATAAAAACCCTGGCTTGTCTTTCATGGCCATACTGACCAAATCAGAAAAACTAAGCTGCTTCCTTTGCAACATTTTCACCGCTTGCACTTGGTCTAAATCATCGGCGGCAATAGTTTTACTGCTGTCTTTGAGTTTAGCGCCATCTTTGGCCCGTATTCGAGTCTCAATCAACTGCTGCTTCACTAAATTGACTATCACGAATTCATATATTAATTCATCCGCTTCGATTTCCATGTCAAACGCAACGATCATGTCACCTTTATTGGCCTCTAGCTGTTTCATCACTGAAATAGGCGTTTGGTATTCCCCCTCAGAGAGCACCTGGTACATGCTGGGCGCCGCCAATACGTTGAAGGAGTTAATGGAAAAGGCGAGAAAAATAAACAGATTACGAAACATGAATGGCCCCATAAGATTAATCATTGCCACTACTTTACCTAAGCTGTGGGCAAGTCCCAAGCATTGAAATATTAAACATTGATCATGAAGGGATGAGAATAAGCCTCCAAGGGTCGACGGCTAACTGTCTTCGCTGGTTTGGCTGTATATTCAATAATCTAGACCCCGGCAAGCCAAACTCAAGATTTAAGCCCGGCTCAAGTATGAGTTCAAGCATGCATTCACTCTGTTCAAGCATGAGTTCAACCCGCACGGCGCCAGCAATAACGCGAACCTGAATGACCCTAACCCATAGCCAATGTTCGGCTGTATCCCCCAGTTGATTAACCTCTAAGGGCATAAGCCTAAGACTTGCTTGATTAAAAATACAGCCGAATTGGGTACCAAGTTCAATCCCGGTAGCCGATGGCAGCCGCAGAGTTTGTCCCGCTAGACTAAACTCGGCGTCTGACTGAGTGAGACCGATACACTCTACAGGCAAAATATTCTTATGCCCCATCTGCCGCGCCACCAGCTCATTCACTGGCTTTGCCCAAATTTCAGCGGGAGCGCCGCTTTGGAGCATTTTCCCTTGGTGCAGTAGTAGCATCTTATCCGCCAATAAAAATGCCTCTTGAATATCATGAGTCACTAAGATGATGGGAATGGCGAGTTCATCGATAAGTTGAATAAGATGTTGATATAAACCATCGCGGGTTTGCACGTCTAGGGCCGAGAAAGGCTCATCCAGCAACAAGACCTTAGGCTCACGGCTCAACGCCCGAGCAAGGGCAACCCGCTGTTTTTGACCACCAGAAAGCTGCCTAGGTAATCTGTGGCCATAGTCGCCTAAGCCAACCCGCTGTAACCAAGTTAGGCCGTGTTCTCGCCGCTGGGACTTGGGTAAATGATCTAACCCGGCCAGCACATTCTCTAACGCTGTTAAGCGCGGAAATAAGCCAAAATGCTGTGGTACATAGCCGATATGACGCTGCTGGGGTGATAAACATAAGTGCTTTTCACTATCAAACCACACTTCCTCACCTAAGCTAATCTCCCCCTCTTGCGGTTGACTCAAACCCGCCAGCATGCGCAGTAAGCTGGTCTTACCGCCACCCGATGGCCCTACTATGGCGAGGATCTCTCCACCTTGGCAGCTAAAGTCCAATTGCAAGGGAATAGGAGTCTGTTGACTTATCTGGCAACGAAATTCATCAGGGTTATTGGCCATTAGCAGCCACCATACGCCGTGACAAATGACTGGTCAGGGCTAACACGCTCACCGCAAACACCAATAAAAATAATGACATTGAGCCTGCGGCTGCTAAATCGAAGGCTTGCACGCTGTCATAGATGGCGATAGACAGCGTCTTGGTCTCACCGGCAATATTACCGCCCAGCATCAGCACCACACCAAACTCACCCAATACATGTGAGAAGCACAAGACTATGGCAGTCAGCACCCCGGGCCATACCATGGGCAGTTCAATCTTATATAATCTCGCCCAAGGTGACATGCCGCAGCACAGCGCCGCATCGCGCACATCCATGGGGATGGCTTCGAATGCTCTTTGAATAGGTTGCAAGGCGAAGGGAATATTAATCAGAACTGAGGCCAGCACTAACCCGGAAAAATTAAACACTAAAGAGGTGCCTAAGTAAGTGGCTAACCATTGCCCCACTAAGCTTTGGCTTCCTAGCCCCACCAGCAGATAATAACCCACCACAGTGGGCGGCAGCACTAAGGGCACCATGACTAACGCTTCTAGCCAAGGTTTAGCTTTAAAATCATGATATGCAAAAAATTTTGCCGCAAACATTGCCAGCGGGATCAGGATAACCACAGTCATGCTGCTGAGCTTAATGGACAACCAAAATGCTTGCCAATCCATTAATTGTCCCCCGTTACTGCGGCAGCAAAACCAAACTCGGTGAAGGTTTGTTGAGTCGATGGTAATAGCAGATATTCATAAAAGTCTTTGGCTTGAATACTGGCATGCTTTATCAAGGCCATGCGCTGCTTAAGCGGCTGATGCCAAGTCTCAGGCAAGGCGATGTAGCGACCGTGTTCTTTAAACTCAGCATGTTGCGCCAAGGACAGTGCCACTATGCCTCCTTGAGTCGAGCCACTTAAGGCAAACTGCAAGGCTTGAGAGACATTCTCCCCTAGGATGAGTTTATGTTTTATCTGCGGCCAATTTCCGCTGGCAGTTAACACTTCAACAGCCCGCTCGCCATAGGGGGCATGCTTTGGGTTGGCAATGGCAAAATGTGTTAAGCCTCCCGTTGCCAATAGCTGCTTAAGGCCATGGAGATCGGCATCTAAACTCATTGGGGAGTGATGGGGTGCGACCAGTGCTAATCTACCTATGGCATAGATGCGGCCTTGGCCTTGAATTAGGCCTAATGCCGCCAGTTTGTTCACATAGAACTCATCGGCGCTGAGGATCAACTCATAGGGTGCACCTTGCTGAATTTGCGCGACAAAATTACCCGATGAGCCATAAGACACCCGAACATTCGCCCCTGTGTCGTTATGGTAGTCCGCAATAATTTTATCCAGTACCAGCTTCACATTGGCTGCAGCAGCAATTAAGGGACCTTTATCATTGGCCATTGCCTGAGTGGTGATCCCAAGGCTTAAGCTCAGCAGCAACAAGCAGATACTCATGACAAGCCATTTGCGGCTAATGCTCACACTAACCCCATGACCCATTTGGCAAATCAATGCTCGCCTAACCACGGCTTGACTGCCAACAAACCTCGACCCCATTAAGCTTCTCCTTGTTGCCAAGTGTTTGCGGCGACTTCATCCGTGTCCCTGGCATCTAACCAACGCTCTCCTTGATGAGTGGCTTCAAGTTTCCAAAAGGGTGCCTTGGTTTTTAAGAAGTCGATAAGGTATTCACAAGCGGCGAAAGCATCCCCTCTGTGGGCACTGCTCACCCCAATAAAGACAATTTGTTCACCTAAATCTAGGCTGCCGACACGGTGGATCACAGTTAAATGGTTTATCGACCAGCGCTGCAGGGCCTGCTGACAAATCTGCGCGAGTACAGACTCTGTCATACCTGGGTAATGCTCTAGGGTAAGTCGAGTAATCTCATTGCCCTCGTTAAAATCACGCACCTTGCCGCAAAAGGTGACGACGGCGCCATCATTATTGTCCTGTGCAATACGGGCATACTCCTGGGCATGGTCAAAATCTGCCTCTTGTACCGCGATTTTTACCTTAGCTGTCATCATTACCCCCCAGTCACAGGAGGAAAGAAAGCCACTTCATCGCCATCTGTAATACAGGCGTCCCAAGTGCTCATGGTTTGATTAATGGCCACCAGCAACTTATCGGATGCCATCACCTTGGCCCATTTTTCATCTGTACTTGCCAACAGCGCCCTCAATCCCTCGGCCGTGATGCTGCCACTCTCTACTGCTAGCTCGAGACTCGATGCGCCCAGTAATTCACGAATTTGGGCGAAAAATAAAATCTTTACCATGATGAATGTCCTTAAGCCCCGTTATGCCTTGGCTTTAAAATAACCCGACTTACCGCCGCGTTTTTCAAGCAAGCTTATACCGGTAATAGTGATGTCTTTCTGCACCGCTTTACACATATCGTAAATGGTCAAGGCTGCCACACTGGCCGCCGTTAGCGCTTCCATTTCAACCCCTGTTTTCCCCGCCAGTTTGCACAGGCTGGTTACCCTGACGCGATTAAACTCAGGCTCAGCAATCAGTTCAAGCTCAACTTTAGTGAGCATCAAGGGGTGACACAAGGGGATAAGATCTGAGGTCTTCTTCGCGGCTTGGATCCCCGCGATCCTGGCGGTCGCAAACACATCGCCCTTATGATGCTGGCCATTGATTATCATCAGCAGTGTCTCTGGGGCCATCTCGACGAACGCTTGAGCCCGCGCCTCACGCTCTGTCACGGTTTTTGTAGTGACATCCACCATATGAGCATGGCCTTGGGCATTAATATGAGTGAAATCTGACATTGAATTACGTTACCTAGAGCTAATAAATAAAATGAATCCCATGGGTTATGCTGAATGCCCTGCCTTTTAGCGAACATGCTACACAGGAACCGATACTGCCTTAGCCGCCAATGGAGGCCAAATGTGTGGTCACGCCAGTAATGCCTTGGTGCAGTGAGTGCGCCGCCGTCTTAAAGCCTAACTGCTGCTGCAAACGCGCCATCAACTCAGGGGTTTGGCTTTTGTCTTGCAACAAATCTTTCAGGTTAACCCCGTTCTCAGTAAACAGGCATAAATGTAATTGACCTTTGGCGGACACCCGCAAGCGATTACAACTGACGCAGAAATTTTTCTCATAGGGCATGATAAGACCGATACGGCCTTGATAATCACTGTGGCTAAAGTTTTGTGCCGGGCCATCGAGAATATCCGCTTTATCCAGCTGCCAACCATCACGAATAAGCTGCTGCTTTACTTGAGTCCCAGCGAGGTGATGCGCCTTAAAATACTCACGCCCAAGGCCCGTCTCCATCAATTCGATAAAACGCAGATCCACTGGCATGTGTTTTATCCAGTGCAAAAATCTCGGTAAGTCTTGGCTATTAAGCCCCTTTAGCAGCACGGCATTAATCTTGACCCGCTCAAAGCCCGACTCCAATGCCGCATCGACACCACGCATCACTTGATCGAAGCGGTTTTCACCTGTGATTTGATAGAACATTTTTGGATCTAAACTATCAATGGACACATTAATCCGCCTAAGGCCGGCGTCATACCAAGCTTGGGCATTTTTCGCTAAGCGGTAACCATTGGTGGTGGTGGCGACAGTCTTGATATTGGGGGTATTAGCAGCAAGGCCGATAATGTCGATAAAGTCTTTGCGCAGGCTAGGTTCACCGCCGGTAATGCGCACTTTTTGAGTGCCCATTTGAGAAAATGCCCCCAATAGCAGCTCTATCTCACTTAAGGACAAAAACGGGCTATTTCCTTGGCTTTGATAGCCATCGGGTAAACAATAGGTACATTTAAAATTACAGGCATCGGTAATAGACAGACGCAAATAGTGAAACCGTCGACCAAAATTGTCTTGTAGTTGAGACATGTTAACCTTTCCAAGTGCGGGAGGTGAGTGCATTTCTTTACTCACCCCGGTGGCATTATTACCACGGCTAATGACCCGTATCTAAAGACTTAGGATAAGAAGCTCGGAGAACCGTCAATGCTTATTATAGGCATGTCTAATTTAAATCAAACAGCCTATTTTTGCGTTTACCTTGTTATAGACAGTAAATAAACGACTTTTGTGACACAGCTCACCTCATGAATAACATACTTGCCACTGTGCCAGCGCTGATTTTTAAGGTAAGGTAAACCCATAAAAATAATGACAACACCCGCCCATAGTCGGGGAATAACTAAAGGTGAAAACATGGAACGCGAATCAATGGAATTCGACGTCGTTATCGTCGGTGCAGGTCCTGCTGGTTTAGCCACGGCCTGCCGTTTAATGCAGATATCCAAAGATGCTAACAAAGAGATCACTGTCTGCGTCGTTGAGAAAGGCTCTGAAGTCGGTGCCCACATACTTTCTGGTGCGGTTTTTGAGCCCCATGTGCTCGATGAACTCTTCAGCGACTGGCGTAACGATGCCCCCCTGAAGACCAAGGTCACAGATGATGAAATCTATTTACTCAATTCTGACGCCCACTCTCTGCACATACCCAATGCCTTTGTGCCTAAAACTATGCACAACCATGGCAACTATATTATCAGTGTCGGCAATCTGGCTCGCTGGATGGCCGAACGCGCCGAAGCCTTAGGGGTTGAAATTTTCCCAGGTTTTGCCGCCAGTGAAATGCTATTTAACGAAGATAATAGCGTCAAAGGCATCTTGATTGGCGACATGGGTGTTGGCGCCGATGGCAAGCCTAAAGACAGCTATATGCCAGGCATGGAGCTGCACGCAAAATATACCGTACTGTCTGAAGGTTGCCGTGGCCACTTAGGGAAGCAGTTGATTGAAAAATACCAACTGGATGCCGGTAAAACCCCTCAGCATTATGGTTTAGGCTTTAAAGAAATTTGGAAAATCCCCGCCGAACAACATACAGAAGGCAAAGTGGTTCACACCGGAGGCTGGCCCTTAAATGAGGGTTCATCGGGTGGTGGCTTCCTTTATCATATGGAAGACAATCAAGTGGCGGTCGGATTGATTATCGACCTTAACTATAAGAACCCACATTTAAGTCCATTCGATGAATTCCAACGCTATAAGACCCACCCGCTTATTGCCCGTATCTTAACTGGTGGTGAGCGCTTGAGCTATGGTGCTCGTGCTATCGCTAAAGGCGGACTGAACGCCTTGCCCAAAATGAGCTTCCCTGGGGGCTTGTTGATAGGTTGTGATGCTGGCACATTGAATTTCGCTAAAATCAAAGGCACTCACACGGCAATCAAGAGTGGCTTAGTGGCTGCCAGCACCTTAGGCGAAGCCTTAATTGCAGGGGTTGAAGGGGGCAAAGACTTAGATTGCTTCGGCCAACGTATTAGTGAGAGCTGGTTGCATGAAGAACTGTACCAGTCACGTAATTTCGGACCAGCGCTGCATAAATTTGGCACTTGGATGGGCGGCGCTTTCAACTACATCGACCAAAATTGGTTTGGCGGCAACATGCCCATTACCTTAAAAGATGAAACGGCCGATCACGCTCAAATGGGGCTTGCCAAAGATTTTAAGGTCATTAACTACCCTAAAGCCGACGGTAAGCTGAGCTTCGATAAGCTGTCCTCTGTGTATTTGTCCAATACCTTCCATGAAGAAGATCAGCTGTGTCATTTGCGCTTGAAAGATGCCGGCATACCTATTTCTGTCAATTTGGCCAAGTTTGATGAACCGGCGCAGCGTTATTGCCCTGCTGGCGTGTATGAAGTCGTCGAGGAAGCCGGTGAAAAGAAATTTGTTATCAATGGTCAGAACTGCATTCACTGCAAGACTTGCGATATTAAAGACCCTAGCCAAAACATCACTTGGGTGACCCCCGAGGGCGGCGGTGGTCCAAACTACCCCAATATGTAATCTAGAGCTCAAATTGAGAAATTTTATAAAAACGCACTCGAAATGAGTGCGTTTTTTTATCATATTCGACTAATATTGGCGCTGTACTTCTTAAGACAGCCGAGTATTACAGCTTAGTTGTAAACTTGCTATTAAGTTGATCTTACTGTGTTTATATTATGCTTTTGGTAAATTATTTTGCCTTGCGGCCGATAAACCCTGAGAAACCCACAAAGGTAGTTTATAGATGAATTATTTCAACTCGCTCACCATTAAACAGAAGATATTAATGACGGTTGCCTTCGCGGTATTACTGTCGACCATTTTAGTCGGTGTTTTGAGCCAGCGCAGCGCTAAAAACGTAATTGAACAACGTATGCTGGGATCGGAACTTCCCAGTTTATTAGTGCAAATTCGCAACAAGGTTGAAATGGACATCAGCAGCTTAATGAACGCTGCTGAACAACTGGCCAGCAGTCGTATGTTATTACGCTGGCTGCAAGACGGACGCCCCAGTGGACAAGAAGCCTTAGTCACATCCCAACTCAAAGACTTAACCTTGCAGTATGGTCTAGCTCAAGCCTCTTACGCCGACAGGGAAACGGCCGCCTATTACACTCAAGATGGCTTTCTTCGAATACTCAATCCAGAACAAGATGGCTGGTTCTTTGGCTACCGTGATAGCCGCCAAGAAAGAATGCTCAACGTCTTCACCGAAGCTAATGGTGAAGTCAAACTGTTCGTCAATTACCAGCAACCTAATGGCCGTGGCTTAGTGGGGCTAGCTAAATCCCTAGATGATATGGTGACTTTACTGGCCTCATTTAAAATTGAAAAGTCAGGTTTTGTGTATCTGGTTGATAAAACAGGCGCGGTGACCCTACATCAAAACAAAAGCTTAATAGGTAAGGCAAAACTAAATCTACTCTACCCCAACATTCAGACCAATCAACTCTTAAGCCAAAACAACTTTAATTTAGTTAAAGCCGATGTCGATGGCCAACATATGTTGGTGGCTTCAAGCTATATCCCCTCTATGGACTGGTATTTAATCGCCCAAGTCCCTGAGGCTGAGGTGTTTGCTCTGCTTGAAGAGTCATCCTACCAAATTCTAATTTTAACCATGTTAGTTGCTGGGGCGTTCATCTTCTTAGCCTTGTTTGTGGCCAGCTCAGTGAGCCGCCCTATTACCGTTGTGGCGGAAATGTTCCGTAACATAGGCGAAGGTGAAGGTGACTTACGCCAACGTCTGCCGGTGAAAGGCGATGATGAATTAGCGCAACTTGCCAAGGGATTTAATAGCTTTATCAGTAAGATCCAAGAGTCTGTTATCGAAGTGGCACAAACCAGTGAAGAGCTTGGCCTGTCCGCTAAAGATGTCTCTGCCCAAGCTCATCAAACCTTGGATGACAGCCAAATTCAAAAAGATCGCACCATGATGGTCGTAACCGCCATCAATGAAATGGGCGCCACCGTAAATGAGATTGCTAGCAATGCGGCCCAAGCTGCTGTGACAGCCAGAGAAGCTGATAAAGGCTCTAGCGAAGGCCAGAGCGTGGTGATCCGCGCCCGTACGACCATTAATCAACTGTCTAAAGACGTTGAGTCTGTGGGTGAAGTGATTGAATCTCTCGCCACCCACACTAAATCCATTGGCAGCATCTTAGATGTGATCAGGGCGATTTCAGAGCAGACTAATCTATTAGCATTGAATGCAGCCATTGAAGCCGCAAGGGCTGGAGAAGCGGGCCGAGGCTTTGCCGTGGTCGCCGATGAAGTACGTAGCTTAGCATCACGTACCGCCGCATCGACCAATGAAGTTCAGACCATGATAGATAAATTACAATCTGAAGCCAGCCGCGCCGTCGATGCCATGACCCAGAGCCGTTCACGCTCTCGTGAAGGTGTCGCCGCTGTGGATGAAGCGAGTCAATCACTCAGTGGTATTAGTGAGCAAATTGGTATGATAAGCGACATGAATATTCAAGTCGCTGCAGCGACCGAAGAGCAATCTACTGTAGTTGAGGACATTAATCGCAACGTCACTGAAATTAATGATATTACTCAGCGCACAGCTGAAACTGCCGAAGCTGCTGCTAAAGCGAGTCAGTCTCTCAACCAGTTAGCCCTCAGGCTAGATACTTTAGTGGCACGCTTTAAAGTTTAAGCTAATCAGCTGATTGCTTAACCTTTGGCTAGACTCGAATTAACTAGCAAAAAGCCGTTAACTTAGGTTAACGGCTTTTTTATCGCGACCAGATTTTAAGAACCAGAATAGAATGAGTTTAGGCAGGTTTTGCGCCTAAATACGCCTTCAGACCCATGCCAGGAATTGAACTTGGGGTTTCCACCGCAAATGCGGCCCAGCGAGCCCCTGCTTCCATGGCTTTGAGAATATTATCACCTGAGCACAAACCGTGGATCACCCCAGCGGCATAAGCATCCCCCGCTCCCGTGGTATCCACAACATTCGCACTCACCGCCGCGACTTGTTGCACCTCTTCATGGCTGTAAACCAAGGCGCCAGCGTCACCATCGGTAACAATAAAATACTTAAGGCTTTCACCTGCCAATTGCAGAGCAAACTCCCATGGGCTTAGTTCGCTTCGTCCTGATAGATCGCTTTTTGAGGCAATAAGCACATGGCACGGTCTGGGCCTGTCATCTTTTGCTAATTGAGCCACCACTAAGGTACGCGCTAACGCAGATTCCGCCCACAGCTCTGCACCTTGAGCCGATGAATTGATGTAAAATGCCTGCCAATCATCCCACTTAGGAGATGATGTTAAGGTAAAAGTTGGCCGCTGAGGCCGAATAATGGTTCGTTCACCATCCGGGGTCATGACCAATAACATCTCACAAGTGTTACCTTCGAATCGTTGCACTAGGCGGCAATCTAAGCCGTAAGTACTGGCCTTAGCCAAAATCCAATCACCGATATCATCACTGCCGACCTGACTCACTATGGCCACTTGATGTTGGGCCCAAACTAGGCCAATCCCAGTGTTAGCCCCGCCACCACCTAAGCGCAGCCCGCCATCTTGATAATGAAATCGGCCACCTGTTTTTAGCGGTTTGTCTAAACGTAAAATTCTATCGCAGTTTAAATTAGCTAAAATCAAAATATTAGCCATTGAGGACCCCTAAGTTAAACCAAATCTAAAGCAAATATTAATCAAGTGCTAATCGAGTGTTAGCCCGTTCATATTAACGCGATTGATCACGCAGCTTGGCCCATGCTTGCCGCTGAGAAAGACTGAGATAACTCCATGCCAAAATACGGGTAATTTTATTGCCTTGATGCATCTCTATGGTTTTCACTTCGCTAGTCCCTTGTTTGGCTAACTGCGCATAACAAGGTTTCAAGTTTTCTGACTTTGAGACTAATGAGGTAAACCATAGACACTGAGCCGCAAAGCCTTTGCTCTCAGAAATCATATTAGCTAGAAATGCGGCTTCACCGCCTTCGCACCAAAGCTCTGCTTTTTGGCCACCAAAGTTAAGTGCAACCTTAGCTTGAACTGCTTGCTGTTGTGACTGGCCTCTATTCTTAGCAAGATTACTAAGTTTACGCTGAGTGCCGGCGTTGGCATCGGCTAATGAACGATGAAAAGGCGGATTACACAAGCTGACATCGAAGTATTCGTCCTTCTCAATCACGCCGTTAAATATCGCCTTGGGATTGAGCTGCAGCCTGAGGCTAAGCTTGGCAGCTAGCTGCGGATTCTTTGCAAGGATTTCATCCACATTATCCAATGAAACCTTGTCGATATCACTGGCGACAAATTGCCATGAATAGCTTTCTATCCCCAAAAGCGGATAGATACCATTAGCACCTGTGCCTATATCCAGCGCACGAATGTTTCGATTAGCCTTGCCCTTATGAGGGGCACTCAATAAATCGGCTAAATAATGCAGATAATCCACTCGCCCTGGAATGGGTGGGCACAAATAGCCATGAGGTATATCCCAGTCACGTATGCTGTAATGGTGCAGCAAGAGTGCGGCATTAAGCTGTTTAACTGCATCTGGATTGGCAAAATCAATTGAGATATTGCCGTAAGCATTGGGGCCCACAAAAGGGGTCAGCGCAGGCAATGTCTTAGATAAGGCAGCAAAATCATAGCCATACTTATGCACGTTACGTGGGTGAAGGGCCTTAGTGAGCAGTTTAGCCGTCTCGGTATTTGCGTTTTTGGACGCGGAAGACTTTTTCGATGTAGAGGGCTTGGCAAGCCCGCTCTGAGACAGTGCAGGCCGTTTGCCCTGCTTACTGATAAGTTTTGACATAGAGATTAATCGTACAAATATCGGGTAAACAAGAGATTAACCACGAATCCTCGACCTGTTTCCTGCTCCATCAGCCGATTGATCATTTCATAACATTCACGGCGAATTTCTTCACGGCCAGTCAAAGACTTCACTTTATTTTCAGCTTGATTACCTAAGATTTCCACCATAGCAGCACGTAATAAAGGATCATGATGTTCAAGGGCAATAAGATCATCAGGATTCTTCACCATCAGTTCAACGCTTATGCGCACAAAACCCATTTTTTTCTTACTTGATATATAGTTAGTAACGATTTCCGGCTCAAATCCATAATAAGCATAATCAGGAACTGCATCTTTCCCAGCACCTTCGGTATCGAAAGCTAATGTCAGCAATACCAATAGCACCGTGGCGATTCTTTTCATAATAAAATGCTCTCCTAAAATTGTTATGGGCTGGTCTGAGTTTTCATATCCACTAGCGCATCCACTGGGGGCGCTCTACCCGCACAGTGAGTGACATGATAAACTCAAACGCTTTTAAACCATATTGTAGCGAGTAATTGATGAAAGTGACTAGTCTTAGCTTCCCTTATGGTGAATCAATTCAGTGGTTTTCACCAGAAAGAGCCGATTCTATTCAAAATGCTCAATTAAAAGACTGGTTATTGGCCACTGGCAGTTTGACTCTCAAGCTAAAAAACCTCTGTAACGACTTTGAAGTGAAAGTGCTAGGAGAGCAATTAACCTCACCTTTAGCAACAGATACTATGATTGAAGAAACAGTATGGATGCGTGAAGTCTTGCTTTGTCTAGATGGTACACCTTGGGTATTTGCCCGCACCTTAGTGCCTCAGTCGCTACTCGATTTTAAATCCCAAGCCTTTACTCAATTAGGCAATAAGCCCTTGGGAGAGCTGTTATACACTAGCCCTGAAATTATCCCAGGGAAAATAGAGCTGGCAAAGTTTGATACCTGTAGCAGGTTGGCAAAATTAGCCACATCATTAAAACAAGAGATTAGCGACCCCCTTTGGGGTCGAAGACGCCATTTCAGTATTGATACACGTCATCTTACCGTTAGTGAGATATTTCTTCCCGCCGCAGTCGCACACATGAAGCTGCATAATAAATAAAAAAGAGAGGTCAAAGCCTCTCTTTTATCATTCTGGCTAATTTAAACGAATCGTCTGCGCCAAGCCAATAATCCCAGTCCCACAAGAGAAAGCCAAGTTAAACTACCGCCACCGCCTCCCGCATCAGCCACTGGTGTCACTATTGGTGTAGGTCTAGTAACAGTAACTGTTTGTGTACTGCTGTGGCTCTTGCCCAAGCTATCAGTGACGGTCAGATTCACAGTATAAGTCCCTGTCACCGCATAGGTATACTCAGGATTCATTAATACGCTGGTGGCGTTAGCCGTACCAAATTCCCATAAATAGCTATAAACACCACTGCCGCCAGACACGTTTGCTACAAAGTTAACCTTGTTGTCAGTAATAGTGGTACTAAAGCTCGCGACTATTGCAGCTGGTTCTGGAATAGTGCCATCGGTCTTTTTCAAGCGAATAAGTGCACTACTGCTGTCCGCAGTTTGGTTGATGACTTCCATGGTAAAACCTAACTCGTCAAGCTTGATGCCTGCCATGGGCTTTAAAGGTGCACTATAGTCATGGCTATCATCAAAAAGTGACGAGCCCGCCAAATGCGCATCCCCAGAATAGGTTTTTTGGTTATAAAGGCTGAATGCCGCATCCCTAATTTGCACGTTTGTGTCGGTGGTAGTAGCATCACCGATGATTTCTTGGTCCGCATCGATCACGGCGATCAGGGCTTCACCTTCATGATTAAACACATTGTTGTCACTTTGGTCTAAATTCTCTAACCAGAGTAAAACGCCTGGCTCATAGCCCCTATTCTTAAGCCCAGAATCTATGCCGCTATGGTTTCTTAATTGAATTAAATAACGGCGTGCTTTGCCGGGGCGAGTATCAGTCACACGGCTAAAACCATTTAACAATAAGTCATTGCTTGATGTGGATGATTCAGCACCATCCATATAGAGCTGGTTGGTATTATTCAATAACCGAATATCATCTATTGCCATGCCGTACTCTATGCTCGCCTCATCTGTGACATACACTAAGCTTATCCGCTTGGTTTGCCCTGCATAAGGAGTAAGATCATAGCTAAGTTCAACCCAGGCATCTGTGCCTGTGGCCCCCGCAATAGCAGCCGACGCGCCTGAAATATAATTATTTATACCTGAGTACTTAGAATTACTGGCTTTAGTGTGATTGCCTGCAATGGCGACACCATCCACTTTAAGCTGCATATAGTCATAATCTTGTTCTATGTTCCAATGAGCCTTAAAGTTTAAGGTCAATGGGCTAGTGATTGGCAAAGTAAGATCAAATGACATGGCATTATTCAGCAAGTTTCCTTGGCCCGAGTAATACTGATATTGGCCACTAAAAGGCGCCTTAAACGCCACCTGGCTAGGAGGCAAGGCGATAGAAATTTGATTAACATCATCGCTATCCACAGCTCGATTTAGGGGTAAATCTACACCAGTTGCGTTTAAGCTATCAAAAGAAATGCTTTGTTCATTGACCCACTTACCTTTATAGCGTTGTTGTAAATAAGATTTTGCATAGGGACTGAAACCTGAGGGTTGAGTACCGGCTAATGGTTTAGTGCCCGCGAGTGTTCCCACCCAGCTGCCGCCGGCCATCAATGACCACAGGCCCACTGGTGCTCCTTGAGTATCTTTCGAGGTGTCATACTCATCAGGCAAGCCTAAGTCATGGCCAAACTCATGGGTACACACCCCAGTCGCAGCATCGATTGGCTGTATGGTATAGCCAAACAATTTCTTAGACTTACCTGG
This sequence comes from Shewanella denitrificans OS217, assembly GCF_000013765.1. NCBI lineage: Bacteria > Pseudomonadati > Pseudomonadota > Gammaproteobacteria > Alteromonadales > Shewanellaceae > Shewanella > Shewanella denitrificans. The sequence continues at coordinate 105,604 of NC_007954.1, read as the reverse complement.
AATGGTATAGCCACCCGACCCTTGGTCGAGAAAATGCCTGTGTGACCAGATAGCGTCGTCTTTAAGCACACCGCCACCGGCTTCTTCACCTATGCTGGAATGAAACACCATCACATGATCGATAATGCCATCACTTTCATCAAAATTTTGGTCTCCATCGAGATCATAAGGGTCTTCGATGTCATAGGAATTCAGCTCGGCACTTGTCATAGAGGCTACGGCCTGAGTCACGGCTTCTTTAATCAAATCCGGCACGGCTTTATCACTGTCATCATTGGCAGCATCATTACCGCCATAGAAAGCCGCATTGTTATTGGCGCGATACCAGCCTTTGACATCGCCATTAAAGAAAAAACTGCCCCCAGATGCGGCTTGGAAATATTGATAACCCGATTGCAAATTTTGGCTCTGAGGTCCGCTAAAACCTGTAGTCGAGAACAACAAATTCTTGTAATGACTGGGTGGGTAGCTGCTATAGAACATATCGGTATCACCAGCTTTTAACCCATTAGCGTTATAAGGTAAGTCGGGGAAGTCTATCAGCACAGCCAAGACCTTAACTGTCTTAGTGATTTCAGAGTCAGCGACAACTTGAGCAAGTATTTCATGCTCTGGGCGAGCTGAAGACTTAGCGGCATTAACCCGTTTGGCTCTATTATGCTCGGCCTGAGCCTCTACTCGCGGTAACTTAAATTGATGGCGGCCGCTGCGTTCGATAAATGCCTGTACCGCCGCCTGTTTGACTTCGTCACTGTCATCCAGGCTTACATCACCATGGTGAATCAACCAGTAGAGTACCCGCTCTTTATTAACAATCGCCCCATCAGCTGGGCTACCATTAATTGGCGCACTCAGACAAGTTGCGGAAGTTAAACCACAAAACATCAGCAAGACTACCCATGCCGATATTTTATTAACCCCAAATCTTGTAGCCATAGCTATTGTCCTTTATTGCAATTTTTAAAGGCTTGCTGACGCTGGTAAATATATTCATCCACCTTGGCATCCGCTTCTTGTTCTGTCATCTGCGCATTGATGTAGCCTTTTTCCAGCAGATTCTGCTTAAGCTTAGTCGTGTCTTTGAGGGGCGGTGGCGCACTGCACACTAAGGTGATTTTCTTGCCCTTAATCGTTGTAATGCCAGCCGTCGGTTCAGCTATTGGAGTCTTTGTTTGCGAAATAGTTTCTTGATTGGCATCTTGGCTGCTCATTTCAGCTTGAACAGGACTCACAGTTTGATGACTGCAGGCTTGAAAAGACAGCATCAACAACACACTCAGGCTCACTATGCTTGGTTTCATTTTAATCACTATTACCTCAAACTCGGGATAACAAAGGCTGCAAAGACGGTAACTGGCAGCAATCCCTACTGACAATGATAATCCCAGTCTAGCGTTTCAAAGCAACAAGAGTAAGTGACTTAATAAAAAACTGAGCCACTTGGGCTCAGTTTTTAGGGTGGTCCTATACAGCCGACACTGATTATTGTGCTGTTTTTATATAATTAGAAATGCCATCTAGCAGCATTTGTACCGAAATCATCACCAAGACCATGCCCATGAGCCGCTCGACCGCAATTAGGCCTTTTTCGCCGAGGATTTTGGTAAATATCTTATAAAACATAAGAATAACAGCACTCAAGCCCCAAGCTGAGACCAAAGCTATGGTCCAGTCCGTCATCCGGCTAGGGTCCGTATGGGCCAATAAGATCAGCGCAGCCAGAATAGAAGGGCCAGCCATTAGTGGGATAGCCATAGGCACAATAAAAGGCTCTTCTCCGGCGGCAAGCCCCGCTACACCACCGGGTTGGGGGAAAATCATCTTAATGGCAATTAAGAATAAAATAATGCCACCGGCAATGCTGACAGATTCGGAACGTAAATTTAAGAAGTTCAAAATCGCTTCGCCAGCATATAAAAACATCAACATAATGATTAGAGCAAATATAAGCTCTCTTATCAGTACTTTACGACGTTTTTTAGGGTCTATATGCCGCAGAATAGAAGCAAATATGGGTAAATTGCCTAATGGATCCATGATCAAAAACAACATTACCGCAGCAGAAAAAATATCCATAAACACGTTTTTCCCATGATAAACAGAGACTAATATTGTATACGTAAAGCGAGATTAAGGGTAAGCAATGACACAAAATATTCCCAAACTTAATACCAATCGTAATAAATACCTTGTCATGTGACGGGAATAAAAAGGGGGGGTTAATTAAGCCGCAGGCTTGGAAGCATAGTGGTGCTATGTGGAAAGTCTCCAACGAAGAGTAAATAATCGAGGCTTTCGCGTTTTACCTATGCTGCAAGTATTAAGTTATTCCTGAGACTAAGATATACTGCATTGTTTTTTCACAGCCAGCCTGAGATCCATGCTTTATCTAATTGCCAGTTGTATCGCACTGTTATTCGGCCCGCTATTTTACCGCTTCTTTTCTACCGGTAATGGGCTGCAAAAAGGCCTAGACGGATTTATTTTCGTTTCTCTAGGCGGACTTGTGCTTATCCATATTTTGCCTGAGTTGTTAGAGCACGGCGGATTTCTCACCTTAATATTTGTCATGTTAGGCCTATGGGGCCCCACTGCCAGCGAACGGATTTTTCACCGTTACTCTGAGATTACCCATAATGTCACCCTGACGTTAGGTATTGCAGGCTTACTCTTGCATACCGTCACGGACGGTGGCGCCATGGTGCTGGCTCAACAAGAAGGTAATTCCATTTTATTGGCCCTGGGGGTAGTGATGCATCGCCTGCCTGTAGGCTTTGCTGTTTGGTGGTTATTAAAACCACACTTGGGTGCACGTTGGACTTGCGTCATTCTCGGCGCCATTATGTTTTTTACCGGCGTGGGTTACTTTGCCGGAGAGCAATTACTTGACCAATTAAGCTTAGATAATACCGTTTATTTACAAGCATTTGTCACAGGTTCCATCTTGCATGTGGTGCTGCATCAGCCCCATGGCCATCAAAAACAAGATAAACAAGGGCGTTACGAATACCAGGCAGGGATAGGCAGCTTGGTTGGCCTTGCTTTACTGGCGGTGTTGCTACTCATGGATACCGGCGGCCAAGATCATGCTCATCACGAACACAGCACAGAGCAATTGATAACTTGGTTGCTCACCCTAAGTCCAATTCTGCTACTCAGTTATGCCGTGGCCACATTACGCTTTAAACTTGGCCTGCAACCTGAGCATAAAAACTTGAGTTTACGTTGGCTACAACGCCTCACAGGACCTGAGTCCTTGATTTTAACTTTCTTCTTGCTCGGGCCAAACTATGCGCTATTTCAGGTCGCCAGCCAGTTACTGATAGGTCTTGTAATGAGCCTAAATAAGGTGGAGATCACCGACCCCCACCATCAGGTCCCGAGTTCCCCCCTAAGGTTTGGCTTTGCCCACCTTGTTGATCGCAGTGCGCCATGGATAATCCTCAGTCTTATTTTAGCGAATTTGATTGGCCATCCCTCGATGGCATTAGATCATCCGGCAATCCAATTGTTGGTATTAATCTTAGTATTTTTACCCATGCGCTTTTGCAATTTAGGTGCTGCCGTGCTCGCCTTAGCGCTAGCCTACAGCGGTTGGCACCCTATGGCCGTCGCCTTGACCTTGATAGCAGCCCCAGTTCTCAGCATTAGCCAGTTGCGTTTAATGAAGCCATTAGCCTTAGCCTTGTTGACGATTTCATTAACCTTAAGCCTAGGCGCAGCGGCTTGGCTATTAACACCTGGACACGCCTTATTCACAATGAATGAACCGCTACAAATGAGTGCACTGGTTATTATCAGTTTATTGTTCGCGGCGAGCCTATTAAGGTTGGGACCAAGAAAATTCCTACGCCGCTTGCTGATAAACTTACCGGCGGCTCATGCTCACGAGCATAATCATGGTCATAGCCATAATCATCAACAGGACCATAGTCATGGCCACACTCGCCAAGGTCATGCTCATAACCAAGATCACACTGACAGCCATAGTCATAGCCATTCTCACGCTCATAAACATAAGAATGATGACTCGAACCAATAAAATCAGGCTAATATAGACTCATACCCTCAAGTGGATGAGTCTATGTGCATTTTATTCCTCGCGGTGAATGTTCACCCACAATTTCCTGTTATCGTGTGCGCCAATCGGGATGAATTTCACCACAGACCCACCATGCCTGCCCATATCTGGCAGGATAACGCCATCATAGCGGGTAAGGACTTACAGGCTGGTGGCACTTGGTTGGGATTGGCACAGGATGGCAAGTTCGCTGGCTTAACCAACCTAAGAACCCAGACAAGCAATCAAGATGGCGTACGTAGCAGAGGCGAGTTAGTGGTAAAAGCCCTGTCTGTGGAAGGCCTGACACCGGATTGGCTTAAGAGTCATGCTCACAACTACAACCCATTCAATTTAGTCTTTAGCTTTCAAGGCAGGCTGCACTGTTTTAATAGCCTGCAAGGACAAAGCCTACAACTCAGTGATGGATTTCATGCCATCAGTAATGGCGCTTTAGATGAGGTCTGGCCAAAAATGGCCAAGGGGCAGCAGGCGCTTGAAGCGCATTTATCCCAACCAAGCGAGCCCGAAGTGAGCAAGTTAATCGCCATCATGAGCGACGAGTCTCAGGCCAGTGACGACTTGCTTCCCGCCACAGGGTTAAGCTTGGAATGGGAACGTAGACTATCGGCAATTTTTATTCGCCATGACGAATATGGCACTCGCTCCACCAGCATAGTACTGCAAGATCTCCAAGGGAAAACCCACTTCACTGAGGTGCGCTTCGATGGTAAAGGCCGCAACTTAGGCCAACAAGATTTTGAAATAGTTGTCACTAATCCGTCGAGTGATCATGGGTGATTTGCCAGCGGTCATTTATCCTCTGAACCAACACAGTGAAGATACCATTGGGGTTATCTTTGGCCCGCTTCAATTCCCAACGACCAGAAACGAGCGCGGCATTGTCACTCAAGACCTTAATATCGAGCTGATTAAAATCCAATTTGCCCATACTGGCAACATCGGGATAACTGCGCTGATAGCTTTTGAGGAGATTAGCCCAACCATGATTAAATTTTCCTTTTGAAACAAAGGTTAACTTGTCATCTTGCCAATAGCCTTGCAAGTAAGCTTGAATATCGCCATTATTCCAATCCACCTCTTGCTGATTAAGCAGCAGATTAATCTCGTCCTTTGGGGTCGCCATCAGGCTAAAGCTAGTGCACAAGAGTAATACCCAGAGCCAATTTTTCATCATGTTGATCTCACTTAGCGACTTAATGTGGATTGTTAAAAGACCTAGCTTCAACTCAATGAAGCAAACAAAATTCTTCAGCCTTAATGGAACAATGCTATAAGACTTAAAGATATTTATAGCTTAGTCCTACAAAAAAGATACTGTATATACAACAAATTAAATGGAACGCAGCTCATGTTTAATCGATTTTGTACTTTCTTATTTGCACGCTTTGGTTGGCAATTAGAAGGTGAACTGCCTAGTTCGGCACAATTCATTATGATCGTCGGCCCACACACCAGCAATTGGGACTTTGTGCTTGGCATAGTCGCCAGAGGCGCCATGGGGATCAATATTCACTTCTTAGGCAAGCACCAACTCTTTTTACCCCCCTGGGGCTGGATATTTCGTGCCCTAGGCGGCAGTCCAGTAGACAGACGCAAGCACAACAACTTAGTCGATGCTGCAGTACAATTGTTTAAACAAGACGCCAATTACAAGCTGGCACTGGCACCAGAAGGGACTCGCAGCCCAGTTAAGCGCTGGAAAACAGGCTTTTACCATATCGCCAAGAAAGCCCATGTGGCTATCGTGCCAGTGGGTTTCGACTTTAGCCGCAAACGTGTGGTGTTCCACCCTGAATTAATGCCAACCGATGATATCCAGCAAGACATGCAATACATCATAGATTTTTACCGCAGCATTAACGGTCGTCATCCTAAAACCATCCCAGATTTCAAGCAGGACTGAACTCGGGCATTGGTCTAACGTCATCAGTGACGCCTATTCTTAACGGTAAAAAGTGCTCGACAGTAAAAGGTATCAATGGGCTCAAGGGCAGCATTCTTGCTGCCAAACTCAACAGATCAACTCAAGCTATTTAGCCCAACACCCTCTATTAGCTAGAGTGTTACCATTGAGCGGTAAAATCAGTGCATTTCGGTACCTGCATCATGATTAAGTGCTGACACATCTTTACCCTCAAAGTTAGACAATGAATGTCCAAACTTCGTTTGGATTAAAGTCGCAGGGTTCCACTCTGCACTGGCCAAGAGGGGAAAACAACAGCATTCTCCCCTCTTGGCCCCCCCCTGTGCCGCCCGCGAAGTTGTTGTTCCTCATATGACGAAGAAAATACCTAACGGCTCGACGGCACGTCCTTGTGCCCTACGAGCCTTAACCATCATCCCTGATGGTTCCACGGTATTTTAATCGCCCTATTTCGGCAACTTCGAGGGGAGTTGGTGCAACCTGTGAGTGCACTGTTAGGCTTAACATAGGCATGGGACTAGATTTTAAAAGCTAACAGATTGCACGAATGCTAAAAAGGTGAACCATGAGTGTTTGCGAGAAGACCGTCCATCCCATGGACGGGATGTTCGAGCCCTCATGGACGAGTTTACGGCGTGTCGACGAGTGAATGCCATGGCGAGCCTGTATATTAAAGTTCAAGTTAACTTGTTTTTGCCGCAAAGTTTGCTAGCAAGATGTCCAAAAAATAACATCCATATTAAAAAACCAGTTCGGCATTCTTGCCTCTCGCTCATAAGCACAATCACCCAAGGTGATTATTCACCGTTTAGGTCAAAGTCGCAGAGTTCCACTTCCTACTTATTTTACAAAGAGTGGCCAAGAGGAGAAAACTCCAGCATTCGGGCATCCTGCTCGTTCTATCTCCTGCATCCATGCAGTCATCGGCAACTTCGAGGGTAATGGCTGCAATCTGTGACAGTTGTGTCAATTGAGAGTGAGCTCTGTTCATTTTATGAATTAATAGACCAAAGCTGATGTGTAAGACCAAGTGAGTAGCGTAAGGTAATAAAGCTAGAACAATATCAAGTCATTAGCCGTCAAATAGTCTAAAAACGACTACCCCAGAAAGCAAATTCCTTTAGCATGATGCATACCATTTAATCTGGATGTGGTATCGGCCGCGATTTATGCCTTGCAAACAACGCAAGGCATGAATACTAAGACGCTTGAACTCCAAAAACTCACAACTGTCCTAAATATGTCCTATAGTTGTCTTTTTTCTAAGGTATAGAAGCCTTAAGAGTTTCCTCCTAAACACAATATACTCGCCGTGCCTTCACAACTAAATAAAGGTTAAGAATATAAATGAAAATTAATGCTGAATTAGTTCTTAAATTGAGAAACCAAAATTCGTGGACTCAAGAAGAATTGGCTATTGCGGCTGGTCTTAATCTGAAAACCATACAGCGGATAGAAAAGAAGGCATCCGCATCGCTTCAGTCTAAGAAAGCACTAGCAGCTGTATTCAATATTGATTTCCAAGACCTTGACTACGAGGAACTACAAATGAAACCATGTTCTGAATGTAAATCAAATAGAGTTTACCAGTACAAAAAGCATATGGAGTTTGGAGGATTTGGAGGAGAGCTACTACCAGGGTTGGCACCAAGCATGTTTTCCCTCGCCAAATTCCTTCCAGTGGTATGCTTCGATTGTGGCCATATTAGGTTTTTTGCCTCTAAAGAGGCCAGAGATAAGCTTGAGGCTTCAGATAATTGGGAGGAAATTTGAGCGCTAACAAGGCCATGGACGGGAAGCGTTAATGTTGTAATCAAACTACGGAGTGTAAAATGGAATTAGGTGCATTTTCAGTAAGTTTATCGGTTAGTAACATCGAAAAGTCGAAAGTTTTTTATCAAAAATTGGGTTTCGAAATAGTTGGTGGTGATCAATCTCAAAACTGGTTGATACTTCGAAATGGCGATCACTCAATTGGATTATTTCAGGGGATGTTTGAAGGTAATATCATGACTTTCAATCCTGGCTGGAGCAGCAAATGTCAGCCATTAGAATCTTATACCGATGTTAGAGAGCTTTTAAAAGAGTTTGAAGCTCAAGGTGTCAATATAATACAAGAATCTATTTCGGGTGAAAGTGGTCCTTCGAGTTTCTCTATTAAAGATCCTGATGGTAATTCAATCCTAATAGATCAGCATGTGTAAACAACACTAACGAGTTTTATTTGATTACTGTGGCGAAGCCTTACAAGTAGTTAAAGTCAGGATCGTAATCTTTTAAGGTTAACAGAGACGCAATTACTGAAAAGGTGACCCATGGACGCTTCACCACGAGAAAGGCGAGCCGACCGTCCATGGCAAGCCTGCAGAAGGAATTCAACTGACAGGCTTTTCAGCATTTACCCCCCAGTACAGGCTCTACTACTCACTTCTGCCCAAAACTGAGTTATACCAATCGTATTAATTATCTGGTCATTCAGCGGGAGTTCAAAGGGTATTAATCAAGGCGAAGGCTTGAAGGCATAGTGGTACTATGTCAAAAGTCTTCAACGCAGAGAAATACCCTTTGAAACCCGCCCCCGGGAGCGTCTCAAGCATTCCACTTCATCGTTGCATTAATTTGAAAGGGAATAACCCTTACTGCATTAATGCGCCTTGAATTGAAAAGCTTGAGGTGCTCTGATTGATCACATAATTAATGTGATTGGTATTATAAAATGCTCAGACTTTATTTCCCGCCATCAAGGCCAAGGCTCACACTTTTAAGGCTGCGAATGTCATTCCCTGTGGGGTTTTGGAACGCCCGCAGGCCAAACTCAGGCAATATGGCGAACACATGGTCGAATATGTCGGCCTGAATCGCTTCATAATGGGTCCAGCGCACATCATTGGTGAAGATATACAGCTCTATGGGTAGACCCTCTGTGGTGGGTGCAAGCTGGCGCACCATCAAGGTCATGTCTTTATGAACTCGCTCATGATGGTTCAAATATTGCTGCAAGTAGGCCCTGAAGGTGCCTACATTGGTAAGCCTGCGGCCATTCACCGGCATATCGATATCACTCACGCTGGCGTTGGCTTCGGAAATCTCTGAAAATATCTTAGGCAAATACTCTTTAAGATGATTCACTTTACCGAGGCGAATTCTTTCATCATCGGTTAAAAACTTAATGCTGTTGACATCAATATTGACCGAACGCTTGATCCGTCTGCCACCGGATTCAGACATACCGCGCCAGTTTTTGAAGGCATCAGACACTAGAGCATAAGCTGGGATCATTGTGATGGTGTTATCCCAATTGCGCACTTTAACGGTATTTAATGACACTTCCTCGACGGCACCATCGGCGCCGTATTTGTCCATCTGGATCCAATCACCTTTGCTCACCATGCGGTTTGCTGCGAGCTGAATCCCCGCGACAAAGCCCAGAATAGTGTCGCGAAACACCAACATCACAAAACCGGTTGCTACACCTAAGCCACTTAAGAAATACACCGGGCTCTGGTCCGCAAGGATAGAGATACAAATAATCAAGCCAATGAAAAACAAGAATAATTTAGTGAGCTGAACAAAGCTCTTTATCGGTAAGCGCCGATTAACTAAATTGATATCGGCAATTTCATTGATGGCATCCAGGGCTGCATAGATAGCCCGAATAATTAAAATGGCGAGCACCATACTGAGTATTCTATCGAAGAGGTGCGCCAATACCGCTTGCTCTTTTATGGCGACAGGAATAAACAAGTTTAGCACGACTGCAGGCACTAAAATAGCCAGTTTTTCCAACACCCTAAAGCGAACAAATACATCATCCCAGGTTGCTTTGGATCTCAGTATGATGATGTTGACGCCTTCGATAACCACCCGCTTCACGATAAAGTACGCCAGCATAGCCGCCAAAAAGCACAATGAAAGCAGCAAAGACGTCGCTAATCCGTCTGTAGGCTGACTATTGATGCCAATCTCTTGTAACCATGACACTATTTGCATTCGTAAATCTTGATCCACAACCCAACCCTCTGAAATCGCCCAATCGCATTAACTAGCAGTATCCTACACTAATACCATTTCACAACGAACACTTAGCTTCCCTCAGCATAACCTCTCAAACCACCTCCAGCCTTCCCTCACTCGACCAGCCCTTCCTGCCAACCTTAGTGCAGGACAAAATGACTTAACCTATGTTATAACAAGCTTTTTATCGTGCTATCAGTACTGACAGACATAAGCACTCATATTGAACATTCAATGCCAAAGGGAATAACAATGACAACTCTTTTACGTCTCGGAGCCGCTTCGCTGCTGGCGCTTGCCATGACAGCACAGGCCGCCGACATAGGTAAATTTACCCTAGAAAATGGCGCAGAAGTCTTACTGAAAGATGACTTCACATGGGAGTATATTGTGGTTGAGCAGGCCAGCCAAACCTTAGCCCCCATAGTACTGGCGCAGCCAGAGCTACTGACGACCACAGCCAAAGATGGCATCAAAATCAGCCTAGCCAGCAGCACCTGGGATGGCGACCGTCTTGGATTAACCTTGAATTTGTCCAGCAGCAGTAGTGACCATATAGTGTTCGTCGAAGTGGCCGCCAAGTTTTTCTCAGACTCAGGCCAAGTGCTTAAAACAGAAACTTTGGAAGCTTGGAAGGCCACCTTCCGTCAGCCAGAAACCTACCTTCGTAAAGGTGAACAACGTCAGAGCCGTACCCTTTGGGTAGAAGGCATAGATAAATCCCAGTGGCAGAAGCAATTGCTCCAGCTGAGCATTAGCGAATTGAAATCTCGCTAACCTTAGGCTAAGACATAAAAAAAGGACCTCGCGGTCCTTTTTTGTTTTAACTAGCAAGTGGAAAATGCGTCTTAGAAGCTTGGCATTAATCCAGCAGGCAAATAAGCGTTGAAGCTGGCGCTATACAAAAGCTCAGCAGCGCTTTCGATGTCAGGCGCAAAAAATCTGTCCTTATCGTAAAAGGTGACCAATTCACGCAGCTCGGCTTTAGCACTCGCCACCGCCTCACTGGGTGCTAGAGGCGCTCTAAAATCTAACCCCTGCGCCGCAGCAAGCAATTCAATTGCCAATACGCCGCGGGTGTTTTCACTCATATCACGCAATCTGCGGGCGGCAAAGGTCGCCATAGAGACGTGATCTTCCTGATTGGCCGATGTCGGTAAGCTGTCTACCGAGGCGGGATGGGCATAGGTTTTATTTTCAGAAGCCAGTGCTGCTGCCGTTACCTGGGCTATCATAAAGCCCGAGTTAACCCCGCCGTTATTCACTAAGAATGGCGGTAAGTGCGATAAGCTTGAATCGATAAGCAAGGCAATGCGACGCTCGGCAATGGAGCCAAGTTCGGCAATGGCTATGGCTAAGTTATCCGCCGCCATGGCCACAGGTTCAGCGTGGAAGTTACCGCCTGAAATAATATCGCCCGTGTCTTGGAATACTAACGGGTTATCTGTCACGCCATTGGCTTCGACCCCTAAGACATCTGCCGCATGGCGAATTTGAGTTAAACATGCGCCCAATACCTGTGGCTGACAGCGCAGCGAATACGGATCTTGCACTTTAGTGCAGTTAACATGACTTAGGCTGATTTCCGATGTTTCACCTAATAAATGACGGAACACGGCAGCCGAATCGATTTGACCTTTCTGGCCACGCGCCGCATGAATACGGGCATCGAACGGGCTACGACTGCCCATGGCCGCTTCCACACTCATAGACCCTATCACTGAACTTGCCGCAAACAAGTCTTCGGCATTAAATAAGCCTTCGAGCGCCAGTGCAGTGGAAGCTTGGGTGCCATTTAGCAGGGCTAAGCCTTCTTTGGCAGCAAGCTCTAACGGCTCAAGGCCTGCGATTTCAAGGCCTTCTTTAGCAGAAATAATCTGCCCTTCGTAGCTCATCTCGCCTTCGCCCAATAGTGGCAAACACATATGAGCCAGTGGCGCTAAATCGCCCGATGCGCCTACTGAGCCTTTCTCAGGCACACAAGGATAAACACCGGCATTAACCAACTGAATCAAAAAGTTAATCACTTCCAAACGAATACCAGAGAAGCCTCGGCTTAAGGAGTTGATCTTAAGCACCATCATCAAGCGAACTGAGGCATCTTGCATGTATTGACCAAAACCTGCAGCGTGGGACAACACAATCGAGCGCTGCAGTAACTGTAAGTCTTCAGGCGCAATTTTAGTGTTCGCCAATAGGCCAAAACCTGTGTTGATACCATAAACAGTACGGCCTTCACTCAACACTTGCTGCACTATGGCGGCACTTTGATTGATTTCGGCGATAGCCGAGTCGGCTAAGTGCAAGTTCACTTTGTTACGGCTGATCTGGCGCAGCTGAGCTAGGCTCAAGGTGCCTGGTACTAATTCAAATGACATCATGATTACAACCCCTTCTTAGGTACATCTAGCATAGGCAAGTCTAAGCCCTGCTCTCTGGCACAATTTTTTGCTATCTCATAGCCTGCATCGGCGTGACGCATCACACCTGTGGCTGGGTCATTCCATAGCACCCGCTCGACACGCTTAGCTGCGGCATCAGTGCCATCACAGACGATAACCACACCAGAATGCTGACTAAAGCCCATACCTACGCCGCCGCCATGGTGCAATGACACCCAAGTAGCGCCGCTGGCAGTATTCAACAGCGCATTGAGTAATGGCCAGTCAGAAACCGCATCCGAGCCATCCATCATAGATTCAGTTTCACGGTTTGGGCTGGCAACCGAGCCGCTATCGAGATGGTCGCGGCCAATCACCACAGGCGCCGATAACTCGCCATTTTTAACCATTTCATTGAACGCCGCCGCAAGGCGTGCCCTGTCTTTTAGGCCAACCCAGCAAATACGGGCTGGCAGACCTTGGAAGGCAATGCACTCACGGGCCATGTCTAACCAGTTGTGCAGGTGCTTATCGTCTGGGATAAGTTCTTTCACTTTGGCGTCTGTCTTGTAGATATCTTCTGGATCGCCAGAAAGCGCCACCCAGCGGAACGGGCCTATGCCTTCGCAGAATAAGGGTCGAATATAAGCTGGCACGAAACCTGGGAAATCGAAGGCGTTTACTAGACCGACATCTTGGGCCATTTGGCGAATGTTGTTGCCGTAATCGAAGGTCGCAGCACCTGCGGCTTGCAAGTCCAACATGGCCTTCACTTGTACTGCCATGGAAGCTTTAGCCGCCTTAACCACGGCTGCTTCATCGGATTTACGCATAGCGGCGGCTTGCGCTAAGCTCCAGCCCTGTGGCAAGTAACCGTTTAATGGGTCGTGTGCTGAGGTTTGATCTGTCACTACATCTGGCGTAATACCACGCTCGACTAGTTCGGCAAACACATCGGCAGCATTGGCCAGTAGCCCAACAGACACAGGCTTACCCGCTTTATTGGCCTCATCTATCATGGCCAATGCTTCATCTAAGGTATTGGCTTTTTTGTCCACATAACGGGTACGTAGGCGAAAATCGATACGAGTTTCATCCACTTCACAGGCTAATACAGAAAAACCTGCCATGGTGCCCGCTAAAGGTTGCGCGCCGCCCATGCCGCCAAGGCCGCCAGTGAGTACCCACTTACCCTTTGCGACACCGTCAAAGTGCTGTTTCGCCACAGACACAAAAGTCTCGTAGGTGCCTTGCACTATGCCTTGGGTACCAATGTAAATCCAAGAACCTGCGGTCATCTGGCCATACATGGCCAAACCTAACTTATCTAACTCGTTGAAATGCTCCCAATTAGCCCAGTGGGGTACTAAGTTAGAGTTAGCAATCAAGACCCGCGGCGCATCCGCGTGGGTGCGAAACACACCGACAGGCTTACCCGACTGAACCAATAAGGTTTCATCATCTTCTAAGCGCTGCAGCACTTCGATTATCTTGTCGTAGCTTTGCCAATCACGGGCCGCACGGCCAATACCGCCGTATACCACGAGATCTTCAGGGCGCTCGGCCACATCTGGGTGCAAGTTATTCATCAGCATGCGCATCGGCGCTTCGGTTAACCAGCTTTTACAGCTAAGTTTGCTGCCGTGAGGGGCGATAATGCGGCGGCTAGGGTCGTGCCTGTTATTGTTAGTATCCATAATGTCCTCGACAAAAATGTTAGTGTGTCTTGTTGGTTATATATTTATCATGCTGATTTATTGAATTTAATCCGTGACACATAAACTCACGCGATTGCCCTACAGCAAAATAATTTGCGTTGCTTAAATTACTTAGAAAACTTTAAGTGGCCGCCTAAACGGAAACGGCTACCTGGGTGGATCAAACGAGAAAAACTCACCACGCCTTGGCGTGACCAAGTGCGTCTCAGCACCTGCAGGCAAGGCTCGCTGGCTTCAATGTTGAGTTGCTGCTGAAATTGGCTATTGGCCGATATCGCCTCCACCGTATGCTTGGCTTCGGTGAGTGGTGCCACCTTAGATAAATACTCATGGGGCGTTTGCAGGCTGAAGTCTTGGGCTAAATAGTCTGGCACCAATTTAGGGTTAACAAACCGCTGCTCAAGTTGTAGCGGCAGGCCTTGCTCGCAATGCACCAGCACAGAATAAAACACTGGGCTACCCACCTCTAAATCTAATGCATTAGCAATGGAGGCGGCAGCAGCGATTTCAGTCAAAGCCAATTGCTGCACACTATAGCCGTGGCCCCGTTCTTTAATTTCATCGGCGATATTGCGTATGGTCAGCAGTGACGACTGGGACTTAAGTCCTGAAACAAAAGTACCCAGTCCTTGGCTGCGCTCCAAAATACCTTGCTCAACCAACTCAGTCACGGCGCGTCTTGCTGTCATGCGGCTACAGGAAAACTGGCTCGCGAGCTGGTTCTCTGATGGGACTTTATCATCTTCTTGCCAGGCGCCATTTTCAATATTGGCTATGATATGTTGCTTGATCTGAGCAAAAATCGGCGCTGTCATAATAAGTCCCGTGTAGGTTAGTCACCTTGAATAGGTGAAAGCTGCTTCAATTATAGGCTATAATCCTACCTTGTATATACAAGCCAAAACAAGTGGCTTTCGAATTTTACTTTTCATCTACGCCTAGTCGTTGATATCACTACAAAAGGTAAGTTTATGTCTTGGGATCAAGTTTGGATTGACATCAATATCGCCACCATGGATGCCAACATTGGCGAGCCTTATGGTGCTATCACACAAGCTGCTATGGCAGTCAAAGACGGAAAAATTGCCTGGCTTGGCCCAAGAAGTGAGCTGCCAGAGTTTGATGTGCTGGCAACACCGGTTTACAGAGGCAAAGGCAATTGGGTCACGCCTGGACTCATAGATGCTCATACCCACTTGGTCTTTGCCGGCAGTCGCGCCAATGAATTTGAATTACGCCTTAAAGGCGCCAGCTATGAAGAAATTGCCCGCGCTGGCGGCGGCATCATATCCACAGTAAAAGCTTGCCGTGAAGCCGATGAAGCCGAATTATTTGAGCTTGGACGTCAGCGCCTAAATGCGCTGGCCAAGGAAGGGGTGACTACGGTCGAGATAAAGTCAGGTTATGGGTTAGATATTGAAACTGAGTTAAAGCTACTGCGGGTCGCCCGCGAGCTTGGCAAGCATCATCATGTAGACATTAAAACGACCTTCCTTGGCGCCCATGCTATCCCATCTGAATACAAAGACGCGGCCAACAGCACAGAACGAAGTGATGCCTATGTGGATCTGGTGGTCAATGAAATGTTGCCCGCAGTAATGGCAGAGAACTTAGCCGATGCGGTCGATGTATTCTGTGAAGGCATCGCCTTTAATCTAGCGCAAACCAAGCGCGTGTTTACTGCCGCCAAACAAGCGGGCCTTGATATCAAATTACACGCAGAACAGTTATCCAATATTGGTGGTAGCCAGCTTGCTGCCCAGATGGGCGCCCTGTCGGTGGATCATATAGAGTACTTAGATGAAGCTGGCGTTAAAGCCTTAAGCGAAAGCGGCACCTGCGCCGTACTGCTACCCGGGGCTTTTTACTTCTTGCGGGAAACTAAGCTGCCACCGATAGATTTATTACGTCAATACAAGGTGCCTATGGTGGTCGCCAGCGATTACAATCCGGGCTCCTCACCCATATGCTCTAGCCTCTTGATGCTCAACATGGCATGTACCCTGTTTAGGCTTACCCCAGAAGAAGCCCTTGCAGGCATGACAGTTAATGCTGCTAAGGCGTTAGGCATTGGCGATAATGTTGGCCACCTTGCGGTGGGCATGCAGGCTGATTTCTGTTTGTGGAACATTAGCTCAGCGGCAGAGCTTGCCTACAGCTATGGCGTCGACCGATTAATAGACGTGGTCAAGACGGGTAAATTAGTGCATCAGTAATCGAAGAAAATTGACATATTTTTGATTATATAAATATCAATAAAATCGCCCAGCTTTATGGCTGGGCGATGAAAGTCAAAACGCTTGAATAACTCAGGAAAGCTAGAGTTTATTGGCCGGAGTTTTTAAGTAGACGACTTGATCGGTTGCTTTAGCCAACTTACATTGCTTAATATTGTCCATCCCTTTAGCATTATCAACATGCTCTAAACTGGCACCACCGACGAATACGCCCATTTTTATGTGCTGCTCAACGAAATACAACTGACCAGCCTCAACGGGTAAGTTGATATCGTTTTCACTAAATTCAGACTCGGTGGAAATTGAGTGATTACCGGGTGCTAACTCTTTATAAAAGTAAACCTTGTTTGCCGTTTCACCGAGGAGCTGCCCGTTGACATAAACATTCTTTTTTAAAGCTTGGCCAACGAATGAGTTCCTATAAATATATAAACCCGCGTTACCATTTTTTGGTTGTTGAAATTGCTTTAACGCAGAGTCTTGCTCCGACGATGCCATAGGTACTGAAGCACAACCTGAGAAAAATGAAACTGCGATTAACGATAAAGCCAAATAGATATTTTTCATGACGATGACTCTTTTTATTAATTAAGTTAATTGAAACCTTCATGTGACTGAAATAAAAAGAGAAAAGATAAACACAGTCATCCTAACCATTTCAAAACTGTCCATAACTTTAGTAAATCCATTACCATGGCGTAATATATTTTAGCGATTCGAGTTAATCAACAATTAAATCGTTAACATAGAAATACTTTGATCAAAGTTAAATTCAGCATAAATTTATCATTAAACCGCTTAACTTTCTTTTACAGCGTTCCTTTATATTCCCCCAGCAACTGACCCCAGCGGTTCAAATAAAATGGATGCGTGGTCAGGCTCATCGCCAGTGTTAATTCAGTGATAGCAGCTGACGATTGTCCAACTGCGGCCAAAGCCGTTGCTAACCCATGATGGGCATGAGCATTGTTTGGATACTTAGCCACACAAAACTCATGCACCGCTAAGGCCTGCTTAGGATCTGCTTTTGACTTGGCTAAACTTAATAGCGAGTTGACTGCCGACACCTCAAAACCATAGCGTTGACTCAGCCCTTGATAATACTCATAAATAGCCTGCGGCCCTTGCTTGCCTAAGGCAGACTCTGGCTCAACCGATTTATGGATATCATCGAAGAACATTTCAATGGCATAAATGGTCGCTAATGCTGGCTGAGACATGTAATAAGAGCCTTCGAATAACTGACTGCGCCAGATTAAATCCTTAGGAGCCTTAAGCTTGAGCACTTCAATTAACTTATCAAAATCGGCATATTCAATCCTTGAACTAAATTTAACGAAATTTAAGTGAGTTTAAGCCAATTCATCCAGTGGCAACCAAGTCACCTTAACCCCAGCTTGTAAGAACATTTCTTGGCTTATACTGATTTTGTCGCCCCAACGGGAGAGAAAATCGGCATTTTGTTCTGGGCAAAACACCCCAGTGATCCCTGTTTGAATGATCTTGGCGGCGCAATTGGGGCAAGGAAAGTGAGTGACCCAAATATCACAGCCGTCGAGATCTCGCTTAGCAAAAAGAATCGCATTTTCTTCTGCGTGCAAGGTTTTAAGTAGCTTCATATCACGATCATCGGTTTCTGCACTGTCAGAAATACCGTGAGGGTAGCCATTAAAGCCCACAGAAACGATACGATTATGTTTAGTGATCACAGCTCCCACTTGGGTCGAAGGATCTTTACTCCAAGACCCCACCAGCTCTGCCATTTGAAAGAATCGTTTTGCCCACTTGGAAATCATAGAGGTACACCTTAAATATAAAATACTGCCAGCAAGGCTATTGATTTATATTAATTAATTTGGTTTAAAAAATAAATACTTATCAAGCGTACCGAGTCTTGCCCTGCTTCACAATAAAAATGTGACTTTGCTTACATCGATTAACTTTTCGACTAGCCAATGAGGTGAATAAAGCATAGGATCCTTGTGGGATAAATTTAACCACGGAGCAATAGGACGTTATGAGTATTAAAGCCATTGTCGTCGACACAGCAGGCACCACCACTGACCTCAACTTTATTCAAGATGTGTTGTTTCCCTATTCTCATCAGGTGATGGCTAGTTTTTTAGCGCAAAATCAGCAGCAGGTGTTGGTGGAATCTTGCATTAACGATGTGCGTGATATCGCCCTAGAGCCCAGTGCTACGGTGGCCCGAGTGGCTGAAATCCTTCAAATTTGGATAACCGAAGACCGTAAGCTTGCGCCCCTTAAAACTTTGCAGGGTCTGATTTGGAAGCAGGGTTACTCAAGCCTTGCCTTTCAAGGGCAAATTTACCCCGACTTTATTGAAGCCATAAGCCGTTATCGCCAACAAGGCGTTGCCATCTATAGTTTTTCTTCAGGCTCAGTCGAGGCGCAGAAATTGCTTTTTAGCCACAGTGAGGTCGGTGATTTAACCCCTATGTTTAGTGGTCACTTCGATATGCGCATGGGCAACAAGCTAGATAAGCAAGCTTACCTAAATATTCACAACACCTTAGGATTACCACCAAAACAAATCCTGTTTGTATCTGATACCCAAGAAGAGCTGACAGCAGCACAAGCCGCTGGCATGATGACTTGCCTGATGAGCCGAGGCGATGCATTTGCACCCACAGAGCATAAGCAAGTGGGCAGTTTTACCGCCTTGAATATATAATCCCTAGCGCCAAAAATGCCCCATAATTTAAACGACCTAATAGGTCGTTTTTTTATTGCCCCCCTAACACTCCACAGCCTCAAAACCAAACTTGTAACCATCTGATTAAAAATGAAATTAACTTACGTTGACCGAATCTAACCAGTTTAATGTGTCCCGCCGATTTTGGTCTATACTCAGCTAAACACAGGCAATAGATGCCTGTTTTAATAGCGACACCTTCAACACGTTATTTTATTTCTTTAAACTTAGTCATTGGATTTACTATTTGAAAAATGTCAAATTGGCAATCGCCTTGAGTATTCTGCTGGCCTTATTGGCTACGCTCACCCTGACGGTGACGCAAGGCATCGCGGCCAAAACCACTCAAACTGTGGCAGCTACTAGCACGGAACTCGGTGTGCAATTAAATGCTGTGACACTCACCGACATGCCGGCAACCCATTATCTCCCTCTCACTAAAGAAGAACGTCTCTGGCTGGACAATAACCAGCCCATTAGGGTCGGCGTCGATGGTAATTTTCCTCCTTATAGTTTCCTCGATGAAAATAATCAGCCCGTGGGCATTGCTATCGATACCTTAGAACTTATCGGCAAGAAACTCGACATTGAGTTTGTCATAGATAAACAATCAAGTTGGCGAAAGGTCATCTCTAATTTAGATGCGAAAAAAATCGATGTGATACTGACCATGGTGCGAACCCCTGAGCGGGAAGTGAACTACCTATTTACCTCCCCAATAGTCTATAAGTCACTGGTTATTATTAATAATAAAGACAGTTCCGCCATAGAAAACCGGGGAGACATTGCCAGTAAAACCATAGCGTTAGTTAAAAATTATCACTATGTCAGTAAAATTCTCAATGAGTTCCCAAGTGTGGTGCCTTTTTATGTTGATACTATGCGTGAAGCCCTAGAAGCGGTAGAAGCCAAAAAAGCCGATGCCGCCATTACTTTCTTCGCTGGGGCTAATTTCTTACAACAGAAATACTTATTCAGTAATTTGGAATTTGCCGCTTTCTATGAAAGAAACAGCGCCAATGATGCCATTGCCATTAGGCAAGACCAGCCCATGTTGGCGGCCATAATGCAGAAAGGTTTAGACGTTTTAAGTGCAGATGATAAATTGAAAATTAATGAGAAATGGCATGCTAACATCACGCTGCCAACTAACCATCAAGTTGTGATTGAAATTGCCTTAGTGGCAGGGCTGTTAATCAGCTTATTACTGCTCTGGCTAGTGCGAGAAAAACGTCACAACAGAGTGCTAGTGTCAGCACAAGTTGATACAGAGGATGCCAACAGGGCCCTTAATAGCTTGCGGGAAAAACTAGAAATAATCGTCAGTGAGCGCACGGTACAACTTAAAAATAGTGAAAACAGGTACCGAGGCTTAGTGGAGTCATTACAAGATGAATACATCTTCTATCAACACGATATTCAAGGCGAGATACAATATGTAAGCCCTTCAATTACTCACATACTTGGGCATAAGGCGCTCAATTTCAGGGGCAGCTATAACAAGTACCTAACCAGTAATAAGAATAACCTTGCCATTCCAGAACTGATACTGCGCTGCATTAAGGGAGAGCATGTCCCACCTTTTGAGATAGAAATCATGGATATTAAGGGCGCTTACCATACCTT
The DNA here is from genome assembly GCF_000013765.1 of Shewanella denitrificans OS217. Lineage (NCBI taxonomy): Bacteria > Pseudomonadati > Pseudomonadota > Gammaproteobacteria > Alteromonadales > Shewanellaceae > Shewanella > Shewanella denitrificans. Next base: position 84,904 of record NC_007954.1, on the reverse strand, counting down.
TGAAGTGTTAGAGCGCCCCATGTACAACGAACAAAACGAGTGTATAGGTTGTGAAGGCATAGCCCATGACATTACTGAAAGAAAACAGCATCAACGCAAACTCTATCGCTTGTCCCATTTTGATAAGCTGACCAATCTCGCCAATCGCTACCTATTTACCTTGTCATTGGGGCAAGCCATCACCTCGGCGAAAGCCTTAAACCAAACGTTCGCCTTACTGTTTCTCGACCTGACTCGCTTCAAAATCATCAATGATAACCTAGGCCACAGCGCTGGGGATAAACTATTACAACAAGCCGCACTTAGGCTCACTGAGCAATTAAATAGTCAAGATATCCTAGCCCGCTTCGGGGGGGATAAATTTTGTATTTTGCTGCCTGAGAGCGATGAAAAACAAGCCGAAGCTGTGGCATTAACACTGATCAAAATCTTAGCTCAACCATTTGAGGTGTATGAGCAGTCGTTTATTTTGGGTTGCCGCATCGGAATTAGCCTCTTTCCAACCAATGGCCACGACCCAGAGACCCTATTGAAACAAGCCGATGCAGCGCTTTATGTGGCCAAGAAGCGCCCCGCTGGTTTTGCCTTCTGCAGTGAAGAGCAAGCAGTCTACAATCAGCGCCGCCTTAAGTTAGAGCAAGGTTTAAGGCTGGCGTTAAGTAAGTCAAGCTTCGATGAGAGCTTTGAGCTGTCAGCCGTCTACCAGTCTTTAAATCAACTACCTGATGCTGGACTTGCGGGTTTTGAAGCCTTAATTCGCTGGGTTCACCCTGAATTGGGGCCAATATCGCCGATGGAATTTATTCCTATCGCCGAAGAAACGGGACTTATTTTCGAATTAAGCCGTTGGATGCTGACTAAGGTTTGCCGTCAGCTTAAAGAATGGCACCAGCTAGGTTTTGACTTTAAACGTGTTTCGGTAAATTTGTCAGCCCTAGATCTTATCAATATCAATCTTGCAGAAGAAATCATCAATCTAATAGAAGAAGCAGGTGCCGAACCCCGCTGGCTTAAAATAGAAATAACAGAAACTGCCTTAATGGCAGCCCCTGAACAATCCATCAGTACACTGCAGCAGTTAGTAGGAAACGGCATTCACGTGGCTATCGATGATTTTGGCACTGGCTATTCATCGTTGGCCTATTTGAAGTCCCTGCCTGCGACGTCGTTAAAAATCGATCAGTCTTTTATTCGCAATATTATGACCTCCATCGAAGATCAAGCAGTAGTCAAGGCTGTCATCAGCATGGCTCATTCTCTAGGGAAAAAAGTCACCGCCGAAGGGGTTGAAACCCAAGAACAGCTGGATTTTCTCATCACGCGTCACTGTGACTTAGCCCAGGGTTACCTGTTCGCTAAACCCTTAATCGCCCAGGACTGTGTTAAAAAATACGCGGCCAACAATAATCAAAATAAAATTGTGACCTTCAAGCGCTCGCTAAAATAGCCTTAACTAACGCAGAGGAAATGCCACCGAGACACACTTTTTCACTTCGAAGTGATAACCAAACTTCGCCTCTTGGTCCTTGGTTATTTCTAAAATCTCATAATCATTGAGTTCAACCACGCTGGAGTCTTTGGCTTTCTGACAGCGGGAACGACTGTCGGCTTCTAAATTAAAAGCAAAAATGGCAATCATTTCTCGCACTTTCTGCTGATAAAACCCTCTCACTATGGCGTAGTTTCGTTCTAAATTGAGCTGTTCTAATTCTTCTTTTACAACTTCTTTTTTGGCCGCTGCGGTGAGTATTGGCGTCTCAGTAGTTTCAACCGTCTTAAGATTTAAAACGTCCGACACTTGATCCTTCGCCGCTGCCTCTAAGGAATCACCCAGTTGACGCGTCGGCGATGCATTCATGTTCAACACCTCAACCCCAGCTATCTCCACTATGCCGCCATCGGGCATGTCGACAACATGCTCAACGTCTATCAATAAGAACAAGTGATACAAGACTATAGCGGCTAAAATAAGCCTCACAAATGCCGTCGATTTTCTGAAACGATCATGCTGGGTAAAACGAAACGCTGTAATACCAAGGGGCTTAAGCATGAGTAATAACAACAAATAGAAGGGGATAATTATTTGCATCGCCAACAGCACTAGGGCTGTCATCACCACAAACCAAGCCGGAATGTAGAGCAACAAAGCAAAATTATGAGTGTAGTTTAAGTGGCTGGCTGAGACCCCAACCACCTCATTAACAATAGCAGCAGAGGTCGACAGAGCAAAGTTGGCAATAATTGCATAGAAGAGTAATAGCACCGCCTTACCCGCAAGGCTATGCCAAACCCGCTCAAACAAAGGCCAAAATTCTAGTCCCATAGCGATCACGCTGAGCAAGGCCACCCAGCCTAATTGGTCACCAAAGCATAAAATAACAAAGGCAAGGCTATAGAGTTTTTGTGCCGTACTTAAATTTAAAAATCCTTGCTTGAGTTTATTGGCGAGTCCCAAAACGGGTTCAGACTTCGCCTTAATTGCCCTAGGTATTAGAGATATACTCGATAATGACAGCACTGGACTTCCTTATGATTAAAATACTGAGCCATTGAAACCTCAGAGCGAGCCACACAGCTAAACACAAAGGTCATACTAGATAGAAAAGCTTAAATAAAGTATTGAACAATCATTGAAATGAACGAAATAGTAAGGCGGTTCAGATTTTGTAGCAAGCGTCTTGTACAAAGTGAAGCTGACTGCTAGGCTAAATTTTTATACCAAACGAGCGTTTAAATATGGATAAGTTTTTACAGCAGTTTCCCATAGTGACCGAAATTCCAGTGGCTTGGGGAGAAATGGATGCACTGCAACATGTGAACAATGTGGTGTATTTCCGTTACTTTGAAACCGCTCGCATCGATTTTTTTAGGCAAATCAATTTACTCGATGACCTACAAACAACCGGTATTGGCCCGGTTATTAGTGAAAACAGTGCCCGTTATAAACGCCCTGTGACTTTCCCTGACACCTTGCTGGTAGGGGTGACCATCAGTGATATCAAGTCAGATCGTTTTATGATGCACTACCAAGCGTTTAGTAAAAGTCAGCAAGCCGTCACCACCTTAGGCGCTTCTCAAGTGGTGATGTTCAACTTTAAAACGGGCCAAAAAGCCCAACTATCAGAACAATTACTGAGTGCATTAAGAAAATATGATGGATAAGTCAGAAGCAGTCACTCATTTGAGCCACAGCGCAAAACCTACAGATACACGCCAGTTGTAGCTAGGTGCAGAAGTTTTTAAAGGCTTAAACTGCCTAGGTTATTAAACCTGGCCGCTTAACAGCCCCAGCAGTTGCTTAATATCTGTTGGGATTGGCTGGCTTTTATCATTGGCGTAATCGAAGTGCACTAAGGTCGTCTTACCTTCGGCGGTGAGCTTATCGCCCTGCCAACTCTGCTGGGCAACCTCAAAACTGCTGTTACCTATGCGGCTTATCCAGGTTTTTATCCTGACGGCTTGGCCGTATTGAGTTGGCGAGGTAAACGCCACATTAAAACCTGCCACAATCAAGTTCCACTTATTTAAATCCAATTCTGGATTAAAAATAGCAAACACAGGCTCACGAGCTGCCTCAAACCACACAGGGATCACGGTATTATTGATGTGACCTAGGCCATCGGTTTCGTTAAATCTTGGCGAAATATCCATTTCCAGCAATGTCTTTTGCATCTGTTGTGCACCCTATTATTTGGTTATTTGTATTGATGAATAGACTAAGTGATTTATCTGTGTGGATAAAGAAAAGACTGCCAGGCAGCCTTTTTTCAGTTACTTGACCTTAGCTTAACCAGCATACATGGCCGTTATCTCTGGGGCGTATCTTTGATATATCGCCTTACGGCGTAGCTTCAATGTCGGCGTAATCAAGCCTGCTTCTATGGTGAAAGCTTCTGGCAATAGGCTAAATTTCTTTATTTGCTCAAACGCCGCTAAATCGTGCTGCAGATGAATTAAGCGCTGCTCAAAATGGGCCAAGACTTCAGCACGTTCCAGCAAGGAGGCTAACGAGTCAAACACTAACCCTTGCTCTTTGGCCCAATATTCTAATGCCTCAAATGACGGCACGATTAACGCCGACACAAAATTACGCCCATCGGCTATGATGGCAACTTGCTCAATAAAGGGGCAAGAACCCACTTTACCTTCGACTCGCTGAGGCGCTATGTATTTGCCATTGGAGGTTTTCATCAATTCTTTGATGCGGTCAGTAATAAACAAGTTACCCTGCTCATCGAAACGCCCCGCATCGCCGGTTTTTAACCAGCCATCTTCAAATGTGGCAGCCGTGTCGTCGGGACGTTTGTAATAACCGCGCATCACAGCATCGCCACGCACCATGATCTCATCAAAAGCACCAAGCTTTACTTCTGTCTCAGGCAATGGCTTACCGTTAGAGCCTGGCACTCGGTTATTAAGTGTGTTCATGGTCACTGTGGCATTAGTCTCTGTCATGCCGTAACCACACAGCACAGGCAAGTTAATGCCATGAAAGAAGTTACCCACTGTCATGTCTAAGGCGGCGCCGCCGCAAGGCATAAATTTAAGCCTCCCACCTAAAACGGCTTGTAACTTACTGAACACCAATTTGTTAGCCACGACCCATTGCAGACTCAAGATGGCACTGGTTTTTGCGCGACCTTGATTGACCTCGAATTGCCGCTGGCCCGCAGCCATGGCCCAGTGAAATAATCTCTGTCTGGATTTGGGGGCTTTAGAGACCTTGTCTTGCACTGCGCTATAGACTTTTTCTAAAAATCTTGGCACCACACACAAGGTATGAGGACGCACGGCCACTATGGCTTCTTTGATTTTCATCGTATCTTTCAAATACACATTTCGGCCACCACGACATAAGGCAAAGAAGCTCCAACTGCGCTCAAACACATGGCTTAACGGCAAGAAGGCTAGCGAAGTGTCACCGGGATTGAAGTTCAAACAGGTATCGTGCTGGCGTATGGTCGAGGCCATATTACGATAATCTAGCATCACGCCTTTGGGATCCCCCGTGGTACCAGAGGTATAAATCAGGGTTAACAAGTCATCCAGATTGGCCGCCTGTAAACGCTCAGTTAACGCCCTGTCTTGGGCGCTTAAATCTTCGGTTATTAGGCTGTCAAAATGCAAGTGATTTGGGGTGTCTAGCAAGGGCACATTGGCATCGAATACCACTAGGTATTCAACACTTGGACACACAGCCTGTAATTTACACGCCATATGATATTGTTCGGCATCATCAACAAATAGCACCTTAGCGCCAGCATCATTGATGATGAAGCTTGCCTGCTCTTGGGTACTGCTTGGGTACACAGGCACGACTATGGCGCGCGCCTTTAGCAAGCCGATGTCGGCGCAGGTCCATTGGGGGCAATTTTGCGACAGGATAACGGCGGTATCTTGTGCTTGAAGACCAAACTTTATCATGGCTTTGGCCACTTGATGGCTGATGCTATCAAAAGCTTTCCAACTTACCCTGTCCCAAGGCGCAGCCAATTCAAACCCCTCAAGCGCTATGCTATCTGCACGCTGTTGGCTCTGCTGCTGTAGGAGTTGAACGAGATGATATTGCGCTAATGACATTGGTTGCTACCTTAAGCTTACACTTGTACCTGATAACAGAATTCTACCTGAAAAATGACTGACACCTCACTGTTTTAGTGCAAATACACTATCTCTCTTGTGTCATTAGTGTCAGGTTATTTTTACTCTGGCAAAGCTGGCACTGCCCCAAGACAACAAAGCCAATCCCAACAGACTAAATATCCCACTGGCAACTAAGGTATAAGAATAGCCATAAAAAACCGTGTCGACTGAGGTGCTCAAAAGATAACCAAACTCCTTAAGGCACACAGAAATTAACACCACCCCGAAGGCGATGCCTATAAAGACCAAGGCTATCTGCCTAACCGTACGACACAGACTGCCTAAGCCCAAGCTCAAGGCACACAAGCTAACGTTGACTAAGTTCGGGGTTAACCAAGCAGCTAGACTGGCTTGGGCGGAATGAGTCACGGCAGTCACCAGCGCGAAGGTGACACAGATAAGCATGAGCAACTTTAATTGACTGCGATACATTAATTGCGCGAAACCTTGCCAACCATGGAAAATCGGCAACAGATATAAAGTCTGCATCCCCTGCCAACGCATGATGCGGCTCCAATGCAGCAATATGCACAAGATACTATTGAGATAAATAAATACAAATAAGCTTGAATGCTGTGGATCTGCATCACCAAACCAATGAAGGCCAAGAAAAGTCAGCGGGATAAGCACCAGTGGCATTAAAAACATTGGCCCAATGAAGAAATTAATTGGCATGAAAAATTTCTGTATTGCTTGGGTCACCTTACCTTGGGCAAAGCTAGGTAACCACATCCAGCCGGTTTCCGTGCTATTCAAATACACAGATTTCGCATCGGCATGCCAAGCGATACCTTTCACACTCAAGCACAAATAAACGCCTGCTAACACATTGAAAACCATCAATAGTGTGCTGGGAATAAAAGCCGCAATATCAGTTGCCACTATCCCACTCAGATACAGCAGAATTGAGAGATTAAAGGCGTTTGGTCGCTTCTGACACAAGGCAATAAAAGTGCCACTCGCGGCCAGCATTAAGCTGAGTGACGCTAACAACTGCCATGCATCCAGCAAGTATATACAAGCTAAACCCAAGCCCAAAAAACTAAAGCCAATCAATGCCATTTGACTGAAGATATGCTCGCGATAGTGAGGCACTAATACGGCCCACTCACTGGCCTGTAGCCGCAGTCCTTGCCAAGCGATGGCGCAACTGGTGGAAACTATCCCCATATTGAGCATCAATGCAGCCACTTGCAGGGCTTTTTCACCTTCTAGGCTAAGCCCAATCGCTAACGCAACTGGCAGACTAAGTAGCCCTGTGACTAAAAAGCTGACGCTGCCTAAATCTTTAAACCAAAACTGCCACAAGCCTTGCAATAGATTGCGCTTTGGAGCTGAAGTGGCAAGGTGCGAAAGGCTATTCATGAATGCAGCGCCACGAAAAGCTGCTCTAGATTAAGGCTCGTAACCGCCTTAACCCCTTCGATAACTTGCCCTTGATAGTTATCCACCAGCACAGCATTGCCTTGGCGCTGCAATACCCTAAGGCTCGCAGGCAGCGGGGTATTTTCTGCCAAACTAAGGGATTTCACTTCTTCTCTTAGGCTATCAATCTCTTTAAATAGCAATAATTCACCCTCTTTTATAAGGGCTAAGTGGCTGGCGACCCGCTCCAGATCTGAGGTGATATGAGAAGAAAACAGCACTGCAGAACCAGACTCTAAGGCTAAATCGAATAAGTCGGCCATAAATTTACGTCTGGCGATGGGATCAAGACTAGCAACCGGTTCATCCAGCAGTAGCAACTTAGGGCGATAGGCCATTGCCATTATCAATGCCAAGGATTGTCTCTGCCCCACAGACAAGCGCTGTACTTGTAACTTGGAGGTTAAATTAAATCGCTTAAGCCAATCTTGCTCTAACTCAAGATCCCAACTGGGGTAAAAGCTTCGATGCAATGCCAAGGCAGCCCCGACCGTAAAACCTTCATAACCGAACGGCTGCTGCGGCACAAAACCTATCTGAGCCTTAGTTTGCAGACTCAAGTTAGCGGCATTATCAGCTAAAATATGCGCTTCACCTGCGTCCATGGCTAATATCCCCAGCGCACAATGCATCAAGGTGGTTTTTCCAGCGCCGTTAAGGCCCAGCAATCCCACCACCATGCCTGGATACAAGTCCATGGTTAGATTATTGAGCACTGACTTACCATCGAAAGACTTAAGTAATCCTTTAATGGATAAAATGGGTTGTTCTTGCGTCATTATTATCTAGGTCCTGTCGTCTGGCTGATGCCAATGTGCTGCCAATAAGGCCTGTACATCTTCTAAACTGAGCCCAAGTTGAGTCGCCTGATCAATTAAATTCTGACATTGCGGGGCCAGTAAATCATGGGTTGCATTGCTGTCGTCTTGAGTTCGAATGGCGACCCGAGTCGCCTGGCCTCGGCGTCGCTCCAGCCAACCCTGTTCCACTAAACCTTGGATGGCCCGTGAAACTGTCATGGGATTCACCGCCAATGCTTCGGCAATTTGCCTCACTGACGGCAGCACCGCTTCGGCCTGCAGTTGTCCGCCCACAATCAAGCGCACGATTTGCTCGTGTAATTGGCGATAAATAGGTTCGCCACTATTGGGGTTGACATTAATCAGTTCTAACATTAGCCTCTATACACTGTATTAATTCATTGATACACCGATACGGTTAACATTAACACAATGAACCTAAAATGCAAAAAGGAAAATACCATGGCAATAAGGAACCTAGCGCCGGCTCAGGGGCTAGTTAATATGCTCCACAGCAGTGTGCCTGCAATAGTCACGGCATTGACTGTGTTAGCGGTGCTCACTGTGGCGGCACTGGCCGCGCCCAAGGCAAATGCACCAGACATAAAGCTGGGTGAAACTCACAGCTGTTATCTTGACGACTTAGATGAAAACTTGCGCTGCGGCGCTATCCAAGTGCCTGAAAACCCTAACAAGCCTGAAGGCCGAAAAATTGCCATACACTACGCCATCCTGCCTGCAATCAAGAATGGCCACGAAAAACAAGCCTTGCTGGCCATTGCTGGCGGACCGGGGCAATCGGCAATTGAGCATGCAGCAGGCTTTAATCGCATGCTCACTAAGGTCAGGCAAAATAGAGACATTTTACTTATCGATCAGCGCGGTACAGGTCAATCTAACCCACTTAACTGTGAAAATATCGGTGATATTTTTGCCTTCGATGATGAGCAAGTAGATTTCAGCGCAGAAACAAAAGATTGCCTAGACAAGATCACGGCTGACGGTACAGATGTCACCCAATACGGCAGTGTTAATGCGCTCAATGACTTTGAAGCCGTGCGTCGGCATTTGGGCTACGATAAATTACACCTCTACGGAATTTCCTATGGCAGTCGCATGGCCCAGCTGTATATGCGCCATTTCCCCGAGCCGCTGCTTACGGTAACCTTAGATGGTGTTGTGCCCATGCAGCAAAGCGTGCTCGCCATAGGTGATGCCATTGAAAGGGCGCAGAGTTTATTACTCACAGAGTGCGACGCTACCCTGAGTTGCCAACAGGCGTTTCCCAACTTAACGGATGATTTTGCACGTCTTGATGCCAAATTAGCCCAAGGCGCCATTATTGAGCAGAGCCGCGATCCACTGACCAATGAAGTCATCAGCTTTAGGCTGACACGGAGCAAATACTTAAACAGCCTGCGCATGGCCATGTATACCCCCAGTCTGCGCGCCCTGCTACCTCACACAATACACCAAGGTGCCATAGGTAATTATCAACCGCTACTCGGCCTTTATGGCTTAACTGCCGACAGTACAGGCATAGCACTGGGCATGCACTCATCTGTCGTCTGCGGTGAAGACCTCCACAGAGTCACAGAAACAATGCGTCAAAGCGCTAAAGACTCTTATTCCAGTCGCACCATGCTAGAAGGTTTAGAGGCAGGCTGCTCAGTATGGCAAATGCCAACAGAGCCAGAGGATTTTAGCCAAGCCATAGACAGCGATATTCCTACCTTGTTGTTATCCGGCGAGTTAGATCCTGCGACTCCACCTAGTTGGGGCACCTTGGCCCAAGAGAAACTGTCCAATAGTCAGCACTTTGTTGCCCCCTATGCCACTCATGGGGTTGCCTATCAATCTTGCGCTAATGACTTAATCGCCAAGCTGGTCAGCACAGGCTCAGTCAAGGAAATTAATGGTGAATGCTTGAATAAAGATGTGCGCCGCAGTTTTTATCTCAACGCAAACACAGTTGAACCTGTGACTCAAGTTTCCAGCGCCACAGACACCAGCAAGGACGAGGAATAATCATGATTAGCGTCAATAATTTATCTAAAAAAATCGGTACAGTACAAGCCTTAGAGCAACTGAGCTTTAGCGCCGAAAATGGGCAAATCACCGGCCTACTCGGCCCCAATGGTGCAGGTAAAACCACCTGTCTTCGTACCCTATTCGGTTTACTTAAACCCGATGAAGGCTTTTGTGAAATAGAAGGCATAGATGTCGCCAAAAACCCCATTGCCGCCAAGCAACAACTGGGCTTATTTCCCGATCCTTTTGGTCTTTATGAGCGCCTAAGCCCAAGAGAATACATCAGTTATTTTGCCGAACTGAGTGGTATGAGCCGCCCACAAGCCAAAGCAGCCACCAGCAAGGTGATAGCCCAGCTTAAGCTTGAGGATATTGCCGATAGACGCTGTAAAGGCTTCTCCCAAGGACAAAAAATGAAGACAGCACTGGCCCAGGCCATAGTGCACCAACCTAAAAATATCATCTTAGACGAACCCACCCGCGGCCTAGATGTGATGAGTACCCGGCTATTGCGAGACATTTTAGTTGAGCTGAAAAACCAGGGCCATTGCGTGCTGTTTTCAAGCCATGTGATGCAAGAAGTCGCCGCACTGTGCGACAAGGTTATCGTCATGGCCCAAGGAAAAGTGGTCGCTGTGGGCAGTCCGGACGAGCTCTGTCAGCAAACCGGTAAGGACTCCCTCGAAGATGCCTTTATTGCGCTTATCGGTACGGATGAAGGAATAGCTGCATAATGAAAAACTTAATACTTTCTATGGTTCGTAAAGAACTTATCGATGCCGGCCGAGATAAACGCTCTGTGATGGCAGGCCTCTACTACGCAATCGGCACGCCTATCATAATGTGCGGCTTGTTTATGGTGCTGATCACTCAGCTCTCAAGCCCAGATACCTTGGCGATTAAGATAGAGCAGCCCCAAAACGCCCCCGATCTCGTGCGCTATTTAGAGCAAGCCGGCATTAGTCACAGTGATGGCGATGATGTCAAAGCCATAAGCCTGATTATCAGTGATGATTACGCCGAGAAAATGGCTAAGGCGCAGCCCGCTGTGGTGACCCTGATTGCCGATAAATCCAATGAGAAACTGCAAAACTCCATTCGCCGGGTCGAGACCAAGCTGCAAGCCTATAGCGGTGAGATGGGTAGCCTGCGCCTTATTGCCCGCGGCATAAGCCCACAAGTGATGCGGCCCTTAAAAATCAAAGTAGAAGATCAGGCCACTGCTGATTCAAAAGGCGGCGTTATCTTAGGCATCGCGATTTTCACCATGATTTATTCGGTATTTATATCTGGGATGAATTTGGCTATCGACACCAGCGCTGGGGAACGCGAGCGTAACTCGCTGGCGTTGTTGCTCAGCCACCCTATTACCACCAGACAGTTGGTGATGGGAAAAGTGATTGCCGTCACTTGCTTCGCACTGCTTGGCCTTGCGCTTATCTTGCTGGTATCAAAAATCGCTTACCCCTTCGTGCCTTGGCAAGAGCTAGGTTTTAGCGTCAACATCAGCAATAGCTTTATGGCACTCATGTTTGTCATTGGTATTCCGCTGGCCATCATGGCGGCAAGCCTGCAGTTGTTTGTGTCTTTTATGGCAAAAAGCTTCAAAGAAGCCCAATCCTATTTAACCATAGTGTTATTTGTGCCCTTGGCACTTTCTATGGCTGCCAGTTACAACATAGCGCCGGATGTATTGGAGTGGCTGCCAGTCTCAGGCCAACAGCAAGCCTTAATGGACTTTATTAAGGGCCGTGATATGTCATTACTGCAATTGGCCGTGTCATCCTTCACTACCTTAGCCATTTCGTTGGGATTAATTTGGGGATTAGAAAAGTCCCTGAAGAGTGAAAAAGTCGTCTTTGGTCTTTAATCAGCGTTAATCAACAGAGTTAAACAAGGAGCTACAAATGGAAAATGATCTCTTTAAACTGACTTTAGTCGTGGTGATAGGTGTTAGCGTGATGGCATCGGAAATGTATAAGCAATACCTGCGTGCCAAGAGGCGGCAACCAGCCTGTGATGGCCAAAGCCATTTGAATACGACTAGTGTCGATAGCCAGTTAAAAACCGAGCTAATGGCACAAAATCAGGCACTAAAGGCACGTATCGAAGTGTTGGAAAGGCTAGTCACAGAAGACAGCTACGAGCTAAAACAGCAGTTTAAGCACTTATAGTCGAAGATAACAACGCTGATATAAATGCTTAATCCCTTCCTCTAAAGTCACCATCAATAGATATTATGGTGGCTTTAGTATTTCTTACTATAGAGGTTACTTAATAAATGACTCCTTGTATCATGCTTTAACTCCTCTTCGTTATCAGCCACGGTTCCCATACTGGCTGCCGCATCGACAAAAAAACGACTTAACACATCAATAATAGATTTAAGCTCTGAAGCTTCTTCGAATGCTTTCGCCTCATTAAGATAACTATTCATTTTTTTCTTATCATTCTGAACAAAATTTATAAGCGCATGGGCAATTGAAGATATGCAAGTAGGCGCTATTTGCCATACTAAATATGGGCACAATAAATATAAAATATGCTTAAACTCTCCTAAAGACAAATGAACACAAGCAAGCTGTAAACGTGCTACTTCATTATCTGGATTACTATCTAAGAGGCTAAAAAAGCTCTTCTTAGCCTCCGACAACTCTTGGTTATCGACTTGATAACATGCGACTAAAAAAAGCCAGTCTGGATCTAATTTAACTGTTGAAGAGGCATTTTTAAGCTTTTCTAATACTTGCGCCGGTGGTAATGAAGAAATCTCATCCATCAAGCTAATTAATTCAGTGTTCATTTAATTATTTCTCTCACATAAAACTTTGCACTAAAGATCCAGTGATTAATGACCAGCCATCAATAAGCACAAAAACCATAATTTTCAATGGTAATGATACTGTAATCGGCGGGACCATAATCATACCCAGAGCCATCAAGCAGCTAGCGACGAGTAAATCTATCATCAAAAAAGGAAGAAAAATGAGGAATGCCATCTTAAAAGCTAATGTTAGCTCCGATAACATGAACGCAGGGACTAAGTGCGTCAAGGATACATCCGCTGAAGATTGTGGCACTGGCACTTTTGCCATATCCAATACTCTAATGAAATGAACCTCATCCGTTTGCGACAACATAAACCCCTTCAGTGGTTCAATGCCGTTACTCACAGCAGCACTTAACTCAATGGAGCCGTTAGCATAAGGAAGCAGTGCTTTATTATTAATCTGTTCAAATACGCCACTCATAGCAAAAATAGTTAAAAATAAACTAAGAGCAATTAAGACACTGTTTGGCGGAGTTTGCTGTAAACCTAATGCTTGCCTGACTAATGACAGCACTATAATAATCCGTGTAAAGGCGGTCATTGCGATGACAAAAACAGGAATCAATGTCAAGCTACTAACAGCAAGAACAATTCTTAGTTCTGGTGCCAAGCTATCTAACCAAGGTTTATCCAATAAGTGTGGCAGCCATTCATTTAATGTTTGAGTTGCTACCATTTAACTCACCTGACTTTTAGTTTTTTGACAATCAACAGCCAATTGAACAAGCCCCCGAGGTGTTTCATATAATTTATACGTATTTCCGTCAGACTGTATTGAAATAAGATAACATTGACCACCTAAAGGAAAACGTTGATGAGAAATCGATGAATTCGACTGGTCCAAATTTTTCCGTTTAACATACAACCAAATAATAATCATGGCTAAGCACAAAAATCCAATAATTAGCCAGCTGACTGGATTAATAGGATCTTCGGCTCGCAGTCCCAACTCACTGCTCATTTGAGGTGACCTGTGTAATCTCTAATGCTAGATATTCATCAACCGCAACTAACCTTCCTTTTGCAATTACAACATCTTTCCATTTAAGTTCAAACTCTGAATCAACTTTCTGAGCTAATTTAACAATACTATTTTCTTTTAATTCTTTAAGCTCAGAAATACTCATTGATACATCACCAATATTGACATTCAATTCAATTTTAGTTTGCTCGAGTATAGCCAAATCCAACGGTGTCTCTACAGACTTTCCCCTAGGTAAATCAACGACTTCCGTCAATTCGAACGATGCTACTTCTGACATTGTATTCCTCATTTTATAACAATAGATCTGTGGCCCATGAAACTAGCCAAAAAACCTTTAATATTCGTGTGGTATGACTTATCAGATAATGTGATCTCTGAGTCAAACCTATGCTTTAATCGCACTCGGTCACCTGTTTTAAGTGAGTAAATTTGCTCTAGAGTCATAGGCAAACTATCCAAGTGACATTGCAAAGATAAATGACAGTCACCGATCATTTTCTCAATGAGTCCACTCGATATTGGTTCGGTGGGAACGACCACTTGAGTAGGCATGCACTGTATTGGTATTGGGATGCATACAATAAGATTTGAATGCAGTCTTATCTCTAATACAGCTGCGCACTGTTCCGAGTCTGCGGCCTGTATTTCACATAATTGCTGCAACTCGTTTTTCATCTGCTCTGCAAGTAAGCTCAGCTTTTTCGTTACTTGCACATGACTGCACTCTCCTGTCATTGCAAAATGAGCAAGTTCTACCCATTGCAATTCATTCATACGAACTTTCTGCTTCGCACAAGCAAAAAGCGTGCTATTCCAGTGCCAGTTGACTTCATCAGCAGACTGTAAAAGCCATTCAGATAACCAAGCGATGACTTTTTTTGTGACTTTAGTTTCAAGGTCAATACGTTGAAGTTCAGACCAACAATTAGGTAACTTAACCCCTACCATTAGCGACCTCTGGTATTTTCATATAACTGTTCTATCATCTGATTTGCGACATTCAAAATTCTTGAGCTAGCCTGATAACCTCTTTGAATAACGAGCATGTCGGCAAATTCTTGAGACAAATCGACATTCGACATCTCTATACTCGAAGTCGCCAGCTGCTTAAATCGTCCCTCTCCAGCCTTACCAAGCACCCGACTCTCTAAATCACTAGCTTTAAATACTGTGCCAGATTCAATGGATAATGTGCTGATATCATCAAAATCTACCATAGCAATGGTAAATGGTGTCACCTTATCCCCATTACTATAATTTAGTGTAACCCTTCCTTGTGGATCAAAACTACGCTTGACCAATTGACCAACACCTTTACCATCAACAGCATGTAATGTCACATTTGAATCAACACCTGTTGCACTCGTTTGAGTCACAGCTGAAAAATCGCCAATGGTTCCGACAGTAATGTCTATTGGTGTTGTATTTCCGCTGCTATCTGCCAGATTGAAAATGAATGAACCACTGCCGACTTCGGGTGTACCATCTGGGCCAAACTTGACTGAATCGCTGTGAAGCACAATGCCTTTATCATCAAGTATCTCTACTTTCCATTGATTAGGGAATGTAGCCTTTTCATTAGTAAACTTAATACTTAGATCAACTTCTTCCCCTAATGAATTAATCATTTTGGCA
This sequence comes from Shewanella denitrificans OS217, assembly GCF_000013765.1. Taxonomy (NCBI): domain Bacteria; kingdom Pseudomonadati; phylum Pseudomonadota; class Gammaproteobacteria; order Alteromonadales; family Shewanellaceae; genus Shewanella; species Shewanella denitrificans. The sequence continues at coordinate 69,555 of NC_007954.1, read as the reverse complement.
CTGCTGATTTGATGCACATCATCTAATGGCGATAAGTTACCTGTGAGAGATAGCTTTGTCGTTGCTGTAGGTTTAATTGCCTGATAACTCAGCAGATTGATTTCACTTAATTGACCATTACTATCAATGCCTGCCACCTTAAAACCGGTATTTTTATCGACGAGTACATTATTCTGATCAAACTCAAACTGACCCGTTCGAGTGTAGAAAACCTTTTCACCATCCAATAAAGCAAAAAATCCTGTACCTGTAATGGCTAAATCAAAATCATTGCCAGTCTGTCTGATATCTCCCACTGAAAATCGATATCCAAGACCCGAGATTTGCGCACCTAAACCCGGTTTATCACTATCACCGCCCAATGCTTGATAAAAGCTGTCCATTCCACGATAACCAGCAGTATTCATATTTGCGATATTATTACTCACATTATCTAAATTTTTAGAGTAACTATTAAGTCCAGATAATCCAGTATAAAAAGCCTGTAACATGTTAATTCCCTTTTTTATTTAACTACAGTAATTTGACCTAGTTTGATATCAGTTAGAAGCGAGTCATCAGCCCCTTTTACCGTTAACATAGGTCCCTGTTGAGTAAAGTTCACTCCTGTTACATCACCAATAAATGCTTGACCACTTTGCGTGTTAACTTCAACACTTCGCCCTATTAATCCCAAGGCTTGATCTGATGAACCAATAGCCAAGAGAGATAATGAATTATCATTACTCTGGCGATTTATCTCAAGTGACGAAAATTGCGCTAACTGCGCCAAAAACTCACTATTATTGACTGGCTCTAGCGGGTCTTGATAATTTAATTGCGCAACAAATAGCTGTAAAAAATCATCTAGTTTAATATTTGTCTGTGGATTCGTCGTCGCATATGAATTACCACCAATAGATTGAATATCCATTTACTTTCTCTCCCATTGCAAATATCCATTTATCATCAGTCTATCTACATTTGAGTATGACAACATTTCCGCATACTCAAGCTTTGCATCCGTAGAGAAATAATCCCTCACTCTCATTGTTCGTGTGCCTAAATGTTCCCCAAAAGTGACTCGTCTAGACTGGGTTTGCTCAGCGGTTTTCCATAATGGAGCATTGATGCTCGCAATTTCAGTCATTTTATATTGGTCACTCAATTTAAATACGACATTTCTTACACTGCCACTATCGACAGCTTTAGATAAGGTATTATTTGAGCCTATCTCTAGCATAGGTGCCTGAACAGCCTGAAAAGCTAAGTTAGCGTCATGAACATGACTAAAAACAAATCCTTCCCCTTGGTAAGATGTTGCCTCTTGAGCACTATTCAGTGTATTCAGTGTATTCAGTGTTTGAACTTGATAGCTACCGATAGCAAGCCAATCAGGCGTTTGTTTGATCACATTAGCACCATTAGCACCATGATTATTTCCACCATACTGAGGCAATACCATTTGCTCTTCATATAAGCCATGGGAAATCACTGATGACGCAATATCTGCAGATTTTTTCCACAGTGAAAGAAAATCCGTCGTCAAAGGGCTTACTGATTCAGACGTCTTATTACCCTCTTGGTATAGCTGGTTTTTGCTATTCAAAGTACCATCAAATGCTTCACCATTGAGGTGAGACAAAAATAACGCCTCGTTTTCATTAGGCTCAGTTAACGCTTTGTTTGGTAATTTTATTGATTGATGGATAGATTCAAATTCAATCATTTTGCCTCCTAGCCAAGCTTTCGCATAAACTAGCTTGAACTTGCTTATCCTTTATCTTCATCCGCATGATCGCCCCTCCCTTAGACTCAAGAGTAATCAACTCCCCTACTTTCTCAATAACCTGAGCATTACGGGATAGTAATTTCTCTTTAGCGCGCTTATCTAAATTAAATTCCGCTAATGTTAGCTCTAAGTCACTTTTCTCTTGAGCAAGACGATCCAACCAAGCTAAATTAATGGAAGCAAGCTGTAAACTCGCATGGTCTTGAATCTCAAAGCGCACTAAGGATTGCTCTTGCACAGATAAAACCCCTAGCTCTCGCTTATTTTTATCAATATCAGCATTCAAATTTTCAAGTTCAACATGTGTGCGCTGATGTTGTTGCTGCTTCTTTAATTGCCAAATTTGATTAAGAGTCATACTAAGTTAACCTTCTATGATATCCATCAGTTGTAGCTCTAATTCCTGAGTTGTTTTCGAACTTAGCTCGTCTTGTTGCAACCATAGATTCAACAAGTCATGCTTTTTCTTTAATTGCTGAAATTGGCCTGTCAATGTCCCTTCTGCGTCAGCAAGATCTATCATCATTTTTTTCTGTTTATATTCTGATAATAAGATTCGACCGGCACGAGACAATTTTATTTTTTTAGCATCGAATAAATTCGTTGTCAGCCTGCTAACACTTCTTAACACATCTATCGCGGGAAAGTGCCCTTGTTCTGCAAGAGCTCTATCTAACACTATGTGACCATCTAAGACAGCCCTTAATGTATCTACGATAGGATCGTCAAAATCATCAGTTTCAACTAACACACTAAATAACGCGGTTATCGATGCTCGATGACGAAATGCACCGCAACGCTCTACGATGCGCTGTAATAAAGAGAAAACTGAAGGTGTGTAACCTTTAGCTGTTGGCGGTTCTCCAATGGCCAAACCTATCTCTCTTTGGGCCATCGCCACTCTAGTGAGTGAATCAACAACAAAAATAACTTCCTTACCCTCAGCAGATAAGGACTCAGCCAGTGCTAACCCATACTTAACCGCAAGGACCCTAGTGACAGGCATTTCTTCCGCTGTAGCAGCAACGAGCACTGCACGACTTCGCAATCTTTTAAACATTTTACCATTAACGAACTCTTCAACTTCTCGGCCTCGTTCCCCCACAAGTACAATGACAATAACAGCATTTTGTTGGGCACAGCTATCACTCATCATGGCAAGTAAAGTACTTTTACCGACACCACTCCCTGCAAGTATCCCCACCCTTTGACCTTTACCGATAGGAATAAAGCTATCAAGCGCTTTAATTCTTGTGGTTAACGGCTCGTCAATTGCCGCTCTCGTTAATGGATTAATGTGTGAGGCTAGAAAAACACACTGAGTCTGTACAACCCCAAGCTCTTGTTCATCTAGAGGCTGACCAAACGCATCAACAACATGCCCTAACATGCCAGAACCCATTGGCAGCCTTATAGAAGTCCCACTGCCAATTAATTTATCCCCAAAACTAATCCCACTAGCAGATTGAAAAGGCATTAACTTAACTTGTGTCTCAGAGATTGAGATGACTTCAGCTGAGATATCAGGCAGGGTTTCATCAGCACGCCTAATGGTACAAAGCTCACCAACAAATGCTTGCGGTAAAGAGGCCACCAGCATAAGCCCTTCACTGCGTAATACAGAACCATAATGGTACTTGGTCGTCACTTGCTTTAATTGGGTAAGACTAATCACAAGCGCGCTCACTTAACCAAGCTTGCAACTGAGTTAATATTGCCAGTGAATCATGACCGCTCTGACCATAAATAGACTCCAGTTCAAAACTGAAGTGAGCAACATCTTTAATCTTAATTTCAGAAACTTTCTCACTAAGTTTAGTAATTAAGTCAAATTCTAATAATAAATTATAGTCTTGTTGGTTAATATTAAGGATGGGTAAATTGTGCCCCCGAGTTGTGCCTAATATGCTGTCAACCCATGAATCATAACAAGGTTTCGATGCTATTTTTTGAGCTAAAATTTTCTCAACGATCACTAACGCAAAAGCAAGGACTTGCTCAGCGTCACTTGTTGCGCCCGTTATTTCAGGAGACATAATATGAGCAATTAATTGTTCAATTTTTTGCTTACGCTGCGCCTCTTTGTGTTCAACATCTTCCTTTACTTTTATGACAGCAAGCTCAATTTCCACTTGTAATTGTTTATCTAGCTTACTATTCATTTCCTTGGTAAGGCGAGCTTCTAAATTAGCACGATGCAATGCCAGCTCATCTTCAATAAAGGGCGCTAAAAGCGATTTTCGCTCCGCCGGAGTCATCTGCTTCAAGGCTACTTCTATATGTGCTGGGTTAACTTTTTCCGGATGTTTCCCAGCATGATGCTCACTATCGACCTTGTGAATAGGTTTAATCGCCCAAGGAAAACTCTGAATTTTTTCCATTATCTAAGCCCTTCATCAAGAGCCAATAACTGTAAAAAAGCAGTTTTCACCTTAGCTTTTGTCTGTAAATGATCTTGATCACTAACATGAGAACGTAACCAATTAACCTCATTTATTGACTCACAAGAAAATACAGAAATGGGTAGCTTCAACCGAGAAAAATCATCAAGCGTTAGACCCAAACTCGTCAGTTTGTCAAAAGCCTGCTCAATCTCTGCCGCACGAGCAGCATCGATTTTCTTCAGTAATCGATAGCGCTTAGCTTTATTAACTGACAATAATAAAATCGACGCCTTACAAGCTGCTTCATGCATTTTCTGGCGCCTTTTGCTCATTATCAAACAAATAGTTTATTTGATTAAGTAACTGCTGCTCTGTGCTATCCCTTTTATTCGCCAAATAAAACATACCTGTAGATAGGCTAAATAACGTACCTAAACCAATAAGTAAAAAAGGCCACCAGGTATTACTTTCCACCGTTTTCACTACAACGGGTTCTACAGCCATCGGAGTGACGGGTAGTGGTTCTACTTTGGGCAGATAAAAGAAACTAACTGAAATACTGTCATCACGCTGACTATCAAAACCTATGGTGTTCTTTATTAATTCTGAAATCTGCGCCTGCAACTCCGGGGCGACTTCAGCATTAATCGAAACCGCAGCCGTTAATCTCAATATTTGCCCTGGAGCTTGCTCAGTTTCCTGTGTCAAGGCTCCGTGGGCATAAGTAACCTCATTTCTGAGAGTTTTAGAGCCCGGCTTATTGTCGTCACTTAAGTGGGTTTCTTCAAACTTAGTTTCAGAGCTAATCAAACCTTGACTGCCATCCCCTTTTATTGCCTTAGTCTCATGTATCTTAACTGTGTCGGTATTCAGCTCAACCGCAACGGCAGCAGATATACTAGACGCTGAAAAATATGCCACTAATACTTGCAACACCTTCTGCTCTAAATATGATTCTGTACTTCTACGCAGTGCTAAATTGGGGGAGCTAAGATCACCTTGAGGTTCAAAAACACCCCATTGACCAGCCCCGTCAATCACAACAACTTGATCTATTGTCAAATCTTCAACCGCTGACACAACTAGCTGTTTTATCGCTTCTATGTCTATAGTTCTTGGTTGATAATGGTCGACGGTGAACAAAGTAACCGAGGCTTTTGTTAATTGATTTTGACTCATGAAAAGGCGTTTTTGTGGCAACGTCAGATGAACTCGAGCTTTCTTAATGTAATTAAACCCAGTTAAAGTCCGCTCAATTTCCCCTTGGAGTGCCCGCAGATAATTTGCATGCTGCGCTCTTTCTGTAGCACCTAAATCACTATTTTCATACAGTTCAAAGCCAGTCACATTATTGCTCTGGATACTATCTTCCATGGCCACAACTCTGGCCTGATTGCTGTCAGAGCTAGCAACAAAAATAGATGTACCTTCCACTTGATAGCCTATTCCACTGGCCTCTAACTTGGCAGTATATTCCGTCAGTGTCGCTTGCGACAAACCAGAAAAAAGCACTTGCTTAGAATCCTGAATAACCCACCACAATGTTATCAAGGTCAGCAACATTAAGCTGATGCCAGCGATAAAGAACCGCATTTTCTTTGTTATTTTTTCCATACTGCTCATCTCTTATTTTTGGAACTAAACCTGCATCCTGAATAATTCCTGGTACGCGGCGGTCAGTTTATTTTTAACTTCTACGGCCAGCTTTAGCGATAACTGGGCTTGCTCCATGGCAACCATGACCTCATCGACTGCGATCGGTTCTCCACGAGCAAACTTCTCAACCAACTCATTTGCAACATTCATATCATTACTGACTTTATGCACCCCATCACCCAGCATTTCAACAAATGAAACTTCAGGTAATTGAGAGGGGGCTAACGGTATATTACCCGTTACTTCTAAGGCTCTTATTGCTTCAATTTCCATTATTACTTCCCTATTTCCAATGCCTTAGCTGACATTTCTTTATAACTGTTATAGACTTTAATGTTGGCTTCATATGCGCGTTTTGCACTACTTAAGGTCACCATTTCATGGGCTAGATCGATATCTGGCATATAGATAAAGCCTTGTTTATCCGCTAATGGATGAGCGGGTTGGTAAATAGCCTTACTTTTCATGTAGCCAGTCAGCTTAACATTCCCAGGCTGGAGCTCCTCACCTGACAGTGCCGCCATAAAAAGGGGTTCAACTTGAGCTGCAGTTGAAGAAACAACATTTGCACGCGCTATATTTAACGATGCCGCTTCTATTCTGTTTCTTTCAAATGCCATTCCGGTCTGCGCTACAGCCCTTACATCTAGTTCTGCCATTACTTCTCCTGCCCACTCACTGCAAGTGACATCATTCCAAATCTACGATTAAGCATTTCAGTTAACACTTTATATTTCCCGCTTGCATCTAAGGCTTCGGCAGTTAGCTGATCTAGAGAGATGTTGTCACGACTTACTAATTCACTGTGATTGACAACCAAATTATTAATATTTTGACGATCGAGATTTAAGGAATCCTGCAACACGCGTTCAAAATTAACTCGTTCCAAATGCTCCACTTGAGGATTGTTATATTGCGCTATTTGTTCAGCAGTATGATGATGCTGAGCTTTAGCCACCTTCATGGCATCAAATACAATCTGATTAACTGTCATTCTTAATTCCTTATTGAATTACAATTTCTGCATGTAACGCACCACTGCGTTTTAATCCTTCCAATATAGAAATCATATCTCTAGTCGGGATATTGAGCTTCTGTAATGAAGACACAACTTCTGCAATAGTCGTAGTATCTTTATTGATGTAAACAGCTTGCTGTTGCTCATTCACTTCTATTTCTGTCTCTCTAACTGTCACGGTTTTTATATTTGATTGATCGCCAAATACAACATTATAAGGTTGTGATACTCGAGGTGATGAACTGATTTTAAGATTAATATTTCCGTGGCTGATAACCACACTTGAAACAGGTATATCTGAACCAGAAACAATAATACCCGATCTTTCATTCACCACTATCCGTGCTGATTGGGCCACGTTAATGCTAACTTGCTCTATTTTAGCCAAATGACTAAAAGATAAATCACGACCATGAATATCCAACTTACCGGCATGTGCTGGACGTATATCCAGTGACGGGAACTCATACCTTAGTGCAGTTGTGATATTATCCAGCATGGTAAAATCTGGGGTATTTAAAATTAAACTCACCGAACCATCTTCTGCAAAAATGTTGGCCACCACAGAACGTTCAGTGGTGGCGCCACGAATAATACTGCCAACCGTGGCATGATTTTTCGCAACAAGATTTTGATCTTGTTCAAAACGATAGCCACCAACAGTAATTTGCCCTTGAGCCAAGGCATAGACTTCATCATTAGGCGCCTTTAAAGGGCTTAACAATAAGGTGCCCCCAGCTAAGCTCCTCGCATCTCCCAAAGAGCTCACTTGCACATCCAATTTATCCCCTATCTCTGCAAACGCTGGAATTGAAGCTGTGACAATAACGGCAGCCACATTTCGGCTTTGCACTTCTTTATCTTCAATATTGACATTAAAGGAACGTAATACACTTTTTAAAGACTGAGAGGTAGATGAGAATCGTGCAGAATCTCCACTGCCCGCAAGACCAGTGACCAATCCATATCCCACTAAAGCGGTATCTCTGACACCATTAATCCTCGCCACATCCTTAACGGTTACCTGACTCACTGCGCTTAATGCAGGCACAGAGCATAAGACCAATAAAACGGTTAACACTAACTTAATACGATTAATCATTACAATATTCCAAACCAGCGAAACAAACGACTAAAGAGATTAGAGTCATGACCTGTACTCACTGTTCCTTGCCCAGTAAAGCTAATACTCGCATCTAATAATCTAGATGACAGCGCGGTATTATTGGCCGCAATATCATCTTTGCGAAGTTTGCCGCTCACAGAGATAACTTGTTCTTCACCATTAATTTGCAGTTTCTGTATTCCCTGAACCACAAATAATCCATAGTCATCCACACCTTGGACCAGAACGGTAACATGGGCTTTGATAAAGCCATTTCTCTGTGTTGCCGCATCCCCCTTATTAGAAGACATCCCTCCCAAGCCATACTGCCAATTGAGATCACTTCTTCGCGCCCCCGCAGACATTTCAAACTCACCTTGTTCTTTTAAGTTTGCACTTGACCCCGCTTTTGCATCCTCAAAAACCAATAGGGTGACAACATCACCAATACCTACAGCTCTTTTATCCGCAGTAAGGGCCCTTAACTTATCGATTTCAACTAGGTCCGTTGCTGAACAAGTGAAACAAAAAAGCAATAATAACAATATTCTAGGTACCAATTTTCACGACTCCTTTCTGTACAATAACCCCTTTAACAGGGGCCTTAGCCCCATCGACAAGGATAAAGACTTGCTCACCTAAATACCCCCGCTCCAATGCCCTTCCTGTGGTATCAATGGTTAATGAACCATTAAAAAGAACGATCATCACTTCATCTCCAACTTCTACCGTTGATGCCTGTAATAGCATGCCACGAGAAATTTTTTGCTCAGTTCGAATTGGTCTACGGGCCTTCCAATCAAGTTCAAAATCCAAAGTTAAATCAACTAAATTAACGCTATTGACTAAAGGTTCCCAGCTCTGTGTTAATTGACTCTGGTATAACGGGCTACCTGCTTTAAGCGGCACGCTAGCCCGCCAGGTACGGTATTTCGCCGTTAACTCTAGCGCTAAAACTTGCGAAGGTTCACTTTGATTAATCAAAACTAATGCGCTATTTATATATTGCGAATTAAGTAGCGAAAATCGCGAAACTTCGAGCCACTCCCGACATATTCTTTTATCGGCTAGACTCACTTGAGTCACTTCCAATCCCTTTGACCAGGGCTGTGCCAGTAACCAAGCCCTCACGTTATCAGCTAAGATTTTTTTATCTGCTTGTTCGCATTTATCAATCCAAACAGTGGTATTTTTTGGCACCGAATAACGTGTTAACTCCTCTGGAGTCAGGTATTCATCTAAGCGGACCCATTGCTTTATAGGTTCACTCAGTACTCTTCTATCTTGCCCTTCCAGCGTTGGGATCAGCTCTGATAACATCAACGGGGTATAGCCACGCACAGTCCTCTCTACAGCTTGTGTCTGAGAGTGGAACAGTAAAATGAAAAATAGAAAAATAAGCCTCATTTATCGTCTTAAGTTATTGAGTGTTTCTAATATTTGATCTGATACTTGGACGAGCCGGGCATTGAGCTGGTAACTACGTTGAGCCATCATCATATTCATCATTTCTTGGTTCATAGAAACATTTGAAGACTCCAACATCCCTTGCTGTAGCACCCCCATCCCACTTTCACCCACAGAGCCGTAATAGGCTGTATTAAGTGCTTCTTGATCGACTTCAAATAAATTATTACCAACGGCCTTTATCGCTGACATATCAACAAAGTTAACCAGCTGAACTTGACCGATTTCAATGACCTCATTGCCAGGCAATTTAGCACTCAACATTCCATCGGTGGCAATCCTAACATCTTCAGCATCTGGGGGGATTTGCAGCATTGATGTCAGCCTTAAGCCATTTTCAGTGCTCAAATAACCTTGTGCATCAGTGATCAATCGACCGCCTCTAGAATATAAAAGCTTGCCATTCCCTTGTTCGACCTCTAAAAAACCAGCCCCATTAATCGCAACATCTAACGGACGTCCGGTCTGCTCCATTTTGCCTACAGACATATCAAGCGGAGATTGTTGCGCCATGACACCTAAGCCTTGAGAGCTAACAATTTGACCTGAATTATCGCGATCTTCCTGCACCACAGTCATAAAACTCATTTGACTTGTTTTGTAGCCTGGAGTCGATACGTTAGCTATATTATGAGCAATGGCATCAAGTTGTTTTTGCTTTGCATCTAATCCTGACTCTGCAATGTATAATGCATCTATCATTTTCATCTTCTCCCTAATTCTGAAATCCCATAACCTATCGCAGCGTCATAAGTCTGATAAGCTTTCTGCAGGGATTCTACAGAACGCTGTATTCGCATCATCTCGAGCACATCAGCAGTTGCATTATGTTCGGTATAATTTAATGCCTGTGCCAAAACCTTACTATCATCATTTGTCTTCCAGTCATCCCAATTGGCAAGATAAAGTCCCATTTCTGCAGGCTGTAAATTTGTATACGACTCTGAAGTAGAAACTGTCCAAAGGCGTGCTGCAATCTGATCTGTTTCTGTATTTGCAGCTAAAGGCCCCTCTGATGTCATTGCCATAGCACCTGAGATATGAACCAAGTCACCAGCCTCATTTAAATGAAAACGGCCATCTTGGGTTAACCTAAGCTCTCCCAGCAACTCAACCACAAACAAACTTTTCCCTAGCACGGCAAAATCATATACATTGCCCGTTTGCTTAATGGCCCCTGACAATTGTTTACTGCTGACTTGTGTTTGCGTTTGAATTTGAGCATCCAATACTTGAGTAAAACTTGTTTGTCTCAAGTACCCAGGGGTATTAGCATTCGCCACATTATTACTCGTCGTTGCTAGGCTTTGTAATTGTGTATTTATCCCTTCAGTAATTACAGCTTCTATCATAATTAAGCAACCTGCTGATTGTAAGCTTGAATAACACCTAGGCTATTCAGCTTAATATGATGTGGGACTTCGTTCACTGAGATCACATGTAACAATGGAACGGTGCGATTTAATAACTGCCATAAAGGTCGACGAATCGTGGGGTTCACTAAAAGCACAGGTTCAGCACCTAATGAAATGGCTTTTTCGACAAATAATACAGCCTGCTTCACTAAACTATCCAAATCAGTCGGTGAAATTTGCAGGCCTTTAGTGATGACATTAGCCGCACCATTTAACAAGGCTCGTTCCAGCAATGGCGCTATAGAAATAATATTGAGTGTTCTATCATTATCCAGTAGTAAACTGGTTAGTTGATTCCGTAATCTCTGCCTAACAAACTCAGTTAACAACTGAACATCTTTTTCATGTCGTGCTTTATCGGCAAGAACTTCAAAAATATGGTTAGCATTATGCAAACAAACTTTCTCTTGAACTAAATGAGTAAATATCTGCTGCACATCAGCAATAGCTAACTGTGTGGGAATAACCTCCGACACAAGCACTTCGTTAATCTCGCGCTGCTCTGCAACAAGCTGATCCACGAACTGACGAGTGACAAATTCTGCAGAGTGAGATTTAACAAATTCTGTTATATGTGTCATCAAAACTGAAATGGGTTCAACAACCGTCATTCCACCCTGCTTAATGTCTTTCGCTTTGTCAGCATCTACCCACAAAGCATTCAAACCATATGCCGGTTCAACCGCTGCTAGTCCCATTTTTTTGTCGAGTTTATTCTGTGGATCAATCACCATCATTTTATCGGGATGGAGCACCCCCGACGCAAACTCAATATTTGAAAGACGAATGGAATATTCATCGGCTTTCAAAACCGATTCGGCTTTCAACAATAACTCAGGTAGAAACAAACCATACTTACTTTCAAACTCAGATTTAAAACGACTGAACTGACGCTGAATTTCAGTTTCTTCAGCCAAAATTTGCGGCCAAATTTGCGATGAAAAAGCGACCTGCAACAAACTTTCTTGAGTAGATGTTTTTTTAGTATTTTCAAATTCCCTAAAAGTTTTTTCAATCAATTTAAGTTGTTTTTTCTTGTGGGCAAAATACCCAAATAGCGCAAAAGTGATGCCAACCAGTATTAATGTGAGTGAAGGTAATCCTGGTAAGAATGCTGCTGATGAAATCACTACAGCAACTAAGGTCAAAGTAAAAGGATGGGTGACAATTTGACCAAACAATTGATCTGCAAGATTACCTTGAGTCGCAGCCCTTGTGATAATAATACCGGTGCCCACGGCAATGATTAAAGATGGGATCTGAGTCACGATTCCATCACCCACAGTTTGCAGGGTATAGATATGAAGTGCTTGTTGCCATGGTAAGCCCGCCTGTGCAACCCCAATTGCAAGACCACCAATAATATTAATTAAAATAATGATAATACTAGCAATTGCGTCCCCTTTAACAAACTTGGTTGCCCCGTCCATTGCGCCATAGAAGTTAGCTTCTTTCTCAATATAAGCTCTTCGCTCTTGAGCTTGCTTCTCATCGATAATCCCCATGTTCAAATCAGCATCTATGCTCATTTGTTTACCGGGCATTGAATCTAAGGTAAAGCGAGCTGTCACCTCCGCAACTCGTTGCGCCCCATTGGTGACCACCAAAAATTGCACCACAACAAGAATAAAGAAAATAACTAAACCGATAACATAATTACCAGCAACCACATATGACCCGACAGCGGAGATCACTTTCCCGGCATTGCCATCAGTTAAAATGAGTCGAGTAGAAGCAATATTCAATCCAAGTCGAAACAAGGTTGCTAGCAATAGCACCGATGGTAACGTAGAAAAATCCAGTGGCCGCTCAGAATAAAAGGTGAGCAATAAAATAAGTAATGCAAAACTAATATTGAGGATAATCAGCACATCTAATACTGTGGCCGGAATTGGAACAAACAACAGCATCAAAATTGCAATAACGCCTACAGCAAAAAAAACGTCACCCCTGAGGCCATAATCTCTTAATTTATCAATCATTTTTTAGAATCCATGCCAAGAATTTTTCGGTAAATAGGGGCCAGCTCATCAAAATACTCTGCTGGGAGTGGCTGCCCAATAGCAAGCTGTTTATACAAGCGACGAGCAAGGGAAATATTAGTAACCTGCAATAGACTGTGTTTAACCGCAATACGGCGTATAAACTTGCCTAACACACCACTTCCAGATGCCACAACAATTGGAGAGTTCATAGTCAGGGGATCAAATTTTAACGCGACTGAAATATGAGTCGGGTTATTGATAATGACATCAGCCTCTTTAACCTTCCCTAACGCAATTAATTTTTTTGCCAGTTCTTTTTGTACTTCTTTACGCTTAGATTTTATCTGAGGATCACCCTCTTTCTTTTTATACTCTTCCCTAACTTCTCTATGGCTCATCATCATTTGTTTCTTAAAGTCCCATCGAGTGAATAACACATCGAGTGCGATTAAAGGGAAAATTGTTAGCAGTAGATAAAAGCTCAATCTGAGTGTTTCTTGCGACAAAGCCATGCCGAGTAAGGATGAAACATGTGATTGACTAGCAATAATCAGCCTTTCCACAACACCATAAAATAATAAATAGCCACACAGTGCTACTAAAAACAATTTAATCGTCTGCTTTATAAATTCAAATAAATTTTTCTTTGAAAAAATCTTCTTTAAGCCCTTGACTGGATTTAATTTTTCGAACTTTGGCGATAATGGTTCAAAACTAAACACAAACCCATTTAGCAGCACGTTAATCACTATGCTAGCAACAACTAAAATAGAGAAAAAGGGAACGAGTAATACTGCCAGAGGATAAAATATATCGAAAGCTATGAGCATGAAGTTATTTCGAATATCTACAGAGCCTAGAATTTGCAAGTAGCGGCTGATAACAGACATTAGTTCTTTGGCTAATGACTCAGAAAACAAATAGAAATAAGCAAGTGAGATCAAAACTAAAACCCAAGCATTAAGCTCCATACTTTTTGCTAGCTGCCCACGCTTGCGAGCCTCATTAAGCTTATATTGTGAAGCCTGTTCTGACTTATGCTCATCTGACATAGCTAAAGCCCTACCAAAAATTTAACAGGAAACCTAACTAGCATTTCAAAATGCGAAGCTAAATTCGTTAACGTGATGGTCAAGACAATAAAACCTATCATTATTTTCAATGGCATAATGACAAAATAAATACTCATCTGCGGCATGCTTTTAGAAATGATCCCGGAACAAATATCCACAATAAAAAGCATAATGATCACGGGGGCAAAAAGGATCAAACCAAGTACGAATGCTGTAGAAAAGTATTCAATAAAAACCATTGCTTCTACATTTCTCGTTTGACCAAGAGGCAGTACTTTAATACTTTCTATCAGAATTTTAAGTACATCCAAATGCAAGCCCAGAGACCAAAATAATGTCAATGCTGCAAATGAAAATAACACCCCAAGAAGCGAATCTTGAGTTTGGCTTGTTGGATTGAAAATCCCTGAAGCACCGAGACCAATTTGCATATCAATCGCGCGACCAAAAAAAAGCAACACCACGGCCGGGACTGCCAATATAAGAGAAAAAGTAATGCCAGTGATAAACTCGATTGCCAGCAGGGTCAAATATGAGCGGGTATTTAAATCTACCTCTATGACTGCTGGCGCTCCCTGTAGAGAAAACAACGCGATAACGATCACATTAACTATGATAAAGCGGATGCTAGTAGGTATCCTGGACATAGGGCCAACTAAAGGCAACCAAAACACAATACCAACTCTGCAGTAAAATAGGCCAAGTACTTTTAAATACTGTTCCATATCCCTAAAACTCAGCAATTTTGCTAATAGTCGTAATGGCATATGTTTGTATTGTCTCTAACAACCACCCCGACAACATGCCAACAACAATTAATACCACGATCAATTTAGGTACAAATGTGAGTGTCATTTCTTGAATTTGTGTAACGACTTGAAAAATGCTGATGAGCAAGCCAACCACAAGCGCAGTGGCAAGTATCGGCATTGCAAGTTTTGAGGTGACCCAAAAAAATTCTGAGAGGTAACCCAGCATAGAGACACTTTCCACTATGGGGTTACTCTTGAGGAATTACATCCGTTTAAATACAAGATAACATCCTTTTTACAACTTATTTAGGGTTCAATTCCCTGCCGGTGTCTAGAGCGTTTAGATGGTCAACAATGCTTAAATAACTAACTCACCACAAATTACTCAAAAAAAACACCACAATATTAACCCCCAGGTAAATACATGTCTACACATTAAACACCTCCATTACAACTTTCAGGTGGTATAGATATTGCTGTACAGCCCCCTAATCAGAGAAATACCCATGTTCAGGAGGCTGATAATATTGCCATTGTCTTAAAGATTAGTCATAACTAATAATCAGTATGTCCTCCACTACCATTCCATTCACATTTCTGAACATCTGTTCTGCTTAATTTAAAGAATGCTTTATTGGAAATGTTGATCTCTGCAAAATTTGAGTTCCATGACACATTACCAGGCTCGTAGCAAGCATAAGGTCGTGTGCTCGGCGCCAAGGCAAGCTCTTTCATAGTGATCTTGATAAACTCACCATTAATCATACCAAGCAGCTGTTGCCTTAATTCCCAGCCAATATCAATACCTTGATATACATATTTATATGCTGGAACAACCTTATCTAAACTATACATGGTTTGGTAGCCATCATAGCTAGCAATCATTTTTTCTGAAATAATATCTATCAAATAGTTTCCTAATTCAGTAATAAAAAAATTAGAAGTTGGCATTAAATATTTAATTGTTGAATCAAAATCAAAATTGAACTTACTGTGCAATGTCAAATTTTTCACTTTACCCGTAGCCAAATCTATCTCACCAGAAGCATAGGCATTATTCATCGTCAGCGTGCCGTAAACATTCAAATACCAGCTTTTTTCGGCTTTAACTTGTCCACGTAGGCTAAATTTACTCAGTTCTAATTTTATCGCACCACTTGCAGTGCCACTGAGTTTAACTTCTATAGGTCCTGTTACATCGAAATTAAACCAGCGATAGTGCAGGCCGGTTCCATCAAATAACCTTTTTATTTCTGGCTCAAGCTGGCTCTTAAGGGCACGTAAATCAGTAAAAGACTTAAGTAGCTTTTGATGTGTTCTGTAAACATTGCTATTCAAGTGATCATCAGAAACTTTCAATGACCCACGGTAGTCCTGATATTTCGACATTTCTAAGATATAATCACTATCAACGATAGTGGTATTATACTTTGGTTGGTTATTCACTGCGGAAACAGCACTAAAGCTACAGGCAATCATTGCCAGCAGTGCAAAGGGTAAGATACTTCTTTTCATGTTATTCATCCATTAACTACATTAAAATTTCTATATATAAATACCTGAGACCGATATTCATAGTGCAGAATTATCAAGCTAACATATCACTACTAGCTAAAGCACAGATACATTGACAACCTGATAAAAAACACCTCACCATCATATTGGCAACAAAATAATTGTCAATAGTTAACATAAATTTAGGACCTGCTTTAAATTATAGTATTGCACCCCATAAAATCAGGGTGCAATTAATTATTAAATGCTAATTAAACGGCACATACTTACCATTTATAGGCAATGTGCCGGTATTGGGAAGTAACAGTTTTTTATTGGTTAAATCGCCTAAATATACTTTAACTTCTTCCCCACCATCAGCATCAACATCTGCCAACCCTTCAGACCATAACACTCTAAATTTAGATGTAGAATTGTGTACGCTGCGAACATAATTTGCTGTTTTACCAGCTGTAAGTGGAACTGAGTATTTCGAATAAACTTCATTCCAACTCCCTTTAGCTCCAGTAGTATTTTTAAGCACTTTAACTTGGCGTTGACCTGCATAACCATCCCGCTCCTGTGATGCAGGAGTAATAATATAGCTAGCGCCATCCACAATGGTTAGTGTACCGGATGAATAATTATGATCGACGACATCTTTGCCGCTTGCATCTTTAACTCTTTCAGTTTGCCAGCCAAGAGCATTATCTTTATTATAAAAAGCTCTGGCTAAGTAGATATCATTTTCAGCTATTTCAGGACTGGGATAAGGGCCAAACTCCTTAGAGACATTATTAATCGTACTATATTCAACCGAACGATTAGCGACATATAATATTTCTACCCGATTTGGCTTACCCTGCGCATCAATTGTAAAATCTATGTCTTTCAAATAGACTCTTCTGCAAACATATTTACTAGGGCTGCTTTTTCCCAAAACAGCATGTCGATCATCACACCACGTTGTTTCATTGGTCTCACCTGTAACAGGATTGTGATATTCTTTGACAGCAATAGAAGACAGCTGTGATGGCTTGGTAATACCTCTATTAGAAGTACCTCTATCTAGCATTCCAGAAGCAACTTCTTCTCCCTTTATATTAAACCAATCATTACCATTTTTTGAATACATAAAATAGAGATTAGTTCTACTGTCATGAGGTGCTACAGCTTTGCCTTTCCAAGTTGTTTCATCATCGACATGAAGATTAAATGCTAGTCCTATCGTGCCATTTTTCTCTTTGCTAATAGAATAATGACCTTTAGTATAATCGCCTTTAACAGCAACTAATTTACTCGGGCTTGATACTGTAACACCGCCTGAAGTTGGAGTAACTGTTGAAATATAAGTTGCTCGCATATAACTAGGGTTAGCTGCGGGATCGTCGTAGGTCAAAGGTAAATATATAGTATGTAATAGAACAAATTTATTACCTGTCCACCACGCCTGTGGATAGGTAAAGCCTCTGTATTCATTTCTACATAACTCCCATCCGTTAGGTGCATAATTTGGATCACAATCTAAATCTAACGTTTCAATACTGTGCTTCCCGCTATATACCAGCTTAAAAGACTCTATGCTATTAGCAGAATTACTTTTATATATTAACCCGCCACGTACACCACTACGGCCAGACACAAAAACATACAAAAATCCGTCACTATCAACATTTATTGACGCGTTATCATGTGAATCAGTCGTACTTTTTACATGTACTGTTGTCGGTGGATAAAGTGTGCCAGTAACATTATCATATTTCCCAACCATCATAGATATTGGGCTGATTTTATGACTAGTATTATAACTCGCTGCCGCTTGCCTAGGCGTATAAGGATATTCCTCTTGTTGGCCATTAATGATGAAATAAGTAAATTTACCTTTTTCAACGGCCAAAGGGGCATGCTTAGCGGTATAGGTTGATGTGGGGCCAGAATATTTATAGAGAGAGTTTTGATAATGCTCTTTAATCCCATTTGCATGCCAAGAGCCTTTATACTTATCTGTATTTTTCCAGTTTACCCCTCTTGATTCTGCATAAAAATTATACAGATCATCAACGGCATTGGCATTATATTTACCAGCTTGTGCCGTGGTAGAAGGTGTGTACATGCTTATACATAACATGACAATCAGAACAAATATTTTTACATTTATATTCACTATAACTCTCCTTGTGTAAGGTAAAATCACCTTAAGCCCGAATTCAGATAATAACTGCGACACTCTTAATTGAGGCGTAGAAGAAGCCAACTGCTGAAAGTGGTAGGCTTTATCTCGCCAAAGAAAAAAGAGTATCACTATGAGTTATCAGCAGTTGACTGAGGGAAGAAGATATCAGATTTCAGTCCTTTTAGACCAGGGTATTTCGATAGCTTTGATTGCAAAAGCTATCAATTGTCATCGTGCGACTGTCTATCGAGAACTAAAACGTTGTCATGCCCTGCAGGGTTATTGCCCTGACAGCGCTCAAGCCAGTGCGTGTAAGATGCGGCGTCATTCAGCCAAATATACCATCCCCGATACAAGAATAAACTTCGTCCGCTTCCTACTGCAACATGATTGGAGCCCAGAGCAGATTTCACGGGTGTTATCGGGCATGAACCAAGCTGTTAGTCATGAATGGATTTACCGCTTTGTGGCAAGGAATAAACGTCAAGGCGGCAAGCTATATCGCCATCTACGGCAAGGTCATAAGCGCTATCGCAGAGGTAAAAAAGAGAAAGCGCCAGCGATTAAAAATGGTACCTCTATCGACTCTAGACCTGCCATTGTTGATACTCGCGAACGTTTCGGTGATTGGGAAATCGATACCGTATTAGGCAAGCATGGGACAGGTTCAATAGTGACAATTTTAGAGCGAAAGACCCGTTTTTATTTAATAAAGAAAGTGGCCTCAAAATCTGCTGAAGATGTGACTAAAGCGACTATCGAATTATTGATGCCCTATAAGCAATATGTGCACACTATAACTGCCGATAATGGTCGTGAATTCGCTCATCATGAAGTCATAGCCAACGCGTTAGACACAACATTTTACTTTGCTCATCCGTATAGTTCTTGGGAACGTGGCGCCAATGAAAATGCCAACGGTTTATTAAGGCAGTATGTAAAAAAAGGGACTGACTTAAGGACAGTAAGCGACGCCATCATCTTATTTGCCCAGAACAGGATTAATTACAGACCTAAGAAATGTTTGAAGTTTAAGCAGCCAGCTGTTGTGTTTAAACAATTAGCCGCTTAATTTGGTGAGTGTCGCACTTCGGAGTTGAATTCGGGAGCCATCCCTAAATTAATCGTTATTAATGTTAAAATTATCTTCACTAATCTTAAATTTATTCTACAACTATTCTTCAGCACCGATGGTATATGAAAAGTTCCAACCTGACTACCCTAGTGCTTTAATTAGAACTCCTATACCTACATACAAAAAATTAATACAATTAATTAAATTTACCACAATGGCAACTAAAATATCATCAACAGAATTATATGGTTACGATCTGATTCCACACCTTACCTTGCGACTAAACAATCATACCAATTAGAATTGAAGTGTGATCTAATTACGATACAACATTTAATACCTTTTTAAGAATGACAACTTTATCGTACCAAGAAATACTCACGCTCACTAAACAAGAGAAAAATGCTAACAAGAAGATCCGCCTATTAGCCGTGGCTACGTTCTTGCAAATTAATAATCGCTCAGAAGTCGCCAGACGCTTTAAAAAAACTGCAATCTAAAGCGATCGATATATTCCCAGTCTATATTCGTTGATATTTGGTTTGAAGATGGATGAGCCAGCATTTATACCCCCGAATTCAACTCCGAAGTGCGACACTCACCAAATTAAGCGGCTAATTGTTTAAACACAACAGTTGGCTGCTTAAACTTCAAACATTTCTTAGGTCTGTAATTAATCCTGTTCTGGGCAAATAAGATGATGGCGTCGCTTACTGTCCTTAAGTCAGTCCCTTTTTTTACATACTGCCTTAATAAACCGTTGGCATTTTCATTGGCGCCACGTTCCCAAGAACTATACGGATGAGCAAAGTAAAATGTTGTGTCTAACGCGTTGGCTATGACTTCATGATGAGCGAATTCACGACCATTATCGGCAGTTATAGTGTGCACATATTGCTTATAGGGCATCAATAATTCGATAGTCGCTTTAGTCACATCTTCAGCAGATTTTGAGGCCACTTTCTTTATTAAATAAAAACGGGTCTTTCGCTCTAAAATTGTCACTATTGAACCTGTCCCATGCTTGCCTAATACGGTATCGATTTCCCAATCACCGAAACGTTCGCGAGTATCAACAATGGCAGGTCTAGAGTCGATAGAGGTACCATTTTTAATCGCTGGCGCTTTCTCTTTTTTACCTCTGCGATAGCGCTTATGACCTTGCCGTAGATGGCGATATAGCTTGCCGCCTTGACGTTTATTCCTTGCCACAAAGCGGTAAATCCATTCATGACTAACAGCTTGGTTCATGCCCGATAACACCCGTGAAATCTGCTCTGGGCTCCAATCATGTTGCAGTAGGAAGCGGACGAAGTTTATTCTTGTATCGGGGATGGTATATTTGGCTGAATGACGCCGCATCTTACACGCACTGGCTTGAGCGCTGTCAGGGCAATAACCCTGCAGGGCATGACAACGTTTTAGTTCTCGATAGACAGTCGCACGATGACAATTGATAGCTTTTGCAATCAAAGCTATCGAAATACCCTGGTCTAAAAGGACTGAAATCTGATATCTTCTTCCCTCAGTCAACTGCTGATAACTCATAGTGATACTCTTTTTTCTTTGGCGAGATAAAGCCTACCACTTTCAGCAGTTGGCTTCTTCTACGCCTCAATTAAGAGTGTCGCAGTTATTATCTGAATTCGGGCCAATCGTATTAATTATCTGGTCATTAAGCGGGAGTTCAAAGGGTATTAATCAAGGCGAAGGCTTGAAGGCATAGTGCTGCTATGTCAAAAGTCTTCAACGCAGAGAAATCCCCTTTGAAACCCGCCCTCGGGAGCGTCTCAAGCATTCCACTTCATCGTTGCATTCCTGTGCAAGAATGAGGTTTGAAAGGGAATAACCCTTACTGCATTAATGCGCCTTGAATTGAAAAGCTTGAGGCGCTCTGATAGGTCACATAATTAATGTGATTGGTATTAACGCAAATATCAGAAGCCACAGCCAATGATCGCTATCTACTCGTGATCCTTGATGGTGCTGGTTGGCATACGCAGGACCTAGGCGACGTTAACGATACTGTTGAGCAATGCTGTCGTGCATGGAATACGTTCATTGAGTGTCGAAATAGGGTGAAAAGATTATGTCGCTGGGATTGGGCTAAACTGGGAAGTCTTTAATCGTAATGGGTATGAGTCACCTGCACATATTGCTTAGGGTCATCTGATATGATGCGTTAACTTTGTAAACTCCGAACGCAAAAAAGCCACCTTATTCAGGTGGCTTCTCTACTTAATTGGCGCCTGGAAATGACCTACTCTCACATGGGGAGACCCCACACTACCATCGGCGATACTGTGTTTCACTTCTGAGTTCGGAATGGGATCAGGTGGTGCCACAGCTCTATGGTTTCCAGACAAATTTTGTTTAAACAAGGTACTAGGGCGCGCGTTGCGCTGCGAGGACCTAGAACCTAGGACCTGCTGTTACCTTATTTAATAATTCGGAAAGCTGATTGCTCGTTTAGGAGCTTGAGTTCGCACTTTATTAAGCGCTCTATTTCTATTACTAAGGTCAGTTCCAACGGAACATCTTCATGTACGACCTCCATGGACGGAGGAAGTGCTAGAAAATGTCGGGAACATTTTCAGTAAAACCCATCTGGGTTGTATGGTTAAGCCTCACGGGTCATTAGTACAAGTTAGCTCAACGCCTCACAACGCTTACACACCTTGCCTATCAACGTAGTAGTCTCCTACGGCCCTTTAGAGAGCTTAAAGCTCTAGGGATGACTCATCTTAGGGCTCGCTTCCCGCTTAGATGCTTTCAGCGGTTATCGATTCCGAACGTAGCTACCGGGCAATGCCATTGGCATGACAACCCGAACACCAGCGGTTCGTCCACTCCGGTCCTCTCGTACTAGGAGCAGCTCCCTTCAATCATCCAACGCCCACGGCAGATAGGGACCGAACTGTCTCACGACGTTCTGAACCCAGCTCGCGTACCACTTTAAATGGCGAACAGCCATACCCTTGGGACCGACTTCAGCCCCAGGATGTGATGAGCCGACATCGAGGTGCCAAACACCGCCGTCGATATGAACTCTTGGGCGGTATCAGCCTGTTATCCCCGGAGTACCTTTTATCCGTTGAGCGATGGCCCTTCCATTCAGAACCACCGGATCACTATGACCTACTTTCGTACCTGCTCGACGTGTATGTCTCGCAGTTAAGCTGGCTTATGCCATTGCACTAACCGTACGATGTCCGACCGTACTTAGCCAACCTTCGTGCTCCTCCGTTACTCTTTGGGAGGAGACCGCCCCAGTCAAACTACCCACCAGGCACTGTCCCTAACCCCGATAAGGGGTCCAGGTTAGAACATCAAAACTACAAGGGTGGTATTTCAAGGACGACTCCACACAAACTAGCGTTCATGCTTCAAAGTCTCCCACCTATCCTACACATGTAGGTTCAATGTTCAGTGCCAAGCTATAGTAAAGGTTCACGGGGTCTTTCCGTCTAGCCGCGGGTATACGGCATCTTCACCGCAATTTCAACTTCACTGAGTCTCGGCTGGAGACAGCGTGGCCATCATTACGCCATTCGTGCAGGTCGGAACTTACCCGACAAGGAATTTCGCTACCTTAGGACCGTTATAGTTACGGCCGCCGTTTACCGGGGCTTCGATCATGAGCTTCTCCGAAGATAACCCAATCAATTAACCTTCCGGCACCGGGCAGGCGTCACACCGTATACGTCATCTTGCGATTTTGCACAGTGCTGTGTTTTTGATAAACAGTTGCAGCCACCTGGTATCTGCGACTGCCGTCAGCTTAGGGAGCAAGTCCCATCACCAACAGCAGCGTACCTTCTCCCGAAGTTACGGTACCATTTTGCCTAGTTCCTTCAGCCGAGTTCTCTCAAGCGCCTTGGTATTCTCTACCCGACCACCTGTGTCGGTTTGGGGTACGATTCCTACTAACCTGAAGCTTAGAAGATTTTCCTGGAAGCATGGCATCAACTACTTCATCACCTTAGTGACTCGTCATCAGCTCTCAGCCTGTACATTAAAGTACGAATTCCCGGATTTGCCTAAGAATTCAACCTACCACCTTAAACGCGGACTACCAACGCCGCGCTAGCCTAGCCTTCTCCGTCTCTCCATCGCAGTTAGCAGAAGTACAGAAATATTAATCTGTTTCCCATCGATTACGCCTTTCGGCCTCACCTTAGGGGTCGACTCACCCTGCCCCGATTAACGTTGGACAGGAACCCTTGGTCTTCCGGCGAGGGGGTTTTTCACCCCCTTTATCGTTACTCATGTCAGCATTCGCACTTCTGATACCTCCAGCGTGGGTTACCCCTTCACCTTCAACGGCTTACAGAACGCTCCTCTACCGCGCACTTCTAATGAAATGCACCCGTAGCTTCGGTGACTAGCTTAGCCCCGTTACATCTTCCGCGCAGGCCGACTCGACTAGTGAGCTATTACGCTTTCTTTAAATGATGGCTGCTTCTAAGCCAACATCCTAGCTGTCTAAGCCTTCCCACATCGTTTCCCACTTAGCTAGTACTTTGGGACCTTAGCTGACGGTCTGGGTTGTTTCCCTTTTGACAACGGACGTTAGCACCCGCTGTCTGTCTCCCGAGTAGTACTCATTGGTATTCGGAGTTTGCAAAGGGTTGGTAAGTCGGGATGACCCCCTAGCCTTAACAGTGCTCTACCCCCAATGGTATTCGCTCGAGGCGCTACCTAAATAGCTTTCGAGGAGAACCAGATATCTCCGAGTTTGATTGGCCTTTCACCCCCAGCCACAAGTCATCCGCTAATTTTTCAACATTAGTCGGTTCGGTCCTCCAGTTGATGTTACTCAACCTTCAACCTGCCCATGGCTAGATCACTCGGTTTCGGGTCTACACCTTGCAACTAAACGCGCAGTTAACACTCGGTTTCCCTACGGCTCCGCTATTCGCTTAACCTCGCTACAAAATGTAAGTCGCTGACCCATTATACAAAAGGTACGCAGTCACGGTCTCAAGAACCGCTCCCACTGCTTGTACGTATACGGTTTCAGGTTCTATTTCACTCCCCTCACAGGGGTTCTTTTCGCCTTTCCCTCACGGTACTGGTTCACTATCGGTCAGTCAGGAGTATTTAGCCTTGGAGGATGGTCCCCCCATATTCAAACAGGATGTCACGTGTCCCGCCTTACTCGTTTTCATCTACGGTTAGTTTTCGTGTACGGGGCTATCACCCTGTGCCGCTGGACTTTCCAGACCATTCCACTAACACCCCATAGACTTAAGGGCTAATCCCCGTTCGCTCGCCGCTACTAGGGGAATCTCGGTTGATTTCTTTTCCTCTGGGTACTTAGATGTTTCAGTTCCCCAGGTTCGCCTCATAACGCTATGTATTCACGTTATGATGACCACTTATGTGGCCGGGTTTCCCCATTCGGACATCGTTAGCTCAAATGCTTGTTACTAGCTCGCCAACGCTTTTCGCAAGTTACTACGTCCTTCATCGCCTCTGACTGCCAAGGCATCCACCGTATACGCTTGGTCACTTAACCATACAACCCGGATAGGTTTCATCTTTTCGCTTGTTATTCATCACGCTGTCGTTATTGTGAACCTCATTCGTCAGTCATGTAGCGCTGCTACACTCCTTTCTCATTCGCTTCACGGCTTAGACACCGTATCGAATCACTGCGCTTACCTTATCGAGATAAAGTAAGAAAAACTTGGGTCGTACGTCACTCAATAAAGAGTGGGACCAGCTTGGTTTTTACTTGTCTCACCTCCGGGTAGGAAGTGGACACGCCTTAGTTTTAAAAATATTCAAGACACTTAATAAAGTGTTTTGAGAACTCATATTCATGCTTGCGCACAAATATTATTTTTCGCACTAACCTAATCACACAAACGACAACGAATCATCATTTCTGCGCCTTTTAGTTAGTACTATCAGCTTTCCAAATTGTTAAAGAACAACACTTAACCGGCTCGCGGTGTGTTTCACTCTACCCTTCCAAAGAAGGTTAACAAGTAATCTGTGTGAACACTCAAGGTGATTTCTCACTTTCAGGTATGAGTTAGTCGTATAGGTAAGGAGGTGATCCAGCCCCAGGTTCCCCTAGGGCTACCTTGTTACGACTTCACCCCAGTCATGAACCACAAAGTGGTGAGCGTCCTCCCGAAGGTTAGACTACCCACTTCTTTTGCAGCCCACTCCCATGGTGTGACGGGCGGTGTGTACAAGGCCCGGGAACGTATTCACCGTGACATTCTGATTCACGATTACTAGCGATTCCGACTTCACGGAGTCGAGTTGCAGACTCCGATCCGGACTACGACGAGCTTTGTGAGATTAGCTCCACCTCGCGGCTTTGCAACCCTCTGTACTCGCCATTGTAGCACGTGTGTAGCCCTACTCGTAAGGGCCATGATGACTTGACGTCGTCCCCACCTTCCTCCGGTTTATCACCGGCAGTCTCCCTAGAGTTCCCACCATTACGTGCTGGCAAATAAGGATAGGGGTTGCGCTCGTTGCGGGACTTAACCCAACATTTCACAACACGAGCTGACGACAGCCATGCAGCACCTGTCTCACAGTTCCCGAAGGCACACCTGCATCTCTGCTGGCTTCTGTGGATGTCAAGAGTAGGTAAGGTTCTTCGCGTTGCATCGAATTAAACCACATGCTCCACCGCTTGTGCGGGCCCCCGTCAATTCATTTGAGTTTTAACCTTGCGGCCGTACTCCCCAGGCGGTCTACTTAATGCGTTAGCTTGGGAGCCCAGTGCTCAAGGCACCAAACTCCGAGTAGACATCGTTTACGGCGTGGACTACCAGGGTATCTAATCCTGTTTGCTCCCCACGCTTTCGTGCATGAGCGTCAGTCTTTGTCCAGGAGGCCGCCTTCGCCACCGGTATTCCTTCAGATATCTACGCATTTCACCGCTACACCTGAAATTCTACCTCCCTCTACAAGACTCTAGTTCGCCAGTTCCAAATGCAATTCCCAGGTTGAGCCCGGGGCTTTCACATCTGGCTTAACAAACCGCCTGCGCACGCTTTACGCCCAGTAATTCCGATTAACGCTCGGACCCTCCGTATTACCGCGGCTGCTGGCACGGAGTTAGCCGGTCCTTCTTCTGTCAGTAACGTCACAGTAACGTGCTATTAACACGCTACCTTTCCTCCTGACTGAAAGTGCTTTACAACCCGAAGGCCTTCTTCACACACGCGGCATGGCTGCATCAGGGTTTCCCCCATTGTGCAATATTCCCCACTGCTGCCTCCCGTAGGAGTCTGGACCGTGTCTCAGTTCCAGTGTGGCTGATCATCCTCTCAGACCAGCTAGGGATCGTCGCCTTGGTGAGCCATTACCTCACCAACTAGCTAATCCCACCTAGGTTCATCCAATCGCGAAAGGCCCGAAGGTCCCCTCCTTTCCCCCGTAGGGCGTATGCGGTATTAGCAGTCGTTTCCAACTGTTATCCCCCACGACTGGGCAGATCCCTAGGCATTACTCACCCGTCCGCCGCTCGCCGGCAAAGGTAGTAAACTACCTTCCCGCTGCCGCTCGACTTGCATGTGTTAGGCCTGCCGCCAGCGTTCAATCTGAGCCATGATCAAACTCTTCAATTAAAGTTTTTTGAAACCCGAAGGTTTCGGCTCAATGAATTCTGATTCGAACTCATCTTTCGATGTGTTCTATGTACATATTTCTATGAACACTCTTTGTTGCATTGAGTTTAAATTTTTTGATTATCTAAAGCAGTTAAACTGATTTAAATAATTGTCGAATAACTCAATACCTGTGAGTGTCCACACAGATTTCTTGTTCGTATTGTTAAAGAACTTGATGTCGATTTTTCAGACACCGCCGTTAGACGCTAGGTCGTTGGCTTGGGCTGCGTATTCTACGCAATCCGTTGTCAGCGTCAAGTGTTTTTTCAAACTTTCTTTTCGCTTTGAAGGATTCAATTTGAAGCCTCCAAACTGACTCGTCATTGGCGTGAGCCGCTTGCCGTGTCAGTGGTTGCGCATTATAGGGAGCTTAGATTTTTACGCAAGGGCTTTTTATAGATAATTGTTGTTTTCTTGCTGTTTGTTGTCTTTTTGAACTGAAAGCCATATTTTTAGCTATTTTTTATCCAGATCTTAGCTTGATAAAGCCTTATACTTAGCAAAACACTTTATTTAGGATTCTCTATGTCGAGCCATTTACGTACTTATCAAGGCATCTGCCCCACTTTAGCTGAGGGTACTTATGTTGATTCTGCAGCTATATTAGTGGGTGATATCCATTTAGATGTGGATTCAAGTGTTTGGCCTTTAGTTGCCGCCCGTGGTGATGTTAATCATATCCGTATCGGTAAGCGCTCTAATGTGCAAGATGGTTGTATTTTGCATGTTACTCGTAAGTCAGCGGCCAAACCTGATGGTCACCCACTTATTATCGGTGATGATGTCACTATTGGTCATAAGGCGATGTTACACGGCTGTCAGCTAGGTCATCGAATTCTAATTGGCATGGGCGCTATCATACTGGATGGCGCTGTCATTGAGGATGATGTCATTCTAGGGGCTGGGTCGCTTGTGCCTCCTAATAAGGTACTGCAAAGCGGCTACCTCTATGTCGGTAGCCCTTGTAAACAGTCGCGCCCGCTTACTGCTGCAGAACTGGCTTTTTTACCACAGTCTGCCGAAAACTATGTGGTACTTAAGAATGAGTACCTTGCTGATTTAGCCTCTCGCTCAGATTAACGCTTCTAGCTAAGCTATCTTTATACCTAAACGATGGGCGGTCACACACCGTCCATTGTTATCTCTACTGCTTACTCGTTAATAAAATTGCACCTTGTTCATTAAAAGCCTCTTGAGCAATTAGCGACTCAGCCCAATCTTCTATATCGAAACGGTATTGTTCAAATAGCACCTTAGCATTAGCCGCATGACAGTTGACCTCTTGGGCCAATACGCCCAATTGACTAAAGCTGATACAACAAGTGATGTTTTGTCCTTGCAGCTGAGCATAAAAACTGACGCCTGCATCTGTTACATCTATAAGGTCGGTGAAGATCACACTTTGATTCATTGGCTATCTCAATTAGCTATCGATTAAATGACGAGTTAACGACCCAGTGCATCACGCAGCTGTTGCATCACAGTAGTGGCATCTGGATGGACATTTCGCCATAAATAAAAACTTTGCGCCGCCTGACCGACTAACATCCCCAAACCATCACAGCAATGGCAAGCACCCGCTGACAGGGCCCATTGATTAAACAGGGTCGTATCACTGCCATAGCTCATATCATAGCAATAAGTAGTGCCATCAATAATCGTGCTCGGCAAGCTAATAAGTTGGCCTGTTAAGCCTGCTGAGCTTGAATTAATAATGACGTCATAGCCAGAAGCAAGCTCTGTAAGCGTTAGCGCCTTGATATTGCCATAGCGACTAAATAACTGAGCTAACTGCAGAGCTTTGTCATGAGTGCGGTTAGTGATATCGAGCTGAGCAACACCCGCCTGTAGCAGAGGTAATATACACCCTCTTGCAGCGCCGCCCGCTCCCACTAGCAGGACCCGTTTATCCTTGAGCGAAGTCAATCGCCGCTCAATATCGGCGACTAAACCTAGACCATCGGTATTGTCCCCCCTGAGCCTACCATCTTCTAAACGCACTAAGGTGTTCACCGCCCCCGCGAGTTGCGCTAATTCACTGAGCTCATCACACAAGCTAAAAGCTTGCTCTTTAAATGGTGCTGTGACGTTGGCCCCACGACCACCAGAGGCAAAAAATGACTTAATACTGGCTGCAAACCCTTCCACAGGAGCCAGCACTGCCGAATAGCTCATGTTTTGCTGAGTCTGTTTGGCAAACTCAGTGTGGATCATGGGCGATTTACTTTGGGCTATGGGGTTGCCAAAGACGGCATACTTATCTGTCATTTCGTTACTCTATGGTTTGCGTTTAACATATTCTGCGACTGTTTATTCTATGGCTCACGACTTACCCTAGCCGCTCCGCCTTGATTATACGCTTTTGGCAGAATTGACTGACTCATGTAGCGGTCACGCAATTTATCCTGACGGCTTTCAAGTTGCTGCTCCTTGCCGTCTATCCATAATTTTTCCACACGAGTACTGTATTCGAATGGATCGCCACTCCAAAGCACTAAATTAGCATCTTTACCCACCTCAATTCGGCCAGAATTTAGCTGAAACACATCGGCGACATTAGCCGTCAGTGCTTTTAAGGCCGCTTCAGCGGGTAAGCCATTAGCCACGGCATTGCCTGCTGTGAAACGCAAACCATAAAGTCCATGACTATCCCCCGGTATTGCTAAGATTATCTTAACCCCCGCCTGATTAAGCTTAGCCGCATTATTCATGGCATTATTAAGCGAATCGAAGCTGTCTGGCAGATTGTCCATGGCATTGATAATGACTGGCACTTGGGCATCCACCAGCTGCTGCGCCACTAACACTGCGTCGGCGGCGCCACTTATCACGAGTTTCAACTGATATTGTTGCTTTAACTTAAGTAACGCTAAAATATCACTGCCGCGATGGGCTTCTGCAATCAAAGTTTTGTTGCCTTTTAGTAACTCGATTAATACCAGCTGATCTCGGCTTGGCTCATCTTCGTCACTATCGTCTTTTTTATGTTTAGCACTGGCTTTGTTATTCGCCTTAATTTGTGCCTTTTGAGCATCGTCTAATTGTTCAGCAAGCTCCTGCAGTGACATGGCTCGTGAGCCTTCATCTTTAGCCCCCAAGTTAACCACTAACGGACCTTGGGCAGAAATCATGCTATCCCACTCTCCCGATAAGGAGACCACAAACCCTTGTCCGGCAAATATACTTTCACTGGCGCTGCTGACCACCAGGTTAGTGGTCACGCCGCCTTTTCTAGCAAAAGCTATAGTGCTGGCCTTAGGGTTAAAACCTAGGCTGGGATCGAAATTAATGCTGGCTTTCTTGTCTGCACTGTCATTGGCCGAACCCACCATGCCTATTTCGACGAGTCCTAGCGGATTCATTGAGCCAATAAAACCTGGAGTTAATATCTTTCCTTCTGCATCAAACTCTGCATCTGCCTGATACTCTTTTGGGTTAATTTTGATAATTTTATTATCTTCAATTAATACCGTGGCCCCAGTTAGCACACCTTGGGCTGTCGCGGTATGTACTGTGGCGTTTTTGATGGCTAAGGTTTGCGCCGACAGTGAACCTGTGAACAACAAGGCGCAGGCGATACTCAATGCTAATCTTTTATTTGTTTTCATCTTACTTCCCTATTCGCCTACTCTTGCCCAAGCATAAAATCGCTCTGTGCCTGATAGGCTGGATCTTTGCGATCATAGACCTTGGCGCCATCAATAAACACTTGTTCAGCCAAGGCATAAACACTAAACGGATTATTGTCCCATAAGACCAGATCGGCATTCTTACCCACTTCTATCGAGCCTGTTTTGGCATTAATGCCTAAGGATTTAGCAGCATTTATGGTTATCCAAGCAATAGCATCTTCTTCTTTAAGCTTGAAACCTTGCTCATTAGCACGATAGAGAATTTTAGCCGCTTCTTGATTCAAACGTTGAATCGTCACTGCAGAGTCTGAATGCACTATGGCGCAGGAGTTTTTCACCGCATCCACCATGGCGACATTCTCTAACACCATGTCATAGGCTTCCATCTTAAAGCCCCACCAATCTGGCCACATGGCGGCACAATTTTGGTTTTGAGCCAAGAGATCGGCGATTTTGTACGCCTCAATCGCATGATGAAAGGTGCCGGAGTGATAATTAAACTCTTTGCCCAAATCTATCATCATCGCCATTTCTTCGGCTTTATAGCAATGATTGTGGATAAGAATGTCACCGTCCAATACGCCAACGAGCGTGTCTTTCATCAAGTCACGTTTCGGTGCTTGTGGATTTTTACCTAAGTTATAGTCGGTCTCATATCTATCCCAAGCGCGCTTATATTCAGTGGCTTCGATAAACGCTTGTCGGTAACCGGCCATATTGCCCATTCGCGTCATGGGAAGCGTTTCACGGCTGCCATAGAGTGACTTAGGGTTCTCACCACAGGCCATCTTGAGGCCATAAGGTGCGGCGGGAAACTTCATTGCTTGCATGGTCTGAGTGGGCACATTTTTTAAGGTGACCCCTCGACCACCAATAAGATTGGCTGAACCTGGTAGTATCTGCATTGTGGTCACGCCGCCTTCTCGGGCGCGGTTAAAGCCAGGATCTTGCGGCCAAACGCTGTGCTCTGCCCACACTTCTGCGGTGACAGGCGCTGTCATTTCATTGCCATCATTGTGGGACTCCACCCCAGGGCTTGGATACACCCCAAGATGGGAGTGCACATCGATAATGCCTGGCGTTAACCATTTCCCGCTAGCATCCACTTGCAATGCATCAGTGGCGACCAATTGGGTGCCAATAGCCGTTATTTGGCCTTCAACCACCAGCACATCTGTGTTCTCTAACTTTTGACCCGTTGCCGTTAATACTGTGGCATTTTTCAGTAACAAGGTGTCACTGGGCATAGCCTGATAGGTGCTCGGATAAGGATTTTTATTGATGGTCACTTTAGGAGCTTGCTGAACTGGACCACAAGCTACTAAGGTACAAGATGCTATTGCCGCAGAAACAGCAACAAATACCAATGACGGCACGGAACCTGCCATATGTTTTTCTCCTATATTTTTGTCCAATCTAACCAAGTTTTACGATAAAGAACAGCATCTAACTGTAAATATAAAGTTTTTAGAGTTAACACAAAACCGTTCTGACCTCTTTCAAGTCTTAGTAAATGACGTTAATACAGGGAAACTTGCCATCCAAGACTAGGCAGACGATATAATGCTCGCAATAGAAACACCACAAATGAAAACTGAGATGAATTGGCTTAAAAAAGTATTTTCAAACCCCAAGGTCGATGATGACAGAGATGTCAGCCAATCCAATGCCTATGACTTAATCGGTGGCGACAAGGTGATAAAGGCGATTGCCCATGAGTTTTATCAGCAGATGCAAACAAGGGAGGATACCCAGGCACTACTAGCCATCCACAAGGCACCGATAGCAGAGTCAGAGCAAAAATTGTATGAGTTTTTATCCGGTTGGCTCGGTGGGCCGCAGCTTTACCAGCGAAAACATGGCAATCCAGCATTAAGAGCTAGGCACATGCCCTTTGCTATCGATGAGTCCATGCGCGATCAATGGCTGACTTGTATGCAAGCCGCCATTGAAACACACATAAAAAAGCCTGAACATCGCCAAGCGATTATTCAGGCTATTTCCACCTTGGCCGATCACATGCGCAATCAATAATGCTGTATTAAGCCTGCTGCAACCAATCTTGAGGTTTTAAATATACCTCATACAATTCAGCTTCCACTGAACCGGCTGCCGGAGTAAAACCATACTCCCAACGCACTAATGGCGGCATGGACATCAAGATTGACTCGGTTCGACCGCCGGTTTGCAAACCAAACAGTGTACCTCTGTCATAGACAAGATTGAACTCCACATAGCGGCCACGGCGGTATAATTGGAACTGGCGCTCATGCTCACCAAAGCTAAGCGCCTTACGACGTTCAACGATGGGCGCATAAGCTTGAATAAAGCCTTCACCCACGGCGCGCATAAAGGCAAAACTCTGCTCAAAACCCGCCTGATTGAGATCATCGAAAAATAATCCACCCACTCCACGCGTTTCGTTTCTATGGGGCAAGAAGAAATAGTCATCACACCACTTCTTATACTTGGGATACACCTCTTCACCAAAAGGCGCACACAAGTCTGCCGCCGTCTGATGCCAACTGAGTACATCCTCTTTGAAGGGATAATAAGGCGTTAAATCGAAACCACCGCCAAACCACCACACAGGATCGGCACCTTCTTTACTGGCAATAAAGAAGCGCACATTGGCATGAGTCGTTGGTATGTATGGGTTATTAGGGTGAATAACTAACGACACTCCCATGGCTTCAAAGCTGCGTCCAGCCAGTTCAGGTCTGTGGGCCGTGGCAGAAGCTGGCATAGCCGCCCCTTTCACATGGGAGAAATTTACCCCAGCTTGCTCAAACAACTTACCCTGAGTTAACACTCGGCTGGTACCACCGCCACCTTCGGCGCGCTGCCATGATTCAGCCTTAAAGCTCGCTTCACCATCGAGTTGTTCTAATTCAGCGCAAATATTCGTTTGCAGTGCCAACAAAAACTGTTTGACCGCATGGGTATCGGGGCCTGTCATTAAAAATCCTTTATTGTCCGTTACGTAAAACTAGCCCGCTGCGGGCATCAATTATGGTGGAAGGTTGCGCTTGTTGACCTAAATCCCCTAACACGAGTGCATCAATTTTATCAGCAAAGTCAGTCAATATTTGGCGACTTGTAAGCACAGGATCTTGGCCTGCCAAGTTAGCACTGGTGGACACGAGCGGCTTATTCAAGCTATCGCACAGCTCACGCACTATGGGGTGAGCCGAAACGCGCACCGCGATGGAGTCAAACTCGCCGCGCAATTTGTTAGATACGTGTGACTTTACCGGCATCACGAAGGTAAAGGGGCCTGGCCATTTGCTGTGAGCAAAGTCTAATTGAGCTTGAGTTAACTGAGCGACATCGACATAAGGTAATAATTGCTCAAAAGAACTGGCGACTAAGATAAGCCCCTTCTGCCAAGGCCTCTGTTTGACTGCCAATAGCTTTTCTATGGCTTGGTCGTTATCAGGATCGCAACCTAAACCATAAACCGCCTCCGTAGGGTAAGCGATAACACCACCCTGAGCTATCACAGGGGTAACTTGAGTAGAGGACAGTTGCAGCATTAAGATTCCTTGAACACTAATATGGATGAGTTGGGCCTGTAAGCCACGATTATACAGGCTCTAGAATGGGGAACAAATAACCTTTATCTCAACATTTGTGAGAACAAATTATATCGGCCGTTTGTACTTGCAGGCCTTTTGTGGACATTCTAAGCGTAAACCCGCTGCGCCTTTTCGTTCGACCAAGATGCCAAAACCACAATCGGGGCAGGCTTCATCGTGAGGCGGGTAATTGACAATGAATTTACACTTAGGGTAATGATTGCAGGCGAAAAAAGTTTTACCGAAGCGGCTAGTGCGCGACTCAAGTTGGCCTTTATGGCATGAAGGACACTCGATAGGCGCCTTAGCCACACTATGATCGGTTTTTTCTATGTGATTGCATTCAGGATAATGGCTACAACCGATAAAAATACCGAATCTGCCAGATTTAACCGCCAATTCATGGCCACATTTCGGACATTGTGAGCCCGCAATCAATTGGGTATCTATGGCCTCATGTTGTACTAAGGGCCTTGTATAATCACAGCTTGGGTAATTATTGCAGCCGACAAAACCACCATGTTTACTGTGCCTAATCGATAACTCGCAGCCGCACTTAGGGCACTGTTCATACTCTTTTTCCAACGCATGTTCATGGGCATTAAACAGCTGTTGATCGATTTTAGACATGGGACTCTCTGTTACTTAAGCATTATTTATATTGGATTGGCGATCAAAAAAGGAGGCTAAGCCTCCTTTCATTTTATCTCATTTAAGAGTGTAAGCGTCCTTCCGGTTGCTCGAAGATTAAGTCTTCCATCTGTTCATAGGCAGACTCATTACCCGGTACGTTAAATAGTACCATAAGTATTACCCACTTAAGATCATCTAAGATAAGGCTAGCCTCATCTAATTCCATGACTCTGTCGATCACCATTTCACGGGTCTCGACGCTGAGCACTTGGATTTGCTCAAGGAATAATAAAAAACCACGACTCTCAACATCTAATTTAGCCATTTCATCTTTGGTATAGATACGAAATGACTGCTGAGCATGATTGCAAAGGTATGGCTTGTCACTTTCTTGCAGATCAGCCAAACGCTCAAGCCAAGAAAGCGCTTTTAAAATATCGGCTTGGTGAAAACCAGCCCGAGTGAGTTCTTTGGTTAGTTCATCTTCATCAACTAACAACTCAATTTCACTATGAACATAGTTTTCAAATAGATACATGAGGATATCAAACATACCTAGCTCCTCTTTAGTCTGACGTAACCGCCGGGGACCGCAGCCACCCAACCCTGTAACTCAAGTTCAAGCATTTGCACTAACACCAGATCTATCGTTTTTCCACTATGCTCAACCACAGCATCAATACTTGTGGTCTCATATCCTACACTAGCTAACAGCGGAGGAAATGGCAAATTACAATTATTATCAGCTTGTATATGGTGACGACTACACACATCTTCAAGGTGAAAGTCGATTAAACTGACTAATTCTTCCATTATATCGGCCGCAGACTCAACAAGCTTTGCCCCATTTTTAATTAAATCATGACAACCTTGATGATAACCCCCGATCACTGAGCCTGGAACAGCAAACACTTCGCGGTTTTGCTCCATAGCAAGCCGGGCACTAATGAGCGAGCCACTTTTACGACACGCTTCCACCACTAAGGTGCCCACACTCAAGCCACTGACGATTCGATTGCGCCGTGGAAAGTTTGCTGCGAAGGCTTTAACATCTGGCCAATACTCACTAAGCACACAACCTGATTGCTGAATTTGATGATATAAATCCAGATGCCGTTTAGGGTAAATTTGTTCTATGCCTGTGCCTAAGACTGCGTTTGTAGTGCCGCCTTGGGCAAGTGCCCCCTTATGGGCCGCACTGTCTATGCCTGTTGCCATACCGCTGGTAATGGCTAAACCTTGATACGCCAGTTGCCCTGCTAAGGTGTGAGCAATTTCAAGCCCAGCGGGAGATGCGTTGCGGCTACCGACAATCGCCAATGAAGGTAACAGCAGTTTATGAATATCCCCCTTAATAAATAACACACTAGGAGGGTCACTGATTTGCGTTAAAAGCGTTGGATATTGGTCATCACTGAGAGTTAATATATGATGATTATCAGCTGATGCTAGCCAAGCGAGTGCTTGTTCGACTTTGGGGAAATTAACGTGAAGGGTAGCGAGGGTTTGACTGGGTAAGGGCAAGCTGTGTTTTTCATGTTCGAGGCGCTGCCTCAGCTCCCCCACATCCATGTGGGATAATAATTGTTGGATCCGAGTGGGCCCTAACCCAGATACAGCCGCAACAATTAACCAGTCGACCAAATTATCAGAAATTAAAAACTCCGCAGTGCCTTAGGATCTGGCGTCATAAGCTTATCTTTAACTCTCACTGGATGAGCATTAGACATAATCAGTGCCATGCTTGTTTTATCAAACACTTTGAACACCATAATATTACCGTTGAAAACATCGGGGACTTTATAGACTCTGTCATCGGAAAACTTAGCCACTAAGTTATCGTATGATGATCTGTCGATTTCTCGCACCGGTAAGCCATCTTTGCCAATGACCACTCGCTCTCCATCGCGATAAATGGCAAACACATGTCCAGGCTCAACCCCATCGACCTTGCCCCTGTCCAGATACACCACATCCAGCTTACCCACTTCGCGGATGTCTTTCTCGATTGCAAGTACCTCTGTGGGTTCGGCCAGTTGAGCCGCTTTAGGCATAAACAGCGCCGACATCAAGGCTTCATCTTCAACAGGTGCAACCCTAAAACCCACTTTTGTTTCCTGTAGGTTAGTTAACAATTTAACTTTAGAGATTTCGCCAGACTCCACCACTCGCCCGCTAGCGCTGAGGATAATCTCCTGCCCTAAGGATTCATTTGTGCTCGCCTGAAAAAACTCTCGGCCAGAAACGTAAATGGCAACCTTCTCACCGAGTGGCATATTAGTATCGACATAGACGATATCGCCAACAATATGATGCTTAGAAGGGCTTTCGCCGCCAAGTACCATAGGTAGAGCTTCTAACCAGGCTTTCTCGACAATACGATTTTGGGCTAAATATGGCTGTATCAAAGATAACGCTACCGCTGGGATAGCGGCATTCTTCGATTTAACCCTACCTTCTACCGACTTCTTGAGCAGGGTTTTATTCCGCACCAATCTAGGTTGACCATCAATAAATACTAAGGTCAATTGGTCGCCAGGGTAAATCAGATGGGGATTGGCGATATGAGGATTTACACCCCACAAGGTGGGCCAGCGCCAAGGGTCATTTAAGAAATACCCTGAGATATCCCAGAGGGTATCGCCTTTTTTAACCACATAAGTATCAGGATGCCCAGATTTTAAAACCAAAGTGTCAGCCTGTAATTGCGGCACGCCCAACGTTAGAAATAGTAATAAAAGTATGCGTTTCATGGTGGCATCCATGTTGTTTAGCTCTTTATTAGAGCTTTTTGCTGTTATTGAGAGTCAGTAGGGATTAAAATTAACCTATTAGCAATAGCCAGTATAGTTAACTGGTTATAAATTGACATATTTCTACGAGTTTATATATGCCACTATTAAATGTATTACGCTTTCCAGACGAACGCTTACGAACGATTGCCGTGCCTGTAACTGATTTCGGACCGCAACTACAAGCCCAAATCGACAGCATGATTGAAACCATGTACGCAGAGAAAGGCATAGGACTCGCCGCTTCTCAGGTGGATTTTCATCAACAGCTTATCGTGATGGATCTGCAAGATGACATTGAGCGCCCAAAAATATTCATCAATCCTGAGATAGTCGCCAAGAGCGGCGAGTTCAGTAACGAAGAAGGTTGCTTATCCGTACCCGGCGTCTATGCCAAAGTGGATCGCGCCGAGTTTGTGACTTTGAAAGCCTTAGACAGAGACGGCAAGCCCTTTACAGTGGAAGCCGACGAGTTATTTGCTATCTGTATTCAGCATGAAATGGATCACCTTAAAGGCAAGTTGTTCGTGGATTATTTATCGCCACTTAAGCGCCAGCGCATCAAGACCAAGCTTGAAAAAGAAGCCCGATTAGAAGCAAAAGGCAACTAAGCATCAATGAAACCATTAAATATTATCTTTGCCGGTACACCGGATTTTGCCGCTAGACATTTACAAGCCTTACTCGACTCTGAGCACAATGTCATTGCCGTTTACTCGCAGCCAGACAGACCGGCTGGGCGCGGTAAAAAACTCAGTGCCAGCCCAGTAAAAGAGCTAGCCTTGAGCCATGATATCCCGGTGTTTCAACCCGCCTCCTTAAGGGCTGTTGAAGCCCAAGCTGAGCTCGCCACACTGAATGCCGACATCATGGTGGTGGTGGCTTATGGCTTAATCTTACCTCAGATAGTATTAGACACCCCACGCTTAGGTTGTATTAACGTTCATGGCTCTATCTTGCCTCGTTGGCGTGGCGCGGCGCCTATCCAAAGAGCACTTTGGGCCGGTGATACAGAAACTGGCGTTACCATAATGCAAATGGATCTCGGCCTCGATACCGGCGATATGTTACTTAAAACCTCCTTGCCTATCGAAGACGCTGATACCTCAGCGAGCCTCTATGAAAAGTTAGCCGTCCAAGGGCCCCAGGCCTTGCTCGAAGCACTCGATGGCTTAAATGCAGGCAAGCTTAAAGGTGAGCCACAAGACCCAGCATTAGCCAACTACGCAGAAAAACTTTCCAAAGAAGAAGCAAGACTCGACTGGAACAAGAGCGCCAAACAGTTATGGCAAGAAATCCGAGCCTTTAATCCCTGGCCTGTGAGTTACTTTGAATACCAAGACAGCACCATTAAAGTCTGGCAGGCAAGCTATAATCCACAGCCTAATAGCGCACTTGCAGGTAGCATTATCAAAGCAGATAAACACAGCATAGAAGTCGCAACCGCCGAAGGCAGTTTGCAGCTAGAAATTATACAGCTGCCGAACAAAAAACCACTCGCGGTTGCCGACATTTTAAATTCTCGCGCCGATTGGTTTGCTCAAGGCCTTAGCTTGCTGCCAGAGGCGAGTTCATGATGAATTTGCGTGCCTTAGCGGCCAAAGCTATTTTTGATGTGCTCGAGAAAGGTCTTTCACTCTCGGTAGCCTTACCTTTGCAGCAGCAACATGTGCAAAATGGCAAAGACAAAGCACTTTTAGCCGAGCTTTGCTATGGCGTGATGCGCCAACTACCTCAGCTAGATAAATGCGTGAGCGACTGTTTAGCTAAACCTTTCAAGGGTAAGCAGCGTATTCTGCATCAATTACTGCTCGTCGGGTGTTATCAGCTGTATTTTACCCGTATCCCTAGCCATGCTGCGGTATCTGAGACTGCTGAAGCCTGCAGGCAACTGAAATTCGATGGTCTAGTCAAGGTGGTCAACGGCGTACTTAGAAACATCCAGCGCCAAGAACCTGAACTCAATACCGACTCCGACACCTTAAAGTACAATACCCCTGCATGGTTAATTAAGCGCTTGCAGCAAGCTTATCCACAGGATTGGCAGCAAGTGATAGAACAAAGCCATGAGCGCCCTCCTATGTGGCTGCGCAACAATCGCCTAGTGCAAACTCGTGATGCCTACCTCGCTAGCTTAACCAATGAAAATATTGAAGCCAGTGCAGGCTTAAGCCCAGATGCTATCTTGCTTGAGAGCCCCACAGATGTACTGCAACTGCCAGGTTTTATGTCAGGTAGCGCGTCGGTTCAAGATGGTGCCGCACAATGGGCCGCGACGTTATTAGCCCCACAAGCCAATGAAGTTGTGCTTGATGCCTGCGCCGCCCCGGGTGGAAAGACCTGTCATCTGTTAGAAATCGCCCCAAACATTAGCCTGACGGCGGTGGATTTTGATCTAAAACGTCTTGAGCGAGTACAGCAAAACCTAGACAGATTAAAATTAACAGCACAGGTTATTCATGGTGATGCCGCCAATATTGATAGCTGGTGGCAAGGTGACAAATTCGATCGTATTTTGCTCGATGCCCCCTGCTCTGCAACTGGGGTGATTCGCCGTCATCCAGATATCAAATGGTTACGCAAGAATAGTGATATCGATGAACTTGCCACGCTGCAAATGCAAATTTTAGATCACTGTTGGCAATGGTTAAAACCGGGTGGTACCTTGCTCTACGCTACCTGCTCAATTCTGCCAGAAGAAAACAGCCAGCAAATCAATGCATTTTTAACTCGCACTGCTGACGCTTCATTGGTTGCCATCAGTGAACAGAAAAACCCTGCTGATATCGGCTGGCAAATTTTGCCAGGACAAGACAATATGGACGGCTTCTACTACGCTCGTCTCGTTAAAGCACGCTAATAGGGATACACAGGCTAGATGAAAATCATCATTTTAGGTGCAGGGCAAGTTGGCGGAACCTTAGCGGAAAACTTAGTCGGTGAGAATAATGACATCACCTTAGTGGACAGCGACAGAGACCGTCTGCGGATCTTGCAAGACAAGTTTGATTTGCGTGTAGTCGTGGGACATGGCGCCCACCCTAGTGTATTAAGAGATGCCGGCGCCGAAGATGCCGACATGTTGATTGCGGTTACCAACAGCGATGAGTGTAATATGGCGGCCTGCCAAATTGCCTACACCTTGTTTGGCACCCCAACCAAAATTGCCCGGATCCGCTCGGAAGCCTATCTAGATATTCAAGATAAATTATTCATCAATAGCGAGATAAAAAATAGCGATGCCAAACCTCGAGGGGGCTTTGTTATTGATGAGTTAATTGCTCCCGAGCAACTGGTGACTAATTATATCCAGCGCTTAGTAGAGTACCCCGGTGCGCTGCAGGTGCTGCAATTTGCCGAAGGCAAGTTAAGTTTAGTTGCGGTAAAAGCCTATTATGGTGGTCCACTCGTGGGTAACGCCTTGGCGACCCTGCGTGAGCACATGCCCAATATTGATACCCGAGTCGCGGCTATTTTCCGTCAAGGCCGGCCCATTATGCCTAGGGGCACCACGGTAATTGAAGCCGATGATGAAGTCTTCTTCCTTGCTGACACCCGTCATATCCGTGCAGTAATGAGCGAAATGCAAAAGCTCGATGGTACCTATCGCAATATTATGATCGCCGGCGGTGGTAATATCGGCTTTGGCCTAGCTAAAAAACTGCAACGCAATCATTCGGTGAAGTTAATCGAGCACAGACAAGAGCGCGCCGAAGCACTGTCTGAGAAGCTAGAGAAAACCACAGTATTTTGCGGTGACGCCTCAGATCAAGAGCTGTTAATGGAAGAGCATATCGACCAAATCGATGTGTTTATTGCTGTCACCAACGACGATGAAGCCAACATAATGTCAGCGCTACTCGCTAAGCGGATGGGTGCCAAGAAAGTCATGGTACTTATTCAACGCGAAGCCTATGTGGACATAGTACAAGAAGCCAATATCGACATCGCCATTTCACCTCAGCAAGCCACTATTTCTGCGCTACTGACTCATATCCGCCAAGGTGATATCTGTAACGTCTATTCACTGCGCCGCGGGGCTGCTGAAGCGATTGAAGCCATCGCCCACGGTGATTCCAGCACCTCTAAGGTGATAGGCAAACAAATTGGTGAAATTAAGCTGCCGCCAGGCACCACTATAGGCGCGGTAGTACGTAATGATGAAGTCTTGATGGGCCATGATAGAACTGTGATTGAACAGGGTGACCACGTCATTTTATTCTTAGTCAATAAGAAGTTTATCAGTGATGTAGAAAAGCTTTTCCAGCCGAGTGCGTTTTTCTTTTAATGATAAGGGACCAAGATGCAGCCAGAAATCGATGTCGACGTCATGCTCAACAATGCTCAAACCGCAGCTAAGTGGCTCAAGGCTATCGCCAACCCTTATCGTTTGATGATTTTGTGCTTGTTGCTAGATAAAGAGCTCAGCGTTACTGAGCTTAATGAAACCGTGCCCTTAAGCCAGTCTGCACTTTCCCAACACTTGGCCGTATTGAGGACAGAAGATTTAGTGGCGACACGCAAGAGTTCGCAGATAGTCTATTACAGTCTTAAAAACGCCGAAGTCACTGACATTATTTCAATATTACATCGACGCTACTGTAGTTAACTCCTCACTGCTTCACAAAGGATCCGGCAAACTCATCGACCTTATTCCAATCGGTAAACTCAAATGTCCCTTTGGTGTCCGTCGGGCCTTTGGTCATCCACATGATAAAACGTATCATAAAACGGTCAAATGGGCCGTATTTTGGATAGGCTATTTTACCGGCAAACACGCCTAATACCTTAGGCTGCCAAGCCGATAACTGTAAAAACTTAATCATATAGGGGTTTGTTGCTGGGGTGTTTTTCTCCGGCTTTCTGGCGACAACATTAACAGTAAAAAAGCCATTCATTTTACTGTTGAGTAAATCTTGATGCGTGTTAGTAAAACTCAACAACTCAGGCCTATGCTTGCCATAACGTATGCTAGCACCAATCAAGACTCTATCCACTTGGGTCAGTGCGTCGCCGCTACAATCGTTTAAGCTCAGCAATTCAACCTGCTCACCGGCCTGCGTCATAACCGTTTGCATCCGCTGGCAAATTGCCAAGGTTTGTCCATCCACAGTCGAATATAAGAGTAACGTCTTAGTCATTAGTTTTTCCAGAATGTCGGGGTGAATAGCACTAATAAGGTGAACACTTCCAAGCGGCCAAATAACATAGCCGTGACTAACACCCATTTGGCGCCATCACTGATACTGGCATAATTATTGGCCACATCACCTAGCCCTGGGCCTAAGTTATTTAAGCTGGCCGCAGTAGCACTAAAGGCGGTTATTGCATC
The DNA here is from genome assembly GCF_000013765.1 of Shewanella denitrificans OS217. Taxonomy (NCBI): domain Bacteria; kingdom Pseudomonadati; phylum Pseudomonadota; class Gammaproteobacteria; order Alteromonadales; family Shewanellaceae; genus Shewanella; species Shewanella denitrificans. The sequence goes on along the minus strand of NC_007954.1, from coordinate 26,577 downwards.
CATTTCCATCATCATCAAGGCCAACATGCAGACAACAAACACTAAGGCGTAAGCCGAGAAAAAGCCCCACACCGCATCAATGATTCTGTCCGGCAAGGCCGAACCTGCGATCCTAATGGAATACATGGCCTTAGGGTGCACCAAGCGTTTTAACTCACGTGAGCCCTGCAGTAGCAACAAGATAAGTCGAATAACCTTCATGCCGCCCCCCGTAGAGCCGGCGCAACCACCAATGAAACTTGAAAATATCAGTAATATGGGCAAAAACAGTGGCCAAGTATGGAAACTCTCGGTACCAAATCCTGCGGTGGTAGAAATAGAAACCACCTGAAAGAAGGCATAATCTAAGGTTTGTTCAGGCGAGTCGTAAACCCCAGTGGAATAGAGAGTCACAAAGCAGATAGCGGTTAATATCAGCTGGATAGCAATTAAAGCTTTAAATTCGGTATCTTTAAAGTAGACCTTGAAATTAATGCCCCTCAAGGAGAATGCAGCAAAGTGCAGACTAAAATTCACCGCAGCAATAAGCAAAAACACAGCGCAAATAGTGTTAATCATAGGGCTATTAAAGTAACCAATACTCGCGTCATGAGTTGAAAACCCACCTATGGCTATGGTGGAAAATGAATGACAAATGGCGTCAAACACACTCATGCCCGCAAAATAGAATGCCGTCGCACAAGACACGGTCAGCAATAAATAAATATACCATAAGGCCTTGGCTGTCTCGGCAATGCGCGGGGTCATCTTACTGTCTTTCACCGGCCCTGGCACCTCGGCCTTATACAACTGCATACCACCAATACCCAGCAGTGGCAGGATAGCCACAGCGAGCACAATGATACCCATGCCGCCCATCCATTGCAGTAAGTGGCGATAAAACAGCACAGCCTTGGGCAAGGTATCTAGGCCAACAATGACGGTAGCCCCAGTGGTCGTCAGCGCAGAGAAAGACTCAAAGAAGCTGTCAGTCCAGCTTAAATCTGGCACCTTTGAGAAAATAAACGGCAAGGCGCCAATGGAGCCCAGTACAGTCCAAAACAGCACCACAATGAGAAAGCCTTCGCGGGTTCTTAATTCGGCTTTTTGATGACGGTTCGGGTACCAAAGCATTAATCCCAGCAAGATACTGACAACAAACGCCTTAATAAATGCTGTACCGCCGCCATCACCGTAAAATACGGCAATTAATGCAGGCGGAAGCATAGTGATAGAGAATAACCCCATCAACAAACCTGTGATCCTTATTATTGTTTTATATTGCATTTATCAGTTTCAGTCAGTTTGTTAATTAGGATAAGAATGCCATTTTGGCACAGATATGCAGCCCATCAAACAGCAAACTCAGGGATTAAACTTCCTTGACTCATGGCTGCCAATTCTAAAATAAAATTGTCTTGATGACTCAGGGCGAGTTCAAAGTCTAGCTCAATGGTTTCTGTAAATTGTCTGTCGACAATCACCCCTTGGTATTTATGAATAACATGCTCAACGTCCGCCAATTGATTGTAGTGGCATTTGAGCGTGGCAGCTTTACGGATAAACTTAACTTGAGTCGTTAGCTTGCTCAGTCCTTGCTTGATACCGGAAGAGTAAGCCCTCACCAACCCGCCAACACCTAACTTAGTGCCGCCAAAGTAGCGCACCACCACAGCACCGATTTCACCTAACTCGACGCCCTGTAAGCTGGCAAGCATAGGGCGTCCTGCACTGCCAGCAGGCTCACCATCGTCACTCGAGCCCATATCCACAGTATTATTGGGCATGCCGGCGATAAAGGCATAACAATAGTGGCTGGCACCGGGGTAATCGATTTTCGCTTGGGCGAGCACTTGCTTCATCACCTCAGCATCTGGGCAATGAAACAATAAGGAAATAAAGCGGCTGTGCTTAATTTCCTCTTCAATGACTAAGGTCTGTGATGGGACTGTATATTGTTCAATCAAACCTTGGCTCAATCAATCAGGCCAAACTCACGGGTCATGTTCTCATTTCTGTCTTGATGCACTATGACATTGTCTTCTATGCGTATGCCGCCGAAGGGACGAAAATGCGCGACTTGGTCCCAATTGATTTGTTGCTTACGACTGTCTTGCTTAAGTTCGTCCAGCAAAGAGTCAATAATGTACAAACCAGGCTCTATGGTCAGCACTTGATTGGCTTCTAATGTTCGGGTACAGCGCAAATAAGGGTGTGCTTCTGGTGCTGGAATATGAGTGCCACGCTCATCATGGAGATAACCGCCCATGTCGTGCACTTGCAGCCCAAGCATATGGCCCAAACCATGGGGGAAGAATACGTTAGTGATCCCCTGATCGACCAAACCTGCGGCATCGCCTGTGGCCAGATTAAAATCCAGCAGTAATTGAGCAATATGATGATGGGTTTCTATATGTAAGTCTGTGTATTTAACCCCAGGCTTTATTCTGTCTATTATGGCAAGCTCAACAGCATTTAATGCACTGATAAGATCGCAAAAGCTATTTTTCTCAAAGGCATAGGTTCGGGTAATGTCCGAAGCGTAACCATGAAAGTTAGCCCCTGCATCCAATAAGAATGACAAGCGCTGCGCAGGCTTAGTGTGCTCTAACGCCGTATAGTGCAAAATCGCGGCGTTTTGATTGAGGGCAACAATATTACCGTAAGGCACTTCGTTTACAGTCTGGCCAACACTTGACAGATATTGCTGCTGAATTTCAAACTCGCTGCCACCGTTATAGAAGGCATTTTTAGCCGCTTGATGGCCTTTAACGGCGATTTTATTGGCTTGACGCATACACTCAAGTTCATATTGAGTCTTGCTCGCTCTGTGATAATGCAAATAGTTCATCACAGCGTCTGGATTGCGAGACGTGAAACCTAATACATCCGCAACATCTAAATGTTCGCCTAAATAAGCCCAATTGGTGATGTCTTTGGGTAAAAACTCCGCCACCCTATCGGCCTTAGTCAGCAATTTAATATCTACATGTTCAGTCCAAAAGGCATCAGGGACGTCGCTGACTTTATGCCAAAAATCCACAGGACGATAAAAGACTAAGGTGGGCTTGTCACGGCCATTAACGATCAACCAACAGTTAGGGTTATCAATTACGGGCACCCAAGCTTTGAACTGAGGATTCACCTTGAACGGATAATTCATATCATCCAAAAATTGCCTATGGTGCTGCCCCGAATGGATCACTAATCCCGATAGTTTTTCTCTTGCAATAATCTCTGCAACGCGTCGATTAAGTTCTACAATATGTTCACTAAAGTGATGAGCCAGTTGATCCATGATTATTCCCTGCTGTGAATGGTTTGCAAACCTAGTGAGTCTATCACAAAGATGAAATTTCACTCTAGTCGATAAAAAATTAAACGGCCGTTTAAATTGGGTGTTGTAATTTCTGTCATTTAGTCGCACACTGGGTATAACTGGTCAAATGATGGCCGACACTGCTGTAAAACAAGCTACTGTGTATCTATGTGGAAGTCGCTTTTTAGCAATAAGGAAGCAAGCAATGATCTACCAAAGCCCCACAATTCAGGTTGAGTTACTTGAAGATAATATTGCCAAGCTGTGCTTTAACGCACCTGGCTCGGTTAACAAATTCGACAGAGAAACTCTTGCCTCGCTAGACGCTGCATTAGACAGCATCAAACAGAACGCTAGCATACAAGCGCTGGTGTTAACCTCAGCAAAAAGCACCTTTATCGTGGGTGCGGACATCACCGAATTTTTAGGTCTATTTAAGCAAGATGATGCCACCTTGCTCACTTGGGTTGAACAAGCAAATGCCGTGTTCAATAAATTAGAAGACCTGCCGTTCCCGACTATCTCCGCCATCAATGGTTTTGCTCTGGGTGGCGGTTGTGAAACCATTTTAGCCACAGACTTCCGTGTTGCTGATACCAATGCGCGCATCGGTCTGCCTGAAACCAAACTGGGACTCATTCCTGGATTTGGCGGCACAGTGCGCTTACCTCGCGTTATTGGTGCTGACAACGCGCTAGAGTGGATCACCACAGGTAAAGAACAACGCCCAGATGATGCCCTGCAAGTGGGTGCCATCGATGCGGTTGTTGAACCAGAAAACTTATTAGCCGCTGCGCTACAAATGCTTAAAGATGCCCTAGCTGAAAAGCTAGACTGGCAAGCACGCCGTAAGCGTAAGCAATCACCATTAGCACTGCCAAAACTTGAAGCCATGATGTCCTTCACCACGGCAAAAGGCATGGTGTATGCCGTTGCTGGTAAACATTATCCGGCGCCTATGGCTGCTGTCAGTGTTGTAGAACAAGCGGCAACGTTAGACAGAGCCGGTGCATTAAAAGTTGAAAACCTCGCCTTCATCAAGCTCGCTAAAACCGAAGTAGCTACGGCTTTAATCGGTATTTTCTTAAACGATCAATTCGTTAAAGGCAAAGCTAAGAAAGCCGGCAAGCTAGCAAAAGACGTTAATAGTGCTGCGGTATTGGGTGCAGGTATCATGGGCGGCGGTATCGCTTACCAGAGCGCCAGCAAAGGCACACCAATAGTAATGAAAGACATTGCCCAGCCAGCCCTAGAATTAGGTTTGAATGAAGCCGCTAAGATTTTAGCCACCCAAGTGGCTCGTGGTCGTTCAACACCAGAAAAAATGGCCAAGGTACTTAACAACATTACTCCATCATTGGACTACGCTGCCATTAAGCATAGCGACATTGTGGTTGAAGCAGTAGTTGAGCATCCAAAAGTGAAGGCTACAGTACTGGCAGAAGTTGAAGATTATGTCGCAGAAGATGCCATCATCGCCTCTAACACTTCGACGATTTCTATCAATTTATTAGCCAAAAGCCTTAAGAAGCCTGAACGCTTCTGCGGCATGCACTTCTTTAACCCAGTGCATAAAATGCCATTAGTTGAAATCATCCGTGGTGAGCACAGCTCAGAAGAGACCATCGCCTCTGTTGTGGCCTATGCCAGCAAAATGGGCAAGACGCCAATCGTCGTTAACGATTGTCCAGGCTTCTTCGTTAACCGCGTGTTATTCCCCTACTTTGCTGGTTTCAATGGTCTGCTTGCCGATGGCGCTGACTTTGCCGCTGTCGATAAAGTCATGGAAAAACAGTTCGGTTGGCCAATGGGCCCAGCATATTTACTTGATGTGGTTGGCCTTGATACGGGTCATCATGCACAAGCGGTAATGGCTGAAGGCTTCCCTGACCGCATGGGTAAAAATGGCACTGACGCGATTGATATAATGTTTGAAAACAAACGCTTAGGGCAGAAAAACTCAAAAGGTTTCTATGCTTACTCTGTTGACCGTCGTGGCAAACCGAAGAAAGATATCGATGCCACTAGCTACCAGTTATTAGGTGCAGCTTTTGGTGAATTAAAAGCATTTGAAGCGGATGACATTATTGCCCGTTGTATGATCCCTATGATCATTGAAACAGTACGTTGCTTAGAAGAAGGCATCATAGCTTCTCCTGCTGAAGGCGATATGGGTCTGGTTTACGGTCTAGGTTTCCCACCATTCCGTGGTGGTGTATTCCGTTATATAGATACCATGGGCGTAGCAAACTTCGTCGCTCTGGCAGACAAATACGCACATTTAGGTGGCTTATATCAAGTGACTGATGCGATGCGTGAACTTGCAGCCAATAACGGTAGCTACTACCAAGCCTAATTCAGTGGGAAAGGAAATAATCATGAAACAAGCTGTTATCGTAGACTGCATTCGTACCCCAATGGGCCGCTCTAAGGCTGGGGTATTTAGGAATGTACGTGCAGAAACTTTGTCTGCCGAATTAATGAAAGCCTTACTTATTCGCAACCCACAACTGGATCCCAGTCTGATTGAAGATGTGATCTGGGGTTGTGTGCAGCAAACATTAGAGCAAGGCTTTAACATAGCCCGTAATGCGTCACTGCTGGCTGGCATTCCAAAGACAGCCGGTGCTGTCACAGTAAACCGCTTATGCGGTTCATCTATGGATGCCATTCATCAAGCGGCACGCGCCATTATGACAGGCATGGGCGACACCTTTATCATTGGTGGTGTTGAACACATGGGCCACGTACCTATGAATCACGGCGTGGATTTCCACCCAGGTTTAGCTAATCGTGTTGCTAAAGCCTCAGGCATGATGGGCTTAACCGCCGAAATGCTAGGTAAAATGCATGGCATTAGCCGTGAGCAACAAGATGCGTTTGCAGTGCGCTCACATCAGCGTGCTCATGCTGCTACTGTTGAAGGCCGCTTTGCCAAAGAAATTTGGGCTATGGAAGGTCATGACGCCAACGGTGCCTTGATCAAAGTGATGCATGATGAAGTCATCCGCCCTGAAACTACCATGGAATCACTTGCCGGACTTCGCCCGGTATTTGATCCTGCCAATGGTACTGTGACAGCCGGCACTTCGTCTGCCCTGTCTGATGGTGCATCAGCCATGTTAGTGATGGAAGAATCTAAGGCTCGTGCTTTAGGTTTACCAATCCGTGCACGCATCCGCTCAATGGCGGTTGCCGGTTGTGATGCGGCTATCATGGGTTATGGCCCTGTACCTGCAACTCAAAAAGCATTAGCTCGCGCTGGCTTAACCGTTGCCGATTTAGATGTCATCGAGCTTAATGAAGCCTTTGCCGCTCAGTCACTGCCTTGCGTTAAAGACTTAGGTCTTCAAGATGTGGTTGAAGAGAAAATCAACCTTAACGGTGGTGCGATTGCACTCGGCCATCCACTGGGTTGTTCTGGTGCACGTATTTCTACGACCCTGATTAACTTGATGGAAGAGAAAGATGCCACCATAGGTCTAGCGACTATGTGTATCGGTCTTGGTCAAGGTATTGCGACTGTGTTCGAGCGCGTTTAATTCCCTAGCGCTTAAGCAATAAAAAACGAGTTCAATGTTAAATTGGACTCGTTTTTTTTATTTCTAACTTTTCCTGATTAGGATTATACCAATCGTATTAATTATCTGGTCATTCAGCGGGAGTTCAAAGGGGATTAATCAAGGCGGAGGCTTGAAGGCATAGTGGTGCTATGTCGAAAGTCTTCAACGCAGAGAAATCCCCTTTGAAACCCGCCCTTGGGGAGCATCTCAAGCGTTCCACTTCATCGTTTCATTAATTTGTAAGGGAATAAAACCCTTACTGCATTAATGCGCCTTGAATTGAAAAGCTTGAGCCGCTCTGTTTGATCACATAATTAATGTGATTGGTATTATGTTCCACGTGAAACAACTTTGAAGAAAATTTGTTTTTAAACAAATCATCTTTTCTCACACTCTGTAAACTGAATTAACCTAAGTTTTATCCCAAGCAAACTTGGCAAGGCTAGATCACAGGAGTAACATTAGCCCAATTTAATTTTTAAGAAGTTAATTCGAATGACTGATGTTTTCTCACAGGCCCAACACCAACTCGACGCACTTGGCTTACGTTGCCCTGAACCTGTAATGATGGTAAGAAAAACCGTGAGAAAAATGGCTGATGGTGAAACCTTACTTATCATCGCCGATGATCCAGCCACTACCAGAGATATTCCTAGTTTCTGCGAATTTATGGATCACACCCTAATCGCCAGTGACACCAGTAAAACACCTTACCAATATCTGCTTAAAAAAGGCCGCTGAAAATGACTGTCGCTTTAGTTTCTATTGCTTATAAAACCGTGAAACGCGGTCCAATGAATGAAGTGATAACGGCTAACGTGACCATAGATAAGGGGGTTGAAAATGATATTTTGGGCCGTCCAAGCAAGAGACAAGTAACAGTGTTATCCGAGCAACAATGGGATAAAGCCTGCGCTGCAATTAATGCCGACTTAAGCTGGCTCACACGCAGAGCGAATCTATTGATAAGCGGGCATGAATTTAGCGCCGCCGATGTCGGTAAGATTATTCAGATTGGTGATGATTTACGCTTATTAGTTACAGGCGAAACCGATCCTTGTCGCAAGATGGAGCAAAGCCATCCAGGTTTAGAGGGGGCACTTACCCCAGATTGGCGCGGAGGTGTTACCTGTAAAGTGTTGCACTCTGGGCTCATTTACCAAAATGATACTATTGTCATCGGCAAAAGTTAGATCTCTTTATCAGCTAATTTAATCGAGCACTTTGACTCGAATTCTAACTTGCCCACAAAACATACAAGCTGCAATTGCCTGTCATTATTTGAAACAGATTTAGGGTGTTACTTTACCTGTGAATATGGGATAAAGGGTAACTAAAAAAACACTCGACTGACTCAAGCCACTCGAGATACAAGACTTAGAAATGACACCAGATCCATTCAAAAACCTCCATTATTAAAAACACAAAAATTGGAATGCTAATGTTATCAATCAAATTTACCCCACTATATACGGCCATCGCATTAACACTTGGATGCTCATCATTAGTATATGCAGAAGATGAGGCACCGAAATGGCAAGTTAATGCCCCAGAACACGCACCATTAGAAAAGGCCTCCATTGATGTCAATGAAGGTACTTGGATGAATGTGAGTGTGTCTCCCGATGGAGAACATATAGTATTCGACCTACTCGGTGATATATACCAGATGCCGATTTCTGGAGGAGATGCCAAACCATTAGCCAAAGGTATCGCTTGGCAGATGCAACCTGTGTATAGCCCAGATGGTAAATATATTGCTTTCACCTCAGATGAAGATGGCGGTGACAATATTTGGGTAATGAATGCCGATGGTAGCAACCCACATCCAGTGACCAAGGAAACATTCCGCTTACTAAACAGTCCTGCATGGAGCCCAGACTCACAGTACTTAGTCGCTCGTAAACACTTCACCGCTAGCCGTAGTTTAGGCGCTGGTGAGGTCTGGTTGTACCATGTGGCTGGTGGTGAAGGCGTTAAACTTACCGAACGTCCTAACGATCAAAAAGATTTAGGTGAACCCGCATACTCACCGGATGGTCGCTATATTTACTTTAGCCAAGACGACACTCCAGGAAAAACCTTCCATTATTCAAAAGATTCCGTCAGTGGTATTTACAAGATTAAACGCTACGACACTCAAACGGGTGATATTGAAATTTTAGTTGAAGGTACAGGTGGTGCCATTAGACCCACACCTAGCCCTGATGGTAAAAAACTGGCTTATATCAAACGTGATGGTTTCCAATCCTCTCTCTATTTACTGGATTTGCAATCTGGTGAAACCAACAAACTGTATGCTGAACTCGACAGAGACATGCAAGAAACGTGGGCCATTCATGGTGTGTATCCAAGCATGGCTTGGACTCAAGATAATAGCAGCATTGTCTTCTGGGCCAAGGGTAAGATTAATAAACTCAAGCTTAAAGACTTATCGGTCAGCGATATTCCTTTTAAGGTCAAGGCGCAATTAGATATTCAGCCATCGGTGCGTTTCACACAAAACTTAGACCAAGACAAGTTTGATGTAAAAATGCTGCGTATGGCACAAGTATCACCAGATGGTAAGAAGGTGGTATTCGAAGCTCTAGGTAAGTTGTGGATCCGTGACATAGAAAATGACACTCAAGAACGTTTGACTCGACTCGATGATGATATCAACGAGCTATTCCCCCAGTGGTCACGTGATGGCAAGCAAATAGTGTTCACCACTTGGAATGATCAAGACCAAGGTACAGTCAGCCTGATAAGCGCCCGTGGTGGCAAAGCGACAAGGTTAACTAGCGAACCAGGTAAATATGTTGAACCAACGTTTGCTCCCAATGGTCAGTTTGTTGTGTACCGCAAGGCCAATGGCGGCAACATCACACCGAGAACTTGGTCTCAGGAAACTGGACTGTACAAGGTCGATGTCAAGGGTAAGCAGAATACTAAAATTACAGCTGAAGGTTATCAAGCACAGTTTGGTGCAGATACAGACCGAATCTTCTTTATGGAGCAAGGTGAAACGCCGCAGCTGTCTTCAATTCGAATCGATGGCTTTGACAAACGGGTGCATTACACCAGTGAGCATGCCACTGAATTTAGGGTTTCTCCCGATGGCGAACACTTGGCCTTTGCTGAACGCTTCCGTGTCTATGTCACTCCCTTTGCTAAACACGGTGAAACCATAGCCATAGGCCCTAAAGCCAGTAACCTTCCTGTGATCCAACTGAGCACCAGAGCAGGTGAAAGTATTAGTTGGGGCAATAACAGTGACAATCTATATTGGACACTGGGCCCTGAACTTTACCAAGCCAAAGTTGATACCCAATACGGCAAGAAAGATGATAAAAGTCAAGCAAAAATCACCAACATTGGCTTTAAACAAGATGCCTATGTTCCACGTGGAACCATAGCCTTCGTCGGTGGCACTGTTATTACTATGGAAGAAGATAAAGTCATAGATAAAGGCGTTGTCATCATCAAAGATAATAAAATTATTGCTGTCGGTGATGCTGCTACAAAAATACCTAATGGCGCTCAAGTGATAGACATCGCTGGTAAGAGTATCATGCCAGGTTTATTCGATGCCCATGCTCACGGTCCTCAGGCGGATGAAGAGATTATTCCACAGCAAAACTGGACCTTATACTCGGGCCTCTCTCTTGGGGTTACCGCTATTCATGACCCATCAAATGACACCACTGAAATCTTTGCCGCTTCAGAACAGCAGAAAGCCGGTAGCATAGTTGGGCCACGCATCTTCTCTACTGGAACCATACTCTACGGGGCCAATGCGCCAGGTTACACCTCCCACGTCGACTCCCTTGATGATGCAAAATTTCATTTAGAACGCTTGAAAAAAGTCGGCGCGTTTAGCGTTAAAAGCTATAACCAGCCACGACGTAATCAACGCCAACAAGTGATTGCCGCAGCCCGTGAGTTAGAAATGATGGTAGTGCCGGAAGGTGGAAGTTTGCTTCAGCATAACTTATCTATGGTGGTCGATGGTCACACTACCCTAGAGCATTCATTACCTGTTGGGGCTATCTATTCTGATATCAAACAATTATGGAGCCAGACTAAGGTGAGTTATACCCCCACCTTAGTGGTCGCCTATGGCGGTATCTCAGGGGAAAACTATTGGTACGATAAGACGGATGTCTGGGCACATCCAAGACTATCTGCTTATGTACCCGCCGATATTCTCCAAGCCCGCTCTATGCGTAGACCCACAGCACCAGATGGCCACTACAATCATTTCAATGTCGCCAAAGTTGCTAAGGCACTAAATGATGTTGGCGTTAAGGCAAATATAGGTGCTCATGGTCAGCGTGAAGGTTTAGCTGCCCATTGGGAAATGTGGATGTTCGCTCAAGGTGGCATGAGTAATCAAGAAGTGCTTAAGACTTCTACCATCAACCCAGCCACTACTTTTGGCATGGACCATCAACTCGGCTCGATTAAAACTGGTAAGCTTGCAGATCTGATTGTTATCGATGGCAATCCATTAGAGGATATTCGAGTGACTGATAAAGTTGTCTATACCATGACCAATGGCCGTTTATTCAATGCCGAGACCATGAATGAACTGAATGGTGACAAGCATCAACGTAATCCCTTCTTCTTTGAAAAGGCAAATAAACAATAACCCTCTGTTTATTCAACTTTTTGTTGAATAACGAGAGAGTATCTATACTTGTCTAGTACCTGCTATACAAGCTAGAAAAAAAGGTGTTCCACGTGGAACACCTTTTTTATTATTCATTCTATATTAATTTATATTACAACCCATTTTCTACTTCTCAGTTGCACAAAAACAATCTTGAGTATGATCGTTCACCATACCTACGGCTTGCATAAAGGCATAGCATATCGTCGGGCCAACAAAGTTAAAACCTAACTTTTTAAGTGCCTTAGACATGGCTTCAGACTCAGGGGTTTGTGCTGGCACATCTGCCATGGAGGAGAAATTATTTAGCTTAGGTGCGCCGCCAACAAAGGCCCATAGGAACTGGGAAAAATTAATCCCTTGTTGCTCCATGGCCAAATAGGCTTTGGCATTACGAATAATGGAATTCACTTTAAGACGATTACGCACTATACCTACATCTAACATTAACTCTTCAACTTTGGCATCATCAAATTCAGCGATTAACCTAGGGTCGAAGTTAGCAAATAGCCGCTCATAGTTTTGTTGTTTCTTTAGAATAGTGATCCAAGATAACCCCGCCTGTTGACCATCCAAGCAGAGTTTGGCGAATAATTGCTGACTATCGTACTCTGGCCTGCCCCAAACCTTGTCATGATAGTCTTGATAAAGCGGGTCATCACTGACCCAAGCACAGCGATTCACTTGCATGATACGGTATCCATTGGCGTTTTTAGTTATGCATTAAAAAATAACCTACATCTAGCCTGATCTACAAGGTATAATCAAAACCATTTTCTAATAGCCCGACAGCAGTAGACATGACGATGAAACACGACGTAAAGACATTTCAGGGATTCATACTGACCCTGCAAGAATATTGGGCGCAGCAAGGTTGCGCAATCGTTCAACCCTTGGACATGGAAGTAGGTGCTGGAACATTCCACCCGCAGACCTTCTTACGTTCATTAGGCCCAGAGCCAATGAGCAGCGCCTATGTTCAGCCTTCACGCCGCCCAACTGATGGCCGTTATGGTGAAAACCCTAATCGTCTACAGCACTATTATCAGTTCCAAGTGGTCCTTAAGCCATCACCGGATAATATCCAAGAACTCTATTTAGGTTCTTTACAAGCCTTAGGCATAGACACTCAAGTCCATGATATTCGTTTCGTTGAAGATAACTGGGAATCGCCAACATTGGGCGCCTGGGGCCTTGGCTGGGAAGTCTGGTTAAACGGCATGGAAGTGACACAGTTCACTTATTTCCAGCAAGTGGGTGGCATCGAATGCAGCCCTGTTACCGGTGAAATCACCTACGGTCTCGAGCGTCTGGCTATGTACATTCAAGAAGTCGACAGCGTCTATGACTTAGTCTGGACAGATGGTCCTATGGGCCGTGTTACCTATGGTGACATTTTCCATCAGAATGAAGTTGAGCAGTCGACCTATAACTTCGAGCACGCCGATGTAGACTTTATGTTTACCCTGTTCGATCAGTGCGAAAAAATGTGTCAGCACCTATTGAGCTTAGACAAACCACTGCCGCTGCCCGCCTACGAGCAAGTCATGAAAGCCTCACACGCATTCAACTTACTCGATGCGCGCCATGCCATTTCAGTTACCGAACGTCAGCGTTATATCCTTCGCGTTCGAGCCATGTCTAAAGGTGTTGCTGAATCATATTATCAAGCACGTGAAGCGCTTGGCTTCCCTTTGTGTAAGTAGAGGTCACAGATGAAATTTGAAAACTTACTCATAGAAATTGGTACCGAAGAGTTACCGCCGAAATCACTGCGTACCTTGGCCGATTCTTTCCTCGCTAACTTCAGTGATGAACTGGTAAAAGCCGATTTGCCGTTTACCGCAGCAACTTGGTATGCGGCCCCTCGCCGCCTAGCATTAAGCATCACAGGTCTAGCCGTAGCTCAAGCCGACAAAGTGGTTGAAAAACGTGGCCCAGCTGTGAGTTCAGCATTCGATGCAGACGGCAATCCAACTAAAGCAGCCCAAGGTTGGGCCCGTGGTAATGGCATTACTGTCGAGCAAGCTGAGCGCTTAGTAACAGATAAAGGCGAATGGTTAGTACATCAAGCTAAAGTGGTGGGTGTTCAGACTAACAGCCTGATTGCCGCTATGGCCCAACGTGCATTAGACAAATTACCTATCCCTAAGCCAATGCGCTGGGGTGCCAATAGCACCCAATTTATTCGTCCAGTACACACAGTGACTATGCTATTAGGCAGCGAATTAATTGGCGGTGAACTATTAGGTATTAAATCGGACCGTATCATTCGTGGTCACCGCTTTATGGGGCAAGCCAGTTTTCAGCTAGATCACGCCGATAACTATTTAAGCGCCCTAAAAGAGCAAGGCAAGGTACTGGCTGATTACCAGCTACGTAAAGCTATCATTAAAGCTGATGCTGAAGCGGCAGCGGCTAAGATAGGCGGTGTGGCTGATATTCAAGAAGACTTGTTAGAAGAAGTCGCCTCCTTGGTTGAATGGCCAATCGTGCTCACGGCAAGCTTTGAAGAAAAATTCTTAAATGTGCCTGCTGAAGCCTTGGTGTACACCATGAAGGGCGATCAGAAATACTTCCCAGTATTTGATAAGTCAGGCAAATTACTGCCTAACTTTATCTTCGTGACCAACATTGAATCAAAAGATCCACAGCAGATTATTTCTGGCAATGAGAAAGTGGTTCGCCCTCGTCTTGCCGATGCCGAATTCTTCTTTAACACAGATAAAAAGCACAGCTTGGCATCACGCCTTAGCAGCTTAGAAACTGTGGTATTCCAAAAACAACTGGGTACGCTAAAAGCGCGCGCCGAGCGTATATCACAGCTCGCAGGATTTATTGCGACTGAGTTAAATAACAATAATCTTGCCAGTAGTAGTGTCGACGCCGCTCGAGCAGGCTTGTTATCCAAAGCCGATTTAATGACTAATATGGTGATGGAGTTTACCGATACTCAAGGCACCATGGGCATGCATTATGCGCGCCTAGATGGTGAAACTGAAGCGGTAGCCATTGCCATTGAAGAGCAATATAAACCTAAGTTCTCTGGCGATACTGTGCCAACAGCGAGTGTCTCTTGTGCGGTCGCCTTAGCCGAAAAACTTGATACCTTAGTAGGTATTTTTGGTATTGGTCAAGCACCTAAAGGCGCTGCGGATCCGTTCGCACTTCGCCGCGCCGCCATTGGTATCTTACGTATTATTGTTGAGAACAAACTGCCGCTAGATTTAGTCGACCTTATTGCTAAGGCGCAGGCGCTTCACGGCACTAACCTCACCAATGGCAATACCAGTGAAGATGTACTGGAATTTTTAATGGCACGTTTCCGTAGCTGGTATCAAGATAAAGGCATTCAAGTGGATGTTATCTTGGCAGTATTGGCTCGTCGCCCTACGCGTCCAGCGGACTTTGACAGCCGCGTTAATGCGGTATCACACTTCCGTGGTTTAGAAGCCTCTACCGCACTTGCAGCAGCAAACAAACGCGTGTCTAACATCTTGGCTAAGGTTGAGGGCGAATTGCCTGCTAACGTGACCCCAAGCCTGCTAACCGAAACTGCAGAGAAAGCCCTAGCCGAGCAATTAGCAAGCTTGCAACCTAAGCTAGCGCCTTTGTTTGCAACAGGTGATTATCAGCAAGCACTGACATTATTGGCAGAGCTTCGTGAAAGCGTCGATCAATTCTTCGAAGATGTAATGGTAATGGCAGATGATGAAGCCTTAAAGAACAACCGTTTAGCTTTGTTAAACAACTTGCGTGAGCAGTTCTTGCACGTTGCCGACATTTCATTGTTGCAATAGGCTAAACACTAAGCCATTTTTGTACTACAAATAAAAAACGCGCCTAAATGGCGCGTTTTTTTGTTAGAGATTAAAACTATTATAGGACTGTTAAGCGGCTATTTTATTGCATCGACGCCTTATGCCTAAGCCGGCTAACAAGAGTAAACTCAAACTGCCTAAGCTACCACCACCCGAACTGGGTTCTACAACTTTCACCTCAGGGAGAGCAACCACTGCGGCTTTCACAGTTATCGTCACGCTGGCTTGAGTGCTACTTTGCAGCGCATCCGTAGCTGTCACAGTGAACACTAAACTCGCATCCATCGCTGGGGCAACAAATTGAGCACTCGCCGTATTAGCATTACTCAAGGTCACACTTTCACCGCTAGTTTGCTGCCATGCATAGCTAATGGCATCATTTTCAGCATCCGTTGCTTGTGCTGTTAAGGTCACGGTTGCCCCCCCATTAACCTCACGGTTCTCCCCCGCACTGACTGTGGGCGCAGTGTTAAGTCTATCGTTATCGGTTAGGGTTACGGTTAAGCTCGCAGTGGAGATTTGGCTACCCGCTAAACTTCCCAGTGTAACCAAAAAATCCTCATCAGCTTCGATATCAGTATCTTCTAGGGTGTTAACTTGGATGTGCTTCACTTGGCTATCACCATCGCCCCACACCAACTCACCGGAAAGCGCCTCTACGTCTTGACCTACTATAGCCGTGCCACTTTCAAGGCCATAGGCAAGCCTAAGCTCGCCAGCACTGCCGCCACTTCTTAATACAGCAACACTCAGACTCGCCCCCTCAACCACAGAGGCTGTAGCACTGGCAAAGCCCAAACTGCCTGCTTGAGGCACATCCTCACCAATATTAAGTTGATGATAACTTGGGCTCGCAAGCGTTAGACCGCCTCTAGGATCAAATAAGCGCACAAACGCCAATAGCGCTTTATTCTGGCCGCTATCTAAGGTTGTGATACTGATTTGTTTGGCATTATGATCATCAGCCGCCCAAGATAATCTGCCATTCACAGCTTCAAAATCACGCCCTGCTACGGCGGTTGCCGACAAAGTTTCAAAACCGACACTCACAACGCCACTACCTTGAGGGCGCTGCACGCTAATATTCATCACATCGCCAGCATTACTGGCAGATGCGGCAGCGACAAAGGAACTTGAACCTTGAGCACTATTTAAGCTTTTGTCCCTAAGAATATACAGGCCACTGTTAATATCACTGGCAAGCACTAAGCCTGATGGTAAATAGGGATACACCCCCCACACTCCATTAAACGCATTACTATCGGAGGCGGGAAAGGTATCGAAATAGCCTACTTCCTTAGGATCATCGGCTTGGCTAATATCCAATATGGTTACCCCACGCTGATAGTTAGACATGTAATAACGATTGCCTCTGACAAAACCGTTGTGATCTATGGCTTTAGTCGGCCCACTCCAAACTTTGACTAAATCTGGCGCACCTAAGTCATCGACGTTAAATACCCTTAGGGTGGTATTCAGACCAGCTCTTTGCTCATCGAGCTCATCATGAACAAACACATAGCGTTTATCTTCACTCCACCAACCAGAGTGAACATATTCGGCATTGGCATAGGTGACGTCTGATAAGGTTTTACTGCTGGCAGGAGTGGTGATATTCCACAACCTCATGCTAGTTTCATTGAAATCCATCAGCACGGTACAAATTTGCGTCTGACAACTGGCCTGTGCCCTCGCATCGTCCACCACCATAGAACTGACATCGTGGGTATAATCGGCTCGCGTTGCACCGCTATGGCTAAAACTTACACTCAACTTTGCGGGGTTAGTTAAGGAATAACTCTTAAATGCGCCGCCTGCACTATTTTGACCCACAATGTGCAGTTGGGGAGTTAAACCCGTTAATGCTGTGTTAGTCGTGTAATCAAGATTACTGATATAGACATTGTGCGCAGAGCCTTCGACCGTGTCGGTCGCCAGCTTAGATATCGAGTGAGGTAACTGACTTAAATCGATAATTTGTATATTATCTGAACCTTCAGATGTCACATAGGCATTGGCTTTCCAGCGCGAAACACTGGCATCGAACCATTGGTAAACCTTGATATCACGCCAAGTGGTACGACTCCCAGTAACTGTACCCACTTCCACTGGGTTGGCAGGATCACTAAGGTTCATTACCACAGTGCCATTCACTAACCCTATGATGGCGTACTCAGTGCCAGTATTAAGATCAACATGGCCCCAAATATCATTGGCAGCATTGGGCTTTGAAGAAAAGCTGCCTAAGGCAATATGAGAGACTAAATCTATGGCATTACAATTAAAGCCTGCCGCTTTGCCTGCTGTACAAGTTGCGCTGGCATGATCTTGTTGTAAGCCTTGCTGGGTTGCCAGCATTTCATCGAGTTCAGTGCCGTACTGACCGATACCATCACTTATCACCCTAAAGCCTCTCGCTTCCAGGCGCTGTGCAAACTCAGAAGGCACCCCCGTTAAAACTGTGGTATTGAGCTGTGGAGCTTGAGACAAGTAATGATCGTAACGATTGAATCCCCCCATTACCGGGACGATTTCACTGGTGAGCAAAAACAACTCATCGATATCGCGAATTTGATAATAACCATCGGCCACTAATACCCTATCCCCTTTATTAGCGTGAGTTACCGCATAAGCAATCGTTTGGCATGGGCGCAAGGCGTTGTCACAGAAGCCAACATCTTGACCTTTTTCACTCACAAAGCGCGCCTTGTCATGCTCAGAATGCGCAAAAGCGCCTTGGCTCAGAAAGCCTGCCAATGACAACAAACCTATGCCAAAAGTATATGGCTTAATTAATAGGGTAAACGCCATCTGAAACTCCATTTTTAGCGCACCATTTTGCTAACAGCATGATAAGCGTTACACAAACAGTGCATTTAGCGTGGTATATTTGTAGGATGCCTAAAAGTAACACATAAACAACAAGACACTAACATGCGATTTATCACTTTTGCCCTTAACATCCTGACTTCAAAGGGCCGTACACTAGGCTTATTATCACTGTTATTATCCTTAGCAGGCCTATTAACGGCCTGCTCAAAAAAACCAAACCAGCTCACAGTGCAGCTCCTGTGGCAAGGGCAGCCAATGGGTTGCCATTCAAGCATAAAACCCCACTGGCAATTAGAGCAAGTTCAGCTCTTTTTAAGCAATTTCAGCCTAGATGGACAGCCCCAGGCATTGAGTAAAGAAACTGTAGGCGCGAGTAAATATCAGCAAGCCAGTGTCGCCTTATTAGGCAGTGACTGCCAAGGCGAGCAAAACTGGCTGCTTAGTTTTGATAAAGCATTAAAACCTGGGCTGATGACTTTCGAGCTGGGGGTGCCGTTTGAGTTAAATCATGGCAATCCGTTATTGGCTGAAACGCCATTAAATCAAAGTGACATGTTTTGGACTTGGCAGCAAGGCCATAAATTCCTGAGAATTGATCTCGCTAAGACCTTATTAACTGAGCCTGCTGTTGGCAAGCAAACGGGCTGGCAATTCCATTTAGGCTCTGTGGCTTGTCAATCCGCCAGTGTAATGCGCTCACCGACTCAAGCTTGTAAACAGCCAAATAGAGCCAAATTTAGCTTAGATTACCAAGGGCAACATCAGTTAAATCTCGACTTAGCAGTCCTGCTTGCCCCGCTGCTCGATGACCCCCAATTATCTCAGCAATCTTGCATGTCCGACTCAGCAAGTAAAACTTGTCAGTTACTATTTTCCCGCCTAGGCCTAGGTCAGGCGTTACCGTTTGAGACACAGCAGCTGAGTATTAATGCCATTGAGCCTGTGGCGCCTCTTTGGTGGTTTAACTAATGCCATTTAAAAGCCAGAAAAGTAGACTAGGCACCTTAAGCATCTGCCTTTTAGTTATCACAAGTTTAGCGGCCTGTGACCAAGCAGCTACCGTGGTAAAACATGATGCTTATCAATGGTCCATTCCTGCAGGATTCCCAAAACCCACAGTGCCGCAAGATAACCCTATGTCGACGGCGAAAGTCAGCTTAGGTCGCTATTTATTTTATGATAAAAACCTTTCAATGGATCAGTCTCAAAGCTGCGCCAGTTGTCATCTTCAGTCACAGGCTTTCGCCGAAAAACTTGTGGTTTCTATTGGCAGCACAGGGGAGCACCATAGGCGCAATGCACCGGCACTGGTTAACATTGCCTACAATAAGACATTAACTTGGGCCCATGATGGATTGACTGAGCTTGAGCAGCAGATTTTACTGCCGCTATTTGGCGAGCAGCCCATTGAACTAGGTGCTGGCGGCAATGAAGCGCAGATCTTGAGTCGCCTGCAACAGGGACCTTACCCAAAACTGCTACAAGATGCCTTTCCCGAGCATCAAGGTCCAATGAACTTTGTGCATGTGACTCAGGCATTAGCCAGTTTTGTTCGCAGCCTGATTTCATTAAACTCCCCCTTCGATGATTATGCCTACCGCGGCCAAGACTCGGCGCTTTCAGAGACACAACTTGCCGGCATGGGATTATTTTTTTCTGAAAAATTCGAATGTCATCATTGTCATGGCGGCTTTAATTTTACTCAATCCACCAGTCATGAGAAACAGCCGCTAGATAGAAGACCCTTTCACAACACAGGCCTTTACTACACCAAGAGAATAGGATTAACAACAACAAAGGAAGTAAGCATTCACTACGGCTATCCAGAAATTGACCGCGGTTTAGCTGAAGTTAGCACAAACCCTAAGGATGATGGCAGGTTTCGCGCCCCAAGCCTTAGGAATATCAGTTTAACCGCCCCCTATATGCATGATGGCAGTGTGGCGACACTGGCGGAGGTCATAGATATTTACGCCGCTGGTGGCCGTAATGTCACCACTGGCGAGCATCAAGGCGATGGCCGAAACAATCCACTGAAAAGCCCTTTCATCAAAGGTTTTGACATAAGTGAGCAGGAAAAAATACAGCTGTTGGCCTTCTTAGAAAGCTTAACAGACAGTGACTTTATCACGGCGCCACCACTGAGTGACCCTTGGCCAGAAGCGGAAAAATAAAAGTGACAAGATCAAAAAAGGGAAAGCCTAGGCTTTCCCTTTTTATTTGCAGCGATGGGATTAAGCCGGAAGGCTTAAAGCGCTAATATTTAAACGTCCATTTTTATACATCTAGGTTAGCCACGTTCAAGGCGTTAGCCTCGATAAACTCACGTCGCGGCTCTACCTGATCGCCCATCAATGTGGTGAACAGTTGATCTGCACCCACAGCATCTTCAATGGTAACCCGTAGCATACGGCGAGTCTCAGGGTCCATTGTGGTTTCCCACAATTGCTCAGGGTTCATTTCACCCAAACCTTTGTATCGCTGAATGTAAAGGCCGCGCTTAGCTTCGCTTATCATCCAATCTAACGCTTCGAGGAAGGTCTCAACTTCTTTAACCTTCTCACCGCGCTGAACATAACCGCCTTCTTCAACCATACCATCCAGAGCTGCACCTAACTTAGCGATGCGCTGATAATCCAGAGAGTGGAAGAAGTCATAGCCAAACAAGTATTCGGTATCAATACCGTGCTTACGAATAACCATCTTAGGCAGGTAAACTTTACGCTCCATATCAAACTCGGTCACCATGTCGTAGATCACGCCATTGGTTTCAAGCTCTATTAGATCCGCCACAAACTCTGCGCACCAAGCTTTCATCTGAGTCTCATCCGCCAACATAGCGCCGGTAACCTCTGGGTGATACAGCATGCGGTTAAGCACTATGCTTGGATAGCGTTTCTCTAAGCGAGCTATGATAGTTTCAACTTCACGATACTGGGCCACTAAACGCTCTAATGGCTCACCTGTCATACCTGGCGCACCCTGAGTTGGGTAGATTCGAGTACCATCTAACGCCTGAGTGGTTAAGTATTCAGTTAAGGCTGGCTCATCTTTAAGGTACTGCTCTTGCTTACCCTTTTTCACCTTGAATAACGGTGGCTGAGCGATATAAATATAACCACGCTCGATAAGCTCAGGCATTTGACGGAAGAAAAAGGTCAACAGCAAGGTACGAATGTGCGAGCCGTCGACGTCAGCATCCGTCATGATGATGATGTTATGATAACGGGTCTTTTCTGGGTCGTATTCATCACGGCCGATACCACAACCTAATGCTGTGATAAGGGTTGCCACTTCTTGAGAAGATAACATCTTATCAAAACGAGCTTTTTCTACGTTTAGAATTTTACCTTTTAGTGGCAAAATTGCTTGGTTTTTACGGTTACGTCCCTGCTTGGCGCTACCGCCAGCAGAGTCCCCTTCCACTATGTAGATTTCTGAAAGACCTGGGTCTTTTTCTTGGCAATCCGCAAGCTTTCCTGGCAAACCACCTAAATCTAACGCGCCTTTACGGCGGGTCATTTCACGGGCTTTACGGGCCGCTTCACGGGCACGAGCTGCATCGACAATCTTGCCAACAATCAGCTTAGCATCGGCAGGGTTTTCCAATAGGTAATCATTAAGCTGCTCACCCATGGTTTGTTCAACCGCACTTTTCACTTCGCTAGAGACTAGCTTGTCTTTAGTTTGTGAGCTGAACTTAGGATCTGGGACTTTAACCGATATAACCGCAGTTAACCCTTCACGGGCATCATCACCTGTGGCACTGGTTTTACCTTTCTTATTGAAGCCTTCACGCTCCATATAAGTATTTAGGTTACGAGTTAACGCACCTCTAAAACCGGCTAAGTGAGTACCACCATCGCGCTGGGGAATGTTATTAGTGAAGCAATAAATATTTTCTTGATAACCGTCATTCCACTGCATCGCCACTTCGACGGTAATGCCATCTTCACGCTCATGAGCAAAATGGAATACGTCTTTGTTAACTGGTGTCTTGTTGCGGTTCAAATAAGTCACGAATGCGCTGATGCCGCCTTCGTATTTAAAGAATTCGTTTTTGTTGTCGCGCTCATCAATCAGGCGAATACCTACACCTGAGTTAAGGAAAGACAGTTCGCGAACACGCTTAGCCAAGATATCGAAATGGAACTCTAGATTAGTGAAGGTTTCACCACTGGGCCAGAAACGAATTTCAGTACCGGTTTTAATTGCATCACCAATCGCAGCGATAGGCGCATCGGGCACGCCCATGGTATAAAATTGCTCATAAATCTTGCCGCCACGACGAATAGTCAGCTGCAGCTTGTGTGATAGTGCGTTAACAACCGACACACCCACACCGTGCAAACCACCGGACACTTTATAAGAGTTATCATCGAACTTACCGCCGGCATGCAATACCGTCATAATAACTTCGGCAGCTGAGACCCCTTCTTCCTCATGGATAGCGACAGGAATACCACGGCCATCATCTTGCACTGACACTGAGCCATCTGTATGTATGGTGATGGTGATATCACTACAGTGGCCGGCCAAGGCTTCATCGATAGAGTTATCGACTACTTCGAACACCATGTGGTGAAGACCCGTACCATCATCAGTATCACCAATGTACATACCAGGTCTCTTGCGTACTGCATCAAGGCCTTTTAATACCTTGATACTCGAAGAATCGTAACTATTCTCAGACATATTTCTCTCTCGTTATTATTCAATTACCGTCACTCGCCCTTGTTCCACATGAAACACTTTATTAGGAGGGCTAGCTAACGAATCGACTATTGCCGCAGGTTCGATGGCGGTGACAAATATTTGTGCACCAGTCTCGGTTAACTGCTTGAGCAATAGCTGCCTATGCTGTGCATCCAATTCGGATGGCAAATCATCCACTAGGTAAATGCTCTGCTTATCTTTTTGTTGTTTAAGCAACTTTCCCTGTGCAATACGCAGCGCACAGACTAACAATTTTAACTGTCCACGGGACAAGGCATCCTGCACGGGTAAGTTTCCGACACGCAGTCTTAAATCTGCTTTGTGCGGTCCACTCACTGTATGGCCTGTGGCTAAATCTCTAGAATATTGGCTTTCGAGTAATAGGGCTAAATCCGTTTTACTGTCCCATCCTCGTGTAAATGAAATGCTGATATTCACTTGAGGTAAAAACTCTTCGATTATACCCTTAAGTAGCTCATTTAACGAGTCTACATAGTGATTTCGTATCTGGGTAACCTGTTCAGCATAACGCACCAACTCCTTATCCCAAAATAGAATATTCCCATAGGAAGAACCATTTCTAAGCAGTTGATTTCTCTGCTTTAATATTCGCTTTACATTGGACCAAGCCGTGTAGAATTGCTCATCCGAGTGAAATGCGCCCCAGTCGACAAACTGACGCCTAGCCTTAGGGCCTTCAAATAGCAGCGAAAAACTCTCAGGGGTGATCACTTGTATGGGTAAAGTTTCGGCCAATGTGGATAACCGCTTAACCCTGTCACCATCAATTT
Organism: Shewanella denitrificans OS217; assembly: GCF_000013765.1. Classification (NCBI taxonomy): domain Bacteria; kingdom Pseudomonadati; phylum Pseudomonadota; class Gammaproteobacteria; order Alteromonadales; family Shewanellaceae; genus Shewanella; species Shewanella denitrificans. The sequence goes on along the minus strand of NC_007954.1, from coordinate 2,902 downwards.
TGACTTCAATTTCGCCATTTCGGTGGCGACGTAAGCCGACCTTGCTCTCACCATTATGATGACTGAGTTGTGCAAATAGGGTGAGTTTGTCCTCATCATGGCGGATAACGCGCTGGGACAAATGGCTGCGAAAAGAGCGACCCATACCGAGGAAATAAATCGCTTCAAGCACGCTAGTTTTACCACTGCCATTGTGGCCATAAATTAAGTTCAAGCCTTCACTTGGCAACAGGTTAGCCGCGGCAATATTACGAAACGATTCTATGCTAATCCGCTGTAAACTCATGCAAACCTATTTTGAGAAAACCAAGTGGGAAAACCAAGGGGAACAAGAGACAAAGAAGGTGCCAAAGCACCTTCTTTTATGGGCCTTGCGGTTACGTATTATAAACGCATCGGCATCACCACATACATGGAATCTTCTTCCTTGTGGTTTTCTATCAAGGCGCTGGAATTACCGTCTATAAGAGTAATACGCACATCTTCGCTGGCTAAATTATTAAGCACATCTAGCAAGTAACTGACGTTAAAACCAATCTCAAGATTTGCCGAATCATAGTCAACGTCTATGATTTCCTCGGCTTCTTCTTGTTCAGGGTTATTAGCCGTTATCCGCAATAAGCCTGGTTCCAACTGAATACGCACACCGCGAAACTTTTCATTAGACAAAATAGAGGCGCGAGTGAGTGCCTGTTTAAGTTGCTGACGACTGGCGACCACCACTTTATCACCGCCTTTAGGTAATACGCGGCGATAATCAGGAAAACGGCCATCCACTAGCTTACTGGTGAACACTGCAGTGTCGGTAACGGCACGAATGGCGCTCTCGCCAATGGCAATGCTGATGTCTTTATCATCGCTATCTAATAAACGTGACATTTCAACCACACCTTTACGGGGCACAATCACTTGTTTCTCGGGTAAGCTGACGTCTATTTGTCTATGACTTAATGCCAATCTGTGACCATCTGTGGCAATGGCTTTTAAGGTGTTACCTTCGGTTTCAAACAATAAACCATTGAGGTAATAACGCACATCTTGGTTAGCCATGGAAAACTGGGTCGAATCTATGATCGACTTAAGCACGCCTTGCTTAATGGTGAATTCAATTTCTGCTTGAAAGGCTTCCACATTGGGATAATCTGATGCTGGCAGCGTCGCCAAGGTAAAACGGCTGCGACCCGAGCGCAATAACCAACGGTTATCTTGCTGTTCCACATGCAGTTCACTTTGCTCTGGTAATGATTTGACGATATCGAGTAACTTTTTAGCTGGCACTGTGGTGTTACCAGGGACTATGTCCCCATGAATAGCGGCTTGACCCACGAGCTCAACTTCTAAATCTGTCCCGGTAAGACTAATTACGTCTTGGCTAACCTTAACCAGCAAGTTAGCTAAAATAGGCAAATTATGACGACGTTCGACAGCACCTGTAACCAATTGAAGTGGTTTTAATAGGGCGTCCCTATCGATAGAAAATTTCATTTGGTCTAAATTCCCTAGATTAAGAAGATAAAGTTCTAATCAAATTAGCATAATCTTCTTTAATGTCATGACTTTCTTCACGTAATTGTGCAATTTTGCGGCATGCATGCAATACAGTCGTATGGTCGCGACCACCAAATGCATCACCAATTTCCGGTAAACTTTGATTGGTGAGTTCCTTTGAAAGCGCCATGGCAACCTGTCTTGGTCTTGCCACACTACGTGAACGTCGCTTAGACAACATATCAGCCATCTTGATCTTATAATACTCGGCGACAGTCTTTTGTATATTGTCTATTGTTACTAATTTTTCTTGTAGCGCTAACAAATCTCTTAAGGCTTCACGGACAAAATCTATGGTAATAGGTCTGCCAGTAAAGTTTGCGTTAGCGATAACCCTATTTAATGCCCCTTCTAATTCGCGCACATTAGAGCGCAAACGCTTAGCGACGAAAAAGGCCACTTCATCGGGTAAATTAATGCCGCTCTCTTGGGCTTTACGCATCAAGATCGCCACACGGGTTTCTAATTCTGGTGGCTCGATAGCCACTGTCAGTCCCCAACCAAAGCGAGACTTTAATCTATCTTCAACGCCGTCGATCTCTTTTGGATATCTATCAGAGGTTAAGATGATCTGATGATTACCTTCTAATAACGCATTAAAGGTATGGAAGAATTCTTCTTGGGATCTGTCTTTGTTGGCAAAGAATTGAATGTCATCGATAAACAAGGCATCAACACTGCGATAATAACGCTTAAATTCTTCGATGGCGTTATTTTGTAGGGCTTTAACCATGTCCTGCACAAATCTTTCTGAGTGCATGTACACCACTTTGGCATTAGGATTATTCTTAATAATGCCATTACCCACAGCATGTAATAAGTGGGTTTTACCTAAACCAGTACCACCATACAAAAATAATGGGTTGTAAGCGCCGCCTGGATTCTCAGCCACTTGCATCGCTGCAGCTTTACCTAATTGGTTTGATTTACCTTCAACGAAGTTATCAAACTGGTAAGTGGGGTTGATGTTACTACGATGATTAGCATTGGCCATAGGCTCGGCTTGGATATTAAATGCCGTGCCAACGCGGGCTTTAGTCTGGGTGTGGCCTGTTGTAGGTCTAGGAGCGGCTGGGGCTGGCTGGACAGTGCGAGCAGAAGGACGACTACCAATATCGAAACGCAGTTTAGGGGCATTACTACCCATCTGCTCAGTAAAAAACTGATTGATAATATTGATGTACTTATCCCTAACCCAATCGAGTACAAAACGATTAGGTGCATATAGCACTAGAGTATCGCCATCCATTTCAGCTTGTAACGGACGGATCCACATACTGAACTGCTGAGCCGATAACTCATCTTGTAGTCTTCCGATACATTGTTGCCAAAGTGAAACCGCCACTTAACTCTA